>CAIVPZ010000071.1 GCA_903907955.1 uncultured Acetobacteraceae bacterium | reverse complement strand
ATCGAGCCCAGCTTCCGAGATACAAAGGATCTGCGTTTCGGCATGGGAATGGCCGAGCTCCGCATCGCCGAGCCGGAGCGGCGGGATCGGCTGCTGCTGATCAACGCCTTCGCCATGGCGTTGCTCACCATGCTCGGGGCCGCCGGAGAAAGTCTGGGAATGGACCGACACCTCAAGTCCAACACGTCGAAGACGCGCACCCACTCGCTGTTCCGGCAGGGATGCATGCTCTATGAGCTGATCCCAAACATGCCGGAGCACGGCCTTCTGCCGCTGATGCAGAGGTTCGCCGAAATGCTGGCGCAAAGCGGGCTGTTTTGCGGTTCACTCTCGGAAACGAAATGAGGGGATGAGTGAGCTTGCGGCCTGATTTTCGGACTGCTTTTAGTTAGCACGTAGGGTGGGCTGCAGCCCACCATAGCACATTGCCGCCGCCGGTCGGTATCAGCGAGCAAGCGTACGGCGGATGGCCGAAGCCTGAGCCGCCGTCGCAATTATCCGCGCGCACAATGCCCGCTTCGGCGCGAAATGTTCGCCCCACACCAACCGCCGCTCTCCACCCATCGCGGCCGGCGGGGACATCGAACGCTTCGTCCGTTATCGGGAAACGGATCGACGCGCCTGAACGACCGCCCCGGCCGCATACCCGCCATCGGAACCGCCAGCCACCCACTCCCGCCCCATCCATCCCGAACCCTCGCATCGAGGCACGCCCTCTCTACCAATTCCCTTGCCACCAACCCCCGCCTATGCTAGGAATAAATTCCATGAAAGCCCAGCCCCACCCCGCCACCCCCAACCTCGCCGCAGGAATCGGCACCATCCTGCGCAACCTCGCCGCCCTCATCGCCCGCCGCTTCCTCAACGATCCTCTGCGTGCCGCCCTCATCATCCCGCTATGGCAGCACCTCACCCGGGCCGCCCTGCGCCTGGACCGCCTGCTCGCCCGCCTCGCCACCGGCCCGATCCCGCCGCAAAAACCGCGCACCCGCAACCACAGCGGCCCGCATCACAAGCCCCTCTTTCCTACCAAGAACGCCTGGCTGATCCGCGCCCTCGGCGCCGAAGCCGCCGCCTGCGCCTCCCAGCTCGAGGCGCTGCTGGCCGACCCCGCCGCCGCCGACCTGCTCGCCAGCACCGCCGGCCGCCGCGCGCTGGCCCCCATCCGCCGCATGCTCGGCCTCTCCCCCGCCCGCAAGCGTCGCCCCGCCGCATCCAGGCAACCCGCGCCGCCACCCCGGCCGCACCCGATCCAGCCCCATCCCACCATCGACCCGCCGCCCAGGCGCCCGCGCCCCCCCTGGTGGCTCACACCGCCCCGCCTGCGCTCCGGCTGATCCGGCCCCATCCAAGCCGGGACCCGCCCCCCCCCCGCACGCAGGCCTTTCGCCCGCCGCATCCCCACCTGTAATCTCGCCGCGAAAGCAGGGGAGGGCCGCGACTTGGGCTTCAGAAGCACCGACCGCTACATCGCCTCGCGCGACCTCGAAGTGGCGGTGAACGCCGCCGTCACCCTGCAGCGCCCGCTGCTGGTGAAGGGCGAGCCGGGCACCGGCAAGACCGTGCTGGCGCACGAAGTGGCGCAGGCGCTCGGCTGCCGCCTGATCGAGTGGCACATCAAATCCACCACCAAGGCGCAGCAGGGCCTGTACGAATACGACGCCGTCTCCCGCCTGCGCGACGGCCAACTCGGCGACGAACGGGTGCACGACATCGCCAACTACATCGTCCGCGGCAAATTATGGGACGCCTTCGCGGCCGATGAAAAGATCGTGGTGCTGATCGACGAGGTGGACAAGGCCGATATCGAGTTCCCCAACGACCTGCTGCTGGAACTCGACCGCATGCAGTTCTTCGTCTACGAAACCCGCCAGACCGTCACCGCGAAGCAGCGCCCGGTGGTGATCATCACCAGCAACAACGAAAAGGAACTGCCCGACGCCTTCCTGCGCCGCTGCTTCTTCCACTACATCCGCTTCCCCGACCGCGAAACCATGGAGCGGATCGTCCAGGCGCATTATCCCGACATCCGCCACGACCTCGCGCGCGAGGCGCTCACCGTGTTCTTCAAGGTGCGCGACGTGCCCGGCCTGAAGAAGAAGCCGGCGACCTCGGAACTGCTGGACTGGCTGAAGCTGCTGATGGTGGAGGATCTGCCGCCGGAAGCGCTGCGCTCCACCGAGAAGCATGTGCTGATCCCGCCGCTGCACGGCGCCCTGCTGAAGAACGAGCAGGACGTGCATCTGTTCGAGCGCCTGGCCTTCCTGTCGCGCCGCAACGGATAACAAAGTGTTCGCGCCGTTCATCCTCGCCCTCCGGCAGGCCAGCATTCCCGCCTCGATCACGGAATATCTGGCGCTGCTGGGGGCGATGCAGGCCGGCGTGGCCGAGTACAGCATCGAGGATTTCTACTATCTCAGCCGCGCCGCGCTGGTGAAGGACGAGCGTCACCTGGACCGGTTCGATCGCGTGTTTGCCACCTATTTCCGCGCCCTGGAGACCCCGGAAGCGCCGGCGCCGCGCGACCTGCCCGAGGAATGGCTGCGCCGGCTGGCCGAAAAGCTGCTCACGCCGGCGGAAATGGCGCAGGTGCAGGCGCTCGGCGGCTTCGAGAAACTGATGGAAACCCTGCGCCAGCGCCTTGCCGAGCAGCAGGGCCGCCACCAGGGCGGCTCGAAATGGATCGGCACCGCCGGCACCTCGCCGTTCGGCGCCTATGGCTACAACCCGGAAGGCGTTCGCATCGGCCAGGCGGAAAGCCGCCACCGCCGCGCGGTGAAAGTGTGGGACAAGCGCGAATTCCGCGACCTCGACGACGCGGCGGAACTCGGCAGCCGCACCCTTAAGCTGGCGCTGCGCCGGCTGCGCCGCTTCGCCCGCCAGGGGGCGGCGACCGAACTCGACCTGTCCGGCACGGTGCGCGCGACCGCCAACAATGCCGGCCATCTGGATTTGAAGCTGGTGGCGGAACGGCACAACGCGGTGAAGGTGCTGCTGCTGCTGGACATCGGCGGCTCGATGGACGAGCACGTGCGGGTCTGCCAGGATTTGTTCTCGGCCGCGCGCAGCGAGTTCAAGCATCTGGAATACTACTACTTCCACAACTGCCCGTACGAACGGCTGTGGCGCAGCAACCACCGCCGCGCCGACAGTGAACTGCCGACCGAACAGGTGCTGCGTACCTACGGACCGGACTACAAGCTGATCTTCGTCGGCGACGCCAGCATGAGCCCGTACGAAATCACCCATCCCGGCGGCAGCGTCGAACACTGGAACGCCGAGGCCGGCGGCGTATGGCTGCAACGGCTCACCGGTCACTACCGGCGCTCCGCCTGGCTCAACCCGCTGGCGGCGGGGCGGTGGGAGCACAGCATGTCGGTGGGGGTGCTGCGGCATTTGATGCAGGGGCGGATGTTCGCGATGACGCTGGCGGGCATTGAGGAAATGACGCGCGAACTGGCCCGGTAGGGCAGGCCGGCTTCGGGGGACGTTGCGCACCGCCGCGCGCGGCGGCAGAACAGCCGCCGCAGGCACGGAGCCAACGCCATGACCGACCGGCCGACGGAATCGCGCATCCGCCTGGACGAGGGCGCACTGGAAACGGCCTGGTGGGGGCCGCCGCCGGGCGAGGCGCCCACCCTGGTGCTGCTGCATGAGGGGCTGGGCTGCGTGGCGCTGTGGCGCGATTTTCCGGCCTGGCTCGCCGCCAACACGGGGTGCGGCGTGTTCGCCTGGTCGCGGCTCGGCTACGGCCGATCGGACGGCAATCCGCCGCCCTGGCCGCTCGACTACATGCAGCGCGAGGCCACCGCCGTGCTGCCCCGCGTGCTTGATGCGGCGGGCATCGGCCGCGCCGTGCTGATCGGCCATTCCGATGGCGCTTCGATCGCGGCGCTGTACGGGGCGCGGGTGGCGGATGCGCGCATCGCCGGGCTGGTGCTGATCGCGCCGCATTTCTTCACCGAACCGACCGGGCTGGCGGCGATCGCCCAGGCGCGCGACGCCTACCAGGAAGGCGAATTCCGCACCAAACTGGCGCGCTATCACGACCATGTTGACCACGCCTTCCGGGGCTGGAACCGCGCCTGGCTCGATCCGGGATTCGCAACCGGGTTCGATCTGACCGCCGACCTTGCCCGGCTGCGCCTGCCGACGCTGGTGGTGCAGGGCGCGGACGATCCCTACGGCACGGCCGCGCAGGCCGAAATCGTTTTGCGTCTGGCGCCCGGGCCGGTCGATGTGCTGATGGTCCCCGGCGCGCGGCACGCGCCGCATCTGGAGGCGCCCGACCACGTGCGTCCGGCCATCGCCGCCTTTGCCGCCCGCCTGCTGAGGGAATGACCATGCTGGAAGTCGAACGCGCCGCCGATCTTGCGCCGTATGTGGGCCAGAAGCTCGGCACCAGCGACTGGATCACCGTTGATCAGCCGATGATCGATGCGTTTGCCGACGCCACCGGCGACCACCAGTGGATTCACGTGGACGTGGAGCGGGCGAAGCGCGAGCTGCCGGGCGGGCGCACCATTGCACACGGCTATCTGACGCTGTCGCTGTTGCCGCGTCTGGCCGCCGGCATTTCCCGCATCCGCAACAGCTCGCGCGGCGTCAACTACGGCGCCAACAAGCTGCGCTTTACCGCGCCGGTGCCATCGGGGTCGCGCGTGCGCCTGCACCAGGTGCTGAAGCATCTCCGGCATATCCCCGGCGGCGTGCACCTGACCTACGCGGCGACGATCGAGGTCGAGGGCGGGACGCGCGCCGCGCTGGCGGCCGAAACCCTCAGTCTCGTCTACGATTGAAGGCCGCCGGCGTCCCGAACGCCCGCAGCCAGGTTTCCACCGCGCTGGTCACGGTGGCGTTGATCTCGTCATCGCCCGGCGGCGGCGGCACGCCGAGGCTCGCGCGCAGGAACACGTCCGAGCGCAGCAGGGCGGTGAACTGGTGGGTGGCGGCCAACGGGTCCGGCGTGTGCACAAGCCCCTGGGCGGACAGCGTCGCCAGCCAGGCGCCGAACCGGTCGCAGGAACGCTGCGGACCGTTAGTGTAGAAGGCGAGGCCAAGCTCCGGGAAGCGGGCGCTTTCGGCGATGGCGATGCGCACGATGGCCAGGGTGCGCTGCCGCAGCAGATAGCGCAGCAGGCGCTGGCCGATCGCCAGCAGGGCGGCGCGCAGATCCGGCACGCTGTCCGGAAACAGCGACTCCTCCAGCGGGTTGTCGTCGCCCTTGTCGCAGACGATGCCGGCGAACAGCACGTCCTTGGAGGCGAAATGCGCATACAGCGTCGCCTTGGACACCCCGGCCTGCCGCGCCACAGCGTCCATGCTCACCGCCCCGTAGCCATGCGCGAGGAACAGCGCCTCGGCGGCCTGGGCGATCTGCCGGCGCTTGGGCGAGCATTCATGCGGCGGGGGGAGGGCGCCATCCATGCGCGCACTCTGGCGCCGGCGGCGGTTCGGGTCAATGGCGGTTTAAACTGAACCGTTCAGTTTAGTCTTGACGGAAACCAGCTCCGCCGCCACTGTCGGCCCATCGCACAGCAGTGATCCCCCCTGATGGATGCCCTTGCCGAAAACCCCGTTGCCGCCCCCCCGGCCGAATTGAGCGTGCCGCCGCGCCGGCGCTGGCGGCTGCTGCGCGTGGCCGTGCTGGCGGTGGCGGTGCTCGCCGCGCTGGTCGGCGGCAACTGGTGGCTGGTCGAAGGGCGCTGGCTGGAGAGCACCGACAACGCCTATGTCCAGGGCGACATCGCCGTGCTGTCCACCCGCATCGAGGGCGATGTCGTCGCCATCCATGTCGCCGACAACCAGCCGGTCCATGCCGGCGACCGGCTGATCTCGCTCGACCCCGCCGATTGGGCGGCACGGCTGGACCAGGCGCGCGGCAGTGCGGCGGAGGCGGTGGCGGCGGTCGCCACCGCGCGGCGGCAGGTGGAGCAGAGCCGCACCGCCATCGCCCAGGCCGAGGCGATGATCGCCCAGGCCGGCGCCGAGCGCACCCGCGCCGCCGCCGAGGCCGGCCGCACCGGCGTGCTGGTCGGCGCCGGCTGGACCTCGCGGCAGGTCAACGACCAGGCAGTGGCCGACCATGAGAAAGCCGAGGCGCAGGTGAACGTCGCCCGCGCCCAGCGCGCCACCGCGCAGCAGGCGCTGACGGTGGCCGAGGCGCAGGTGGCGCAGGCCGAAGCCCATGCGGTCACCGCCGAGGCGGCGGCGCGGCTGGCCGCCAACAATCTTTCCTACACCGTCATCCGCGCCCCGTTCGACGGCGTGGTCGGCAACCGGGCGGCGCAGCTTGGCCAGCATGTGCAGCCCGGCCAGCTGCTCATTGCCGTCGCCCCGCCGCCGCCGCGTCTGTTCGTGGTCGCCAACTTCAAGGAAACCCAGCTGCGCCGCATGCGGCCGGGCCAGCGCGTCCGGCTGACCCCCGACATCGACACCGCCGCGGTGGTGGAGGGGCGGGTGGACAGTCTCGCCCCGGCCACCGGCGCGCTGTTCTCGCTGCTGCCGCCGGAGAACGCGACCGGCAACTTCACCAAGGTGGTGCAGCGCGTGCCGGTGAAGATCGTGCCGGATCGCGCCGCCGCCGAATCGGCGCAATGGCTGCGCGCCGGCCTGTCGGTGACCGCCGAGGTCGATACCCGCGACGCCGGCACCGGCCGGCACGGGCTGATCGGCGCCGCCGCGGCCACGCTCGGCCTGCAATGACCGAGGGGCGGCCGCTGACCTGGCGCCACTGGGTCGGCTTCATGAGCATGGTCCTGGGCATGTTCATGTCGATCCTGGACATCCAGATCGTCAGCGCCTCGATTTCCGAAATCCAGGCCGGGCTGTCGGCCAGCGCCGACGAGGTGGCCTGGGTGCAGACCAGTTATCTGGTGGCGGAGATCGTCATGGTCCCGCTGACCGGCTTTCTGTCGCGGGCGCTGTCCACCCGCGTGCTGTTCACCATCAGCGCGCTGGGATTCACCCTGTTCTCGGTGCTCTGCGCCTCCGCCACTTCGCTGCCGGAGATGATCCTGTGGCGGGCGCTGCAGGGCTTCATCGGCGGAGCGATGTTCCCCACCGTGTTCTCCACCGCCTTCCTGATGTTCCCGCCCTCGCGGCGCACCCAGATCATGGTGCTGGTCAGCCTGACCGCCACGCTCGCCCCCACCATCGGCCCGACGCTGGGCGGCTGGCTGACATCCTCGTTCTCCTGGCACTGGGTGTTCCTGATCAACCTGCCGTTCGGCCTGGTGGCGGCCGGCTGCGTGTGGTCGTTCATCGACATCGACCGCCCGGACCGCGCCCTGTTGCGGCGCTTCGACTATCTGGGTCTGGTGTTCCTGGCGGCCTTCCTGGGCAGCCTGGAATACGTGCTGGAGGAAGGCAACCGCAACGACTGGTTCGCCGACGACTCGATCGCCATTTTCGCCATCGTGTCGGCGGTGGCGGCGGTGCTGTTTTTCCATCGCATGCTGCGCAGTGCGGATCCGCTGGTCGGGGTGCGCGCCCTCGGCAACCGCAATTTTGCCCTCGGCTGCCTGTGCTCGGGGGTGATCGGGGTCGGGCTGTATGGGTCGGTGTATCTGGTGCCGCTGTTTCTGGGCCAGGTGCGCGGCTACGACAGTTTCGAGATCGGCAAGGCGATGTTGGTCACCGGCGTGGTGATGTTCTTCACCGGGCCGATTGCCGGCATTATTTCCGGCAAGGTGGATATGCGCCGGATGGCGGCGTTCGGCATGCTGTGCTTCGGCATTTCCTGCTGGTGGCTGGCGCATCTGACCAGCCTGTCCGGCACCTGGGAGATCATGGCGGCGCAGGGCATGCGCGGTTTCGCGCTGATGTTCCTGTTCCTGCCGATCAACCAGATTTCGCTCGGCACGCTGCCGCCGGAGGCGCTGAAGAATGCCTCCGGGCTGTACAACCTGATGCGCAACCTCGGCGGCGCCATCGGCATCGCCACCCTCGGCACCCTGGCCACCACCCGCACTGCGGTGCATTCGCTGCATCTGCACGAGCAGGTCGGCTGGGGTCGCCCGGCCGCCACCCTGGCGCTGACCCACCTGACGCAGACGCTGACCGCGGCCAAGGCGGGGGCGGCGCATCTGGCGGCGCTGCGGCGGCTGGCGCTGCTGGTGCAGCGCGAGGCCATGACGCTGGCGTACAACGACGTGCTGCTGGTGATGGGGTTTTGTTTCTTTGCCGCGCTGCCGCTGACGTTTCTGATGGTCAGGCCGCGGATGGCGGGCGGCGGGGGGCATTAGCGGGGCGGGGGGGCGACCAGGGCGGGAAAGCGGAGCGCATCCCGCCATCCTGGCATTTCGCTTACCCATCATTCCGGGACATACTCGCTCCATGCCGGATTACCGCCGCAACCGGGTTCCGGGTGGAACCTTCTTCTTCACCGTCAATCTGCGCAACCGGCGCGCCAGCTTGTTGGTGACACAAATCGATGCGCTGCGGGAAGCCGTGCGGCGAGCGCGTGCCCGGGCGCCTTTCCATATCGATGCATGGGTGGTGTTGCCCGACCACATGCACTGCCTGTGGACGTTGCCGGAGGGCGATGCCGACTTCCCCGGCCGATGGTGGTCAATCAAGACGACATTCACAAA
The DNA here is from genome assembly GCA_903907955.1 of uncultured Acetobacteraceae bacterium. Taxonomy (GTDB): domain Bacteria; phylum Pseudomonadota; class Alphaproteobacteria; order Acetobacterales; family Acetobacteraceae; genus Rhodovastum. The sequence goes on along the minus strand of CAIVPZ010000071.1, from coordinate 69,292 downwards.
ATCCATGCCCGCGGGTGAACGGCGGTCATTGGTCATGCAGAGCAGGGGCGAACGCGGCATCTGGCAGCGTCGATACTGGGAACACACGATCCGCGACGATGACGACTACGCCGCACACATGGATTATACGCATTTTAACCCGGTGAAACACGGGCTGGTGGAGCACCCTTCGGATTGGCCGTATTCGTCGTTCCATCGTTGTGTCGCCTGCGGGATGTACCCCGCTGGCTGGCTCGGCGGCGGCAGTCAGCCACCCGTAGCCGGAGAGCGGCCGTGACATGCAAGAGGCGCCGCCGGGCGGCGTAGGGCGGGAAAGCGGAGCGCATCCCGCCGTCGCAACGCGCGGTTCGCTCCGCGCCGGCAATGCGTTACCCGAAGCGGGAGAGCGACGATGACACGCAAGAGGCGGGATACGCTTCGCTTTCCCGCCCTACAGCGCCATTGAACCGCCGCTCACGGTCGAGCCCGCTCACCCGCCAGCCCCACCCCCGCGATCCCGCAACAAACACAGCGCCTCCACCACCGCCTGCCGGCGCACCGCGCCGCGGTCCCCCGCGAACACATGGCGCACCGCGAGCGTAGGCCCGCGCCCGGCCAGGCCGAACCACACCAGCCCCACCGGTTTCTCCGCGCTGCCGCCGCCCGGGCCGGCCACGCCGGTTACCGCCACCGCCAGATCGGCGCCCGAGCGTGCCACCGCCCCCTCGGCCATGCGCCGCGCCACCGCCTCGCTGACCGCGCCGACCATATCGATCAGCACCGCCGGCACGCCCAGCATGTCCGACTTGGCGGCGTTGGAATAGGTCACATACCCGCATTCCACGACGTCGGAACTGCAGGCGATCGCGGTCAGCGCGCCGGCGATCAGCCCGCCGGTGCAGCTTTCCGCCGTCGCCACCCGCAGCCCCGCCGCCCGGCAGGCCGCCAGCACCTGTTCCGCCAGTGCCAGGATGTCCGCATCTATCATGGCTTCCTCCCGCCCGGTCAGCCCAGCAGGCCGGGCACCGCCCAGCCTGCCCCCCACACCACCAGCGCCGCCAGCGCCCCGGCCAGCACATCGTCGGCCATCACCCCGACCGCGCCGGGCAGGCGCTCCGCCCAGCCGACCGGCCCCGGCTTGGTGATGTCGAACAGCCGGAACGCCGCGAACGCCGCCAGCGCGCCCAGCACCGACGGACAGGGCAGGGCGAGCAGCGCAATCCACTGCCCCGCCACCTCGTCGATCACCACCCAGCCCGGATCATCGCCGGCGCGCGCCGCGTGCACCGCCCACAGCCCGACCAGGGTGACCACCACCGCCCCGGCCGCCAGCGCCAGCGGCGAAATCCACAGCAGCGCCAGCCCCGGCAGCAATGCCGCCGCCGATCCCACCGTACCGGGCGCCACCGGCGACAGTCCGCAGCCCAGGAAACTCGCCACCCACCGTGCCGGGGTCATTGCAGAAATGCCTCCAAAGCCGCCACCGCTTCCGGTTCCGCCAGGGTGGGCGCATGGCCCGACTCCGGCACCGTCGCCACCGCCATATCCGGCCGCGCCGCCCGCATGCGGGCCACCGTCTCGGCCAGCAGCAGCCTGCTCCGCCCGCCATGCACCAGCAGCACCGGCACATGCGCCAGCGCGCCGAACAGCGGCCACAGATCGGGCGGTTTTGTCCTCATCAGCCGGGCGATCCGGATGTCCCACCGCGGATGCCAGCGACCGTCCGCGCCGGGCGCATAGGTCAGCAGGGCAAACTCCCGCCAGGCCGCATCGCCATGCAGCGACAGATCGGGCAGCACCCGCTGCAAATGCGCCACCGAGGCCGCCAGATCGGGCAAAGCAGGGTCGTCGCCCACGTACCACCGCACATGCCCGGCCCCCTCGTGGCCGAGTTCCGGCCCGATATCATTCAGCACCACCCCGGCCAGCAGCCCCGGCCGCGCCGCCCCCAGCGCCATCGCCAGCAGCCCGCCGAAGCTGGTGCCGAGCACCACCACCCGCTCCAGATGCAGCGCCGCGCATACATCCATCACGTCGCGCAGCATCGCCGGCGGCGCATAGCGCGCGACGGACCGCGCCCGCGCCGAGCCGCCGCGGCCGACATAGTCCAGCGCCACCACAAGCCGGCCCGTGCCGTGCCGTGCCGCCACGCCGGCAAAATCGCCGGCGGTGCGCACCAGGCCGGGCAGGCACAGCAGCGGTACTTTGTTCCCTCGCTCCCACTGGACGACCCGTATGCGCAGGCCATCCCAGGTCGCCAAAGGAATGGGGTCCAGGGGTCCACCGACCCCTGGCGGGTCCAGGGCAGCGCCCTGGCCTTCCTTCAACTCCGCCCCCCCACAACCGGATGCGCCGCCGAATCCCCCCGCTGCGCCCGGTAGATCACCAGGTTCTCAATCACCCGCTGCACATAATTGCGGGTTTCATTGAGCGGGATCAGCTCGATCCAGTCGATCATGTCGCCGCCCTCCGCCCGCGGGTCGCCGCTGCCCGCCAGCCACTCCTTCACCCGGGACGGCCCCGCGTTGTAGGCGGCGACCGCCAGCGGCACGCTGCCGCCGAACTGGTCCAGCATCTGCCGCAGATAGGCGGTGCCGAGCCGGATATTGGTGTGCGGATCGCCGGTGAGCGCCGGGATGGACACCGGCAGGCCGAGCTTGCGCGCCAGCGGGGCGGCGGTGGCGGGCATCAGCTGCATCAGCCCGCGGGCGCCGGCCGGGCTGACGGTGGTGCTGTCGAAACTGCTCTCCTGGCGGATGACGCCGAGCGCCAGCGCCGGGTCGATGCCGGACTCGGCCGGAATCTCGGCCGGCGCCGGCCAGCCGGTCTGCAGCAGGATGATGCCGTCGCGTCCCGCGCGGCGGGCCAGCATGATGGCGGTTTCCGGCAGGCCGAACCCGGTCGCCAGCCGGGCGCCCAGGGTGTGGTCGGCGGGGTCGGGGGCGATCTCGTCCAGCCGGAGCAGGAAGGTCTGTGCCCGGTTCGGCTCGCCCCAGCCCACCAGCCAGGCGGCGGCGCGGGCCAGTTCGCGGCCGGCGAAGGCCAGGGCGCGCTGGCTGTCGGCCGGCGGGTCCGGGGTGGCGGCGATGCGGGCGGCCGGGGTCTGGCCGAGCGCGAGCACCGCAAGCTGGCCGTAATAGGTCGAGGGCCACGCCGCCGCCGCCGCGTATTCGGCCTGCGCCGCGGTCGCGTCGCCCTGGGCGGCGAGCGTGCGGGCCAGCCAGAAATGCGCCCGCCCCTGGGTGATGGCGGATTTCGACATGGCGGCCAGGGCACGGAAATGCGGCAGCGCCGTATCGGGCGCGTTCAGTTTGCGCAGGGCGATGAACCCGGCGAGGAACTCGGCGTTCACCAGGCCCTCGCCGCTGGTCTGGGCGTGCCCGGCGGCGAGCGCATAGGCGCCGGCGGCGTCGCCCTGGCGCAGCCGGCGACGGGCCAGAATGTTGCGCTCGTCCCAGAACGCCGCCAGCCGGTCCGGCGGGGCATGCCGCTCGGCGGCGTCGCCGGCGGCCTTCCACTGCGCCAGCGCATCGTCATCCTGGCCGGCCCGGCGCAGCCAGCGCGCCTGCTCCAGCACCAGCACGGGGTCCTGGCGGTCGGCCTCGGGCAGCGCGGCGACCAGCGCGGGCGCGTTCGGGTCGTCGCGGCGCAGCGCCAGCCGCGCCTCGGCGCGCGGGCGCTCGCTGGCGGTCAGGCGGGGGGCCTGGCGTTGCGCCGCGGCGGTGTCGGTCCAGGCGAGGCGATCGAACCGGGACCATTGGTCGGCGGGGGTGAGCGCGCCTTCCCAGCGCTGCAGGAAGCGCGCCTCCGCGGCGGCATCGGCGATGCCGGTGATCCAGGCGCGCCGTGCCATGGCGGCGCCGTCATCGGTCCGGCCGCGCCAGGTGAAGGTCTCGGCGCAGCGGAGCAGGGCGGCCGGCGCGCTGACGTCGAAGGGTTTCGGCCGGTCGCACTCGGCGGCGGCGAGGGCGTCGTCGGGTTCCGATGCCAGCGCCTCGTCGCGACGGCGGGCCAGCGCGGCCTGCTGCGGCCAGTCCGGGCTGTCGGCCATGAAGGCGGCGATCTCGGCCACGGTCGCGGCGCCGGGCGTCAGCAGCCGGTAGAAGGTGACCAGCTTGCCGGTCACCGGGTCCGGCAGGTGCGCGGCGGCGGCCTGGGCTTCGGCCCAGCGGGCGGCGCGGATGGCGGACATAACGTCCTGCACCGCCGCCGGCGGCGCGGCCGGCAGCGGCCCCGGCAGGGCGGCGAGCAGCAGGAGCAGGACGAATCGGGTGCGGAAGGCGCGCATACCCGCTTCTACAAGCCGCCGCCTTGCGGCGCATCATCCGCCCGCCTAGCTTGCCGCTTTCGCAGTGTCCCGAACCATCGGGCGGAGGCTTTTCGTGTTCAAAGGGTCGTTTGTCGCCCTCATCACCCCCATGCGGGCGGACGGCTCGGTGGACGAGGCTGCGCTGGCGTCGTTCGTGGACTGGCAGATCCGCGAGGGCACGCACGGCGTGGTGCCGGTGGGCACCACCGGCGAAAGCCCGACGCTGAGCCATGCCGAGCACAAGCGGGTGGTGGAGATCACCATCGCGGTGGCCAAGGGCCGCGTGCCGGTGATCGCCGGCGCCGGCAGCAACAGCACGGCCGAGGCGATCGAACTCGCCCGCCATGCCAAGGCGGCGGGGGCGGATGCGGCGCTGGTGGTGACGCCGTACTACAACAAGCCGACCCAGGAGGGGCTGTTTCTCCACTACACCGCGATTGCCGATGCGGTGGACCTGCCGGTCATCATCTACAACATCCCGCCGCGCAGCGTGGTCGATATGAGCGTGGAGACCATGGCGCGGCTGGCGAAGCACCCGAACATCGTCGGGGTGAAGGATGCGACCGCCAACCTGGCCCGCCCGCTGCACACGCGGCGCGCCTGTGGCCCGGATTTCTGCCAGTTCTCCGGCGAGGACCACACGGCGCTCGCCTTCCTGGCCGCCGGCGGGGTGGGCTGCATCAGCGTCAGCGGCAATGTGGCGCCGCGTCTGGTCAGCGCGATGCACACCGCCTGGCAGGAGGGCCGGGTGGCCGAGGCAATGGCGCTCCAGCACCGGCTGGTGCCGCTGCATGACGCGATGTTCGCCGAAACCAGCCCCGGCCCGGTGAAATACGCCGCCAGCCTGCTCGGCTACACCAGCGACACCTGCCGCCTGCCGCTCGCCCCCTGCGCCGAGGCCACCAAGGCCCGCGTGCGCGCGGCGATGGCCGAACTGGGGCTGCCGAATTAGGCGGCAGAACGTATAGTCCGCCCATGGCCACCACGAAGAAGAAATCGGCGCTGATTTCGCACGGCGTCGCGGCGCAGAACCGCAAGGCGCGGTTCGACTACGCCATCAAGGAACAGATCGAAGCCGGCATCGTCCTGAAGGGGCCGGAGGTCAAGTCGCTGCGTGCCGGCCGCGCCACGCTGACCGAGGCATGGGCGGGCGAGCGCGAAGGCGAGCTGTTCCTGTTCAACTGCTACATCCCGGAATACCAGGGCGGCGTGCTGTCGCGCTTCGAGCCGCGCGCCCCGCGCAAGCTGCTGGTCAAGCGCAAAGAAGCCAACCGGCTGTTCGCCGCGGTGGCACGCGACGGCATCACCCTGGTGCCGCTGGACATCCACTTCAACGACCGCGGCATCGCCAAGGTGCAACTGGGAATCGGCCAGGGCCGCACCAAGGGCGACAAGCGCCACGCCATCGCCGAGCGCGACTGGCAGCGTGACAAGGCAAGGCTGATGCGTGACCGGGGGTAATACCAACCGGCGGCAACACGGATCTTTGCCTCGCGTTCCACCAGGGCCTCCGCCCCGCCAGGATCATGGCGGCCCGGAAAACACCAATGCCCGGGACAAGCCCGGGCATGACGTGGTGGAAGGATGTTTCCGCGGAATGATACCAGACCGGAACCCTGGCCGGTCCGTGCTACGCCCCGACCTGCATGGCGGCGAAGGCCGGCCGGCGGAGCGGCGGGCGGGAGGCTTCGCAGCGCTTCAGCAGCCGCGCAGCGGCCTCGCGGTCATCGGGGTAAAGCACGGCAACCAGCACCGGCGGCAGTTCGCCGCGGTCGGCGGCCCGGTTCAGGGCGGCCCAGATGGTTTGCCGGTGGCAGCCATAGGCGTCAGCGATCTCAGCCAGGGATTCGCCAAGCGAACGCAGGCGAACGATATCCCACAGCGACGGTGCCGGCTGACGGCTCGGTTTATAAGGTCGCGACATGGATCACCTCATGTGGTGCGACCCGGGTTCCGCATCGCGAAAACCAGATCCCGGCGGCGCATTCGCGTCCTGCCCTGATCAGGTTCTGCCCTCCGGGAAGGGCGGAGGCGGAATAACCAGGTTCGACAATGACGTCACCCCCTGACGTCAAGGCTGGGCACTTGTTTCCGCCGACGCCCGGCAGCGGACGGGGCGGGCAACGTGCCCGGATCCCATCCACCACCGGCCGAAGTCGGCGCGGACGCGCTGACTACTTCGCCGCAACCTTGGCCGGGGCTGCGAGGAAGTTGTACTTCCCGCCGCCGATGACCGCGACATGGATGACCACCACGGTTGCCAGCACGGCAATCCAGATGGGGACCAGCCACTGGGCCGGGTTGATAACGAGCCAGATCTTCCAGTCGTCTGCCGGGTTTGCCATGACCATATCTCCTAAATCAGAACCAAGGCTTCCACAGCAGCACGAGCAGATGCGCGACGGCAGCGGCGCCGACGAACGCAGTGAAAGTGGTCTTGAACTGCTCGTGGAATTCCTTGGCCTCTTCTTCGGTCAGGCCAGAAAGCGACTTCGCCATTTTGCTACGCTCCTCAAGTGTTTCAGATCGCGTTTATAGCCGCCGGCGCGGGCGCCGGCGGTAACGCGCTGACTACTTCGCTGCGACCGCTGCCGGGGCTGCCAGGAAGTTGTACTTCCCGCCGCCGATGACTGCGACATGGATGACCACCACGGTTGCCAGCACGGCAATCCAGATGGGCACGAGCCACTGAGCGGGGTTGATGACGAGCCAGATCTTCCAGTCGTCTGCCGGGTTTGCCATGACCATATCTCCTAAATCAGAACCACGGCTTCCAGGCGAGCACCAGCAGATGCGCGACCGCCGCGACGGCGACGAACGCACCGAAAGTGGTCTTGAACTGCTCGTGGAATTCCTTGGCTTCGTCGTCGGTCAGGCCGGAAAGGGATGCCATCTTACGATACTCCTCAGAGGGTGTGGACGTCGCCGCGTACGCCGGCAACTTGTGCCGGCGCTCGTGCGATGACTACTTCGCCGCAACCTTGGCTGCGAGGAAGTTGTACTTGCCACCGCCGATGACGGCGACATGGATGACCACCGCGGTTGCCAGCACGGCAATAAAGATGGGGATCAGCCACTGGGCCGGGTTGATGACGAGCCAGATCTTCCAGTCGTCTTGCGGATTTGCCATGACCATATACTCCTAGATCAGAACCACGGGCGCCAAGCGAGAACCAGCAGATGCGCAACCGCGGCGACGGCCACGAACGCGCTGAAAGTGGTCTTGAACTGCTCGTGGAATTCCTTGGCTTGGTCTTCGGTCAGGCCAGAAAGGGATGCCATTTTACGACCCTCCTAGGGGGTTTGGTTGATTTCCGCGCCGGTTCAGCGCGGCCGTAACTGCGTGGCAACGTACCACGCCAGACTTCGGCTCAGTCACCCGGCAGCGTGCCGGATCAGGTGCGTCCCTGGTTGCCCCGACCCGCTACCGAGAGGTGGGCAGAAGCGCTGACTACTTCGCCGCTGCCGGGGCTGCGAGGAAGTTGTACTTCCCGCCGCCGATGACTGCGACATGGATGACCACCACGGTTGCCAGCACGGCAATCCAGATGGGAACCAGCGCCTTGGCCGGGTTGATAACGAGCCAGATCTTCCAGTCGTCTTGCGGATTTGCCATTGTCATGTTCTCCTAGGTTTCAGAACCAGGGCTTCCAGACCCAAACGAGCAGATGCGCGACGGCGGCGGCGCCGACGAACGCACCGAACGTGGTCTTGAACTGCTCGTGGAATTCCTGGGCTTCGGCGTCAGTCAGGCCAGAGAGAGATGCCATCTAAGTACCCTCCATCGGGGTTATTCTGTCGTTGCCGCGCACGTCCCGCGCGGCGGGGCTTGTCGTGGTGTTTCCACCATACCCAGCACTTTGCCCGGTCTGTCCGGGGTCGGGCTGGCATCCAGGCACTCCGTGGCGGCGTCGTTCGGCAGCGTGCCAACCAGACGCGGCAAGCAGCGCCGGTGCGCCGCGGGGTGGTTTCCTGTGAAGAGACCTCGTCCAGCCTCTTTTAGCTAAAGATTTCAATGCGTTGTTAGGTCGCATTGACTGTTTGTAATGTGCCATTGACGTCTGCCGGTGTCCACCGAAATTGACAGTCTGAATGTAGGTGTCTTTCCGGACGGCGGCTTCCAAATGTAAGGCAATTGCTTGCTTTTTCGAATATTTGTCCGGTGCTTAACCTTCAATGCCAGTTATTTGGCGGACATGGCGCCGGCCTGCCCATCAAATACCGGACAACGGATTGCTCTGTCAGGGAATTGGTGGCTGCGCGGGTCTGAAGACCGGGAATTCATGGACGATCGAACGGATGCGTCCAGCAAATGCCTTACGCGCCTGCGGCGGGGGCCGCCGCAAACACCGGACCGACCATCCGCAGCCGCCCAGCCGAGTCGGGCCGGCGCCGATATCGACTTCGCTCCGGCAGGTTTCTATCTTCCCGTCCATCATCCGCCCACCGGCGGCGCGTGCCGCCGCGCCGTCGCGCTGGTCAGGCGGGTGCCCTGTTGATGCAAAGGACCGAAATGAGCGCCAGCACGACCCCGGCGCCGAAGCTGCGGGTGTTTCTCGCCGACGACCATCCGGTGGTGCTCGCCGGCATGCGCGCGCTGGTTGCCGGCGACCCCGCGCTGGAGGTGGTGGGGGAGGCCCGCGACGGCCGCACCGCGTTGCGCATGGCGCTGGAGCTGCGGCCGGACGTGGCGGTGCTCGACCTGTCGATGCCGGGGATGAACGGGGTGGATGTGGCCCGCCAGTTGCGGGCGGACTGCCCGCAATGCCGGGTGCTGGCACTGACCGTGCATGAGGACGGCGCCTATCTGCGCCAGTTGCTGGAGATCGGCGCGGTTGGCTACGTGCTCAAGCGTTCAGCCGCCGAGGAACTGCTGCGGGCGATCCACGCGGTGGCGGCGGGCGGCATCTACCTCGATCCCGCCATCGCCGCGCGCGTGGTCGGGGCGGGGCCGCACAAGGCGGCGGAGAGCGCCCCGCCCGGCACGGCCGAGCTCAGCGAGCGCGAAATCGAGGTGCTGCGCCTGACCTCGGCCGGGCACAGCAACAAGACCATCGCCGCCCGCCTGCGCATCGGCGTCAAGACCGTCGATACCTATAAGGCCCGCGGCATGGCCAAGCTCGGCTTCCGCAGCCGGGTCGAGGTGGTGCGCTACGCCCTCAGCAAGGGCTGGCTGAACGACGACTGAGCTGCGGTTGAGCTACGGTGCGGCCGGCCGTTGCGCGACCTGCAGGTTCTTCGCCGCCGCCACCGTGGCGCTGACCGGCCACAGCACGAACCCGCGCGCCGCCACCGTGGGCAGGTAGGCGGCCAGCACGTCCATCGTGGTCTGGCGCGGGTGGCCGATGGCGATCACGTGGCCGTGGCCGCGGGCGATCGCCTCCACCTCGGCGAGCTGGGTGCGGATGGCGTGCGGATCGGGCGAGTTGTCGAGGAACACGTCGCGCCCCAGCGCGGCAACGCCGGCCGCCTCGGCGCGGCGCAGCGCCACGCTGTGCGGGATGGTCAGGCTGTCCACGAACAGCAGGCTGCGTGCCTTCAGCTCGCCCATCACGATGTCCATCAGCGGCACCGACAGCGAGGCGACGCTGCCCTCGTGCTGGTTGAGCCCGACGGCATCCGGCACCCGGTCGAGGGCGCGGCGCAGCGCGGCCAGGTTGGTTGCGGCCGGCAGCCAGGTGCGCAGCGAATCGGGGCCGGGATCGGTGCGGCCGAGCGCTTCCATGTTCATGTGCAGCATGGTTTCGTGCCCATGCGCCGCGCCGATCGCCGCCTGCTCGGTCACGTCCGGCGCGTACGGCATCCACGACAGGGTGAGCGGCGCCGGCATGCGCACCGCGCGGTCGGACTGCAGATGGTTGAGGCCCATGTCGTCGATCATGATGGCGATGGTCGGCCGGCCGTCGGCGGCGGCGGCCGGCACGCCGAGTCGCTGCCAGGCCGGTCGGGCGTCGCCGGCCGGCGGCCGCGCCTGGGCGACCTGCCGGGCGGGGAGGGGCACGGGTGCGGGCATGGCGTTCCCCGGCACCGTCGCGCCGGCCTCCGGCCGCACCGCCTCGGGGCGGGGCTGCGTGGCCGCCGGCCCGGCAGGCTGGCTGCGCAGGCACACCGGTGCCGCCACCCCGGCGATGCCGGCGGCGATGCTGATGCCGAGCACCACGCCAGGGCGCAGCAAGGCGCTCCTGACCAGGAGGGAAAAGCGGCGGGACGGGTGGGGCATGATGACGACCGATCGGGGAACCGGGGATCGGATGCCGCAGCGAAGGCGGCAGCGTCAAATCAATTCACCCCGACTCGTGTCTGTTCTGCCACGCACTGTTGTATTGACGTCACAGTGCGCCCCGATTTTTCCGCTTCTGCGAAAGCCGCGCCCATGCGATGGAACGCGGATCAGTTAACGCACGCCCGGGCACCGCGCGGGGCACGGGCCGCCGCCTCGAATGCCGCCCACTCGAACGCCGCTGCCTTGACCGCCGCTGCCGCGGCGGAAGCGCGCCGCGTTCGGCTGTCAGGCGTTTGACCGGCCCGCCACCGCCGCGCAGGATGATGTCATGATCCTGTTGATCGACAACTACGACAGCTTCACGTTCAATCTCGTGCATTTCCTGGGCGACGTGGGGGCGCAGTGCGACGTGCGCCGCAACGATGCGCTGAGCGTGGAGGCGGCGCTGGCGCTCGCCCCCGAGGCGATCGTGCTCTCGCCGGGCCCGTGCACGCCCAACGAGGCCGGCATCTGCCTCGACCTGATCGCCGCCGCCGCCGGCCGCATTCCGATTCTCGGCGTCTGCCTCGGCCACCAGGCGATCGGCCAGGCCTTCGGCGGCGAGGTGGTGCGCGCGCCGGTGCCCATGCACGGCAAGGTCACGCCGGTGCTGCATGACGGCACCGACATCTTCTCGGCCGTGCCCAGCCCGTTCGACGCCACCCGTTACCACAGCCTGGTGGTGCGGCGGGAAACCCTGCCGCCGGTGCTGGCGGAAACCGCCCGCACTGCCGACGGGCTGATCATGGGGCTGCGCCATCGCAGCTTCCCGGTGTTCGGCGTGCAGTTCCACCCCGAGAGCATCGCCAGCCAGAACGGCCATCGCATCCTCGGCAATTTCCTGGCGATCGCCCGCGGCAGCAACCCGCCCGCCGCTTCCCGCGCCGCCTGAAGCAGCGGAGTTTCCGTGACCATTACCCTCAAATCGGTGCTCGCCCGCCTCGCCGTGGGCGAGGCGCTCTCGGCCGACGAGTCCGAGGCCGCGTTCGGCATCATCATGTCGGGCGAGGCGACGCCGGCGCAGATCGCCGGCCTGCTCATGGCCATGCGGGTGCGCGGCGAGACGGTGGCGGAGATCACCGGCGCGGTGCGCGCCATGCGCGCCCGCATGACGCGGGTGGAGGCGCCACCCGGCGCGATCGATGTCTGCGGCACCGGCGGCGACAACGCCGGCACGCTGAACGTCTCCACCGCCGTCACCTTCGTGCTGGCCGGGCTGGAAGTGCCGGTGGCCAAGCACGGCAACCGGGCGCTTTCCTCGCGCACCGGCGGGGCCGACGTGCTGGCCGAGCTGGGGGTGAACGTGGACGTGCCGCTGGAGCGCCTGGCCGGCATCCTGCGCACCGCCCATTGCGCCTTCCTGTTCGCCCCGCGCCACCATGCCGCGCTGCGCCACGCCGCCGGGGCGCGGGTCGAGCTGGGCACCCGCACCATCTTCAACCTGCTGGGTCCGCTGGCCAACCCGGCCGAGGTGCGGCGCCAGCTCACCGGCGTGTTCGACCCGGCCTGGGCGCGGCCGATGGTCGAGACGCTGGCCTCGCTGGGCACCCAATGCTGCTGGCTGGTGCACGGCCAGGGGCTGGATGAACTGACCGTCGCCGGCGAGAACCGGGTGGTGGAACTGCGCGACGGTCACATCCGCGCGTTCATCCTCACCCCGGAGGAAGCCGGCCTGCCGCGCGCGCCGATCGCCGCCATCCGCGGCGGCGATGCGGTGGTGAACGCCGCTGCCCTCGGCGCGTTGCTGCGCGGCGCGGCGGGACCATATCGCGATACGGTGCTGCTGAACGCCGCGGCGGGCCTCATCGTGGCCGGCCGGACGGACGAACTGCGCGAGGGCGTCGCACTGGCCGCCGCCTCGCTCGATGGGGGCGCGGCGCTGGCGGCGCTGGAGACGCTGCGACGGGAGACTGCATGACGTTACCACCGACCACCACCGCCCCCGCGACCGACAGCGACGCGCTGCGGCGGATCTGCATCGAGACCCGCGCCGAGGTGGAGCGGCGCAAGGCGCTGACCAGCCTGGAGGCCATCCGCGCCCGCGCCGCCGCCGCCGCGAAGCCGCCGCCGCGCGGTTTCGGCGCCGCGTTGATGGCGGCGGCGGCGCAGGGCCGGTTCGGGCTGATCGCCGAAATCAAGAAAGCCTCGCCCTCGGGCGGGCTGATCCGGCCGCATTTCGACCCGCCGGGTCTGGCCCGCGCCTATCGTGACGGCGGCGCCACCTGCCTGTCGGTGCTGACCGACGCGCCGTTCTTCCAGGGCCGCCCGGAAGACCTCCAGGCCGCCCGCGCCGCGGTGCCGCTGCCGGTGCTGCGCAAGGATTTCGTGCTCGATCCCTGGCAGGTCTACGAGAGCCGGGCGCTGGGGGCGGATTGCATCCTGCTGATCCTCGCCGCCCTGACCGATGCGCAGGCGGTCGAGCTGGAAGGCATCGCCCGCCACCTCGACATGGACGTGCTGGCCGAGGTGCACGACCGCCGCGAACTGGACCGCGCGCTCGGGCTTCAGACCAAGCTTATCGGCATCAACAACCGCAATCTCAAGACCTTGCGCACCGATCTTTCGGTAACCGAGGACTTGGCGCCGCATGTGCCGCCGGACCGCTTCCTGATCGCCGAGAGCGGATTGCGCACGCATGACGATCTGCGCCGCCTCGCCGCCGTGGGCGTCGGCGCCTTCCTGGTGGGCGAGAGCCTGATGCGCCAGGACGACGTGACCGCGGCCACCAGGGCGCTGCTTGGAACCGGAAGCGCCCCTCCTGGAAGTGCAGGGTGAGCGGCGGCTTCACCCATTTCGACGCATCGGGCCACGCCGCCATGGTCGATGTCGGCGGCAAGCCGGCGACCGAGCGCGCCGCCACCGCGCGGGCGCGGGTGGTGATGCGGCCGGAGACCCTGGCCATGATCCGCGCCGGCAGCACCGCCAAGGGGGACGTGCTCGGCGTCGCCCGGCTGGCTGGCATCATGGGCGCCAAGCGCACCACCGACCTGATCCCGCTCTGCCATCCGCTGGCGCTGACCTCGGTGCGGGTGGAACTTGCGCCGGAGGGCGAGGACGCGGTGGCGATCGAGGCGACGGTGAAGACCACCGGCCGCACCGGGGTGGAGATGGAGGCGCTGACCGCGGTTTCGGTCGCGGCGCTGACGGTCTACGACATGTGCAAGGCGGTGGATCGCGGCATGCGCATCGAGGCGCTGCGGGTGGTCGCCAAGTCGGGCGGCGCTTCCGGCGCGTTCCGGCAGGACTAGCACCGGCATGATCGGCCTTGAGGAAGCGCGCGCCCGCATCCTGGCCCCGCTGCGCCCCACCGCCGCGGAGGTGGTGCCGCTGGCCGATGCCTGGGGCCGGGTGACCGCCGCCGCGCTGGCGGCCCGGCTGACTCAGCCGCCGCGCGATGTTTCGGCGATGGATGGTTATGCGCTTCGTGCCGCCGATGGCGGCCTCGGCGCGGCCCTGGCCGTGGTGGGCAGCGCGCCGGCGGGGCATCCCTGGGCGGGCCGGCTCGGTGCCGGCGAGGCGCTGCGCATCTTCACCGGCAGTGTCATGCCGGATGGCGCGGATGCGGTGCTACTGCAGGAGGATGCCGACTGTTCCGAGGCGCGCGTGACCGTGAAGGAGGCGGTGACGCAGGGACGCTGGGTCCGCCCCGCCGGGCAGGATTTTGCCCAGGGCGACCTCCTGGTGTCGGCCGGCAAGCGGCTGAATTCGCGGGATATCGGTCTGCTGGCGGCCGGCAACCATCCCTGGGTGGCGGTGCATTGCCGGCCGCGCGTGGCCATCCTGGCGACCGGCGATGAGATCGTGCTTCCCGGCGAGAAGCTGCCGCCCGGCGGCATCGTCGGTTCCAATGCGCACGCGCTGGCGGCCCTGGTGCGGGCCTGCGGCGGCGCGCCGGTGGTGCTGCCTGTCGCGCCGGATGACCTTGCCAGGCTGGCGGCGGTCGCCGATGCGGTGCGCGGCATGGACATGCTGGTGACCACCGGCGGCGCCAGTGCCGGCGAGCACGACCTGGTGCGGCCGGCGCTGGCCGGGCGCGGCCTGCAGGTGGATTTCTGGACGGTGGCGATGCGCCCGGGCAAGCCGCTGATCCATGGCCGGCTGGGCGAGGTGCCGATGCTGGGGCTGCCCGGCAACCCGGTGTCATCGCTGATCTGCGGCATCGTTTTCCTGCTGCCGGCGATCGAGCGGCTGTCCGGCCTGCCCGGCGAAGCCCCGCCGGTGGTGCAGGCCGTGCTCGGGACTCCGCTGGCGGCGAATGACGGCCGGGCCGACCACCTGCGCGCCACGCTGGCGGTGCGCGCCGATGGGGTGCTGGTGGCGACCGCCTTCCCGCGCCAGGATTCGGCCATGCTGCGTGTGCTGGCGCAGGCCGGCGCGCTGATTCTGCGACCGCCCTATGCACCGGCCTTGCCGGCGGGCGCCACCGTGCCGATCATTCGTCTGGATACGCTCGGCCTGTAGCAGCGGGTTCGGCATGGCTGATTTTTTGGCTGTTTCGTCATGCTGCCGCGCTTGACGCGGTCATCGGAACTTATATAGAACGTTTGCCTGGTTGCCGGTTTGTTCCGCCCCGCCCGGGCGTGGACGCCCCTGGTTCGGAGTGCCCCGCATGCTGACCCGCAAGCAGCACGAGCTGCTGATCTTCATCGACCGGCATCTCAAGAGCACCGGCTTCTCGCCCAGCTTCGAGGAAATGAAGGAAGCGCTGCAGCTCAAGTCGAAATCGGGCATCCACCGCCTGATCTCGGCGCTGGAGGAGCGGGGCTTCCTGCGCCGCCGCCACCACCGGGCGCGGGCGCTGGAGGTGGTGCGCCTGCCCGACACCGGCGCGCCGCGCGGCGCGGTGGAAGCGCCGCCGGCCGGGGCGGGTGGCCTGGCTGCCCCCGCCAGCGTGTCACCCCCCGCCGGCTTCTCGCCCCCTGCCGGCTTCGCGCCCAACGTGATCCGTGGCGACTTCACGGCGCGGCTGCAGGGCGTGCGGTCGGCCAACGAGGCGGGCGCCGTGCAGTTGCCGCTGTACGGCCGGATTGCCGCCGGCCTGCCGATCGAGGCGTTGCGCGACAATGGCACCCATATCGAGGTGCCGATGGCGATCCTGGGCAGCGGCGAGCATTTCGCGCTGGAGGTTGCCGGCGAGTCGATGATCGATGCCGGCATCCTGGACGGCGACACCGTGATCATCCGCAAGGGTGAGACGGCGGAGACCGGCCAGATCGTGGTGGCGCTGGTGGATGACACTGAGGTGACGTTGAAGCGGCTGCGCCGGCGCGGCAATTCGATCGCGCTGGAACCGGCCAACCCGGCGTTCGAAACGCGCATCGTCCCGGCCGACCGGGTCAAGGTGCAGGGCCGGCTGGTGGCGCTGCTGCGCCGCTACTGAGGGTTTGCGAAGGCGTGCCTGCCGCTTCCCGCGTTCTGAGCCGCTGATCGGGCGCCTCCGGTCGCTGCAACAGAACTCCGTCCATCATAGCGAAGGAAAGCGACCGCCGGGGCAGCGGGGCGCTTGCCGGTGGGGGGGGACGGCGGCGGATGGTGCCGCCCACCGCACGAACGACGCGCCAACAACGCGGCTGCGACCGATGAACGACGACATTCTGCTCGCCACGGCCCTGGGCGACGCGGCGGCACGGTAACTGGCGAACGCCACCAACCCCGTGCCGCAGATGGGCAGCCTTACGCCGCGCTGGCTGGTGCACTGCACTGCCTGCAATCGGTGCCGGTCGAGGCCGGTATGTTCCGGCTCAACCGGGTCAGGGACGCCAGCACGGTCACGGTCGACTGCTCGGCCCGCGACGAACGCGATCTGCCCGAGACCTTCGTGGATTATGAGGAAAAGCCGCGCGAGTACATGCTGAACGCGGTCACCACCGTGGTCGACATCCACACCCGCATCTCCGACCTTTACAGCGTGCCGCACAACCAGATCGCCCAGCAGCTCCGCCTGACCATCGAGGCGATCAAGGAGCGGCAGGAAAGCGAACTGATCAACAACGCCGAATACGGCCTGCTGACCAACGCCGCCCCGGCGCAGCGGTTGTCCACCCGGACGGGTCCGCCGACGCCGGACGACCTCGACGAGCTGATCTCGCGCGTGTGGAAGGAGCCGGCCTTCTTCCTCGCCCATCCGGCCGCCATCGCCGCCTTTGGCCGCGAGTGCACCCGCCGCGGCGTGCCGCCGCCCACGGTCACCCTGTATGGCTCGCCGTTCCTGACCTGGCGCGGCCTGCCGCTGATCCCCTCCGACAAGGTTCCGCTGCGCGACGGCCGCACCAGCATCCTGTTGCTGCGCACCGGCGAGGCGCGGCAGGGCGTGGTGGGGCTGTACCAGCCCAACCTGCCGGGCGAGCAGAGCATCGGCCTTTCGGTGCGCTTCATGGGCATCAACCGCAAGGCGATCGCCTCATACCTGGTTTCGCTGTACTGCTCGCTGGCGGTACTGACCGAGGACGCGCTTGGCGTGCTCGAGAATGTCGATGTCACGCACTACCACACCTATGGCTGAGTTCGCTTTTCCCGATGCCGGCGATCTGGAAGCGATCAGCCGGCTGGCGAACGCGTTCTTCCGTGCCCTGCCGGGCGCGCCGGTGGCCGGGCTCGCGCCCGGCCTGCCGTCGGGACTCGAGTCAGGGCCCCAATCTGGGCTGACCCCGGCGGGCGTGCTGCCGAGCATCCCGGCTGCGGTGCCGATGCCCGGCATGCCGGCGCTTGGCACCGGCATCCCGAACGAAGCCGCGTTGCTGGCGCTGCTCGCCACCTCCCCGGCCCAGGCGCGCACGATGCTGCCGCAACTGCCGGGCGGGCTGCCCTACTTCCTCGGGGAAGCGCGGGCCGGCCGGCCCGATGCCGCGGTGCCGGGCTTCGCCGCGCCCACCGGCTGCGACGTGCCGGCGGTGCGGCGGGACTTCCCCCTGCTCGCCGAGCGCGTGCATGGCAAGCCGTTGATCTGGCTCGACAACGGCGCCACCACCCAGAAGCCGCGGGCGGTCATCGACCGGCTGGCGTATTTCTACGAACACGAGAACTCCAACATCCACCGCGGCGCGCATGCCCTCGCGGCGCGGGCGACCGACGCCTACGAGGCGGCGCGCGAGTCGGTGCGCCGCTTCCTCAACGCCGGCTCGGCCGAGGAAATCGTGTTCGTGCGCGGCACCACCGAGGGCATCAACCTGGTGGCACAATCCTGGGGCAAACGCTTCATCGGCCCGGGCGACGAGATCGTCATCTCCTGGCTGGAGCACCACGCCAACATCGTGCCCTGGCAGATGCTGGCCGAACAGGTCGGGGCGCGGCTGCGCGTCGCCCCGGTGGACGATGACGGCCAGGTGATCCTGGAGGAATACGGCGCCCTGCTGGGGCCGCGCACCGGACTGGTGGCGTTCACCCAGGTTTCGAACGCGCTCGGCACCATCACCCCGGCGCGCACGATGATCGAAATGGCGCACCATGCCGGCGCACGGGTGCTGCTGGACGGGGCGCAGTCGGTGCCGCATATGGTTACTGACGTGCAGGCGCTGGATTGCGACTGGTTCGTCTTTTCCGGCCACAAGCTGTTCGGCCCGACCGGCATCGGCGCTGTTTACGGCAAGCGCGCCGTGCTGGAGGAAAGCCCGCCCTGGCAGGGCGCCGGCAACATGATCCGCGACGTGACCTTCGAGCACACCGAATACCACGCCCCGCCGGCCCGTTTCGAGGCCGGCACCGGCAACATCGCCGATGCGGTCGGTCTCGGCGCGGCGCTGGACTACGTGCGGAAGATCGGGCTGGAAGCCATCGCCCGGCACGAGCACGACCTGCTGGTGCACGCGACCCGGCTGCTCGATGCCATCCCGGGGTTGCGCCTGCTCGGCCGCGCCCGCGACAAGGCGGGGGTGCTGTCGTTCGTGCTGGACGGCGTGCCCACCGAGGATGTCGGCCGGCTGCTCGATGCCGAGGGCATCGCCGTGCGCGCCGGTCATCACTGCGCCCAGCCCATTCTGCGCCGCTTCGGCGTGGAGGGGTCGGTCCGGGCCTCCCTTGCGCTCTACAACACGCATGCCGATATCGACGCTCTTGCCGCCGCGCTTCAGCGGATCCGCTCCGCCCGGCCGGCGGCTGGCTAAGCGCCTCCCGGCCGACGGCCGGGGAATGCGAAACGCAGGGAAACCGGACATGCCGCGACCGCAGCTGGGCCATCTGACTGTCGTGTCGCGCGATGACGACGACGTGCGGCTGTTCACCGACGCGATGTGGGCGCGGCTGCGGCGCGAGGCGGAGGAGGCGTACGACCGCGCGCCGATGCTGGCGCCGCTGTTTCTCGACTCGATCATCAACCAGCCAACCTTCGAGTCGGCGGTGTTCCACCGGGTCGGCGCGCGGCTGAAGAACGACGTGATCTCGCTGCCGCTGATCATCCGCGCCTTCCACCAGGCGCTGGAGGCCGAACCGGAAATCTCGATGGCGCTGCGGGCCGACATCACGGCGGTGTATGAGCGCGACCCGGCCTGCGAGCGGTTCATCGAGCCGTTCCTGTATTTCAAGGGCTTCCATGCCATTCAGGCGCACCGGCTGACCCATTGGCTGTGGCGCAGCGGCAACCGCGACTTTGCCCTGTTCCTGCAGAGCCGCTCCTCGGAAGTGTTCCAGACCGACATCCATCCGGCGGCGCAACTCGGCCGTGGCCTGTTCCTCGATCATGCCACCGGCCTGGTGGTGGGCGAGACCGCGGTGATCGAGGACGATGTGTCGATGCTGCAGGACGTGACCCTCGGCGGCACCGGCAAGGAAGCGGGCGACCGTCACCCGAAGGTGCGCCGCGGCGCCATGATCGGCGCCGGGGCAAAAATCCTCGGCAATATCGAGGTGGGCGAGAATGCCCGCATCGCCGCCGGCTCGGTGGTGCTGCGGCCGGTGCCGGCGCACACCACGGTGGCCGGCGTGCCGGCGCGGGTGATCCGCACGGCGACGCCGGACGAGCCGTCGCGCACCATGGACCAGATCCTCAGCGATCTGTCCTATGAGGCGTTCGCCTATACGATCTGACCGATCGGGGCGTTGGCCTGATCAGCCGTGGCTTCCATCTTCTCCGCCAGCGACGGCAACCGCCGGCTGCGCTGCGGCGCCAGACGGCGTTGCAGGCGTTCAAGGTACAGATAAATCACCGGCGTGGTGTAGAGCGTCAGCACCTGGCTGAGCGCCAGCCCGCCGACCATGGCAAAGCCGAGCGGCCGGCGCAGTTCCGACCCCGCGCCGGTGCCGATCATCAGCGGCAGGCCCGACAGCAGGGCGGCCATGGTGGTCATCAGGATCGGCCGGAAGCGCAGCAGACAGGCCTGCCGGATCGCGTCGAACGGTGCCGCCCCGTCGCGCCGTTCGGCGTTGATGGCGAAGTCCACCATCATGATGCCGTTCTTCTTGACGATGCCGATCAGCAGAATGATGCCGATCAGTGCAATCACCGAAAGCTCGTAGCCCGCCGCCATCAGGATCAGCAGCGCGCCCACGCCGGCGGAGGGCAGGGTGGACAGGATGGTCAGCGGCAGGATGTAGCTTTCGTACAGGATGCCCAGGATGATGTAGACGGTCAGCAGCGCCGCCGCGATCAGGTAGGGCTGACTGGCCAGCGAGGCCTGAAACGCCTGCGCGGTGCCCTGGAAACTGCCGTTCAGCGTGATCGGGGTTTGCAGATCGCGCATCGCCGCGGTGATCGCATCCACCGCCTGGCCGATCGCCACCCCCCGGGCAAGGTTGAACGAGATCGTCACCGCCGGGAACTGGCTCTGGTGGTTGACCGACAATGGCCCGGTCCGGGTGGCATCGACCTTGACGAAGGTGGAAAGCGGCACCGCCTGGCCGGTGCCGGAGCGGATGAACAGCTTGTCGAGCACCGCCAGGTCCTTCTGCTGCTCCGGCAGCACCTCCATGATCAGCTTGTAGGTGTTCACCTGGGTGAAATACTGCGTCACCTGCCGCTGGCCGAGCGCGTCGTACAGCGTGTCGTCGATCGCCTGCGGCTGGATGCCGAAGCGCGCGGCGGCGTCGCGGTCGATGGTGAGCACCGCGGTCGTGCCGTTGTTCTGCTGGTCGGTCGCCACGTCGCGCAGGCCGGGCAGGGCGAGCAGCTTCTCAAAGATCTTCGGCGACCAGGCATACAGCTCGGCGGCGTCGGCATCCTGCAGGGTGAACTGGTAGAGGGTCTTGGACGGCCGGCCGCCCACCCGCACATCCTGCGCCGCCTGCAGGAAAAGCTGCGCCCCCTCGACCTGTGCCAGCGCCGGTCGCAGCCGGGCGATCACGCGCTGAGCACTGGCATGCCGTTCCGCGAACGGCTTCAGCGTAATGAAATAGCGGGCATTGTTGGCGGTCTGCCCGCCGGAGCCGGCGCCCACGAAGCTGGAATAGCCGGCGATGTCGGGGTCGGCCAGCAGCACCGCGCCGACCTTCCGGTTGAGCCGCACCATTTCGTTGAACGAAACATCCTGCGCGGCCTCGGAAATGCCGATCAGCAGGCCGTTATCCTGCTCGGGGAAGAAGCCCTTGGGGATGACGGCATAGAGGTAGATCGTCAGCGACACCGTCGCCAGGAAGGTCAGCAGCGTGATGAAGTGGTGCGTCAGCGCGATGTCGAGCGTGCGCCGGTAGCCGCCGAGCAGCATTTCGAACAGCCGTTCGACCGTGCGGTACACCAGGCCGTGCGCGGCGCGATCGTGGTGCAGGAAGCGCGCGCACATCATCGGCGTCAGCGTCAGCGACACGATCGCCGAGACCACCACGGCGATGCTGACCGTCATGGCGAATTCGCGGAACAGCCGGCCGACGATGCCGCTCATCAGCAGCAGCGGGATGAACACCGCGATCAGCGAGGCACTGATGGAAACGATGGTGAAGCCGATCTCGCCGGCGCCCTTGATGGCGGCATCCATCGGCGGCATGCCCGCCTCGATGTGGCGGAAGATGTTCTCCAGCATCACGATGGCGTCGTCGACCACGAAGCCGACCGCGATGGTCAGCGCCATCAGCGACAGGTTGTCGAGGCTGTAGTCCAGCAGGTACATGACCGCGAAGGTGCCGACCAGGGCGATCGGCACCGTCACGCTGGGGATGATGGTGGCCCACAGATTGCGCAGGAACACGAAGATCACCATCACCACCAGCGCGATCGACAGCGTCAGGGTGAACTGCACCTCGCTGACCGAGGCGCGGATGGTCTGCGTGCGGTCCATCACCTCGGTCACCTTCACCGCCGGCGGAATGGCGGCGAGCAGCCGCGGCATGGCGGCGCGGATGCGCTCGACGGTGTCGATGACGTTGGCATTGGGCTGCTTGAAGATGACCAGCACCACCGCCGGCCGGTTGTTCTGAAAGCCGGATTGCAGCACGTTCTCGGCCGCGTCCACCGCGCGGCCGATATCGCGTACCCGCACCGGCGCGCCGTTGCGGTAGGCGATCACCAGATCGTTGTAGTCGGCGGCGTGGGTCAGCTGGTCGTTGGCATAGATGGTGAAGCTGCGCCGCTCGCCGTCCACCGTGCCCTTGGGCGCGTTCACGGTCGAATTCTGCAGCGACTGCCTGGCATCCTCCAGCGTCAGCCCCATGGCGGCGAGGCGGGCGGGGTCGATCTGCACCCGCACCGCGCGTTTGCGCTCGCCGCCGATGAACACCTGCGACACGCCGGATATCTGGCTGATCTGCTGGGCCAGGATATTGTCGGCGTAGTCATCGACCTCGATCATCGGCAACTGGTCGGACTGCACCGCGTAGATCACGATCGGACTGTCCGACGGGTTCACCTTCCAGAAGGTGGGCGGCTGCGGCAGGGCCTTGGGCAGCGCGCCCTGCGCCGCGGTCAGCATCGCCTGCACGTCGAGCGCGGCGGCATCGATCTGCCGGTTGAGGTCGAACTGGATGGTGATCGAACTCAGGCCCAGCACCGACACCGAGGTCATCTGCGCGACGCCGGGGATCTGCGCGAACTGCCGCTCCAGCGGCTGCGCCACCGCGGTGGCCATGGTGTCGGGGCTGGCGCCGGGGAATTTGGCCTGCACGTTGATGGTGGGGAACTCCACCCGTGGCAGCGGCGCCACCGGCAGCAGCGGATAGGCGGCGATGCCCACCAGCAGGATCGCCGCCATCAGCAGCGAGGTGCCGATGGGGCGGCGGATGAAGGGGGTGGAGATGCTCATGCGCCGTGCTGCCTCATCGATCCGCGATCAGCCGGCCGGCCGGGGCGCGGCCACCGCGACGGCGGAGCCGTGCTGCAGCCGGGACATGCCGTTGACGACCACCTGCGCGCCGTCGTCCAGCCCTCTGGTGATCTCCGCCGTCCGGCCGTCATCCTGGCCGATCTCCACCGGCTGCACGGCGACCGTCGAATCGGGTTTGACCACGAACACATAAAGATTGGACTGGCTGCGCTGCACCGCCACCGAGGGCACCGTCAGCGCGTTGCGGTGCACGCCCAGTTGCAGCCTGACATTGACGAACTGCCCGGGCCACAGCCGGTCGTCCTGGTTGGGGAACACCGCCTTCAGCCTGATCGTGCCGGTCATCGGGTCGATCGCATTGTCGGTGGTCAGCAACGCCCCGGTGCCCAGCAGCGTGCCGTCATCGGGCGTATAGGCGAACACGGTCAGCCTGGAGCGGGCCATCGCTTCGTGGATGCGCGGCAGCGCGTCCTGCGGCAGGGTATGGACCACCGCGATCGGGTGGATCTGCGCGATGGTGACGATGCCCGGCGCGGTCGCATCGCTGGCGCGGATGAAATTCCCCGCATCCACCAGGCGCAGCCCGACCCGTCCGTCGAGCGGCGCGGTGATGGTGCAGAAATCGAGGTTGAGCTGCGCCGCCGCGATGGCGGCGTCATCGGCGACCAGGGTGGCAGCACCTTCGCCCACCGCCGCGGTCTGGGTATCGAGCTGCTGGTGCGAGGCGAAGTCGTTGCGGACCAGCGACTGGGTGCGCGCCAGGTCGCGTTTGGCGTTCTCCAGCAGGACAATGTCATAGGTCTTCTTGGCCTTGGCCTGGGCCAGGGCGGCGGCGTAGGGGCGCGGGTCGATCAGCGCCAGCCGGTCGCCGCGCTTCACTTCCTGGCCCTCGGTGAAGAACACCTGCTCCAGCGTGCCGTCCACGCGGGAGCGCACGACCACCGCCTGGAATGCCTGCACCGCGCCGATATTGCGCAGCAGGATCGGCACGTCCTGGCGGATGACGGCGGCGGCGGTGACCGGAATTCTGGCCTCCCCGGCGCCGGCGGCCGGCGGCAGCTGGGCCAGGGCTGGATGAGCCACCCCGGCCAGCAGGGCTGCCACGGCCATGCGGCGGCAGCCGGCCAGCAGACGGGCACGCCTGCGCATGGGTGCCGCACGATCCTGGTTGCGGATCGCTACCGCCCGGGCGCCACTCTCCGGCGCAGCATGTTGAGCCAGATCACGACCTCCCCAATTATCCGAACGATCGGCGTGAAATTATGAATATACAGTCTGCGCCGGAGTTTGCCACACGCAAGCGGAACTTCGGCCCGAACCCGGGCCAGCGGCAAGAAATTTCCGGCCCGTCGCGCCGGCCCGGCAGCGTCCACCGTGCCTTGCATGGCCGGACGCACCGCCCTAATGCCAGGGCCGCCGCCATGGAGAGCAGAATGCACCCGCCGCCCGCCGCCCTGCCGCGCCGCCGTTGAAGCGTCGGCACATGGCGCATCTTGTCCTCCTCGCGCCGCCCTACGCGGGGCACATCAATCCGATGCTGGCGATCGCCGCGGCGCTGTGCGGACGGGGTCACCGGGCAACCCTGCTGCACACCGGCGCGCCGCCAGTGGCGCCCGCCGGCGTCGCGACCCTGCGCCTGGAACTGCCGCCGCCCGGCCCGGTGCCGTTCTCGCCGATCCCGCCGGTGCGGCTGACCGCGCAGCGCACCGCTTCGCTGCTGCGGGTGCTGCCGGCGGTGCTGGACCGGCTCGGCGCGACGGCGTTGGTGGTGGACCAGCTGGAGCCGGCCGGCGCGCTGGCGGCGGCGGCGCGCGGCCTGCCCTGGATCACCGTCGCCAACGCGCTGGCGGTCAACCGCGAGGACGGCGTGCCGCCCCCCTTTACCGCCTGGGAGTGGCGCCCGGGGCTGGCCGGGCGCAACCGCAACCGCGCCGGCTGGCGGGTGCACGACCTGTTCATGCGTCCGCTGTCGCGGGTGATCGCCGACTGGGCGGCGGCGCACGGGCTTTCCATGCGCGACCTCGACGACACGTTTTCCCCGCTGGCCCAGCTCAGCCAGCTGGTGCCGGGGCTGGACTTCCCGCGCGCCGCCCTGCCGGCCGGGTTCCATTATGTCGGGCCGCTCCGGCTGGCGCCGCCGCCGCCCGAGGCGACGCCGCGGCGGCTGGTGTTCGCCTCGCTCGGCACGTTGCAGGGGCACCGGGCCGGCCTGTTCCGCGACATCGCCCGCGCGGCGCAGGCCTGCGAGGCGGATCTGCTGATTGCCCATGGCGGCCGGCTGGCCGATCACGCCGCCGCCACCCTTCCGGGCCGGCCGGCCGTGCGCGACTTCGTGCCGCAGGCGGAGGTGCTGGCGGGGGCCGCCGCGCTGGTCGGCCATGGCGGCATGAACACGGTGATGGACGCGCTGGCGGCCGGCGTGCCGGCGGTGCTGGTGCCGCTGGCCTTCGAGCAGGCGGCGATCGCCGCCCGCGTGGTCCGTGCCGGGGCGGGCATCGCCGTGCATGGACGGCCCCTGCGCGCCCGCCGCCTGCGCGCGGCGCTGGCGGCGGTGCTCGACGATCCCGCCTACCGCCAGGCCGCCGCAATGCTGCAGGGCCAGGTGGCGCTGGCCGGCGGCGCGGCGCGGGCCGCCGACATCATCGCGGACGCGATCGCGCGCGCGGCGTCGGTTGCCGCCTGATGCGGCGCACGACACCTTGACGCCGCCGGCGGCCGGCTGCACGTCTCCGCTGCTTCCGCACCGGATCGCCATTCCATGCACCGCCATCACCGCCACGAGGCCAGGCCATGAACGCGCTCATCAACATCGCGCTCGCCGCGACCGCCTTCGTCGGCATGGAGGTCGCCGCCTGGGCGCTCCACCGCTGGTTGATGCACGGTCCGGGCTGGGGCTGGCATGAATCGCACCACCGCCCCCGCACCGGACGGTTCGAGCGCAACGACCGGTATGTGCTGGTGTTTTCGCTGATTTCGGTGGCGCTGTTCGCGCTTGGCCAGGTGGTGCCGCATGTGACCGCGGTGGCCATCGGCATGACCTGCTACGGCGTGGGGTATTTCACCATGCATGAGGTGCTGGTGCACAAGCGCCTGCCGCCGCCGTTCAGCCCCCGCGAGGGAAGCTACGTGGCGCACCTGGTGGCCGCCCACCACCTGCACCACGCAGTGCACACCCGGGAAGGGGCGGTCTCGTTCGGCTTCCTCTACGCGCCGCCGCTCGCCAGGTTGCGCGCCCAGTTGCGGCTCAACCGTCCGCCTGCGCCCCAGGGCTGAGCAGCCCCGTCCCGGTCCGTAGCTGCGGGTGCCGCCGGCGCGGCGCGATCAGCTCGCCCCGGCCGGACGCGGGGAGGCAGCGCAAGGCCTGGAAGAACGGCACCGGCGGCCGGCCGCTGACCAGCCGCATGCGGTCGAGCGTGGTGCTGCGGCCGGCGAAGAACCGCTCGATCAGCGGCCGCCGTAGGGCGAAGAAACGGGCGAACACGCGCCAGCGCTGGTCCGAGCTGCCGGCCAGGAACAGCATGCGGTTGAGGATGCGGTAGAAGCCCTGCGCCTGCCAGGTGGCACGGGCACGCGCCTCGATCATGCCGCGCAGCACCGCCGGCCGCGCCGGCAGCGCCGCGGCCATCGCGTCGGCCAGCGCCACCGCCGAAGGCAGCGAGTAGCCGGTGACCGGATGGAACAGCCCGGCCCGCATGCCGAGCGGCGGCACCGGCCCCACCTCGGACCAGAACGCACCGATGTCGCCGTCCAGCACCACCGGCAGCACGCCCGTTTCTTCCGAAAGTTGCTCGGCGACGTGCCAGCCATTGGCGGCGACGTAGGCGGCGATCTCCTTGCGCGCCCGCGGAAGGGACAGCTCCGGCGTGTCGCTGTAGCAGGTGTCCTCGACCAGCAGCCGGTCGGGTCCGAACGGCAGCACGTAGATGAAGCGGAACCCATCGATCTGCTCGACCCGGGCATCCATCAGGATCGGATGCCGCAGCCCGTGCGGCGCGGTCAGCCGGAGTTCCTGGCCGAGGAATTTCTGCCAGCCGCAGCGGAATGCCCGCGACGGCCTGGCGCCGCGCCCGTCCAGCACAACGCCCGCGTGGATCGCGCTGCCATCGGCCAGCGTCAGCCGGTCGGGCGCCACCTCGGCGATGTCGGCCGAGTGGGTCAGCCCGGCCAGCGCGGCGCCGAGCGCCTGACCGGAGAGGGTGCAGACCGGCGTCGCGATCACCCGGCTGTAGGTGGGAAAATGCACCTCGTAGGCCGGCCATTCGCGCCGCAGCAGTGGCCGCAGCCATTGCATCTGCGCCGGCGTGACGTCGGGGGAAAAAAACGACCAGGTGCGGCCGGTGCCCACCGAGGCATGTGTATCGAAGCCGGCGATCCGCAATTCCGGCCGCAGCGTGTTGAGCCGCACGGCGGCCAGAGCGTTCGCCAGGCCCATGCCGGCGAATGCCACGTCAAGTCTGGGCGCCCGTGCAGGGTCCCGCATGGCTGGCTGCCTCCAGTTGCTGTCCGGTCCAACGCGGACCGCTCCCCCTGACGTGAGGAGTCATCGCCACATGTCAACCATGCGGGATCAGGTGAGGTCTCCGCATCGGCTCACGACGGCGGGAGCGCGGGCAATCCCGGCAAATTCACGTATTATTAGCGTATAAAATACAGAATAACTTGCAGGCTTTGCAGATTCGTGCTGTGGTGTCCCCGGCGCAGTGCCCGCCGTCCCGCGGGCCTGAGCGGTTTCCTCCCCTGACTGCGGCGGTGCCCGGATGGGCGCCGCCGCCTTTTCCCCCCGTCAGGTGCGGATGCCGAGCACCGTGTAGAGCGGGCAGAACCGCACGGCGGCGGTCAGCAGCGGCACCAGTCCGATCAGCCCGAGCCAGCGGGCATTGCCGTCCAGCAGCACCAGCAGCGAAAGCAGGCCCAGCCCGGCGAGCACGCGGATGATGCGGTCGGCGGTTCCGATATTGCAGGTCATGGCGGTGTTCCTTCCGGGTTTCAGACGGTGGCGTTGCGGGCGCGCGCGGCGAACTGGTCGTACGCCTCGACGGCCTGGGCGGCGTACATGACCGAGGGGCCAGCCCCCATGTAAATCGCCATGCCCATGGTTTCCATGATCTCGTCGCGGGTGGCGCCCTGGCGTACCGCGGCTTCGGCATGGAAGGCGATGCAGGCGTCGCAGCGCGTGGCCACCGAAATGCCCAGCGCCACCAGTTCCTTGGTCTTGCTGTCCAGCGCGCGGGCTTCCAGCGCGGCGCGGGCGAGGGCCGAGAAGCTTTTCATCACCTCCGGCGTGCCGCCGCGCAGTTCCTTCAGCGGCGCCGCGAGGCCGGCCGCGATTTCCGGCCAGTTCTTGTGCATGTCGGTCTCCATCGCAGGTTCCCCTGCAACAGTAATCCGGCGGGGCGCGGGCGCCTTGATCTATATCAAATGAGGAAAATAGAAAACGCAGCGTACGGCAGGCGGGCAGGGCAACGCCGCCCCGGCGTTCAACCGGGTACCAGCACCGTCACGACCGCCTGCGCGGCGATCCCCTCCATCCGTCCGGTGAATCCGAGCTTCTCGGTCGTGGTCGCCTTCACCGACAGCCGCCCCGGATCGACCTCCAGCAACTCCGCCAGCCGGGCGATCATGCGCGGCGCGTGCGGGGTGATCTTGGGGCGCTCGCAGATCAGGGTGAGGTCGGCATTGGCCAGCACGCCGCCGCGGGCGGCGATGCGGCCGGCGGCATGGCGCAGGAAACGGGCCGAATCGGCATCCTTCCAGGTTGCCTCGCTGGGCGGGAAGTGGCGGCCGATATCGCCCTCGGCCAGCGCGCCGTAGATGGCGTCGCACAGCGCGTGGATGCCCACATCGGCGTCGGAATGCCCGGCCAGGCCGCGGTCATGCGGCACCTCGATGCCGCAGAGGATCAGTTTTCGCCCCTCGGTCAGCGCGTGCACGTCATAGCCGCTGCCGACGCGCGGGATCAGGCTGCCTGCCAGCACGCGTTCCAGCCGCACCAGATCCTCCTTGTAGGTCAGTTTGATGTTGTCCTCGTTGCCCGGCACCAGCGCCACGGCGTGGCCGGCGGCTTCCAGGATGGCGGCGTCGTCGGTGGCACCCGCCGGCGCGGCGCGGTGCAGCGCCAGCAGCAGCGGAAAGCGGAACGCCTGCGGGGTCTGCGCCCGGTAGAGTCCGGCGCGCGGCACCGTGCCGAGAATATGTCCGTCGGCCCCGCCGCGCTTGAGGGTGTCGGCCACCGGCACCGCCGGGATGGCACCGGGCACCCGTTCCAGGGCGGCCAGCAGCGCGGCCACCGTGCCCGGCGGCACGAAGGGGCGGGCGGCGTCGTGCACCAGCACGATGTCGGGCGCGTGCGGCGCCAGGGCTTCGAGGCCGGCGCGCACGCTGTCCTGGCGGCTGGCGCCGCCCGGCACCACCGGCAGATGCGCCAGCCCCGCCAGCGCCGCCCCGATCGCCGCGGCATCGCCGACCGGCTGGATCAGGTCCAGCCCGGGGGCCAGGCGGGCGACGGCGTGCCGGATCACCGGCTGGCCGGCGATGCACAGGTATTGTTTCGGCGTCTCGGCGCCGAGACGGCTGCCGGTGCCGGCGGAAACGAGCAGCAGGGCGGTGCGGGGGCGTGCCATGGCGCGCACCCATAGCGCGATCCGCCGGCCGGTGAAACGGTGCCCGGGCGATGACAGTATGTGGCCTTGCGGATTGCGCCGGGCCGGCCTGTGCCGTAGTTTGCCTAAATCATGGGCAACAAGAACGTGACTCCCCTGGCTCTGCGGCCGATCGAACTCGGCGCAGGGGTGCGGATCGACATGCCGGTCATCCTCGCCCCGATGTCGGGTGTCACCGACCTGCCGTTCCGCCGGCTCGCCCGCACGCTGGGCGCCGGGATGGTGGTGTCGGAAATGATCGCCTCCTGGGCGATGGTGCGGGAGAACCGCGCCACCCTGCGCATGGCCGAACTCGACGGCGGCCCGTCGGCGATCCAGCTCGCCGGCTGCGATCCGGCCGCCATGGCCGAGGCGGCGCGCATGGCGGAGGCGCGCGGCGCCGCCATCATCGACATCAATTTCGGCTGCCCGGTTAAGAAGGTGGCGGTCGGCCAGAACGCCGGCAGCGCCCTGATGCGCGATGAGTGCGCCGCCGCGCGCCTGCTGGAGGCGACCGCCCGGGCCGTTGCCGCGCCGGTGACCCTGAAGATGCGCATGGGCTGGGACCATGCCAGCCTGAACGCCCCCCGGCTCGCCCGCATCGCCGAGGCGAGCGGCATCCGCATGGTCACCGTGCACGGCCGCACCCGCCAGATGTTCTACACCGGCACCGCCGACTGGGATTTCGTCCGCTCAGTGAAGGAGAGCGTCGGCATTCCGGTGATCGTCAACGGCGACATCGTGACCGAGGACGACGCCGCCGCGGCGCTGCAGCGCTCGGGCGCCGATGGGGTGATGATCGGCCGCGGCTGTTATGGCCGTCCCTGGTTCGCCGGCCAGGTGGCGCATTTCCTGCGCACCGGCACCCGCGCCGGGGACCCGGCGCTGGCGGTGCAGAAGCAGATACTTATGACCCATTATCATTCGATGCTCAGCCATTTCGGCGTGGAGGCCGGGCTGCGGCTCGCCCGCAAGCACCTGTCCTGGTACTCGCGCGGCCTGCCCGGCTCGGCCGGGTTCCGCGCCGCCGTCAACCGACTGACCGAGGTGGATGCCGTGCTGGAGCTGATCGACCGGTTCTACGACCCGCTGATCGCCAACGGGGCCATCCGCGCGACCAGCCGGGACGCCATGCTGGCGGAGGCGGCGTGAGGAGCCCGTTGCGCCGCGCCGGCGTCGCGGTGCTGGAGCGCCGCGCGCCGCATCGCGCCCCCGACGCGGCGGCGATGATGTCGGCCCTGCCGGTGCCGGTGGTGGTGCTCGATGCCGAAAACCGGTTCACCTACGCCAACCACGCCGCCGAGCAGTTCCTCGGCGTCTCCACGGTGCAGCTTGGCCAGCTTCGCCTGACCGACCTGGTGCCGGCGGACAACCCGGTGTTCATGCTGATCGCCCAGGTCCGCCGCGGCGAAGTTACGGTGTCCGACCACGACATGACCTTCGAGAGCCCGCGCCTGCGCAAGAGCGGCATCGCCGTGCAGGGCACGCCGCTGCCGGAGGAGCCGGGGGCGGTACTGCTGGTCATGCAGGACGCCTCGGCGGCGCGCGCGCTGGATCGCCAGCTCAACTTCCGCAGCGCCGCCCGCAGCGTCACCGGCATGGCGGCGATCCTGGCGCATGAGGTGAAGAATCCGCTCTCGGGCATCCGCGGCGCGGCGCAGTTGCTGGAATCCAGCGTCTGCGACGCCGACCGCGAACTGACCGTGCTGATCCGCGACGAGGCCGACCGCATCCGCGCCCTGGTCGACCGCATGGAGATGTTCGGCGAGAAGCCGATCGAGCGCGGCGCGGTGAACATCCACCGCGTCATGGAACATGTGCGGCGGCTGGCGCAGAGCGGCTTCGGCGCCGCCATCCGCTTCATCGAGGTCTACGACCCCAGCCTGCCGCCGGTGCACGGCAACCGCGACCAGCTCGTGCAGGTGGTGCTGAACCTGGTGAAGAACGCCGCCGAGTCGATCGCCAGCGCCGGGGTGCCGAACGGCGAGATCACCCTGGTCACCGCCTTCCAGCACGGCGTGCGGCTGACCGTGCCGGGCAGCGACCGGCGGCTGCACCTGCCGATGGTGGTGGCGGTGCGCGATAACGGGCCGGGCATTCCCGAGGACATCCGCAGCAACCTGTTCGACCCGTTCGTCACCTCCAAGCCCGCGGGCAGCGGGCTGGGGCTGGCGCTGGTGGCCAAGATCGTCTCCGACCATGGCGGGCTGATCGAGGTGGACAGCCGGCCCGGGCGCACCGAGTTCCGGCTGCACCTGCCGATGCTCACCGACGAAACCGTCCGCCCGGGCTGACACCCTCATCCGATGATCGCGCCCCCATGACCCCCCCCACCGTACTTATCGCCGACGACGACCGGTCCATCCGCACCGTGCTGACCCAGGCGCTCGGGCGCTCCGGCTACCAGGTGCGCAGCACCTCCAACGCGGCGACGCTGTGGCGCTGGGTGGAGGACGGCGAGGGGGACCTGGTGATCACCGACGTGGTGATGCCGGACGAGAACGGGCTGGATCTGATCCCGCGGATCAAGCGGGTGCGGCCCGATCTTCGGGTGGTGGTGATGAGCGCGCAGTCCACGCTGATCACGGCGGTCAAGGCGGCCCAGCGCGGCGCCTTTGAATACCTGCCCAAGCCATTCGATCTGAAGGAACTGCTGGCCGTGGTCAGCCGCGCGCTGGCGGCCCCCTCGGCCGAACCGGCACCGCCCGCACTGCCGCGCGAACCCGAGGAGCGGCTGCCGCTGATCGGCCGCAGCCCGGCCATGCAGGAAATCTACCGCACCATCGCCCGGCTCACCACCGCCGACCTTACCGTCATGGTCAATGGCGAGAGCGGCACCGGCAAGGAGCTGGTGGCGCGCGCGCTGCACGATTACGGGCGGCGGCGCAACGGCCCGTTCGTCGCCATCAACATGGCGGCGATTCCGCGCGAACTGATCGAAAGCGAGCTGTTCGGCCATGAGCGCGGCGCCTTCACCGGGGCGATGAACCGCAGCCTCGGCCGCTTCGAGCAGGCCACCGGCGGCACGCTGTTCCTCGACGAGATCGGCGACATGCCGCCGGAAGCGCAGACCCGGCTGCTGCGCGTGCTGCAGGAGGGCGAGTTCACCACCGTGGGCGGCCGGCAGCCGATCCGCGCCAATGTGCGCATCATCGCCGCCACCCATCGCGACCTGCGCGCCGCCATCCGCGCCGGCGCCTTCCGCGAGGACCTGTTCTATCGCCTCAACGTGGTGCCGATCCGCCTGCCGCCGCTGCGCGAGCGCACCGAGGACATCGCCGATCTCGCCCGCCACTTCCTCGAGCGCGCCCGCGCCGACGGGCTGCCGGGCAAGTCGCTCGACCAGGGCGCCACGGAGGCGCTGCGCGGCTATCGCTGGCCGGGCAATGTGCGCGAGCTGGAGAACCTGATGCGCCGGCTGGCGGCGCTGTGCCCGGACGAGGTGATCGGCGCCGAGGCGGTGCAGGCGGAGATCGCCGAGGTCGAGCCGGCCGGTCCGGCGCCGGCGGTGGCGGTGCCCGCCGCCGAGGGGACGGAGCCGCTGTCGGTTGCCGTCGAGCGGCATATCCGCCAGTTCCTTGCCGCCCATCGCGACGGCATGGCACCCTCGGACATCTACGACCAGGTACTGGCCGAAGTGGAGCGTCCGCTGATCCAGCTTACCCTGGCCGCCACCCGCGGCAACCAGATCAAGGCAGCCGCCATGCTGGGGCTGAACCGCAACACGCTGCGCAAGAAGATACGTGACCTGGATATCCCGGTCGTGCGGGGGATCAGCTGACCGCATGCCCGCCAGCCTTCGCCTGACGTCGAAAGAAAGCCGGGGGGGCACCGCGGATACGGAGGAGCCGGGCTTGAACATCGCGCCACCGGAAGAGTTCCCGATCCCCGAACCGGCCGCGCCGGAGCCGCGGGCGGCGGCGCATCGCTCGCGTGTCGGCCGCATCGTCGACATCCTGCTGGGCAAGGTGCTGACGCTGCTGCTGGCGGCCGGCGCGCTGGCGCTGTGCATCGGCACCTTCGTGCTGCTGGCGCAGGGCGTGCCGCGGCCGAACCTGGTGTTCGGCATGGTGCTGGCGAACACGGTGGTGGCGCTGCTGCTCGGCGCCACGCTGGCCGGGCGGCTCACCCGGGTCTGGGTGGAACGGCGGCGCGGCTCGGCGGGATCGCGTCTGCATATCCGGCTGGTGCTGCTGTTCTCCGGGGTGGCGGTCATTCCCACCATCGTGGTGGCGGTGTTCGCCACCTTCTTTTTCCACCTCGGCATCCAGGCCTGGTTCAACGAGCCGGTGCGCACCGCCCTGGAGGAAAGCGTGCAGGCGGCCCGCGGCTACCTGGAGGAGCACCGCAACAACATCCGCGCCGACGCGCTGGGCATGGCCAACGACCTGATGCGGGCCGGCAGCTTCCTGGGTCACGATTCCGACGCGTTCGCCCAGGTGCTGGGCGCGCAGACCGCGCTGCGCGGCCTGACCGAGGCGGTGATCTTCGAGCCGGAGACCGGGCAGGTCATGGCCTCGGTGGGCCTGGCCACCGACCTGCCGCCGGCCTGGGCCACCGGGCTGGCGCGCGCCGGCGATGTCGCCGTGCTGGGCACCGACGATTCCACCCGCGTGCGCGCGGTGGTGAAGATGGAAATGACGCCGGCGCTCATGCTGGTGATCGGCCGTCCGGTCGATACCCTCATTCTCGAGCATATGCGGCGCACCGACCAGGCGGTGGCCGAATACCACCGGCTGGACGAGAACCGCTCCGGGCTGCAGCTGACGTTTGCCTTCATCTTCGCGCTGATCGCCCTGCTGGTGCTGTGCGCGGCGGCGCTGATCGGGCTGGTGATCGCCAACCAGATCGCCCGCCCGGTCGGCCAGCTGATCACCGCGACCGATCGGGTGCGCGCCGGTGACCTGACCGTGCGGGTGCCGGAAGCGGCGACCGGCGATGAGGTGGCCGGGCTGTCGCGCGCCTTCAACCGCATGACCGGGCAACTGGCGGCGCAGCGCAACGAGCTGATGGACGCCTACAGCCAGATCGACAGCCGCCGCCGCTTCACCGAGGCGGTGCTGTCCGGCGTCTCGGCCGGGGTGATCGGCCTGGATGCCGCGGGGCGCATCGAGTTGCCCAACCGGGCCGCCTCCGACCTGCTGGGGCTCGATCTGCTGGCGGCGATCGGCCGGGACCTCGCCGAGGTGGCGCCCGAGTTCGGTCCGCTGCTGGCCGAGGCGCGCGAGGCGCCGGACCGGCCGCGCACCGGCGAACTGCAGATCGGCGGGCCGGCGCAACGGCGCACCCTGCTGGTGCGCATCTCCGCCGACCGCGGCGCCGGACTGGCCGGCGGCGAGGCCGGGCGCCGCGCCCGCGGCTTCGTCGCCACCTTCGACGACATCACCGAGCTGCAATCGGCCCAGCGCAAGGCGGCCTGGGCCGATGTGGCGCGCCGCATCGCGCACGAGATCAAGAACCCGCTCACCCCGATCCAGCTTTCCGCCGAGCGGCTCAAACGCCGCTTCGCCCGCGAGATCACCTCCGACCCCGAGACCTTCACCCAGTGTGCCGATACCATCGTGCGGCATGTCGGCGATATCGGCCGCATGGTGGACGAGTTCTCCGCCTTTGCCCGCATGCCCAACCCGGTGATCAAGCCGGAGGATGTCGGCCGGGTGGCGCGCGAGGCGCTGGTGCTGCCGCGCACCGCGCATGCCGAGATCGCCTGGACCACCGACATTCCCGATCGCGGCCCGATCGCGCCGTGCGACCGCCGCCTGCTCGGCCAGGCGCTGACCAATCTGCTGCAGAATGCCACCGACGCGGTGGCGATGCGCGCGCCCAAGGCCCGGGCGGCGGCGGCCGGGGGCGACGAATGGGTGGGGCGGATCGGCGTGGATGTGCTGGTGGCGCGCGACGAGGTGTCGATCCGGGTTACCGATAACGGGGTGGGGCTGCCGGAGCAGGACCGCGACCGGCTCACCGAACCGTATGTCACCCACAAGCCGAAGGGCACCGGTCTGGGCCTTGCCATCGTCAAGAAGATCATGGAGGACCATGGTGGAAAAGTGACGCTGGAGGATCGTCCGGACGGTCCGGGCGCGATCGTCACGCTCACGCTGCCGCTGAACATCGATGGGCCGCCGGTTCCCGATGGGCGCTGAAGAACGACGGGCAACAAACTGATGGCGCATGACATCCTGATTGTCGACGACGAGCCCGACATCCGGATGCTGGTGGACGGCATCCTGCGCGACGAGGGCTACGACACCCGCCAGGCCGGCGACTCGGACGCCACCATCGCCGCCTTCCGCGCCCGCCGGCCCAGCCTGGTGGTGCTGGATGTCTGGCTGCAGGGCTCCCGGCTGGACGGGATCGGCATCTTGCAGACCCTGCTCGGCGAGGAGCCGCAGGTGCCGGTGGTGATGATCTCCGGCCACGGCACCATCGAGACGGCGGTGCAGGCGATCCAGCTCGGTGCCTACGATTTCATCGAGAAGCCGTTCCAGTCCGACCGCCTGCTGCTGGTGATCCGCCGCGCGCTGGAGGCGGCGCAACTGGAGCGCGAGAACGCCGAACTGCGGATGCGCGCCGGCCCCGAGACGGAGCTGACCGGCGAGAGCGGCGTGGTTTCGGCGCTGCGGGCAGCGGTGGAGAAGGTGGCGCCGACCGGCTCGCGGGTGCTGGTGACCGGCCCGGCCGGCGCCGGCAAGGAGGTGGTGGCGCGCATGATCCATGCACGGTCCCGCCGCGTGACCGGGCCGTTCGTCGCGCTGAACTGCGCCATCCTCAACCCGGCCCGCTTCGAGGAGGAGTTGTTCGGCGTCGAGGCCGGCGCCGATCCGCTGATCCATCCGCGCCGCGCCGGGGTGCTGGAGCGGGCGCATGGCGGCACCCTGGTGCTCGACGAGGTTTCCGACATGCCGCTGGAGACGCAGGGCAAGATCGTGCGCGCCCTGCAGGACCAGACATTCGAGCGGATCGGCGGGTCGCAGCGGGTCAAGGTGGACGTGCGGGTGCTGTCCACCACCAACAAGGACCTGCAGGCGGAGATTGCCGCCGGCCGCTTTCGCGAGGACCTGTTCTATCGTCTGGCGGTGGTGCCGCTGCGGGTGCCGGCGCTGCGCGAACGGCGCGAGGATATCCCGGCGCTGGCGCAGCATTTTCTGCAGCGGTCGGCGGAGATCGGCAGCATGCCCTCGCGCGAGCTGTCCACCGATGCGATGACGGCGATTCAGTCCTGCGACTGGCCCGGCAATGTGCGCCAGCTTCGCAACCTGGTGGAATGGCTGCTGATCATGGCGCCGGGCGGGCCGTCCGACCCGATCCGCGCCGAGATGCTGCCGCCGGAGATCGGCTCGGCGGCGCCGGCGCTGTTCAGCGCCGACCCCAGCGCGGACATGATGGCGCTGCCGCTGCGCGAGGCGCGGGATCTGTTCGAGACGCAGTACCTGCAGGCGCAGCTGGTGCGATTCGGGGGCAACATCTCCCGCACCGCCCAGTTCGTCGGCATGGAACGCAGCGCGCTGCACCGCAAGCTCAAGCAGTTGGGCGTGGGCGGCGACGACCGGGGAGGGGGCTGAGGAATGGGTTCCAGGGGTCAGGCTCCGGTCAGGGTCCGGCGCAGTGCCGCGGGCATTTCAGTGTCCCCGGTTTGCAGTTGCCGGTGTGACCGTGCTGCTTTACGAGCAGCGCGGGTGCCGACGGTGGCGGGCATTGCAGGGGACGGGTGCACAATTTGATCGGCCGGCGTACTGTTCTGTTGGCTGGGGCTGGGCTGCTTGCTGCCCGTCCGGCGTCTGCCGCGCTGCCGGTACCGCCGGGGGATGCGCTCGCGTTCCGGCTGGTCCGCCATGGCAGCGAGATCGGCCGCCACATCCTGACCTTCGCGCGCCAGGATGACACGCTGACGGTGCGCGTTGCGGTGGATGTGCTGGTCACCGTGTTTTCCATCCCGGTGGTCCGCTACTCCCACCACGTGGTCGAAACCTGGAAAGGCGAAATCCTGGTTGGCCTGGACGGCGAGACCAACAAGAACGGCGATCATGAGTGGGTGAAGGCGCGCCGCACCGATGCGGGGCTGGAAGTGCTCGGCAGCAAGACCGAGCGCTACATCGCGCCGGAGCCGGCATTCGGCACCACCTACTGGAACCGGCGGATGGTGGACGGGCCGATGATCAGCCTGGAGGACGGGGTGCTGCTGCGCCCGCTGATCGCGGTGCGCCGGGCGGAAACCATCCGGCTTGCTTCCGGCGATATGATCCCGGCGGACCATTACAACTTCAGCGGCGCTTTCGATATCGACGTCTGGTACGACA
This sequence comes from uncultured Acetobacteraceae bacterium, assembly GCA_903907955.1. Lineage (GTDB taxonomy): Bacteria > Pseudomonadota > Alphaproteobacteria > Acetobacterales > Acetobacteraceae > Rhodovastum. The sequence goes on along the minus strand of CAIVPZ010000071.1, from coordinate 31,625 downwards.
ATACCAATACCTGGGCGGGCCTGGCGTTCGATGTCGCGGACGGTTCCAACGTGCATTACGAGCGGCTGTGAACCGCCGGTGATGCGGGTCGGATGGATGGTGTCGAATCAATCACCGACGCGCGGGGAACCCTCGACCGGTCGGTGCGAAACTGGAGGTTGGCCGCGTGAGTGACGACATTGCGATCAGTTTCGTCGTGCCTGCGTACAACGAGGAAAAACACCTCGCCAGGGCGCTGACGGCGATCCTCGCCGAGACCAGACGGGTGGGCTGCGCGGCGGAGGTGATTGTCGTCAACAATGCCAGCACCGACGCGACCGGCGACGTCGCCGCCTCGTTTCCGGAGGTGATCGTCGTCGACGAGCCGGTGAAGGGGCTGGTGCAGGCGCGGCGGGCCGGTTATCTGCGCGCCAGCGGCCAGCTGATCGCCAATGTGGATGCCGACACCATCGTCACCGAAGGCTGGCTCGGCCGCGTGATGGCGGAGTTCGAGCGGGGGCCGCGGCTGGTCGCGCTGAGCGGCCCGTATATCTACTACGACGTGTCGAAGCGCACGCGGGCCGCGGTGCGGGCGTTCTATGTCATGGGCTACGGGTTCTATGTGCTGAACCGGTTCGTGCTGCGCTCCGGTTCGCTGCTGCAGGGCGGCAATTTCGTGGTGCGCCGCACGGCGCTCGAGCAGATCGGCGGCTACAACCCGAAGTTCAGCTTCTATGGCGAGGACACCGACCTGGCGCGCCGGCTGAATGCGGTCGGCGGGGTGAAGTTCACCTTCGGGCTGCCGGCGCTGTCGTCCGGCCGGCGGTTGCAGGAGGAGGGGGTGCTGCGGATCGGGCTGCGGTATTCGATGAACTTCGTCTGGGCCACCTACCGCAAGCGGCCGTTCACCGACGCGTGGATCGACATCCGCCACTGAGAGTTTGAAAAAGAATGCCCGCAAGCCGCCGAACGAAGGAAAAATACGCAATCATGGCAGCCGGCATTCTTTTTCAGGTTCGATTGTTTTTCAGGCTGTGACGGCTTCGCTGTCTGCTTGGCGTCCCATCAGAAATTGAATGTGGCCCGCAGCGTGAACGCGGCGGCGAGGGTGGTGGTCGGGGCGAGCACCGGGTTGCAGTAGAGTTGCAGATCCGGCGTCACGTGCAGCGGCTTGAACACCGTGTAGCTGTAATACAACTCGCCCACCCATTCGGCGTCGCGCGACGGGGTGCCGACCGCAAGCCTGTTGGTTTTGTCCCAGGCGATGCCGAGCCCGGCCTGGTCGTGCCGGTGGCGGCCGAACGGGTCGTTGACGATGCCGCCGAAGGCAACCGAGGTCTCGATCGGGATGGCGTCGCCCGAGGCGTTGTTGACGCGCAGGAATACCCCGTATTTTGCCGTGAGGTTCTGCACCGCGCTGAAGGAAACGCCCTGCGAGGCGCTCGGCTGCAGCGGCACCGAGGGCTGGTTGTAATAGAGGATGCCGTAGCTGCCGCCGGCCAGGAAGCCCGGCGTCCATTGCGCGCTCAGGAAATAGGCGATCTGGCCGTCATGGAAGCCGTTGATGGTCACGGCGCGGCCGAGCACGTCGGTGGCGCTCTGCACGCCGCCGGCGAATTGCAGGTAGCTGGTGGGCGAAACCTGCACATAGGCGCCGGTGCCGGCGTTCGAATAGGTCTGGGTGCCGTTCTGCGCGAGCGCGTAGTTGATGAAATTGGTCTGCGCGTCGCCTGCATACTGGTTGGCGTCGTACTGGCCGAAGGAATACTGCCCGGCGGAAACCGCCAGCCAGTTGCCGGGGAAGGTGTGGGTGTAGGTGATCTGGGCGAACTGGTAGCTGTTGGCGCCCCAGTCGTCCGGCGGGGTGAGCAGGCCCATGCGGGCCTGCCGGGAGTTCGCCGTTGCCTGGGTCCAGAACTGGTTGCTCTGGAAGGCGAAATCGAAGCTGCCGGAACCGATCGCGGTGTGGCTGAACGGCGTCCAGGTGATCGAGGGCGAATACACCAGCTCGGCGATGCCGGGGCCGCCGCTCGGATTCGCCCACTGGCCGAACACCGAGACGGGCATCGAGAACTGGATGTTGGCGTCGGTCTGGATGGTGTTCTTCAGCGCGACGTAGTCGTCGTAGACGGTGTTCAGGTCGTGGGTGATGTCGTGCATGAAGTCGGCCGCCTCGGCCGGCAGGCTGAGGTCGATCCGCGGCTTCACCGTGGCCGAGGCGTGCGCCCCCGCGTGGCCGCCGCCGGCGGATTGCGCCCGGGCGGTGCCCGGGGTGATCGGCAGCGCGGCGACGGCGCAGATTGCCAGGGCACAGAAGCGTGCCGCCACCGGTTGCCTGCCGAACATTCGTTGTCCCCCTGAAGCCTGCGGTTCGCGCCGTCCGCATTTTGGCGCATGTGGCGGCGGAATTGTTGGGGATTCCGTCAATGGCGGGTCAGCCGGCACTGGCCAATCCCGACATTGCTCCGGCAGCACGGTTTTTTTTGCCGGCTCACGCGGTTGTTTGCGGCAATTTTCGCCGCCCTGGGCATTCTGCCAACATGTTGACAATATTGCCGTGCTGTATGAGGGCATGGCGTTGCCTTGGAGTGCACGAGCATGATTGCCGAGAGCCACCCGATGCTGACCTTCGAGACCCTGCTGACCGACCCGCTGATCCGGCTGGTCATGGACAGCGATGGCGTATCGGTGGCCGAAATGGCAGCGGTGCTGGAACTGGCCGGGGACGCGGTGGCGCGCCGTGGGCAGATGGCGCAACCACCGCGCTGGCTCAGCTAAACCGCGCAGGCGCGTCCCTCAGTCCGGCCCGGCCGCGTCCGCCGCGGCCTGCTCGAAGGCACGCAGCCCCGCGGCGACGGTGTCGCGATCGAGGTCGCGGGTGATGAACACCAGCCGCGACCGCCGGTCATCGCCCGGCGGCCAGGCTGGCAGCAGCACCGGTTCATGGAACAGGTGCTGCACCCCGTGGATCACCAGCGGCCGGTCCTGACCCACCAGGTTCAGCAGTCCCTTCACCCGCAGCAGGCTTTCGCCGCGGGTGGCGATCAGCATCTCCAGGCACATGCCGACGCCCTGCCAGTGCAACGGCCGGTCCCAGGTCAGGCAGAATGCCTGGATCCGGGCATCGTGGCGGTTCACGTCGTGGTGGTGCGGGTGCCCGTGCGCCGGCGCGGCGAACGCCTCGGCGTCCAGCCATGCCCGCACATCGGCGATCTTGCCGGTGGCATCGAACAGGCCGCATTCCAGCAGGGCGGCGGGATCGACTTCGCCGTGCAGCGCCGTCAGCAGCGGTGCGGCCGGGTTCAGCCGCCGCAACCGGGCGATCAGCGCCGCCAGCGCGTCCGGCCGGGCGAGGTCGGTCTTGGCCAGCACCAGCCGGTCCGCCACCGCCACCTGGCGCACCGCTTCCGGCTGCGCGTCCATCTGCGCGGCGGCGTTCACCGCGTCCACCACCGTCACCACCCCGTCCAGCCGGTAGCGCACCGCGAGCGCGGCCTCGCCCATCAGCGTGTGCAGGATGGGGGCGGGGTCGGCCAGGCCGGTGGTCTCGATCATCACCCGGCGCACCTCGCCGGCGGCGACCCGCTGTTCCAGCCCGCGCAACGCCCGCGCGAGGTCGCCGCGCACGGAGCAGCACAGGCAGCCCGCATTCAGCAATACGGTGTCCGCGTCGAGTGTCTCCACCAGCAGGTGGTCGAGGCCGATCTCGCCGAATTCGTTGATCAGCACCGCCGTGCCGGCGAGTTCCGGACGCCGCAGCAGGCGGTTGAGCAGCGTGGTCTTGCCGGCGCCGAGAAAGCCGGTGAGCACGCTCACCGGCACGGTTTCAGCCATCGGTGCGGCCGTAGAGCGTGTCAGGGTCGATCGCCGGGGCGGCGATCTCCACCAGTTCGCCGTTGCGCACCGCCCGGTAGAAACAATCGCGGCGGCCGGTATGGCAGGCGACTCCCTCCTGGTTCACCAGCAGGAGGATCGTATCCCCGTCGCAATCGACCCGCAGTTCCACCAGATGCTGCGCCTGGCCGGAGCTTTCGCCCTTGCGCCAGAGCCGGCCGCGGCTGCGGCTGAAATAGCAGACGCGGCCGGTGGCCAGCGTTTCCGCCACCGACTCGCGGTTCATCCAGGCCAGCATCAGCACCTCGCCGGTGTCGTGCTGCTGGGCGATGGCCGGGACCAGCCCGGCGGCGTCGAAGCGGATGGCTTCCCAAAGGGCGACCGGCGGGGTGGTGGCGTGCGCGCTCATGCCGGCTATCCTGCCACGACATTGGTGCGACCGGGAGATCCGTCGGACGCCGCGACGCGCGCGGCAGCACTGCCGGCAGGATCAGGCCGCCGCTCTCACCGCCGTCCAAACCCGCTCCGGCGTCGCCGGCATGTCGATATGCGCCACCCCCAGCGGCGCCAGCGCGTCCAGAATCGCGTTGATCAGCGCCGGCGGGCTGCCCACGGCACCGGCCTCGCCGGCGCCCTTTACCCCGAGCGGGTTGGTGGCGCATGGCACCTCGATCAGTTCCACCTCGATGTCCGGCAGGTCGTCGGCGCGCGGCAGGGCGTAATCCATGAAACTGCCGGACAGCAACTGGCCGGAGACCGGGTCGAACACGGTGCGCTCCAGCACCGCCTGGCCGAAGCCCTGCGCCACGCCGCCATGCACCTGCCCCCGCACGATCATCGGGTTGACCGCCTTGCCCACATCGTCGGTGACCGAATAGCGCAGCAGCGCCACCTGCCCGGTTTCCGGGTCCACCTCCACTTCGGCGATGTGGCAGCCATTGGGGAAGGTGTGCGATTTGATCTCGGCCACCTCGGCGGCATCGAGCGTGGCCGCGGCCTCGCCGGCGGCGGCGCGGGCGCGCTGGGTGGCGGCCAGTTCGAGAATGCCGATGCCGCGGTCGGTGCCGGCGATGGCGAACCGTCCGGCCTCGAACACGATGTCCACCGGCGCCGCTTCCAGCGCCTCGGAGGCGGCGCGGCGGCCGTTCTCGATCACGGTGGCGGCGGTGGCGAGGATCGCCTGGCCCTCGGAATACAGGCTGCGCGCCCCGCCGGTGCCGCCGCCCTCGGGGATGGTGTCGGTGTCGCCCTGGCGTATCCGCACGCGCTCGCCCGGCACGCCGAGCCGGTCCACGGTGAGCTGCACATAGGCGGTCTCGTGGCCCTGGCCGGTGGACTGGGTGCCGACATAGACATCGACGAAGCCGTCCTCGGCGAAGCGGATTTCGGCGCGTTCGGTGGGGCCGCCGCCGGTCGCTTCCAGGTAGTAGGCCAGCCCGATGCCGCGGCGCCGGCCGCGCGCGGCGGCCTCGGCGCGGCGCCCCTCGAAGCCGGCCCAGCCGGCGGTTTTCAGCGCGGCATCGAACACCAGGCGGAACTCGCCGGAATCGTACACCTTCCCGGTTGGCGTGGTGTGCGGCATCGCCTCCGGGCCGACCATGTTGCGGCGGCGGAGTTCGGCGCGGTCGATGTTCAGCTCGCGGGCGGCGCGGTCGATCAGGCGCTCGACCAGGTAATTGGCCTCCGGCCGGCCGGCGCCGCGATAGGCATCCACCGGCACGGTGTTGGTGAACACGCCGATCACGTTGGCGTAGATCGCCTGGAAGCCATACACGCTGGCCAGCACCCCGCTGCCCGCCATGGTGGGGATGAACGGCGCGAAGTTGCTCAGCGCGGAACCCATATTGGCAACGTTGCGGGAGCGTAACGCAAGGAACTTTCCGTCCGCATCGAGCGCGAGTTCGCCCAGGGTGATGTTGTCGCGCCCGTGCGTGTCGGCGAGGAAGGCCTCGCTGCGATCGCTGGTCCACTTCACCGGGCGGCCGAGGCGGCGGGCGGCGAAGCAGGTCAGCACCTGCTCGGGATACAGGAACAGCTTCATGCCGAAGCCGCCGCCGACATCGGGGGTGATGATGCGGAAGCTTTCCGGGCCGGTGCCGAACACCGCCTTGCCGAGCAGGTCCTTGAGCAGCCAGCCGCCCTGGGTGTTGGTGCGCAGGGTCCAGCGTTGGGTGGCGGCGTCGTACTCGGCCAATGCGGCGCGCGCCTCCATCGAGGCGACCACGATGCGGTTGTTCACCACGGTCAGGCGGGTGACGTGGGCGGCCTGGGCGAACAGCGCGTCGGTTTGTTCCTGCTGCCCGGTTTGCCAGTCGAAGCAGATATTGCCGGGCGCGGCGTCCCACACCTGCGGCACATCCGGGTCCAGCGCGGTGGCGAGGTCGGTGACCGAGGGCAGGATGTCGTAATCGACGATGATCGCTTCCGCTGCGTCGCGGGCGGCCTGCACGGTTTCCGCCACCACGAAGGCGACCGGGGCGCCGACATGATGCACCGCGTCGCCGGCCAGAGCGGGGTAGGGCGGGGTGTATTGTTTCGAGCCGTCGCGGTTGGTGAGGCTGACGATGCAGGGCAGGGGGCCGATGTCGAGGTCGGCGCCGGTGAGGACCGCGAGCACCCCCGGGGTGGCGGCGGCGGCGCTGGTGTCGATGGCGAGGATGTTCGCCGCGGCGTGCGGGCTGCGCAGCACCACGCCGTAGAGCATGCCGGGCAGGGTGATGTCGTCGGTATAGGTGCCATGGCCTTTCAGCAGGCGCGGGTCCTCGACGCGGCGGACGGACTGGGCGATGCCGAACTTGGTCATGGCGCTTCCTCTCCGGGATTTGGCGGTTGCCCGCCAGCATGGACGAAAACGGCCGCAAACGCCAAGGGGCGGCTGGCCTGCCGTGGCTTGCTTGCCCAAGCGCCCCAAAGAGCCGATCCTGCCCCCGACGATACGGGCGGGAACCACCGGCATGGACGAAGACTTTCGCAAGGCAGCACTCGACTACCACCGCCTGCCGCGTCCCGGAAAACTGCAGATCGAGCCGACCAAGCGCATGGCCACCCAGCGCGACCTGGCGCTCGCCTATTCCCCCGGGGTCGCCGCCGCCTGCCAGGAGATCGCCGCCAACCCCGCGACCGCCTTCGACTACACCGCCCGCGGCAATCTGGTCGGCGTGATCTCCAACGGCACCGCCGTGCTCGGCCTGGGCAATATCGGCCCGCTGGCCGCCAAGCCGGTGATGGAGGGCAAGGCCGTCCTGTTCAAGAAGTTCGCCGGCATCGACGTGTTCGACATCGAGGTCAACGAGCCGGACCCCGACCGCTTCGTCGAGGTGGTCGCCGCCCTGGAGCCGACCTTCGGCGCGATCAACCTGGAAGACATCAAGGCGCCCGAGTGCTTCGAGATCGAGCAGAAGCTGCGCGCCCGCATGGCGATCCCGGTGTTTCACGACGACCAGCACGGCACCGCCATCACCGTCGCCGCCGCGGTGCGCAACGGCCTGCTGCTGCAGGGCAAGCGGCTGGAGGAGGTGCGGCTGGTCACCTCCGGCGCCGGCGCCGCCGCCATGGCCTGCGTCGATCTGCTGGTGACGATGGGGCTGCGGCCGGAGGCGGTCATCCTCACCGACATCAAGGGCGTGGTGCATGTCGGCCGCAACGACCTGACCGACCGCATGCGCCGCTACGCCCAGGCCACCCCGGCGCGCACGCTGGACGAGGTGCTGGCGGGGGCCGACGTGTTCCTCGGCCTGTCCGCCCCGCGCGTGCTCAAGCCGGAATGGCTCGGCCGGTTCGCGCCGAAGCCGCTGATCCTGGCCCTGGCCAATCCCGAGCCGGAGATCCTGCCGGAATCGGTGCGCGCCGCCCGGCCGGATGCCATCGTCGCCACCGGCCGCAGCGACTATCCGAACCAGGTCAACAACGTCCTGTGTTTCCCGTTCATTTTCCGCGGCGCGCTGGATGTCGGCGCCACCACCATCAACGAGGCGATGAAACTCGCCGCCGTCGAGGCGCTGGCCGAACTGGCGCGCAGCGAGGCCGACGAAGTGGTGGCCACCGCCTATGGCGGCGTCGCCCCGGTGTTCGGCGCGGAATACATCATCCCCAAGCCGTTCGATCCGCGGCTGATCATGCAGATCGCGCCGGCGGTGGCGCGCGCCGCCATGCAGTCGGGCGTCGCCCGCCGGCCGATCGCCGATTTCGCCGCTTATGAGCGCGAGCTGGAGCGCTTCGCCTTCCGCTCCGGCCAGCTCATGCGGCCGGTGTTCGAGCGCGCCAAGGCGGCCCCGGCGCGGGTGGTCTATGCCGAGGGCGAGGACGAGCGGGTGCTGCGCGCGGTGCAGATCCTGGTGGATGACGACATGGCCCGCCCGATCCTGATCGGCCGCCGCGGCGTGATCGAGCGGCGGGTGCGCGAACTGGGCCTGCGCATGGACCTGAACGAGAGCGTGCAGGTGCTCGACCCCGGCCAGGACGAGGCGGTGTTCGGCCCGCTGGTGGCGGAATACCAGCGCCTGGTGGCGCGCCGCGGCGTGCCGCCCGAGGCCGCCGCCCGCCGCGTGCGCACCCGGCCCACCGTCGCCGCCACCCTGCTGCTGCACGCCGGCCGTGCCGACGCCGCCATCTGCGGCGGCAGCGGCGCCTGGTGGCGGCACATGCAATACGTCATGCAGGTGATCCCCAAACGCCCCGAGGTCAGCCGCATCTATGCGCTGTCCTGCCTGATCGTGCAGGCCGGCGTGCTGTTCATCTGCGACACCCACATGAACCTCGACCCCACCGCCGAGCAGGTCGCGGAAATGACCCTGCTGGCGGCCGAGTCGGTGCGCAGTTTCGGCCTGCACCCGAAGGCGGCGCTGCTGTCGCATTCCAGCTTCGGCTCCAGCAACTCGCCGAGCGCGCGCAAGATGCGCCAGGCGCTGGAGTTGATCCGCGAACGCGATCCCGATCTGCAGATCGACGGCGAGATGCACGCCGATGCCGCCCTGGCGGAGGCGATCCGCCAGCGCCTGGTGCCGGAATCGCGGCTGACCGGATCGGCCAATCTGCTGGTGATGCCGGGGCTGGATGCCGCCCACATCGCCTTCAACCTGCTGAAGGCGGCGGCGGAAGGGCTGGTGGTCGGGCCGCTGCTGCTGGGCATGGCGAAGGCGGTGCATGTGGTGCCGCCCACCGTCACCGCCCGCGGCATCCTCAACGTCAGTGCGATCGCCGCGCTTGAGGCCCAGGCGCTGCGATCCTTGCGAATCTGAGGCGCCGGGATGTTCTTTCTGCTCGGTATCTTCGCGCTGCTGGTGCTGATGGGGGCACTCGGCGCCTTCTCGCGGGCGCAGGTGGCCAGCATCAAGCAGTTCGGCTTCTGGATGCTGGCGATCGGCGGGCTGTTGCTGTCGGTTATGCTGCTGTTCACCCGCGGCCCTGCCGGGCTGGGCACGCTGGTGCTGCTCGGGCCGCTGCTGTGGAGCTGGGTGGGGCAGGCCCGTCCGGGTGCCGCCGCGCGCGGTCCCGGGCCACGGCAGCGGGCCGAGCCGGGCGGGCGGATGACGCGCGAGGAGGCATGGCAGGTGCTCGGGCTGAAACCCGGGGCGAGTGCGGCGGAGATAAGGGCCGCGCACCACCGGCTGATGCGGGCTGCCCATCCGGATGTCGGCGGGTCCGACTGGCTGGCCGCGCGGATCAATCAGGCGCGGGACGCGCTGCTGGGGTGAGCTGGTGAAGGAAGGGTCCAGGCCGGAGCCCTGGCCTTGCTTCACCCGCTTGCCCAGCGCCATAGTCCCGCCCCGCCTGGCTGCTTTTCTGTTCTCGTCCCAGTTCTCCAAGGAACCACTCGCGTGATCAAGCCGCTGCGCAAGGCCGTGCTGCCCGTCGCGGGCCTCGGCACTCGTTTCCTGCCCGCCACCAAGGCGATGGCCAAGGAGATGCTGCCGGTCGTTGACAAACCGCTGATCCAGTACGCGGTCGAGGAAGCGCGGGCCGCCGGCATCGAGCAGTTCTGCATGGTCACCGGCCGCGGCAAGACCGCGCTGGTCGAGCATTTCGACATCGCCTTCGAACTGGAAGCCACCCTGCGCGAGCGCGGCAAGACGGCCGAGTTGCAGGCCCTGCGCGACCAGCAACTGCCCCCCGGCGCGATCGTTACTGTCCGCCAGCAGGAGCCGCTCGGCCTCGGCCACGCCATCTGGTGCGCCCGCGCCTTCATCGGCGACGACCCGTTCGCCATCCTGCTGCCCGATGACCTGGTGCTGGCCGACACGCCCTGCATGAAGCAACTCGCCGATGCCTATGCCGAAACCGGCGGCTGCGTGGTGGCGGTGACCGAAGTGCCGCACGACCAGACCAACCGTTACGGCATCCTCGACATCGACTCCGACGATGGCCGCCTGGTTTCGGTCAAGGGCCTGGTCGAGAAACCGAAGCCCGAGCTGGCCCCCTCCAACCTGTCCATCATCGGCCGCTACGTGCTGGTGCCGGAGGTGCTGCGTTACCTCTCGTGCATGGAGCGCGGCGCCGGCAACGAGGTGCAGCTTACCGACGCCATGGCCCGGCTGATCGGCCAGGTGCCCTTCCACGGCCTGCGCTACGAGGGCACCCGCTTCGACTGCGGCGACAAGGCCGGCTTCCTGGAAGCGCAGATCGCCTTTGCCCTCAAGCGCCCGGACCTCGGCCCGGCGGTGCGCGCCTTCCTCAGGAAGTACGCTACTGCCTGACCGCGGTTGCCACCGTCATTTCAGCAGGACCCTCCATGGCCTTCACGCACCGCTTCGACCCCACCGTGCTGCGCGAATACGACATCCGCGGCATTGTCGGCCGCACCCTGCACCCGGCCGACGCCTTCGCCATCGGTCGTTGCTTCGGCAGCGTCGTCGCCCGCGAGGGCGGCAGCACGGTGGCGGTGGGCTATGACGGGCGGATCTCCTCGCCGGAGCTGGAACCGCATCTGGTCGCCGGGCTGCAGGCGAGCGGCATGGAGGTGCTGCGCATCGGCTGCGGCCCGACGCCGATGCTCTACTACGCCGCCACCACGCTGCCGACCGCCGGCGGCATCATGCTCACCGGCAGCCACAACCCGCCCGATTACAATGGCTTCAAGATGATGCTGCACGGCAAGCCGTTCTTCGGCGCCCGCATCACCGATCTCGGCCGCATGGCCGGGGCCGGCGACGTGGTGCCGCCGGCGGAGGGCAGCGCGCGCGCGGTCGATGTCTCCGCCGCCTATCTCGCCCGGCTGGTCGCCGACTGGGATGGCGGCGACCGGGCGCTGGAGGTGGTGTGGGACAACGGCAACGGCGCCGCCGGTGCGGTGCTGGAGCGCCTGGTGCGGCTGCTGCCGGGCCGGCACACGGTGCTGTTCGGCGAAATCGACGGCAATTTTCCCAACCACCATCCCGACCCCACGGTGCCGCAGAACCTTGAGCGGCTGATTGCCGAGGTGCGCAGCCGCGGCGCCGATCTCGGCATCGCCTTCGACGGCGACGCCGACCGCATCGGCGTGGTGGACGACACCGGCGAAGTGCTGTTCGGCGACCAGCTTCTGGTGGTGCTGGCGCGCGACGTGCTGAAGACGCACCCGGGCGCCACCATCATCGCCGACGTCAAGGCAAGCCAGGTGCTGTTCGACGAGATCGGCCGTGCCGGCGGCGTGCCGCTGATGTTCAAGACCGGCCACAGCCTGATCAAGTCGAAGATGGCGGAGGTCGGCTGTCCGCTGGCCGGCGAGATGTCGGGCCACATCTTCTTCGCCGACCGCTGGTACGGTTTCGATGACGCGCTGTATGCCGCCATCCGGCTGCTCGGCATTCTGGCACGCATGGACGGAAGTCTGTCGGCGGTGCGCGCCGCCCTGCCGGCGGTGCTGAACACGCCCGAACTGCGCTTCGACTGCGACGACACGCGCAAGTTCACGGTGATCGCCGAGGTCGCCGCCCGGCTGAAGGCGGCGGCGGCGATTGTCTCCGACATCGACGGCGTGCGGGTGCAGACCGATGACGGCTGGTGGCTGCTGCGCGCCTCCAACACCCAGGCGGTGCTGGTGGCGCGCGCCGAGGCGGGCAGCGCGGCGGGGCTGGACCGCCTGAAGGCGGCGCTGGCGGCGCAGTTGCAGCAATCGGGGCTGGCGGCGCCGGATTTCTCCGGGGCGCAGGCCGGGCATTGAGCGGGGCGCCGGCGGTTGCGCGGCCGGGGCGGAGGCAGGGGAGGGGGCGCATTTCCTTGCGGGATGAACGAATGAAATGACAAATCCGGCTGCTGATTGTCCGATTTTGACTGTTGCTACGGAAACGTACACTGAAACAGTGCCGGGTGCGCGCATTTACGTTGTCAATCATATTCCGGAACGCTGTCCGGACCAATTTGTCGGTTTGACCCAGATTTATGCCGGTCCCGCCGCTGCCTCCGCCCCACCGGGCGAACTGACGGATCTGCTTCGCAGTGGCCGGTCCTTGCAAAACCGGCGATGGTCGGAGCTTTCGGCAATCTACAAGATATGGCAGGAAGGGCCAAAATCAGATGTTGTCGGGTTTTGCCACTATCGTCGATATTTTAATTTCAGCAACCCAAGCTACAGCAATCCAACAAATGGCATTGACCGTGCCACGCTGATCGAACTTGGGCGCGATCTGATTGACAATCAGCAATTAGATTGCATAAATGACAGTAGTTGTATTACTACTAAAGAAATAGAGGTCGGAAATAACGTATTTGAACAATACGCTGAATGCCATAACGTCTCTGACTATCTCGACATGTTTAAGATTGTTGCAATTAACAATCCATATCTAACGAAATATATGGCGCAGCATTTTTCGCGATCTACGATGTATGCCTGGAATATGTTCATATTGAGTTGGAATAATTTTGATGAATTGTGTCGGCTTTGGTTTGGTGTGTTGGGAACGTTTGCAACGTTGGTAGACTGGCCCCGCAGAGACCATTACCAGGATCGGGACGTCAGCTTCCTGGCGGAACGCCTGTTCGATGCCTGGATACGATCGAAGCAGGACGAAAATATTACCGTGAATGAAATTCCGGTGTTCTTTGTGGGTTGATCTTCGGCGCCTGCCGCGAGGGCGATTTTGCGGAATGGGGTCAAGGGGGCCACTGCCCCCTTGCGGGTCCAGGGCAGCGCCCTGGCCTTATCTTGGTGCCTGTGGGGTAACGAACCGACAGGACGCCGCGCATTCCGCCGCTTGCGTGGCGGCGTGACGCGGGGTCATTGTCTCGCACCCGGACGGGCGAAGGAGCGGCGGCGGGCGAGAAGCTGACAGGAAACAAAGGAAACCACCGTGGACTTCGACAAAGCCAAAGCGGCAGCCATCAAGATTCTGGGGAAAGACGCACGATTTCCTAAACTTCCGGGAGATATTGCGAAGGAGGAAAGTTCCTACATCAAGGTCCGTGACGAGGCACGGGCCGTGCGGGACGAGTTTGAAAAAAAGCTTCTGATCATGAAGAAGGCACTGGATTCGTATATCGATACACTTGATGCCTGCAAGGATGTTTTCGAAGGCAGTGATTTCGGCCTGAATCCGAAAGACAATGGTCAAAAGAAACAGATCGATGACGCGACGAAGACCCTGACCGATCCGATCAACGCCGAACTGAAGACCATGACCACCTTGAAGGCGGTCTATGATCAGGTCTTCAAACAAATTTCCAGTATCGCCAAGTCGTTCGACTCGGCGTCACGCTGATATCCGGACCATGAGGAAGTGGGGCAGGGGCCTTGGCGCAGGGCAAAGGAAAGCCCTGCCAGGGATTTGTGGCAGCGCCTCATCCTTCTCAGGGCGTCATGCATGCGGCGTTCAGCAGCCGCAGCGCCACGTCGATCCCGTCGATTCACCATCCGGCGCGGCATCACCGGCTAGCCCGGCGCCGCGCCGGCGGGATCGCCGGACCGCAGGTCCCGCACCGCCGCATCGGCGAACGCGGCCAGGTCGCCGCCGGGGAAGCGCCGGCCGCGCACGCCGGCCGCCGCGGCCGCCTGCATGTCGCTCTCGGTGTCGCCGATCATGACCGCCTGCGCCGGGTCGAGCTGCCAGCTGCGGATCAGGTCCAGCAGCATGCCGGGGGCCGGTTTGCGCCAGTCGCTGGCGCGGCGATATTCCGCCACCGTCGCCTCCGGGTGGGTGGGGCAGTAGCGCCAGTCGTCGATCGTGCCGCCGGCGGCACGCAGTTGCCCGGCCATCCAGCGCATCAGCGCGTGCACCGCGGCCTCGTCATAGTGGCCGCGCGCCACCCCTGACTGGTTGGTCACCACGAAGACGTGCCAGCCGCGGGCGACCGCCCGATGCACCGCCTCGATGGCGCCCGGCACCCACTCGAAGCGGTCCCGTGTGCCGACATAGCCATGGTCGATGTTGAGTACGCCGTCGCGGTCAAGGAACAGCGCCGGGCGGTGCAGCCGACCGGGCAGGTCCCGCCGTGCCCGCGCCAGGTCGTCGGCGATGCCGATGTCGACGAAATACCCGTCCGCCACCGTGCCGCGCAGCACGCCGCGCGCCGCCAGCCCCGGCAGAACGTCGCGCTCCAGCGAGCAGACCGGCGCCAGATGGTCAAGCACCCGGCGATCGAACAGATAGATCCCGGCGTTGATGGTGCCCGGGGCCGGACCGCCGGCCGCCGGCCGCTCGCGGAAAGCCCGCACCACCTCGCCGTCGGTCTCCACCACGCCGTAGCGCTGCGCATCCTCCAGCCGGCGCAGCACGATCCGCCCCAGCACCGCGCCGGGATCGCGGGCGGCGGCGGCCAGCAGGGCGGCGATGTTGAAATCGAACAGCGAGTCGCCGTTGCACAGCAGGAACCGCTCATCCAGCAGGTCGCGCGCGTAATGCAGCGCGCCGCCGGTGCCGGCCCGCTCCGGCTCCTCGCTGACCACGATCGACACCGGACCCGACGCCGTGTGCGGCAGGCTGGCGGCGATGCCGGCAAGGCTCTCGCGCAACCGGCCGGAGAGGTGGCCGGTCAGCAGCACGAATTCCTCCACCCCGAAGCGGATGAACTCGCGCAGCAGCCAGGCCAGGAAGGGCCGGTCGCCGCAGGGCAGGATGGGCTTCGGCGTGGTGGCCGTGAGGTCGCCGAGCCGGGTGCCCAGCCCGCCGACCAGCACGGCGCATTGCCGGATGGTCGCCGAACGCACGCCGTGATCCGGCGCGTCGTGGGCATTCATCCACAAACTCTCAGAGATTGTGAAGCAATCGAATTTGCGAATGAAAGCCCGCTGATATCATTGAGCGTTTCCGGCAAGAACCGAGCGCCGCGGGCTTTCATTCACAAACTCTCAGGCTACCCGGGGGCACATCGCCCGCTCGACCAGTGAGCAGACGATGTGGGCGGCGATGATGTGAATCTGCTGGATGAGCGGCGTCACCGTGGACGGCGCGCGCAGCAGGTGGTCGCAATTCTCCCCGGCCGGACCGCCCGGCGTGGCGGTGAAGCCCTGCGCCCCGGCGAAGCCGAGGGTGACCATGCCGCGGCCGCGCGCCGCCCGCAGCGCCAGCATGACATTCGGCGAGCGCCCGGAGGTGGAGAGTCCCAGCAGCACGTCGCCGGGACGGCCCAGAGCGTGCACCTGGCGCTCGAAGACATGGACAAAGCCGAAATCGTTGCTGATGGAGGTCAGCGCCGAACTGTCGGTGGTCAGGGCGATCGCGGCCAGCGGGACACGGTCGTAGTTCATGCGCGAGACGAACTCGGCGGCGATATGCTGCGCGTCGGCCGCGCTGCCGCCATTGCCGGCGATCAGCAGCTTGCCGCCCCGGCGCAGCGCCGTGGTGATCGCGTTGGCCATGGCCAGCAGCGTGCCGGCGGCTTCGGCGTCGGCGGCAAAGGCCTGAGTCGCCGTCACCGACTGCGCCAGCCAATCCGCAATGAACTGTGTATCTGGATCGTTCACGCCAACCTCCCCTGCCGACCACGGCGGCCCGCATGCATACTGCGGCTCGCCGGTTGGTTACAATGCGTCGCATATGGCGCGGCGGACCGGCGGGTCGGCCGTGGCACCGCCCCGGGGCGGCGGGCGAACGGAATGCGTGCTCGTTGCATCCACGGGTTATTCCAGAAACGCCCGGGTCTCGGCAACCGCCTGCGCGAGTCCCACCCGGCGCACTACCGTCTGCGGCGGAAACGCCGATAGCAGTCGCGTCGGCGTCTGCCGGTCGAGCAGCACGAAAACGCCGCGGTCGGTGGCGCTGCGGATCAGCCGGCCGAACGCCTGGCGCAGCCGCAGCCGGACGATGCGGTCGTCGTAGCCGGCGGTATCGCCGCCCGAGAGGTGTACCCGCCGCTCGCGGTGCAGGATGTCCGGGCGCGGCCAGGGCACCCGCTCGAACAGCACCAGGCGCAGCGCGCGGCCCGGCACATCGACGCCGTCGCGCATCGCATCGGTGCCGAGCAGGCAGCTTGCTTCCTCGGTGCGGAAAATGTCCACAAGGGTGGCGTTGTCCATCGGATCGACATGCTGGGCGAGCAGCGGGATGCCGGCTTCCTCCAGAGCGGGGGCGATGCGGGCATGCACGGCGCGCAGCCGGGCGATGGCGGTGAACAGGCCGAGCCCGCCGCCGCCGGCGGCCAGGAACAGCGCCCGGTAGGCCGCCGCCAGGGCAACGATATTGCGCGAATCCAAATCGTTGACCACGAAGGCGCGGGTTTGCCCGGCGTAGTCGAACGGACTGGCCACCGCCACCCGGATCGCCGGCGAGGGCAGATGCATGGCGCCCACCCGCGCCTCCGCCGCCGCCCATTCGGCCTCCGGGTCGCCGGTGCCGGCGTCGCGCAACGTGGCCGAAGTCACCAGCAGCCCCTGCGCCGGCCGGGCGAGCGACAGGGCGAACGGCACGGTGGGGTCGAGCCAGTGCCGGTGCAGGCCAACATCGACCTCGCGCCCGTCGCGGCGGTCGAGCCGCAGGAACATCACCTGCTGCGGCCTGGTGCCCGGCGCCGGCGGGTCGGCGGCGACGCCGCGCAGCATCTCCTGCCAGGCGGTCAGGCGGTCGAGCGCGCGGTGGCGGATCGAGCGGCAGGCCGCCTCGATCCGGTTGCGCATCGCAGCGTCCAGTTCCTCGGCCTCGTCGTCCAGCCGCGCCGCCAGCCGGTCCGCCAGGGTCCGCAGCGGCGCGGCAAGACGCGCCAGCGCGCGGCCGAGCGCATCGGCGGTTGCCGCCAGCTCCGGCCCGGCCGGGAAAAGATCGCATTCGTCGCTGCTGCGGGTGCCGGCCTCGGCCCCGCTTTGGGTGCGCGCCAGCACCTGCCGGCGGGCGACCCGAAGAAGCGCCTCCGAAGGGTTCCGCCGGCCAGGCTCGACCGCCGCAAGCTCCGGCGTTGCCTCATGCAGCCGCGCCGACCAGCCCGGCGGCGGCAGCGCGCCGGCGGCCTGCAACGCGGCCTCCAGCGGCGCCTCCAGCGGCGGGCGGGCGGCCACCAGCTCCTCGAGGCGGCGGCGCAGGCCGCGGGCACGCGACCGGCCGCCCTCGGCGCCGAGCAGCCAGCGGCGCAGCTCGGCCGCCTCGATGCCGGAGAATTCGGCGGCGAAGGCGCCGTCGGCGGCATCGAAGACGTGGTGGCCCTCGTCGAACACGTAGCGCACCGGCACCGTGTTGTCGTCGATGCCGCCCCAGGCCGCCTGCGCCATCACCAGCGCGTGGTTGGCCACCACCAGCTCGGCGCCGCGGGCGCGGCGGATGGTGTGCTCGACGAAGCAGCGCCGCCAGTGCGGGCAGGCGGCGTGGATGCACTCGCCGCGGCGGTCGGCCAGCCCGGCGGCCAGCCCGCTGCCGAACAGCTCGGAAAACCAGCCTGGCAGGTCGCCGCCCTGAACATCGCCGTCGGCGGTGGACAGCATCCAGCGCGCCACCAGCCCAAGCGGCACGGCGGCGCCGGACAGCGCCGAACTGTTCACCGCGTCCTCGAAATTGAGCAGGCACAGGTAGTTCTCGCGCCCCTTGCGCACCACCACGCGGCGGCGGCGCTCGACCGGGTCGGGGTGCAGCCGGGCCAGTTCCGCCTCCACCTGCCGCTGCAGGTGGCGGGTGAAGGTGGAAATCCATACCGCCCCCTTGTTGCGCTCCGCCCACAGGCTGGCCGGGGCGATGTAGCCGAGCGTCTTGCCGGTGCCGGTGCCGGCCTCGGCGAGCACGAAATGCGGATCGCCGCGGGTCTCGCGCGGGGCGAAGGCGGCGGCGGCGGCGGCGGCGTAGTCGGACTGGCCCGGCCGCTGCTCGGCGCCCGGCCCCAGCATGGCGGCCAGCCGCTGGCGCGCCTCGGCGGGCGGCACCGGGTGGCAGGCGGGCGGCGGCAGCGGCGCCGCCTCCTCCCAGTCCGGCAGCCGGCGCCAGACCCGCAGCGGATCGCCCCCCGCGCCAGCCGGCTGGCCGGCGAGGGCGGCTTCCACCAGCTCCGCCCAGGCCCAGCCGGCCTGACCCAGGCGCCGCGCCAGCGCGCCCGCCTCGCGATTGAGCGGCAGGTCGCGCCCGGCCGCCAGCCGCGCCAGCAGCGCCTGCGCCAGATCGGGCAGCAGCGCCGCCGCCGCGGCAAGCCCGAGGCCGGGCGGCGGGATGTCGAGCGCCAGCGCCAGGCCGCGCGGAGTCGGTGCCGCGCCGCGGGCGGGCAGCACGAAGGCGAACAGCTCCAGCAGGTCGAAACACGGCATCGCCCGCAATCCCAGCCGGCGCAGCGTCGCCGGCGCGTGCACCAGCAACGGCGGCGGCAGCGTGCGCAGCAGGGCAACCGCGTCGGCCGCGGGCAAATCCAGCATTTCGCCGTCGGACGTGACGATGGCGGCGCGGCCGACTCCGGCCACCACGGCAGGCGCCTCGGGCAGCAGAATGCGCGGAGTCGGGGTTCCGTGGCGGGCGCGTTCGGTCATGGGTTGCACTATATGACTGTGGCCCGATTGACCAAGGCATCCCCCGTCCATAGCTTGCGGCCGATGTCCGAAGCCCTCTCCTCCGCGGCGCAGGCCGTACCGAAATCCTGGCCGTTCGAAGAAGCCCAGAAGGTCGCCCAGCGGCTCGCCCGCAGCGGCAAGTCCGCGGCGCTGTTCGAAACCGGCTATGGCCCGTCCGGCCTGCCGCATATCGGCACGTTCGGCGAGGTGGCCCGCACCTCCTGGGTGCGGCATGCCTTCACCACGCTGACCGGCCTGCCCTCGCGGCTGCTCGCCTTCAGCGACGACATGGACGGGCTGCGCAAGGTGCCGGACAACGTGCCGAACCGCGACATGCTGGCGGAACACCTGGGCAAGCCGCTGACCCGCATACCCGACCCGTTCGGCACGCATGCGAGCTTCGGTGCCCACAACAACGCCCGGCTGCAGGGGTTCCTCGATTCGTTCGGCTTCGACTATGAATTTGCTTCGGCGACGGATTATTATGCCAGCGGCCGGTTCGACGCCGCGCTGCTGCGGGTGCTGGCGGTGCATGACCAGGTGCTGGCGGTGATCCTGCCCAGCCTCGGCGCCGAGCGGCAGGCGAATTATTCGCCGTTCCTGCCGATCCACCCGAAAACCGGCATCGTCATGCAGGTCAAGGTCGAGCAATGCGACCCGGCTGCCGGCACCATCGTCTGGCGCGACCCCGACACCGGAGAAGCGTTCGAGACCCTGGTGACCGGCGGCCGGACCAAACTGCAATGGAAGGCCGACTGGGCGATGCGCTGGCACGCGCTCGGGGTGGACTACGAGATGTCGGGCAAGGACCTGATCGACAGCGTGCGCCTGTCGGGGAAAATCTGCCGCGTCCTGGGCAGCGAGCCGCCGGCCGGCTTCACCTATGAACTGTTCCTCGACGAGCAGGCGCAGAAAATCAGCAAAAGCCGCGGCAACGGGTTGTCGGTGGAGGACTGGCTGCGCTACGCCCCGCCGGAGAGCCTGGCGCAGTTCATGTTCAACCAGCCGCAACGCGCCAAGCGGCTGCATTTCGACGTGATCCCCAAGGCGGTGGACGAATACCTGGCCAACGCCCTGAAAGCGCACGGCCAGGACGCGGCGGAGCGGCCGGTCAACCCGGCCTGGCACATCCACGCCGGCGAAGTGCCGCAGGAAGCCCACTCGCCGCTGTCCTTCGCCATGCTGCAGAACCTGGCCAGCGTGGCGAATGCCGAGACGCCCGATATCCTGTGGGGCTTCATCCGCCGCTACAACCCGGCCGCCACCCCCGAGGGCATGCCGTTCCTCGCCGGGCTGGTGGAATACGCGCTGGCCTACTACCGGGAGATCGTGCGGCCGAAGAAGCAGTTCCGCGAACCCGCGCCGTTCGAGCGCGCGGCGCTGGCCGACCTGGCCGAATCGCTGCGCGCCCTGCCGCTGGATGCCGACGGAGAGACCATCCAGACCGTCATCTACGAGGTGGGCAAGCGCCACCCCTTCCCCGAGTTGCGCGCCTGGTTCGGCTGCCTGTACCAGGTGCTGCTCGGCCAGCAGGAAGGGCCGCGCTTCGGCCAGTTCGTGGTGCTCTACGGCATTGCCGAGACAATCCGGCTGATCGAGGACGCGCTCGCGGGGGCGTCGTCCTGAAGGGGGCCGGAATGGGCGATACGTTGAAGCGCCTGCTGCGCCACCTGCCGGCGCTGCTTGGCCTGCTGCTGCTCGGCGGCGCGATCTACGTCGTGCAGAAGGAATTCCGCAACCTCAGGATCGAGGACATCCAGCGCGCGCTGGAAGCGATCCCCACCCGCACGCTGGTGATCGCCTTCCTGTGGAACCTGCTGTCGTACGGCATCCTGACCTTCTACGACCGGCTCGGGACCTACTATGCCGGCCGGTCGGTGAGTTACGGCAAGGTCGCCTTCGCCTCGTTCTGCGCCTATTCGCTGGCCCATAATCTCGGTTTCGCCGCGGTCTCCGGGGCGGCCGTGCGCTACCGGCTGTATGCCCACTGGGGGCTGACGCCGCTGCAGATCGCCAAGGTGGTGGGGTTCTGCAGCCTCACCTTCGGGCTGGGCGGCATGGTGCTGGGCGGCATCGTGCTGTTCTTCGAGCCGGAGGCGGTGCCGTTCTTCGGCAACTGGCTGCCGCTGTGGCTGATGCACGCGATCGGCGGCCTGCTGTGGGCGATCGTTGCCGGCTACATCACCCTGTCGCGCCTGCTGCGCGGGCGGACGGTGTTCGGCCACGAACTCGATCTGCCGGGCTGGCGGATGGCCATCCTGCAGGTGCTGCTGGCGACCGTGGACGTGGCGGTGACCGCCTCCATCGTCTACACGCTGCTGCCCGCGGCGCCGGGGCTGAACTACCTGCGCTTCCTCGGTATCTATGTCGCCTCCTACACTGCCGGGCTGGCCGCCAACATCCCGGGCGGGATCGGCGTGTTCGACACCGCCATGCTGATCGGCCTGTCGCCCTACATGGAACCCCCGCAGATTCTCGGCGCGGTGGTGGTGTTCCGGCTGTACTACTACATCATTCCTTTGTTCCTGGCCGGCGGGCTGTTCGCCGGCAATGAGATCATGCTGCGTGGCCGCACGCTGCTGCACGTGGCGCCGCCGCCGCGCAGCAGGCTGCCGACCGCCCGCTGGAGCGAGCCCGACTTCGTGGTCGCCGCGGTCACCGGCGCCGTGAGCATCTGCGGCGCCCTGCTGCTGTGCCTGGGCGTGGTGGAGCACCGGCCCGATTTCTCCTGGATCGATCCCGACTTCGCCGAGGTGGCGGCGCAGGCCGGCGCGTTCGTGCCCAGCCTGATCGGCGGCGCCCTGATGGTGTGCGCGGTGGCCATGTCGCAGCGGGTCACCCTGGCCTGGGGCATCACCATCGCCCTGTTGCTGCTGGCCGCCGCCTTCACCGTCGCCCAGAGCGAGCCGCTGTGGATCCCGGCCGTGCTGGTGCTGGCCGGCGTGCTGATCGCGCCCTTCCGCAACGCCTTCTATCGCCACGCACGGCTGCTCTCCGGCCCGATGGAGGGCACCGTCGCCGGGCCGCTGCTGACGCTCGCCGGCTGCATCCTGGCCCTGGCCGCCTTCGAGCCGCATGTGCGCTGGCTCGCCGACAATTCATGGTGGGAGGTGGTGCTCTCGCCGGCGGTGTCGAACTCGCTGCGCGCCAGCGTGGCGTTCACCGTGGTGCTGGCGCTGCTGGCGTTGTGGGGTCTGCTGCGGCCCAGCCGGGTACGCTTCCTCGCATGGGGCGAGGAGGCCCGGCAGCGCTACGGGCTGCTCGGCGCCAGCCCGCCGGCCGAGGCGGATGGCATCGTCTGGGGCGAGGCCAATCGCGCCGGCATCCCGTTCCGCCGCACCGGGCGGGTGATGCTGGGGCTGGGCGATCCGGTCGGTGCCGAAAGCGACCGCATCTCGGCGATCTGGCGGCTGCGCGACCTGGCGCGCCAGGAAGGGCTCGACCCGGCGATCTGGCGGGCCGGAGACGATTACCTGGAAGTCTACGCCGATCTCGGCCTCGTCGCCCTGCCGCTCGGTGCGGACGGGATGCCGCTGGGGGATAGCGAGGATGACAGCAGCGGAGCTGACAGCAGCGGATTGCGTGCCATCCAGTACCTGGTGTGCAAGGCTGAACGCGACCTGTCGATCCTGCTGCCGATGTTGCCGAAGCTGGCGCGGGCCGGACAGTAGCAGGACGTTTTGCCGGCCGCTTCGACCTGACGTAAAGGTAATCGCGGCACCGCTTGATCTGGCCGGGTCACAAGGGCAGTTTCGCGGCACAGGAAAGGGACCAGACGATGCTCGCCCGAACCGGACTCGACGCCCAGGAAGCGCTGGTGTGCACCATGGTGCTGGTCGCCGCCACCGGCGGCGGCATTTCCGATCGTGAGATCGGGGTGATGTCGGGGCTGGTGCAGACGCTGCCGGCGTTCCGCGATTTCTCCACCGAGCGGCTGCGGGCCGCGACCGATGCGGCGGTCGGCCTGCTCGACGAGGAGGAGGGGCTGGCGCATGCGGCCAGGCTGATCCGCGCGGCGCTTGAGCCGCGGCTGCGGGAGACGGCCTATGCGCTGGCCTGCGAGGTGGTCGCGGCCGACCGCTTCGCGCAGCAGGACTGTCTGCGGATGCTGGAGTTCATCCGCAACGAACTGCACCTGGACCCGCTGGTGACGGCCGCCATCGAGCGCGGCGCGCGCGCCCGGCACCAACAGGCATAGCCCTTGGGCGGCAGGACCGGCGCCGAACCGGCAAAGCGGAGCACCCGGCGTCAGGTCACACAGACGTAACGGGAGCCACCGTCGTGGCCCCCGTTACGTTCCGAACCGGGCCTGGATCAGGCGAGCTTGAGGTTGGTGGCCGCGGCCTTGCCGCGCTCCATGGCCACGTCGTAGCTGACCTTCTGCCCCTCGTTCAGGCCGCGAAGGCCGGCTGCCTGGACGGCCGTGATGTGCACGAACACGTCCTTGCCGCCGTCTTGGGGCATGATGAAGCCGTAGCCCTTCGTGGTGTTGAACCACTTGACAGTGCCGATAGCCATAGCTGCGTCGTACTCCGCTGCAAGCGCCGCACAACAGCGTGCGACGCGGACAACCGGGCCTTTGGACGTCTTGAAGGCACCCGATGGGACGGAGGCGCAGCAAGCCTAGCCAAAATGCGATTGCGGCGGGAGCATGACCAGAAAAAGGCGGCGAAGTCAATCACCGGCGCGTGACAGAGCGGCGATGACCGCCCAGTTGGACTCTGGACCAGCCCCGGTCAAAAGGAAAGGATTCCGGCCGCCATTTCCGCATTCGCAAGGTTACAATGACGTAGGGCGGAGCCGGTTTCCCGGCTCCGCCCCAGCAGTCCGACTTCGGCGGCTCGGCCTTGCGGCCTTGGCCGACTCAGAAGTCCATGTCGCCCATGCCGCCCATGCCGCCGCCCGGCGGGCCGCCGGCCGGCGCCTTCTTCTCCGGCTTCTCCGCGATCATCGCCTCGGTGGTCACCAGCAGGCCGGCGACCGAAGCCGCGTCCTGCAGCGCCGTGCGCACAACCTTGGTCGGGTCGATGATGCCGGCCTTCACCAGGTCCTTGAACTCGCCGGTCTGCGCGTCGAAGCCCCAGTTGTACTCGTCCTTGTCGAGCACCTTGCCGGAGATCACCGCACCATCTTCGCCGGCGTTCTCGGCGATCTGGCGCAGCGGCGTCATCGACGCCTTGCGGACGATCTCGATGCCGAAGCGCTGGTCGTCGTTGTCGGCCTTCAGCTTGGACAGGATCAGGCTGGCGCGCGCCAGCGCCACGCCGCCGCCTGGCACGATGCCTTCCTCGACCGCGGCGCGGGTCGCATGCAGCGCGTCATCGACGCGGTCCTTGCGCTCCTTCACCTCGATCTCGGTCGCGCCGCCGACCCGGATCACCGCCACGCCGCCGGCGAGCTTGGCCAGCCGCTCCTGCAGCTTCTCGCGGTCGTAGTCCGAGGTGGTCTCCTCGATCTGCGCCCGGATCTGGTTGCAGCGGCCCTGGATCTCGGCCTTCTTGCCGGCGCCTTCGACGATCGTGGTGTTTTCCTTCTCGATCAGCACCTTCTTCGCCTTGCCGAGCATGGCGATGGTGACCGTCTCGAGCTTGATGCCCAGATCTTCGCTGATGACCTGCCCGCCGGTGAGGATGGCGATGTCTTCCAGCATCGCCTTGCGACGGTCGCCGAAGCCCGGCGCCTTCACCGCCGCGACCTTCAGGCCGCCGCGCAGCTTGTTCACCACCAGGGTGGCCAGCGCCTCGCCTTCGACGTCCTCGGCGATGATCAGCAGCGGACGGCCGCTCTTCACCACTTCCTCAAGCAACGGCAGGATCGGCTGCAGGCCGGACAGCTTCTTCTCGTGGATGAGAATGAGCGGCTGCTCGAGATCAGCGACCATCTTCTCGGAGTTGGTGATGAAATACGGCGAGACGTAGCCGCGGTCGAACTGCATGCCCTCGACGACGTCGAGCTCGGTCTGGATGCCCTTGGCCTCCTCGACCGTGATCACGCCCTCGTTGCCGACCTTCTGCATCGCTTCGGAGATCATGCGGCCGATATCGGCCTCGCCATTGGCCGAAATGGTGCCGACCTGGGCGGTTTCGGCCTGGGTGGTGATCTTCTTGGTGCGCTTCTTGAGTTCTTCGACCAGCGCAACCACGGCCTTGTCGATGCCGCGCTTGAGGTCCATCGGGTTCATGCCGGCGGCAACCGCCTTGGCCCCTTCGCGCACGATCGACTGCGCCAGCACGGTGGCGGTGGTGGTGCCGTCGCCGGCGAGGTCGTTGGTCTTCGAGGCTACTTCGCGCACCATCTGCGCGCCCATGTTCTCGAACTTGTCGGCCAGCTCGATTTCCTTGGCGACGGTAACGCCGTCCTTGGTAATGCGCGGGGCGCCGAAGCTCTTGTCGATGACGACGTTGCGACCCTTCGGGCCGAGCGTCACCTTCACCGCGTCGGCGAGGATATCGACGCCGCGCAGCATACGCGCGCGGGCATCTCCGCCGAAACGAACGTCCTTGGCAGCCATGAGTGGTTTCCTTTGATTCGATCAGTCTTCTGGTTCGGCACGCACAGGGTCGGAAGGAAGGGCTACGCGGCCTTCTTCTTGGCGACGCCACCTTCGATGATGCCCATGATGTCGGACTCCTTCATGATCAACAGGTCTTCCCCGTCGATCTTGACTTCGGTGCCCGACCACTTGCCGAACAGCACGCGGTCGCCGGCCTTCACGTCCAGCGCCACGATCTGGCCCTGTTCGTTGCGTGCGCCCGGCCCGACCGCGATGATCTCGCCCTCCATGGGCTTCTCCTTGGCGGTGTCGGGGATGATGATGCCGCCGGCGGTCTTCTCTTCGGCGTCGAGGCGCCGGACGACGACCCGGTCGTGCAGGGGACGGAACTTCATGTCGGATCGCTCCTGGATGTCTTCGAATGGAACCCACATCCGCCGGGGGCGCCGTTAGCACTCCCGACGAAGGAGTGCCAGCGATGTAGGAGGGGGCGCCGCCGAAGTCAAGGCGGCCGGCAGCACTCGCGCGCAAGGAGTGCCAATAATCTGAAATCATTCGCTTTTTTCTTGCCGATTGGCCCCCGCCGCGTGCCATGCTGGGACAGCCCGGGCAGCAGATCCGGGGCTGACGCTGCAGGGACCGGTCCGGACACCCGGCGATCCACGGAAAGGCAAGACAGCATCACGGAGGCCCACATGGCGGTCGAGAGCCACGTCCACAAACAATTGCTGGGATACCGCCTCACCACGGCGGAAATCCTCTACCACCTGCCCGACCATCCGGCGGTGCTGCAGACCTTCATCTGGCAGGAACTCGACATCGCGCCGCGCTTCCCGGTGCTGCACGATTTCCTCGATTTCTGGCGGCGTGAACTCGAAGGCAAGCTGCATTCGGTGCGCGTCGCCTCGGTCGGTCTGGTCCAGCCGGGGCGGTGGGGACACGCCGCGCACATGATGTACCTGCAGTAGGCGGCCATGATCGCCGCTGCGGGATATTCGCGCCGGGCACCCCGCGGACTTGCGCCACCGCGGCGGCTGCGCCAACCCTGCGCCCATGGGTATCCCGCAGACTGAGGTTTCGGCAACAACGCCCCCGGTCCGGCCGGCCTGGTGGCCAGGCCCCGCCGCATTGCGCGCGGGCAAGGTGCTGGGCGGCTGGCTGGCATGGCTCGCCGCCTCCCGACCCTTGATTCTGACGGTGCTGGCGATCGCCCTGCTGTGGCCCGGCATCGCCCGCCTGCCGCCGCTCGACCGCGACGAGTCGCGCACCGCCCTGGCCACCCTCCAGATGCTGCAACCGGGCGACCACGCCCCGCCCGACCGGCAGACCGCCGGCATCGCCTGGCTGCAGGCGGGCGCGGTGTCGTTGCTGAGTGCCCCCGATCGGCGCGACATCTGGGCCAACCGCGTGCCCGGCGCGCTGGCGGCGCTGGCCGCGGTGCTGCTGACCTGGCGGATCGCCGCGGTGCTCTATGGTTCCACCGCCGGCTTCGTCGCCGGGCTGCTGCTGGCGCTGTCGGTGCTGCTCGGCGCCGAGGCGCGCATGGCCACGCCCGAAGCGCCCTTGTTGGCGGTGATCCTGCTGGCGCAGGCGGCGCTGCTGGAGGTCTGGCGCCGCCGCGACGGCCCGCCGCCATCGCTGGCGGCATCATGGGCGGCCTCCGGCGTGTTCTGGGGGGCGATCGGCGCCGGGGCGCTGCTCAATGCGCCGGTGGTTCTGCTGGTCACCGGCGGCACCCTGCTGGGGCTGGCGATCGCCGAGCGGCGGGCGCGATGGATGCTGGCGCTGCGGCCGTGGCTCGGGCTGGTCCTGCTGGCGATCCTGCTGCCCTGGGTGGCCGGCTTCGCCGGGGTCGCGCAGGGCCGGGCCAGGCATGGCCTGCCCCCGGGGGCCACGCTGGCGCTGTTCGTGCTGGCTTTCTGGCCGGGTTCGCTGTTCGCCGCGCGGGCGCTGCCCTGGGTGTGGTGCAACCGGCGCATGCCCGAAACGGTGTTCCTGCTCGCCTGGACGCTGCCCGCCTGGGTGGTGATCGAGGCGGTCGGGAGCCGGCTGCCGCACACGCTGCTGCCGATCATCCCGGCGATCGCCACCCTGACCGCCGGCGCCCTTTGCGCCCCCCCGGTGGCGGGGCGGCTGGGCCGGCTCGGCCGCTTGCTGAGCCGTTCCTGGGCGACGCTGTGGCTGGCGGTCGGGCTGGGTCTCGCGCTGGCCGGGCCGCTGCTGATGCTGCGGCTGGCGCCGCGGGTGGCCGCGCTGGCTCTGTTCGCCGCCATGATCGCCGTGGTGGCGGTGGTGCAGACCGCGCGCCAGGCGAAGCGGCCGGCGCCGCGGGTGGCGCTGTGCTTCGCCGTTGTGGCGGTGCTGGCGATCTCCTGGTCCGGCTTCAGGGTGGTGGCGCCGGCGCTGGAGACGATCTGGCTGAGCCCGCGCATCGCCGCCGCGGTGCGGGCATGGCGCCCCTGCCCGGACAGCGTGCTGGCGTCGTCCGCCTATGCCGAGCCGAGCCTGCTGTACCTGGCCGGGCGCAACACCCGGCTGATCGGGCCGGCCCAGGCCGCCGGGTTCCTGCACGACTCGCCCGCCTGCGGGCTGGCGCTGATCGACCGCCGGGACACTGCCGTCTTCCTCGATCGCGCCCGGGCGCTTGGTTTCACGCCGCGGGTGCTGACGCGGCTCGACGGCATCAACGCCACCACCCTGCGCCGCCTGGAACTGACTCTCTACGCGGCGTCCCCGGCGGCGGCGAAACCGGCGCCGTAGATGGTCAATTTCGCCGGGCGACACTGTTTCCGCCCCACCACGCCCTATATGGTGGCCAATGTTCTTGGATTTTCGGAACTTCCAGACCTGCGGCAACACCACCCCGGCGCCGGTTCGCGCCCGCCGCGTTTTGGCACCGCTTCCGTGCAGGGTCCGCGGTATGGCGCCGGCGCCGTGAGCGGAGATGTGCTGCCGCCGGGCGGCGTGGCGGTCGGCGTGTTCGACGCCGCCCTGCGGCTGCGCGCCTTGACCGGCGATCTTGCCCGCCTGCTCGGCCTGCCCGCCGGGGAGGTTGCCCCCGGTACGGACCTCGCCGCCCTGCTCGGCCACCTGACGGCAGCGGCCCCGGCGCCGCCCTGTTTCCTGCAATGCCGCACCGTGGATGGCCGTCTGCTCGACCTGGCCGCCGAGCAACTGTCCGACGGCGGCTGGTCGCTCGCGGTGATCGATGTCACCGCCGCTCACGCCGCTGCCGGGGCGTTGCGCGAGGCGCGCGAAAACGCCGAGGCCGGGGCACGCGCCAAGTCGCGCTTCCTCGCCACCATGAACCACGAACTGCGCACGCCGCTGAACGCGGTGATCGGGTTTTCGGAAACGCTGGCACACGACGCGGCGCGGCCCGGGGCCAGTCCCGACCCCGGGGAAATCGAGGAGTTCGCCCTGCACATCCGTGATGCCGGGCGGCATCTGCTGACGCTGATCGACGATATCCTGGATCTGGTGCGGCTCGATTCGGACGCCTTCGAACTGGCCGGCGACACGGTGGAGGTCGGACGAATGGTGGCCGCCGCACTGCGTGCCGCCGAGGCGGAGGCGCAGAAGGCCGGGCTGGCGCTGACCGGACACGACGAGACCGGGCACGACAGGAAGCGCGGGGCGCGGCTGCGCGTCGACGAACGCCGGCTGCGCCGGTTGCTCGGCCACCTGCTCGGCAATGCGATGAAGTTCACCCCCCGGGGCGGCAGCGTGTCGGTCACCGCCCGCCAGGACGCGGCCGGTAACGTGCTGATCGTGGTGCGCGACACCGGCGCCGGCATGCCGCCCGAGGACCTGCAGCGCGTGCTGCAGCCGTTCCACCAGCTCGATACCCGGCTGGCACGCCGGACCGGCGGGGCCGGGATCGGCCTGCACCTCAGCCGCGCCATCGCCGCCGCGCATGGCGGCACGCTGCTGCTGGAGAGCGCCCCCGGCCAGGGCACTACCGCCACATTGCTGCTGCCGCGCGCACGCGTGATCGAGCCTCCCCCGTCCCTCCAGCTTGCGCAGGAATCGCCATGACGGCCGATGCGACCCCTCTCGATACCCCGCTTTCCGTCACCGACCGGCTGTTCTTTGAGCGCGACGGCGCCCTGCTGGACCAGGACACCGCCGCCCGGCTGACCCGCGCGGCGCTGGCGGACAGCGACGACGGCGAGCTGTACCTGGAATACCAGGAAAGCGAGTCGGTCACCCTGGACGATGGCCGCATCCGCAGCGCCGGGTTCGACACCACGCTGGGTTTCGGCCTGCGGGCGGTGGCCGGCGAAGCGACCGGCTATGCGCATTCCGGCGAACTGAGCGAGCCGGCGCTGCGGCGCGCCGCGGTGACGGTGGGCGCGGTTTCCGCCGGCCATGCCGGCACCGTCGCCGAGCCGCCACGCCAGACCAACGCCCGGCTGTATTCGCCCGCCAACCCGCTGGCCGGCATGGCGTTCGGCAAACGCACCGAACTGCTGGCGGGGATCGACGCCTATGCGCGCGGGCGCGATTCGCGGATCAAGCAGGTGGCGGCCTCGATTTCCGGGTCGTGGCAGGCGGTGCAGATCATCCGCGCCGACGGCCGGCGGGTGGCCGATCTGCGGCCGCTGGTGCGCATGAACATCTCGGTGGTGGTCGAGCAGGACGGCCGGCGCGAAACCGGCAGCACCGGCTGCGGCGGACGGTTCGGCTACGACCGCATCCTCGACGAGGCGCACTGGCGCGGTGCGGTGGACGAGGCGTTGCGCCAGGCGCTGGTGAACCTGGACAGCCGGCCGGCGCCGGCCGGCGAGATGCCGGTGGTGCTGGGACCGGGCTGGCCCGGCATCCTGCTGCACGAGGCGATCGGCCACGGGCTGGAGGGCGACTTCAACCGCAAGAAAACCTCGGCCTTCTCCGGCCTGCTCGGCACCCGCATCGCCGCCCCCGGGGTGACGGTGGTGGATGACGGCACCATGCCCGACCGGCGCGGCAGCCTGACGGTGGACGACGAAGGCACGCCGACCAGCCGCACCGTGCTGATCGAGGACGGCTATCTGCGCGAGTTCCTGCAGGACCGGCTGAATGCGCGGCTGATGGGGGTGCGCGCCACCGGTAACGGCCGCCGCCAGTCATATGCGCATGCACCGATGCCGCGCATGACCAACACCGTCATGCTGTCCGGGCCGCACGACCCGGCGGAGATGATCCGCTCGGTGAAGCACGGGCTTTACGCGGTGAATTTCGGCGGCGGCCAGGTGGACATCACGTCCGGAAAGTTCGTGTTCACCGCCAGCGAGGCATACATGATCGAGGACGGCCAGGTGACCGCCCCGGTGAAGGGGGCCACGCTGATCGGCAACGGCCCGGATGCGCTCACCCGGGTGGAGATGATCGGCAACGACATGGCGCTCGATCCGGGGATCGGCACCTGCGGCAAGAACGGCCAGGGGGTGCCGGTGGGGGTGGGGCAGCCCACGCTGAAGCTGACCGGCCTGACCGTCGGCGGCACCGCCGCCTGAGAGTTTGTGAATGAATGCCCGCGGCGCTCCGATCTGGCCGGAAATGCTCAACGATATCAGCGGGCGTTCATTCGCAAGTTCGCTTGCTTCACAAGCCCTGAGCGCGACGCACCGCAAACCGCGGCCAGGGCAACGGCCCTGACCTGGTTTCCCGTTGGCTATTTCCCTTCCATCGACGCCGGCTTGAAGGGAGCACTTTGCGGCGGCTCCTTGGTCGAGAACACCAGCATCCACACCATGCCCAGGAAGGCGAGCAGGGAAAGCGCAGCAACTAGTCGGAACCACATGGTCCTGTCCTCAGGTTCTGGTATCCCGGGGTCCGGCCGGACCGGTGGTCGGCAACGGCCGCCCTTCGGCGGGGCGAATTCTAATCAGGAATGCGTGAGCTGTCACAGTCGCCCGCCCCCGGCGGCGCGCTGATTCGGGTGCGCGGCTGATATTTCGCTGCGGCCCCCCTTCCCCGGCGGGGCCAGTACGCTACATCGCGGCTTCCCGCGCACACCCAAGGAGACGGCATGGAACCGGCGGAACTGGCCAAGGAACACATCGAGGAGGTGGAGCACCACGGCGGCGGCCATAGCGACAGTGGCGCGCGTCGCGTCGCCGTGCTCATCGCGGTGCTCGCCGCCGTGCTCGCGATAACGGAAATGGGCGCAAAATCGTCGCAGAACGACTACCTGACCCACCACATCCTGGCGTCCGACAGCTGGGCGTTCTTCCAGGCGAAGAATGTCCGCTCGACGGTGCAGCACACCGCCGCCGAGGTGATGGAGAGCCTGCCCACCAGCGCCGACCCGGCGGTGCGCAAGCGCATCGACGTTGCCCGCGCGGAAGCGGTCCGGCTCCGCGACGATCCGGAGAAGGGCGACGGCAGCAAGCAGATTGCCGAACGCGCGCACGAGGAGGAGCACCTTCGCGATCACGCCTTCCACCGTTACCACCTGTTCGAGGCGGTGGT
>CAIVPZ010000070.1 GCA_903907955.1 uncultured Acetobacteraceae bacterium | reverse complement strand
CTGCTGGCCCAGCGCCAGCACCGGGCGGCAGACATTGCGCACGGTCAGCAGCCCGCCGCCGGCGCAGACCGCCCCGCAGGCCGCCATCGCCGCAACGATCAGCCACCAGCCGGTGCGATAGGTGCTGCCGGCGGTGCCGACACCGGTCCAGGCCTCCAGCACCGTCAACTGGCGCATCGTGTTCACGCTGTCGATCAGCTTGCGGTAGGCGGCGTTGCTCGCGCCGTCGATCTCCTGTTCGGCAAGGTGCTTGACGCCGTTGCGGGACAGCTCAAGCAGCTTCGGGGTGGTGTCGCGATACGCGGCCCAGGCCGCGCCGGCGGCGGCGAGCGGTCCGCGCTGGCGTTCGTCGCGAAAGCTCGCGCCGGCGCCCTGGAACCAGCGATCGATCAGTTCCGCTTCGTTGCCAAGCTTCGCCTCCAGCGCGGCCAGCGTTTCCGGCTCATCGGAAAGTACATGCTGCAGCACGATCCGGCGGTGCTCCATCATTTCGGCGCGCAAATCGCCGAGCACGGTGACATGCGGCAGCCAGGCGGCGCCGAAATGCGCCACCACGGCATTCAACTGGGTGGCGGCGTGCAGTGCGACCGCACCCAGCACCGCGCAGGAGAGGAAAGCCACGGCGAAACCCAGCATGATTCGCGTGCGGATGGACATGCATCGTTCTCCGGAGTGGCGCGCGGTGCGCGTGGTGGTGAAGGTGCATGCCTCGTGCCTCTGCGCATCGGCAACCAGGCCGGTGGCCCCGGCGGGCGAACTCCGTTCCGCAAGGTCCACAACGTCGGCGGACGGCCTGGCGGCAACGCCAACTTTCTTGACAAGGGCCATGGTGTTTCAGGGGCTGCTGGTTTCGGTTTGGCAGGGCCTCGCGCTGCGACAGGACCGCGGCGACCGTTCAGATACGCCCGAGGCGTGAACAAATGATTTTTCAGGGGAACGACAACAGGCCGCCGGCGGTCCGCCATGCCCGCGATGCGTCCGGCACCATCTTCACCCGCATCGTCCGCGACGGCCGGTTGCGGCTCGACCCGCCGGGGATTGCCCTGGAAGGTATCTTCGGGGCAGGCGAGACCCGGTAGCCGCGCCCGCCGCGGCGCATCATCTGTGGCGCATGTCCGAAACCCCCGCCTTCCTGAAGGGCGGACGGGTTGCACGCCGCCTCGGCCGTTGCGAGCAAAGCCCATTGTGGGACGCAGCGGTTTGTCTGTGCTAATCTATGCGCATGAGCGCCTCTTTCCTTCCCGGCATGACGGCTGATGAGTTCATCCCGTGGGCGCTGGCCCAGCCGGAAGGCATGCACTTCGAACTGGTGCAGGGGCATGTCACCGGCATGGCGCCGGAGCGGCTGGGCCATGTGCGCGGCAAGCAGCGGATGTTCCGTCTGCTGGCGGACGCCATCGCGACAGCCGGTCTTTCCTGCGAAGCCTTGGTGGACGGCGCGGTGGTGCAGGTCGACGAGGCAACCGTCTACGAGCCAGACGGACTGGTCCGCTGCGGCCCCCCCCTGCCGGACGACACGCTCAGGATCACCGACCCGCTGGTTGTCGTTGAGGTCCTGTCCCCGTCCTCGCGCTCGCGAGATGCCAGCCTGAAGCTGGCCGACTATTTCCGCATCCCCTCCGTGCGGCATTATCTGATCGTGGCGACCGACATCCGCACCGTGATCCACCATTTTCGCGACGAGTCGGGCGCCATCCTCACGCGCATCGTCCGCGACGGCCGGCTGGTTCTGGACCCACCGGGGATTATGCTCGAAGGCATCTTCGCGGCCAGCGAGACCCGGTAGCCGCGCCCGCCGCGGCGCATTATCTGTGGCGCATGTCCGAAACCCCCGCCTTCCTCGACTCCGGCCGCCCCGACGTGCCCGACATCGTCGTGCCGCGCGGCATCACCCCGTTCTATCTGCCGAGCCGGCCGGTGCGCGGGCGGCTGGTCCGCCTCGGGCCGCTCGCCGAGGCCCTGCTGACCCGCCACGACAACCACGCCGCGGTCACCGCCCTGCTCGGCCAGGCGCTCGCGCTTGCCGCCGTGCTCGCCTCGGCGCTGAAGTTCCGCGGCAGCTTCAGCCTGCAGGCCAAAGGCGACGGGCCGGTCGGCATGCTGCTGGCCGACTGCACCCATGACGGCGCGCTGCGCGGCTACGTCCGCGCCGACGCGGAACGGCTGGCCGACCTGCTGGCCGGCCACCCCGCCCCCTCCGCCGGGAAGCTGCTCGGCGAGGGCTGCATGGCCTTCACCGTCGATCAGGGCCCCGACATGGATCGCCAGCAAGGCATCGTCAGCATCACCGGCGACAGCCTGGGCGATGCCGCGCTGCACTACTTCACCACCAGCGAACAGTTGACGGTTTGGCTGCGCCTGGCCTGCGCCCACACGCCGGCCGGCTGGCGCGCCTCGGCGCTGGTGCTGGAGAAGCTCGCCGGCGGCGGCGGGATCGATCACGGGATCGATGAAACGGTTCAGGAGGAAAGCTGGCGCACCGCCACGCTGCTCGCGGCCACCGTCACCGACGCGGAGCTGCTGGACGACGGCCTCGCGCCGGAGCGGCTGCTGTTCAACCTGTTCCACTGCGAGGGGGTGGCCGCCGACCGCCCGCGTGCGCTGGCCTATGGCTGCCGCTGCTCGCGCCAGCGCCTGTCCGGCATCCTGGAGGGGTTCGCCAGCGACGACCTCGACCATATGGCGGTCGACGGGGAAATCGTCATGACGTGCGAGTTCTGCAATTTCGACTTCCGCTTCGCCCGCGCCGACGTGCACGGGGCGAACGCCTGAAGGCAGGCCAGGGGCAGATCTCCTGGCCTGCCCTCCCCTCGCCGGTTGACCCGCACGCGCGCCCTGCGCAGGGTGGCGCCGGACGCCACCAGACCGGACAGAACAGAAATGACCACCAACCTGGTCTCACGCCGTGCCGCCTTGACCACCTCGTTCCTCACCGCGCTCGGCCTGGCAGCCTGCGGCGAGGCGACGGGTCCGACCATTTTCGCGCCGTTACGCTGGGACTACCTGCCGCCGTTGAAGCTGAACGTGGCCAGGATCGACATCGATGATTCATGGACTCCACGGGCCGGCGCACGGGAAAAGGGCTTCCTCGCCCCGACCCCGCCGGTGGACGCACTGCGCAGGATGGCCGACGACCGGCTGCTCGCCGGCGGCAGCGCGGGACGGGCGCTGTTCGTGATCGATGACGCCTCGATCCAGGAGTCGCGCGACTATTACGTGGGCACCTTCGCGGTGCACCTCGACGTCAGCACCGCCGACGGAAGCCGCAGCGGCTATGCCGAAGCCCGGGTGTCGCGCCGGCGCGCCATCAAGGACGACCGCCCCAACGGGGTGCGGGCCGAGTTGTACGATCTGGTCAAGCAGATGATGTCGGACATGAACGTCGAGTTCGAGTTCCGGATCCACCAGTCGCTGCGCGACTATCTGCAGACCACCGCGCCGGCAGCGCCGCCGCCGGGCCCGGTGGAACAGGAAGACCTGACGCCCCCAACCCCGGCGCTGACCTTGCCACCCGCCGGCCCGGCCGGGCCTGCCGCACCGCCACGCCCGTCGGCGGTGCCCTTCTTCAGCCCTGCGCCAACGCTGCCGGGGCGATAACCAGCCGTTCCACCTTCCGTTGCAGATGACAGCAACTGCGCGTATCGTTCCGGCTGGCGGCCGGCGACGTTTCCGCGAGAAGAAGAACGGGCCGGGCGCCGCGGCAGGGGCGCGCCCCAACGTGCGCCCGCAGCAAGGAGGCGGCACGTCTATGCCCAAGGGCACTGTAAAGTGGTTCAACCCGACCAAGGGCTACGGGTTCATCGCGCCGGACACTGGCGGCAAGGATGTCTTCGTGCATGTCAGCGCGGTGCAGAAGGCCGGCTGGCGGACCTTGAACGAAGGTCAGCAGGTCGGCTTCGAGATCGAGCAGCAGCAAAATGGACGGGCCGCCGCGGTGAACCTGACCGGCGGCAACTGAGATTGCCGCTGCTGCCTGGCTGACCCGGGCAGCGGAGCGCGTTGCGGTTGCACCCGCTTGCCGCCCTCCGGCGGCATGGCGGTGTTGCTCGCCATGGGTGCGGCCACCCGGTTCCGGATGGCCGATGGCATGATCCCGCATTCCGGGGATGCGCGATCTCTGTCTGCGGCGGGCCAGCCATGTGTTTCCTCTTCGCCCACGGACGTGTTACACATTGATGTCACCGTGGCGCGCCCGCGCGCTTGGTTGTGGCCAGCGGATGCCTCCACAGCGGATGGACCAGGAATCATGAGCCAGACTACCCAGGTGCAGCGGCGGCTAGAACCCGTGGCGTCGCTTGATGCGGACGCCGTGCGCGCAGCCTATCGGCGCTGGGCGGCGATCTATGATACGGTGTTTGGCGGTGTCTCGGCCTGGGGGCGCCGTCGCGCCGTGGCCGAGGTGAACCGGCTGCCCGGCAGCCGGGTGCTGGAGGTGGGTGTCGGCACCGGCCTGGCACTGCCGCATTACCGGGCGGAGAAGCGCATCACCGGCATCGATCTCTCGGCCGAGATGCTGGAGCGGGCGCGCGCGCGCGTCGCCGGCGAGCACCTTTCCAACGTCACCGGGCTGCTGGAGATGGACGCCGAGGCGACCACCTTCGCGACCGCGAGCTTCGACATCGCGGTGGCGATGTTCGTCGCCTCGGTGGTGCCGAACCCGCGCCGCCTGCTGGCGGAAATGCGGCGGGTGGTCCGGCCGGGCGGCCACATCCTGTTCGTCAACCACTTTGCCGCCGAGAGCGGGCCGCGCTGGTGGGCCGAACGGGCGCTGGCGCCGGCCTCCCGCAAGCTGGGCTGGCACCCCGATTTCGCGGTCGAGGCCCTGCTGCCGGGCGAGGATCGCAGCACCGCGAAAGTGCGTCCGGTGCCGCCGTTCGGCCTGTTCACCCTGGTGGGGCTGCCGAACTGATACCAGGCGGCGGAAATGATTGGCCGGTCCGGGGCGCAGCCCCGGACCGGCCAAGGGCCACCGGCCCTTGGAATCCAATGATTTCTTAAAGAATGGGGGCAAGGAGGCCACCGCCCCTTGGCGGGTTCAGAGCCCTGGCCTGCCTTGCCTACCGCTCGGACCGCGGATCAAAAGCATGCTGTAGCCCGTCCCCAAGAAAATTCGCCGCAATCACCGTCAGGAAAATCAGCAGCCCCGGATACACCGCCAAAGCCGGCGCGGTGGTCACCAGTTCCTGCGCGTTGTTCAGCATGTTTCCCCAGGACGGCGTCGGCGGCACCACGCCGAAGCCGAGGAAGCTCAGCACCGATTCGAACAGGATCACCCGCCCCACCGTCAGGGTGAACGAAACAATCACCGGCGTCGCCACGTTCGGCAGCACGTGCGACAGCATCACGTAGCCGGCGCGCCCACCGCTCGCCCGGGCGGCCCGCACGTAGTCGCGCTCCTTCACCGACAGCGTCGCCGCCCGCACGATGCGCGCGATCGAGGTCCAGTCCACGATCGAGATGATGACCACGATGCGCCAGAACCCGGCCGCCCCGGAATGCGCGAAATCCGCCGAGAAGCCGAGCTTGGTCAGGTCCACCGCGCCCAGCACGATCAGCAACGGCAGCAGCGGCAGGGTGATCATGCCGTCGGTGAAGCGCATCAGCACCGCGTCCACCCGCCCGCCGAAATATCCCGCGGTAATGCCGATCAGCAGCCCCAGCGTGCCGCCGATCACGGTGGCCAGCAGGCCGACGAGAAGGGAAATCTGCCCGCCCACCATCAGCCGCACCAGTTCGTCCCGGCCGGCCTCGTCGGTGCCCAGCCAGTGCCCGGAGGAGGGCGGATCGAAGCGCGAGAACAGGTCGGTGGCATCGGGATCGAGGCCGCCGAACCACTCCATGGGGTAGGCCGCCAGGGCAAACGCCGCCAGCAGCACCAGCACCGCCAGCGCCGCCATCCCCGTCCGGTGCCGGCGGAACCGCCGCCAGCGCAGCCGCCACACGCCCAGCGCTGCTTCGGTGCCCAGCCGCATGCCGGCGCTCATGCCCCAAGCCGCCGGACGGTGCCAGCCCGAAAGCCGCCCTGGTGGAAAAAGCTGAAGCGAAGCAGCCGCGCCGACCGGCAAAATCCTTTGCGCCCGCCGGTGCGTTGCCCGTACAAACTGCCAACGTTGCCACGTGCACACAACGAATGGGAAACCCCATGATCAAAATGGTATTGGGCTTGTGTCTCAGCCTGTGGCTGGTGTTCGGACTGGCGGGGCATGCCCTTGCCGTGCCGGCACATTTCGGCGCCCCCGTTCACCTGGCCGACAGCGCGGTGATTCCAGCCGCCGAAGGCCCGCTCGCCGGCATGGACGAGGTTTTCCATATGGAGCCGCCCCGTCTGCTTTTTCTCGGTGCCGGAATCGTCGCCGGTGCCGTGATCGTCGCGCCGAGCCTCGGCGTGAGCGAACTGTTCGGCGTCGTTCTGGGCATCATAGGCTCGGAATTCCTCTACCAGACAACCTATCGGCCGGCCGTTGCTTACCATTTGTTCTAGACTCTGCTGTCGGCGGATGCCCTGAGCAGTATAAGCACGAAAACAAGGCCAGGGGGCTTTGCCCCCTGGACCCCCACCAAGGGCCGGAAGGCCCTCGGAACCCAGTCGTTTCAGTCCAGTTGAAACAGCTGCGCCTTCAGATACGCGCTCTCCGGCAGATGCGGGTGCACCGGATGGTCCGGCCCCGCCCCGGTGGTGGCCAGGATGCGCCCGCCACGCCGCGCCCGGTGCAGCCCCTCGGCAATCACCCCGGAAAACGCCTCCGGTGACGCATGGTGGCTGCACGAGGCCACGAACAGGAACCCGCCGGGCGCCACCAGCGGCGCCGCCAGCCGGGCCACCCGCCCATAGGCGCGCAGCCCGGCTGCCTGATCCTTCTTCGATTTGGCAAAGGCCGGCGGGTCGCACACGACAATGTCATACCGCTCGCCAGCCTGCGCCGCCTCGGTCATCCCATCGAAGGCATCGCCCCGCCGCGCCTGCACGCGCGCCGAAAAACCGTTCTCGTCCGCCGCCGCCAGCGCCCGTTCCAACGCCGGCGCGCTGGAATCCACCAGCGTGACCGCCGCCGCCCCGGCAGCGGCACAGCGCAGGCCGAACGCGCCGACATGGCAGAACACATCCAGCACCCGCGCCCCCGGCGCCAGCCCGGCCACCAGGTCGCGATTGCGCCGCTGGTCGAAAAACCAGCCCGTCTTCTGCCCGGACAGCGGATCGACGCCGAACCGCACGCCGCCCTCCTCCACCACCGCCGTCGCATCGGTGCCGTGCAGCAGCGCCACGTCGGCAGCCAGACCCTCATGCGCGCGCACCGGCGAATCGTTGCGGGCGACCACGGCGCGCGGCGAGAATTCCGCCAGCAGCGCGGCGACGACCGCCGGCAGCATGCGGTCCGCCCAGGCGGTATTCGCCTGCAGCACCGCGACCTCGCCGTAGCGGTCCACCACCAGCCCTGGCAGCCCGTCCGCCTCGGCATGCACCAGGCGGTGGAACGGCCCGTCGCTGATGCGCGACCGCAGCGCGACCGCGGCGGCAATGCGCCGGTGCACCCAGGCGGCATCGATCGCGGCCGCCGGGTCGCGGTCCAGCAGCCGCGCCCCGATCAGGCTGTGCGGGTTGAACGCAAAGGTGCCGAACCGCCAGCCGTCATCGCCCTCCAGCCGCACCGCCAGCCCGGCCGGCAACTGCCGCAGCTCCGGCTGCATGTGGATTTCGTTGGAAAAGGCCCAGGGGTAGCCGGATTTGAGCCGGCGCTCCTGGCCGGGGTTGAGCCGGATCAGCGGATGGGCGGTCATGCCTCAGCGCACATACACGAGAACTTCACGCACCGGCTGCCCGCCATCGCTGCGCAGGCCCAGCCGAAGCTGGTCCGGCGGCACCCCCGCCGTCGCCAGCACGGCAGCGACGGCGCGCGCGTCGTCGGCGCCGCGGCGGACGAATGCGTCCTGCTCCGGCCGCGGCAGCGCGGTCGGCACCGGCGTCACCACATCGAACACCACGCCGGGCTTGCGCTGCAGGGCGTCCTCGGCCGCCGAGGCCAGCGTGGGCGCGTAATCCACGTCCGGCTGATCGAAACGGACGGTCACCAACGGCAGCGCCGGCAGTCTGGCGTCGGCCAGATCGGTCTGGCTCGGCGTGGTCGGATGGCCGCCGAACCAGCGCGCGGTGGTGCGCTGGTCCACCAGCTCGCAGCCGGTGGTCACCAGCAGCACCGAGGCCAGCAGCAGCGGGGAAGGCGGGAGAATGCGCATGGTCGCAGGCTTGCAGGAAGTGCCGCCGCGGGCAAGATGCCGCCGTGCCGGGCGGGGGACTTTCGCATCGGCCGGCAGCGAGAGCGTTGCCGTTCCTGGCCGACCAGAGTAACATTTTTTGCATCCTGGCGCCCATCGTCGGGCAGCGGGTCTGTCGTGAGGGATACGGACGATGTCCGGTGTCATTCTCGCTCTGGTCGAGCATCCCGAAACGGCGCCCCGCACACTGGCCGCCGCCCGCAACCTGGCCGGTCTGATGGGCAACGCGCGAATCAACGTGCTCGCCATCCGCACGCCGCCCGAATCGACCATCATCGCGACCGAGGAAGTCCTCACCCGGCATCAGGCCGCCGACATCCGCGCCCGCGAGCAGGCGCGCGTGGCGGGGTTGCAGGCCGCGTTCGACGCCTGGGCGCCGGTGGCGCGGACGCCGGGCGTGGCGATCGAATGGACCGATATCGAGGGGCCGGCCGAAATCGTGGTGGGTGAATGGGGCCGCCGGTCGGATTTCATCGTGCTCCACCGGCCGGCGCGGCGCGACAGCGCGGCCGACCGGCTGGCGTTGCAGGCCGCGCTGTTCGACACCGACCGGCCGGTGCTGGTGGTGCCGCCCGGCCCGGGCGCGGCGTTCGGCGAGCGCGTCGCGGTCGCCTGGCGTGATGACGACAAACGGACCATCCGCGCGCTGATTTCCGCCATGCGGGTGTTCGGGAACGCCAGGCAGGTGCATGTGCTGGCCGGCGTGCGCGCCGGCGCGCCGGCGCCCGAACTGCCCGCGATCCTCACCGAGCACGGCGTCGCCGCCACGCTGCATGTGCTGCCGGTCGGCACCGGCGTGTTCGGGGCGGCGGTGCTGACCGCGGCGCACGGCCTGGGCGCGGATGTTCTGGTGATGGGCGCCTACACGCACAGCGCCTGGCGCGAACTGCTGCTCGGCGGCGTGACCCGGCACATGCTCGCGAACGCCGATCTGCCGGTCCTGATGCGCCATTGAAGGAGTGCGGATGCCATGCCGGAGGTGATTCTGGTGGTGGCGGGCCGGGCCGGGCGGCGGGATGGCCTGCTGGCCGCGGCGCACTGCCTGGCGGCCCTGACCGGAGAAGGGCGGGTACGGGTTCTTGCGCTCGGGGCATCCGCCGCCGCGGCATCGGATGTACCGGTCGAGGCATTGCCGGCCGGGGCCGATCCGGTCGCCGAGGTGGAGGCCAGGGGCAGCCGGGCCGACTTCGTCGTGGTCGCCCAGCCCGCGCCGGACGACGACCGGGCCACCCGGGACGCCTTCCGCACGGCGCTGTTCAGAACCGAACGGCCGGTATTGATGGTGCCGCCGGGCGGCCCCTTCGGCGCATTCGGCCGGCGGGTGGCGATCGCCTGGCGGGACGATCCCGGAACCCTGAAGGCGCTGGTCCCGGCGATGCCGCTGCTGGCCGGGGCGGAGCAGGTGCATCTGCTGGCCGGCGTGCGGGCCGGCATGGCGACCCCGGCCGTTCCGCCCGTGCTGGTCGAACATGGGGTGGCGGCGACGCTGCACGTGCTGGCGATCGATCCGACTCCGTTCGGCGACCTGCTGCTGGCCCGCGCCAAGGCCCTGGGGGCGGACCTGCTTGTCATGGGCGCCTACGCCCACAGCCCGCTGCACGACATGCTGCTGGGCGGGATGACACGCACGGTGCTGGCGCACGCCGACCTGCCGGTGCTGCTGCGGCACTGACGGAAAGCCCCGGCCGCCGCATGGCCGCAATTCCGGTCGTCCCCCGCTCGCCGTCATAACATTGTCATATGCAACGGCATGGGCTAATCTTTGTTAACGTCCGTGGCATGGGAGAATTTCACGTGCCGGCTGATCCCCCGCTGGATTTTTCCCTCCGCGCCAAAGAGCATTGGCCCGACGTTGCCAGCCAGTTGCCGGGCGGCCTGACGTCGCCGCAGATCGAAGGGACGGCGATTGGCCTGCTGTCGCGCGCCTTCAGTATCGGCAGAGTGGTCGCGTTCGTCGGCACCGGCACATCCATGGCCTATGGTCGGGCGGGATGGTCAACCCTGTTCCGCGAGCTGGCCAACGACACCAGAACGCGGGCAGACGGCGCACTGCGTGATAACAACCTCAAGAATTCCGACCACGTCCGGGAACTCCTGGACGATTTCGGGCGTATATTGGAAAGCGTCGGCAGCCCGGAGAAAACCGTTGCCGGGCCCGAGCGGTTGCCGTTGCTGTTCCAGGTGAGCGAGCGGCTGCGCGAAGCAATCGAAAATGGCCAAACTCCCGGCAATTCGCTGCGAAAGGACCTCTGTCGCCGCTGCAGCGAGGACGATGGCGACGCGCGATCTCTGCTCAAACGCGCACTGCTTCCGGAAAACCCAAGAAATCGCGGCAGTGAACCACTTCGAAAAAGTATATTAGAAGATTTGACTAAAGACTGGTTTGAAAAATGGGATTCCATGTCTGATGCTAATGAACCTATAGATTATTATAAATTCCGCGGCTTATTTTCAAACAGAATCTTGAATAACATCGCCAGCAACATTCCAAACAACGAGAAAGCCGCCTCTCCCCTTTTCAGAAAGTTATTGGAAGCTCTGAGCGAACCCAGGTCAGTCAGGCGGGACGACGCGTCGCAACCTGCTCCGCTCTATCCACTTCACCGCTTTGCCGTTCCGGCGATGCTGCTGCTGGCGCAGGAACTGGGTCGCGATCGCATTCGCGACCTCGTGCAGCCTGACCCGGCAGATGATTCCGTCCGGGGCAGCATGCGGGCCGATCTGATCCCTGCCGAGCGTGACCCGCTGCTGATCCTCCTCGACCGCCTCCACATCACGCGTTTCCTCACCACCAACTACGATGACGAAATCGAGCGTCTGTTCAAGGCCCGCGATTATTCGTCGCCGGATCTCGGCACCCGCCAGACCGATACGCACCGCGACCTGTTCGACCCGCTCGGCGTTCGGGCGCGCGAACTTGTGTTCACGCCGCAACGCGCCAGCGAACTGGTCGATTTTGCCATCCAGGACCCGCCGACCACGCCCCATGTGATCCACCTGCACGGCAAGGCGGACAATCCCGATCGGCTCGTCGTGACGGAAAGCGATTACCAGGATCTCTATCTGCGTGACGATGAGCAACGCCCGTTCGTGGACCGCGCACTTCGGCTGACATTCGCGGCCAATCCGCTTCTCTTCGTCGGCCTGGGCATGGAGGAAGGCGACATCCTGCGTCCGCTGCGCCAGTTCATGAGCGAGCGCCTCAAGGGCGATGAACGACTCATGGTTGCGCTGCTGCCGATGACCAGCGAAGCGGCCGAGCAAGGCGTCCAGCAGGCCGCCCTGCTGCAGCGTTACGGCGTCTATGGCATCTATTATGGCAAGGCATGTCTGGACACCCGCGCACCGGGCGCCGCTTGTCCATGTCCTGCGCGGCAAACCGGAACGACCGGCGGTGCAGGTGAGACGCTTGCCTACTGCCAACAGCCGGCAAAGGACTGTCCTTGCCGCCACGACGAAAGTTGGCTTGCCACCATACGCAAGGTGCTCAGGATCCTTCGGGA
Source organism: uncultured Acetobacteraceae bacterium (assembly GCA_903907955.1). GTDB lineage: Bacteria > Pseudomonadota > Alphaproteobacteria > Acetobacterales > Acetobacteraceae > Rhodovastum. The sequence goes on along the minus strand of CAIVPZ010000070.1, from coordinate 47,559 downwards.
TCTCTTGAATTCGGAAACCGACCCATCTCAAGAAGATTGCCGACGTGCGCGCGGCAGGATTAGCAAGTGTCTCGGGAAAATTATTACGCAGCGAATTGACGAAACAACGTTCAGCCCCCCCTACGCGATCGAGGGCCGCGCGATCTCACGTTACCCCAGCCTCAATTGCGCATTCGAGATCGGCCTGATCAACGCGGCACTTTTCGGCCTGGACACTGCCTGCGAGACGACGCAGGAGCACAGCGACTTGCTTGCCTGCAGGGACCTGCTCCGTTTCGTCCTGACCGAGGTCGAAACTTCGCTGCTGTCGGTTTGCCTGTGCGCCTTCCTGCTTCGCTTGCAGGCAGAGGCGTCGCAGTGGCGCGAGTCGTGGTTCGCCGTTCCGGAGAAGCGCGACGCGGGTATCCCGCGAAAGCTGACCGAGGAAGGCGAATCTCCGGATATCGATCCGCCGCCAAGGAAGTTTACCGGCGCGCCTTTCCGGGCCTCCGGTGATGAGTCCGACCTTGTCCTGCCGCGCCAGACGCATTACTTGCGCAAGGCCCCGGAAAACGACACGGAACACCTGCGGGCATACCGCTTTTTCCGCGGCATCCCGGGACGTCCGTTGCGTATTCTTCTCGACAGCCTGCGGGATATCCGCAACGATTTCTGGCAGAAATATACTGGCCGGCGGTTGTTCCTGCTGATTGCCCCGCGTGGCGCCGGCAGGGGGCACCTCTTTGACAGTTTTCTCGATGAAACCATCACGCGAGAGGTAGTTGCCGCGACCTGGGGGCTGGAAGTCGGGGAAGTCGAAAAGCTGCCGGCCTATCCGGGCGTGGCCCTGCTCAGCTTCAGCTTTTCCATCGAGATCACATCGGTTTTCGACCGGCTGATCGCGTTCCTGCAGGACCGCTTGCCGCATGTCCTGCCCGAACCCCCGCCAGCGGGGCGCAAACCGGATAAGCTTGAGAACGACCGGATCGGACGGCTTCGGTTCCTGCTGCGGCGCTATCATGAGGCGGCCCGTGATGCCAATGGCCGGCTGCTCGTGGTGATCAATGGCGTCCATAACCTTTTCGATCGCGACGGCCAGCCGAAGAATGCCCAGTTCCATCATCTTTTCGAATCGCTGGTCAAAGAGGAGTTTCACAGCGCGCCGATCGATTTCATCTTCATCACCTCCGACGTCGCCATTCCCGGCCAGTTTCGTGCCGGGCTGCAACAGCCGCCGGGTGCCACGCCGGACCCGCTCCGCCTCCCCTTCCAACAGACCCGGATCACGGCGACGGAAGTTGCCCGGCCGGAATCGTCGGAAGGACGCCGGCGTCTTGCCAGGGCGCTGCTGGATGCCCGTTCCGTGCAGTTCCGCTCTCGTGCGCCGGATGCCGGCGGGAGCGCCAATCCCTTTCCCGATTTCCCGTCAGACACGCCAGGACCGCAGCCGGTTGCAGTCCTGCATGTGGTTCGCCGGACCCGCGGCCTGGAGCTTGCCGCCGCCTATTTCCCGCGTGTCTCACTGCTGCTGGCCGGCAAGGCGTGCGGCTTCGGCGCGGAGAAACCATTCCCGGAAATCATCCCCGAAAAGGTCTTCGCGTTACGACAGGAAGTCTGGGACAAGCTTAAGAAAAACCAAAATGCCTGCGTCGCAAAATTCCTGGCAGAGTACTTGAAGGAATTTGCCGGCGACGGCGCAGCCAAGGCAAGCCCGGACGCTGACCTGATCGACAGCAAACACCGCGAGGTTTTCTACACCGCGGGGGGCGGACGCTACCCGCTGACACTGCTGCTGGCGGCCGCCGATGAGCATCTGGGGCCGGTGAAAGATGGGTTCAACTGGAAAGGCACGGCGTTGGGCGGTGGTTCGGGGCTCGGCGACCGCGCCCTCGATTTCCTCGAACGCGCGAGCCGGACGGTTCGCGGCCGATCCGGCGACGCACGCGGGCTGGCTATCCTCGAGGTCGTGCTCGAACAGATGGCCCGCCAGCATGCCGAAGGTCTGCCGCCGCCGATAACGCTGCCAAGCGTCAAACGGCTTGGTCCACGGCTTCTGCATCTCATGCACACCATCCTCTGGCATCTCGCGATCGTCGGTCAGCCGGTCGAACTTTGCATCCTGAATGAATTCCACGAGATCGTTGCTGCGACGGATGATTTCTGGAAGGATGCCGGAGAAGTGACGACGCCTGTCCCGAAGGAGGCAGCGAAGACTGCCCGGCAGCGCGAGGTCGTGCTCAGGGAGGCGCTGCAACTGCTCGTGTTCCGCTGCCTGGTCATCGAGGTCACGAGCGTTTTGTCGAACCAACCGCGTTACTGCGTCCACCGCCTGATGCAGCGCCATGTCTTCGACCAGATGCGCGCCGCTTTCGTTGTGAGTCCGGACGTCGACAGGTTCTCCCTCTCTCTGTTCGCCAGCCAGCCGGACGAGTTGCCGCAACTCAGCCCTGACGCGCACCGTCGCATCGGCGCCGCGGTCAGCAGTCTGGTCAGTCGGAATGCGCATGACATCGGCAATCTCGACGCCGATGAGCTGACATCCATGTCACAGCGCCTGCGCGCGGCGTACGGCATTCTGCGATCAATCTATCACGTCGGCATCATCGCCCATTTCGACGGCTACCGTGAGGCCGACGGCATAGCGGTGCCGGCGCAGGGCTACATGGAGATGTACCGGCAGCAGATCGACTGGCTGGTCCGCAAGGCTGAGGGTATCGACGCGCGGATCGCCAGGCTGGGGGCGGCGGCATCTGCCGTTCCGCGGCCGTTCTATGCCGAAGAGATCGTTTGGCTGCTGAACGAAAGCGGCGTGCTCAGCCTGATGCAGGGCCGGATCGGTGCGGCGGCCGCAACCCTTGAACGCGCCGATTCGACGGCCCGAGCCTACCTCGAACCGCTGCGGAGCGGCCCGGTGCGCACCGCGATTGCGTTGAACTGGGCGATCGCGGAAATCGAGCGGGGCAATGCCGCCTGGGCCGTGCGCAAGCTGAAGATCATCGAGGCAAAGGCCGATGAATGTCCCGCCCTTCGCCTGATCGCCCACGGCTATATCGGCCTGGCCGATCACCTCTCGGGGAGCGTCGCTCTGGCAATGCGCCGCTACCAGACGGCCGTGGACGGCCTGCAGCAGCTGAAGCGGTCGCGCGCGGCAAGTATCTTTTCGCGCCATCTTGCCGATGCCGCACGGTTCGCCGGCGGAACCGCCGGCCTGCCGACAGCAATCCGTGCGGCCAGCGATGCACTCCAGATGGCGCAGCAGGGCAAGCATATCGACATGGCACACCTCGCGCGGCTCTCTGAGCTGCGGATCAAGATCGCCTCGCCGGAAGCGAAGGCGACCGATTTGCTCCGATCCCTCGATTCGATCCGCACTTATGCCCGCGTCATCGGCCTGCCGCGGCTGCATTGCGAGGAACTGGCGGTGCGGGCGCGCCTGAAGGTCGGACAAGGGGATTTGCACCACGCGATTCAGCTCGCGGCCGAGAGTCTGGAGGTGGCGACGCTGCACGACATGCGGCTGCGCAAGGTCCACGCCCTGAATCTGCTGGCGGAGATTCAGCAATTGCGCGGACAGCATGGCGGATGCCAGTTGCTGTTTGAACGGTCCGCCGACCTTGCGGGGCGCTACGCCTACCATCACGCGCTGGAGTGGATCCAGGGGCGACTGGAGCACTTCCAGAGCGGAGGGAATCGCGACCAGTTGCGATGGCCCGCCTCCTGATGGCGGGGCAGGCGGCGGATATTACCCGCCCTCGCCTTATCCCCCCCGTGGCCCCGGCAGCACCCGGAACTGGCGCGGATCCGGAATCACGTAGCCGTTCCGGCGGGCGGAGAGAATCGTGCGCTGCGATGCGCCCAGCGATGCGATCTTCCGGCGCAGTTTCAGCACCAGCTGATCGACGCTGCGGTCGTCGGTGTGCAGTGGGCGTTTCAGGGCAAGCAGGCTGACAGTTTCGCGCGAGACGGCCGCGCCGCCGGCATCGAGCAGGGCGTCCAGGGTGGCGGCTTCCGCCTCGGTCAGGGGAAGGCTGGACTCGCCGGGGCCGATCAGCAGCCGCCGGGCGGCGTCAATGGTCAGGATGGGGCCGCGCTGCGCGGCCGGGTCCGGCTCGGCGCGATACAGGCGCCGGTGCACGGCACGGATGCGGGCCGCCAGTTCGCGCAGCGCGACGGGCTTGACGACGTAGTCGTCGGCCCCGGTTTCCAGCCCGGCGATGCGGGCCGCCTCGGCACCGTTGGCGGTGACCACGATCACCCCGCAATCGGCCTCGCCGGCGAACTGCGCGACCAGCTGCATGCCGTCCACATCGGGCAGTTCCAGATCCACCAGGGCGACATCGGGGCGGAATTCGGCCTTGGCATCGATCGCCTCCGCCCCGGTCGCAGCCACCCGGGTGTCCATGCCCGCCTCGCGCAGCGCCGCGCCGATGGCGGCGGCGACGGTCGGGGCGTCCTCGACGATCAGCACCCGCAGCACAACGCCGCGCCGGGCCGGTTCGTCGGGACGAGAATCCAGCGTGTCCATCAGACTCCGTTTGCCCCGGTTCGGCGTGCCCCGGGTCGGGGCCGCTCAACGCGGCAGGTGCGGTCAATTCTTGCACCCAACGGCCCGCCCCGTCACGTGCGACAGCATTAATTGCTAGAATGGCTGCCCGGCAAGCTCTCGCCACTCGGCCTCGGTGATGATGCGCACGCCGAGTTCGGCCGCCTTGCGGGCTTTCGAGCCGGCATCGGTGCCGGTCACCACCAGGTCGGTCTTTTTCGAGACGCTGTCGGTGACCTTCGCCCCCAGTTTTTCCGCCATCGCCTTGGCTTCGGGGCGGGTCAGCGTTGCCAGCGTGCCGGTGAACACCACCACCTTGCCGGCCAGGCTGCCGCCGCCGCCGGCCGCCTCGGCGTCGGCGATCTCCAGCAGGCCGGCCAGTTCGTCGATGGTGGCGATGTTGCGTTGTTCGGCGAAGAACTCGGCCAGTTCCTCGGCGATCGCCGGGCCGATGCCGACGATGTTGCCGAGGTCGCTGCGGGCCTCGGCGCCGATCTGCACCGCCGCCAGCATCTGCGTCCGCCAGTTGGCGAAGCTGCCGTAATGCCGCGCCAGCAGCTTTGCATTGGTCTCGCCGATGCGGCGGATGCCGAGCGCATGGATGAAGCGGGCGAGCGGAATCCGCCGGCGGGCGCGGATCGCCGCCGAGAGGTTGCGCGCCGAAACCTCCCCCCACCCCTCGCGGGCGGCGATCTCGGCCTCGCGGTCGGGCAGGCGGAAAATATCGGCCGGGCCTTCGATCAGCCGGTCGGCATGGAACTCGCGGATGGTCTTGTCGCCCAGCCCCTCGATGTCGAAGGCGGCGCGGGAGACGAAATGGACCAGCCGTTCCTCGATCTGCGCCGAACAGACCAGGCCGCCGGTGCAGCGGCGCACCACCTCGCCGGGCGGGCGGATGGCCAGGCTGCCGCAGACCGGGCAGTGGTCGGGGAAGGCGTAGGGCTGGGCGCCGGGCGGGCGGTCCGCCGCCACCACCGCGACGATCTGCGGAATCACGTCGCCGGCGCGTTGCAGCACCACGGTATCGCCGATGCGCACATCCTTGCGGGCGATCTCGTCCTCATTGTGCAGGGTCGCGTTGCGCACCAGCACCCCGCCCACATTCACCGGGGTGAGGCGGGCCACCGGGGTCAGCGCGCCGGTGCGGCCGACCTGGATGTCGATGCCCTCCAGCACGGTGGTGGCCTGTTCGGCGGGGAATTTCCACGCGATCGCCCAGCGCGGCGCCCGGCCGACGAAGCCGAGCCGGCGCTGAAGCGCGAGGTCGTTGATTTTGTAAACCACGCCGTCGATGTCGTAGGGCAAGGCGGCCCGCCGGTCCGCGACGCCGGCCTGGAAGCCGGCCGCCGCGTCCTCGCTGGCCAGCAGGTCCGACAGCGGGTTCACCGCGAACCCCCATTCACGCAGCCGGGCGAGCCACTGCCAGTGGGTGCCGGCCGGCAGTTCGCTCGCCTCGCCCATCGCATAGGCGAACATCGACAGCGGGCGCGCGGCGGTGATGCGGGGGTCGAGCTGGCGCAGGCTGCCGGCGGCGGCGTTGCGCGGGTTGGCGAACAGCTTCTGCCCGGCCGCTTCCTGGGCCACGTTCAAGGCCAGGAAATCCGCTTTGGTCATGAACACCTCGCCGCGGATTTCGATGCGTGCCGGGGCGTGGCCTTTCAGGTGCTTCGGGATGGTCGGCAGGGTGCGCACATTGGCGGTGACATCCTCGCCTTCCAGCCCGTCGCCGCGGGTGGCGCCGCGCACCAGCCGGCCGTCCTGGTAGGTCAGCGATACCGACAGCCCGTCGATCTTCGGCTCGCCGACAAATTCCAGCTTCTCCTGCTTCAGGCCGAGGAACCGCCGCGCGCGATCGCAGAACTCGCCAAAATCCGCAGGGTCAAAGGCGTTGTCGAGCGACAGCATGGGCACGCCATGCCGCACCTTGGCGAACCCGCCCGCCGGCGCCGGGCCAACGCGGTGCGCGGGCGAATCGGGGCGCACCAAAGCCGGAAACCCCGCCTCGATGGCCGCGTTGCGCCGGCGCAGGGCGTCGTATTCGGCGTCGCTGATCTCGGGGGCGTCGCGTTCGTGGTAGGCGCGGTCGTGCCGGGCAATCTCGGCGGCGAGCCACGCCAGTTCGGCCGCGGCTTCCGCCTCGGAAAGCTGATCGACCGGACTGGTTTTCGGCGCCATGGCTTGCTCCTATCGGGGCGTTGCCCCGAACCCCACCAGGGGCTTTGCCCCTGGACCCCACCAAGGGCCTTTGGCCCTTGGAACCCTTACGAAAGGTTATGGGAGCAAAGGCGGAGCGCTGACAATCAGCCCGGCTGGCTGGCCTGCTGGCGCAGCGCGTCGATCAGCGCCTGCACGCTGTTGTTGTTGTGCGACAGATAGGCGGCATAGTCGCTGCGCTGGGTCAGACGCAGGCTGGTGCCCTCGGCGATCACGTCGATGATCTTCGGGCTGCCGGTCTCGTTGCTGACCAGCCAGTCCACCTTGCTGGGCGCGGTGCCCGGCCGGTTCACCGTGGAGGAAACCACAATCGCGCCCTCGCGCGGCTGGGTGCGGCCCAGGACGAAACTGACCCCCTGGTACTCGCCCACCTTGCCGGTGATGTTGATCATCAGCACGCGGTGGAACAGGTCCAGATACTGATTCTGCTGCGCGGGCGAAGCGGTACGCCAGAACCGCCCCAGGCAGAACCGCGCCACCCCGTCCACGTCCACCGTGCGGTCGATGATGGCCTGCAGCTTCTGCTGCTTCCCGGCGAGCGTATCAGGCGCGTTCACCACCGCGGCGATTTCCTTCATGGTCCGCTCGATGAAGGCGGTGGCCTGGTCCAGGCTTTGCGCCCGTGCCGGCGACAGCGGCAGTCCCAGCACCGGCAGGACCGCGGTTGCGGACATCAGCAGGATGCGTCGTGTCAGCATGGGGTGAGTCCCGTTCTGCGCGCTTGCAAGGTCATGGGCGGCGCGGTTGCACAAACCACGCCGGTACGGTCGCCGGGTCATCCGACCGGGCTTCGTCGATCTGCGATTGCCGGTGCTGGCGGTACAGGCTGCGGATCGTGGCATAGGGGTCGAGCGCCTGCGCTTTTATCTTATCGAGGTCGTCGAGCACGTTGGTGCGGGTGTCGACGGCGCTCATCCCGTAGCGCGTATAGCCGAGCGATGACACCAGCACCCCCTGGCCGAACCAGGTGATCGGGTCGGAGGCGACGTCGGCGCCAAAGCCGGTGGCATCGCGCGGGCTGGTCGGGCCCAGCACGGGCAGGAACAGGAACGGCCCTTCCGGCAGGCCCCACAAGGCGAGGGTCATGCCACCGTCCGAGTCGTGCGCCGGCCAGCCCCACTCCGTGGCGACGTCGAACACCCCGGCCACCCCCACCGTGCTGTTGACCAGGATGCGCATGAACGAAGTGCCGGCGCGGCGCGGGTGCGCCTGCAGCATGTCGTTGAACAGCGAGGCGGGCATGGACAGGTTGGTCAGCACGTTGTGGATATGGCTGCGCACCACGAACGGCACGACGTATTTGTACCCCACCGCCAGCGGGCGCAGGATAACGGTGTCGAGGCCGTTGTTGACCGCATAGAACACCCGGTTGGTGGGCTCCGCCGGGTCGTTGCTCTCATTGTATTCGGCCACCGCGTCCGGATCGTCCGCGGGTGGTTTGCTGGCGCAGCCGGCCAGCGACGCAGCCAGAACGACAGCGCCGGCCAGCGCCGGAAGCGCTGGAAGCCGGAAAGACGGGGACAGGCGGCGCATCGGGCTCCTCGGAACCAGTTTTGCGGGCAGGCACGGCTTGGCGGGTTGCAACACATACGCCTGCCCCGGGTGGGAAAGCCACCCGGAGATGGTGGCGCCTTGTCGGCCCGGAGACGGGTTGGCTACAACGTTTCTACCCGTCACACCGCGCCGCGCAACCGTTCAGCTTGCGCCGGCGCGACAAATGACGAAATTTACCCCGGGCGCGCCGCGCCCGATCTGGCAAGGATGGCGATGAACCACACTCCCTCAGCGGCGCCGTCCCTCGCTCCCGCACCGCTCGAACGCTGGCTGACCGGTCCCCGGTTCGCCTCTCTGCCGGCGCGCGACGCCAGCCTGCCCGCGCCGGCGCTCTCCTTCGAGTTCTTCCCGCCCCGCACCGAGGCGCTGGAGCAGCAGCTCTGGACCTGCATCCAGCGGCTGGAGCCGCTGGCGCCGCGCTTCGTCTCGGTCACCTACGGCGCCGGCGGCTCCACCCAGGCCCGCACCCACGCCATCGTCACCCGCATCCTGCAGGAAACCAGCCTGACCCCGGCCGCGCACCTGACCTGCGTGAACGCCACCCGGGCGGAGATCGATGCCGTCGCCCGCGCCTACTGGGAGGCCGGGGTGCGCCACATCGTGGCGCTGCGCGGCGACGTGCCGGGCGGCGGCGACTACGTGCCGCAACCCGACGGCTACGCCTATGCCGCCGATCTGGTGGCCGGGCTGAAGCGCATCGCCGATTTCGAGATCTCGGTGGCCGCCTATCCCGAGGTGCACCCGACCGCGCTCAGCCCCGAGGCCGACCTCGACAACCTCAAGCGCAAGCTCGACGCCGGCGCCACCCGGGCGATCACCAACTATTTCTTCGAGGCCGAAACCTATCTGCGCTTCCTCGACCGCTGCCTGGCCGCCGGCATCACCGCGCCGATCGTGCCGGGCATCATGCCGGTGTCGAATTTTGCCCAGGCGGCGCGGTTCTCCGCCATGTGCGGCGCCTCGGTGCCGGCCTGGCTCGGCCATTTGTTCGAGGGGCTGGACGAGGACCACGAAACCCGCCGCATGGTGGCGGCCGTGGTGGCCGCCGAGCAGGTGCGCGTGCTGCAGGCCAGCGGCATCGACGAGTTCCACTTCTATACGCTGAACCGGTCCGATCTGGTCTACGCGATCGCCCATATCCTGGGCGTGCGGCCCGGCAAGGCGGCGCACGCGCCCGCCTGACCGCAATCAACGGCAATGGCCGTTGACCTGCCCTGGCAGATCAACGGCCATTTTTCTGAGCTGAACCGCCGTTCGGTGGCCGCCCGGCCGTTTACTCGTTGACGGCGCCGCCGGTCGAACCCGCGGCCGGCGCGGCTGGCTTGCCGGCATCGCCCGACGGCTTGTGCGTGGATGACGGCTTGCCGGAGGCGTGGTGCGTTGCGCCGCCCTGGCTGGGCGTCTTGTGCGTGGACGCCGGCTTGGGCGGCTTCGGCGCGGCCGTCCCGGCCTGCTGCGACGGCTTGTGCTTCGGCGGGTGCTTGTGCGTGGACGCCTTCTTGGGCGGCGGCGGCGCTGCCTCTCCGGCGGCAGGCGGCGAAGCGGCTGGCTCGCCGGGGGTCGCCGCCTGCGAGGCCGCAACCGGGGCGCCCGGCGCCGCGGCCACCGGGGCAGCGGCAACCGGCGGCGCCGACGGAGGAGGTGCGGCGAAAGCGGGCAAGGCGGTGCTCAGGAACAGCGCCGAAGCAGCCAAAATCCTGCCAAGTTTCATTCGAAGATTCTCCAAGAGCCGGGGTGGTGTGACTGGAGCGACAAATACGATCTCGGTTGGCAGCGGATGTTTGCGAAGCCTGACCACCAGATGATCGACCCGGTCTTTTCTCGAGTCGGCGTATTGCGCTGCGGCGCAACGTGACGCGCCCGCCCCCACCCGTCAAGCTGGCAGCGACCGGTGATCAGGCCAGCGGAACCAGCACGACGGCACGCCGGCCGACCTCCACAACCGCGTTCTGCCGCATCGCCCGGCCCAGCGCGGCAGCGGACCGCCGGGGGATGCCGAATACCAGAAGCCCCGGCTCCGGCGGCCAGTCGCCGGCATCGCCACGCGCCACCGATGGCACCGACCGCAGCCCGCGCCGGCGCAGCGCCCACGCCAACCGCCTGGCCGCAAGCCGGTTGGCAGCCGGCGAACGGAGCCGGCTGCCCGGGTTGCACGCGGTCACCACCCAGGCCTGCCGGCACCCCCCCCAGGGCAACGGCGGCGGCGCGCGGCCGACGCGCAGCGCCACCTCCCGCCCCTGGCAACGCACCACATAGGCGGTCGCCCGGTAGGCGGCGCCCAGCCGCGCGGTGGCCGGAAACATCAGCCCTCCGACACGCTCTCGAACACCAGCATGGGCACCCCCGCGCGTTCGAAGGCGCCACACTCGCGCATGCCGATGCCGCCCAGTACCTGGCGCGAACTCACATTGTCGGCCCGCGCCACCGCCACCACCCGCCGCACCCCTGCCCGCTCATGCGCGAACCGCAGCGCCGCCCCGGCCGCCTCGCTGGCATAGCCGTGCCCCTGCATGCCGGCGACGAACGCAAACCGCAGCCCGATGCCCAACCCGTCCGGCCGCTCCATGAAACCGGTAATTCCAAGAAACGCGCCACTCTCCCGGTCGCGCACCGCCCAGATGCCAAGCCCGCGACGGCCCCAGAACGCAACCTCCTCGGCCAACTCGTCCATCGTGCGGTGCGGCGTGCGCACCCCGCCCAACATGACCGCAAACACCCTGGGATCGGCCTTCAATGCCTGCAGATCGGGCAAGTCCGCCCCCGATACCGGCCGCAGCACAAGCCGGCCGGTGCGGACGACCCAGGCCGGGTTCATGGCGGGAGAAAAGCAAGCAAGGCCAGGGCGCTGCCCTGGACCCGCCAGGGGTCAGTGGACCCCTGGACCCCGCTACTTGAGGGTCTTGGGGAAAGGGGGCTGAGGAGATGCATCAACATCTCCGCAGCCCCCTTTCCCCAAGACCCTCAAAAGTAATGGGTTCCAAGGGGCCACTGCCCCTTGGCGGGGTCCAGGGGCAGCGCCCCTGGCCTTGCTTGCTTCCTCCCGCCACGCCCAGCCTAGCGCCGCAGCGGCCGGTATTTGATGCGGTGTGGTTCGGTGGCGTCGGCGCCGAGGCGGCGGCGTTTGTCTTCTTCGTAGGCCTGGAAGTTGCCTTCGAACCACTCGACGTGGCTGTCGCCTTCGAACGCCAGGATATGGGTGGCGAGCCGGTCGAGGAACCAGCGGTCATGGGTGATGATCACCGCGCAGCCGGCGAATTCGGTCAGCGCGTCTTCCAGGGCGCGCAGCGTATCGACGTCGAGGTCGTTGGTCGGTTCGTCGAGCAGGATGACGTTGTGTTCGGTCTTCAGCATCTTGGCCAGGTGGACGCGGTTGCGTTCACCGCCGGAGAGGATGCCGACCCGCTTCTGCTGGTCGGTGCCCTTGAAGTTGAACGCGCCGACATAGGCGCGGGAGGGCACCGCGCGCTTGCCGAGGTAGATCACGTCGGTGCCGCCGCTGATTTCCTGCCACACCGTCTTGTCGGCATCGAGGCTGTCGCGGCTCTGGTCCACGTAGCCGAGCTTCACCGTGTCGCCGACCCGCAGGTCGCCGGAATCGGGGTGTTCCTGGCCGGTGATCATGCGGAACAGGGTGGTTTTGCCGGCGCCGTTCGGGCCGATGACGCCGACGATGCCGCCCGGCGGCAGCTTGAAGTTGAGGTTCTCGATCAGCAGGCGTTCGCCATAGGCCTTGTTGAGTCCCTCGGCCTCGATGACGATGTTGCCCAGGCGCGGGCCGGGCGGGATGACGATCTCGGCCACCCCCGCGGCCAGTTCCTGGTTGCGCTGCAGCATCTCCTCGTATTTCTGGATGCGCGCCTTGCTCTTGGTCTGGCGGGCGCGCGGGGTGGAGGAAATCCATTCCTCCTCGGCGGCCAGCGCCCGCTGGCGGGCGGTTTCCTCTTTTTCTTCCTGCGACAGGCGCTTCTGCTTCTGCTTCAGCCAGGAGGAGTAGTTGCCCTCGAACGGGTAGCCGCGACCGCGCTCGATTTCCAGAATCCAGTTGGTGACGTTTTCCAGGAAGTAGCGGTCATGGGTGACCACCAGCACGGTGCCGGGATATTCGCGCAGGGTCTTTTCCAGCCAGGCGACGGATTCGGCGTCGAGATGGTTGGTCGGTTCGTCGAGCAGCAGCAGGTCGGGCTTTTCCAGCAGCAGGCGGCACAGCGCCACGCGGCGGCGCTCGCCGCCGGAGAGGTTGGTCACCGGGCTGTCGGGCGGCGGGCAGCGCAAGGCGTCGAGCGCGATCTCGATGCGGCGGTCGAATTCCCAGCCGTCCTCGTGGTCGATCTTTTCCTGCAGATCGGCCTGTTCGGCGAGCAGGGCGGTCATCTCGTCGTCGTCCATCGGCTCGCAGAACCGGTTCGATATCTCATTGAACCGCTCGATCGCGGCCTTCAGCGGGCCGAATGCCAGGGCGACGTTCTCGGCGACGGTCCTGGCAGGGTCGAGATGCGGTTCCTGCGACAGGTAGCCGATGCGCGCCCCTTCGGCGGCCCAGGCCTCGCCGCCGTATTCGGTCTCGATGCCCGCCATGATCTTCAGCAGGGTCGATTTGCCGGCACCGTTGATGCCGAGCACGCCGATCTTCACGCCGGGCAGGAAGGAGAGGGTAATGCCCTTGAAGACCTCCCTTCCGCCGGGGAAGGCTTTGGTGAGGTCTTTCATGACATAGACGTACTGGTAGCTGGCCATGGGCTGGCTCCCTTCCGGGCGGCGTGGGTCTGGGTTGGCGGGTGTTCTACGGGGGCCGCGACAGGCGCGCAAATGCCGGCGGCGTCCGGCTGCCTGAGAGTTTGGGAATGAATGCCCGCGGCACGCCGACCTGGCCGGAAACGCTCAATGGTATCAGGGGGGGTATCAGCGGGGGTATCAGCGGGCGTTCATTCGCAGGTTCGATTGCTTCGCAAGCCCTGACATGCGCCCGGCAGGGCTCGAACCTGCGACCAAGCCGTTATGAGCGGCCCGCTCTGACCAACTGAGCTACAGGCGCGTGACGGATGCAGTCTCCCCCGTCCGGGCGCGCGGCGCAACCGGGTGCGCGCACCCGGGACGGGCATAACCGGGCCGGAGGCTCGGTTGCCTGCCCCGAAATCATCTGTCATATCCCCGGGCGCGAGGCGGCCCCAAAGGCCGCATCGGACGGCCGCATGCGCCTTCGTTCCGGGCGGCCAAAGATGGGGAGATGCTCCTAATGATACTCGTCGCCTACCCTCTGGTTTTGGCCGCAGGGCTGCTGGCGCTGTACTACGGGTACAGCACCGGCAAGCAGGTCCTGGCCGCCGACGCGGGCTCCTCGCGCATGCAGGAGATTGCCGCTGCCGTGCAGGAAGGCGCCCGCGCCTACCTGAACCGCCAGTACACGACGATCGGCATCGTCGGACTGGTGATCCTCGCCATCCTGTGGCTGACGCTCGGGCACCTGGCCGCCATCGGCTTCCTGATCGGCGCGCTGCTTTCGGGCGGTGCCGGTTATGTGGGCATGAACGTGTCGGTGCGCGCCAATGTGCGCACGGCGCAGGCCGCACGCACCGGGCTCGCGGAGGGGCTGGACATCGCCTTCAAGTCGGGCGCCATCACCGGGATGCTGGTGGTCGGCCTCGGCCTGCTGGGGGTGGGCGGCTACTACAGCGCGCTGCGCTTCCTGAACGTGCCGCTGAACGACATCATGTCGGCACTGGTCGCGCTGTCCTTCGGTGGCTCGCTGATCTCCATCTTCGCCCGGCTTGGCGGCGGCATCTTCACCAAGGGCGCCGACGTCGGTGCGGACCTGGTGGGCAAGGTCGAAGCCGGCATTCCCGAGGATGATCCCCGCAACCCGGCCGTGATCGCCGACAACGTGGGCGACAACGTCGGCGACTGCGCCGGCATGGCCGCCGACCTGTTCGAAACCTATGCGGTCACCATCGTCGCCACCATCCTGCTGGGCAACATCTTCTTCGCCGCCGGCCCGGTGCGCGATGCCATGCTGCTGCTGCCGCTGCTGATCGGCGCGGTGTGCATCGTCACCTCGGTCATCGGCGTGCGTTTCGTGAAGCTCGGCGCCTCCAACAACATCATGGGCGCGCTGTACAAGGGCCTGGTCGTCACCGGCGTGCTGAGCGCGGCGGCGATCGCCGTGGTCATTGCTCTGGTGGTCGGCATCACCGCGCCGGTCGCGGTGGGCGCCGCCGGGGCAACCACGACGGGCCTGGCACTGTTCGAATGCGCGCTGGTCGGTCTGGGCGTGACCGGGCTGATCGTCTGGATCACCGAGTACTACACCTCGACCGAGTTCCGCCCGGTGCGCAGCATCGCCCAGGCGTCCACCACCGGCCACGGCACCAACGTCATCCAGGGCCTGGCGATCTCGCTGGAATCGACGGCGCTGCCGGTGCTGGTGATCAGCACGGGCATCATCCTGTCGTTCCTGGCGGCGGGGCTGTACGGCATCTCGATCGCGGCGACGACCATGCTGTCGCTGGCTGGCCTGGTCGTGGCGCTGGACGCCTACGGCCCGGTGACCGACAACGCCGGCGGCATCGCCGAAATGGCCGGTCTGCCGCCCGACGTGCGGAAGATCACCGACGCGCTGGACGCGGTGGGCAACACCACCAAGGCCGTGACCAAGGGCTATGCGATCGGCTCGGCAGGGCTTGCCTCGCTGGTGCTGTTCGCCGCCTACACCGAGGATCTGTCGCGCTACTTCCCGACCCTGAAGGTCGATTTCGCGCTGCAGAATCCGTACGTGGTGATCGGCCTGTTCATCGGCGGCCTGCTGCCCTACCTGTTCGGGGCGATGGGCATGACCGCGGTCGGCCGCGCCGCCGGTTCGGTGGTGGTGGAAGTGCGTCGCCAGTTCAAGGAAATCCCCGGCATCATGGAGGGCACCGGCAAGCCCGACTACGGCCGCGCGGTGGACCTGCTGACCAAGGCCGCGATCAAGGAGATGATCCTGCCGTCGCTGCTGCCGGTGCTGGCGCCGATCGTGCTGTACTTCGTTATCCTGCTGGTCGGTGGGCAGGCGCAGGCCTTCGCCTCGGTGGGGGCGCTGCTGCTCGGCACCATCGTGACCGGCCTGTTCGTCGCCATCTCGATGACCTCGGGCGGCGGCGCGTGGGACAACGCCAAGAAGTACATCGAGGAAGGCAACTTCGGCGGCAAGGGATCGGAAGCCCACAAGGCGGCCGTGACCGGCGATACGGTTGGCGATCCATACAAGGACACCGCGGGTCCCGCGGTGAACCCGATGATCAAGATCACCAACATCGTGGCGCTGCTGCTGCTGGCAGTGCTGTTCAGCTTCGCGCACTGAGCAATCAGGGCGGCGCGTAAGGAAACGGCCCCGGGGGCAACCCCGGGGCCGTATCTTATTGGCGGTGCTACGCCGCGGCCGGAATCTCGGCCCAGGGTTTCCAGCGTTGCGCCTCCAGCCGGGTGGCGATATCGCGGCGGCGCTCGGCGCTGGCCTGATGGACCTCGCGCCAGATGGCGATGCCGCTGTCCACCACCGCCTTCACCAGGGCGGCCGGGATCGCTTCCAGCGTTGCCAGCAGATCGAATTTGGCGCCGACCGGCAGGCGCACGCGCAGCGTTGCCGACACGTGGGCGCTGAAGGCGCCGCGGGCGTCGGCCGCCGTTTGCAGGGCGGCGCGGAAGCGGGGCGACAGGTCGGGGCTGTGGTGCTGCGCCAGATCGGCGAGAAGTTGTTCGATCAGCCCGTCGAAGCCGGCCTTGGCGGCGGCGTAGAGGGTGCGGGCGGCGGGGTCGTCCGGCGCGTGGCGTTTCAGCAATCCGGCTTCCGCCTCGGCCCGGCTGCGTTCACGCCCGAATCGCCCGATGGCTTCCGACAGATCATGTGGCATGGCGCATCGCTCCGCTTTTCGGGAACGATAAGCTGTTGCCGGCGCTGGCGGCAACGTTAATGGAATGGGTTCCAAGGGGCCACTGCCCCTTGGCGGGTCCAGGGCAGCGCCCTGGCCTTTCTGTCAGTCCTCAAAAGGATCTTTCACGAGGATCGTATCATCCCGTTCCGGACTGGTGGAAAGCAGCGTAACCGGCGCCTCCACCAGTTCCTCGATGCGCCGCACATATTTGATCGCCTGCGCCGGCAGGTCGGCCCAGCTTCGCGCCCCGCGGGTCGACTCGGACCAGCCTTCCATCGTTTCAAACACCGGCTCCGCCGCCGCCTGGGCGCGCATGGCGGCGGGCAGGTGGCGCAGGGTTTCGCCGCCAATGCGGTAGCCGACGCAGACCCGCAGTTCCGGCAGCCCGTCCAGCACGTCGAGCTTGGTCAGGGCGAGGCCCTGGATGCCGCCGACCTTCACCGCCTGGCGCACCAGGGCGGCGTCGAACCAGCCGCAGCGGCGGCGGCGGCCGGTGACGGTGCCGAATTCGTGGCCACGATCGCCCAGCAGCGCGCCGGTGGCGTCGTGCAACTCGGTCGGGAACGGGCCGGAGCCGACCCGGGTGCAATACGCCTTGGCAATGCCGAGCACGAACCCCACCGCGCCCGGCCCGACGCCCGAGCCGGCGGCGGCGGTGGCGGCGACGGTGTTGCTGCTGGTGACGAATGGGTAGGTGCCATGATCGACATCGAGCATCACCGCCTGGGCACCCTCGAACAGGATGCGCTTGCCGGCGCGGCGGGCTTCGTCGAGGCGTTCCCAGACCGGTTCGGCGAAGGGCAGCACCAGCGGGGCGAGTTCCAGCAGGCGGTCGAGCAGCGCCTGCTTCCCGAACGTATCGGCACCGAGACCCTTCAGCAGCGTATTGTGATGCCGCAGAAGCTCGTCCAGCTTGTCCGCCAACGTCTCCGGCTCGGCGAGGTCGCAGACGCGGATGGCGCGGCGGGCCACCTTGTCCTCATAGGCCGGGCCGATGCCGCGCCCGGTGGTGCCGATCTTGGCCGCGCCGCGCGCCGCCTCGCGGGCACGGTCGATGGCGCCGTGCAGCGGCAGGATGAGAATGGCGTTCTCGGCAATGCGCAGCGTCTCCGGCGTAACGTGCAGGCCCTGCCTGCCGACGCGGTCGATCTCGGCCAGCAGGGCTTCGGGGTCGATCACCACGCCGTTGCCGATGATGCCGAGCTTGCCGCGCACCAGGCCGGAGGGCAGCAGCGAGAGCTTGTAGGTCTGGTCGCCGACCACCAGGGTGTGGCCGGCGTTGTGGCCGCCCTGGAAACGCACGACGATGTCGGCGCGGCTGGCCAGCCAGTCCACCACCTTGCCCTTGCCCTCGTCGCCCCATTGGGCGCCGATGACGGCGACGTTGGCCATGCTGGATCTACTCCGGGGTGAGGGCGACCGGGCCGGCCGCCGCAAGCAGGAAGGAACAGGCGAGGCGGCGCGCCTCGCCGGCCGGATCGGCGATGGGGTGCAGCGCGGCGACGGTGGCGTAGCCCTCGGCGCGCAGGGCGGCGGCGGCGGCAGCGTCGGTGCCGGCGGGCAGGAAGATGCGCGGCCGGGGGGCACGCGGCGGCGCGGCGCGCAACACCGCGTCGGGATAGAGCGTCAGGCCGGTGGCAGGCTCGCCGGCCTCGCCGTTGCCGCAGATGTAGCGGCCGCCGCGCGCCAGTTCCTCATGGCGGCCGGGCGCGAACACGGTGAGGGTAACGCCGGTGTGATAGCGCAGGCCGCGGAACTCCACCGGATCGACGGTCAGGCGCAGTTCGGGCACCCGGGCGCGGATGGCGGCGACGGTGGCGGCCAGGCGTTCGGCGTGGGCGCGGGCGCCCGGGGTCAGCGCCGCGCCGAGCAGCGCCTCGAGCGCGCGGTCGGCGGGACCGGCGGCGAGCAGCAGATCGGTCAGCGTGCCGGCGAGTTTGCCGCCGTGCTCGGCGACGGCGGCGGCGTCCTTGCGGTCGAGCGCGCGGCCCAGCGCAGAGCGCGCGGCCGGCGGCAGGCCGGCTTCCTCCAGCAGGGTGGGGACCAGCTGCGGCAGGGTGAGATCGAAGGAAATCCGGGTGAGGCCAAGCGCGGCGAGCGCCTCGGCGCCGACCTGGACGATTTCGGCATCGGCCGCCGGACTGTCGGGGCCGATCAGTTCGATGCCGGCCTGGGCGATCTGGCGCTCGGCGGCAAGGCCGGTGGCGCGCACGCGCAGCGACTGGCCGGCATAGGACAGGCGCAGCGGGCGCGCCAGGTGGGCCAGCCGGGTGGTGGCGATGCGGGCCACCTGCGGGGTCATGTCGGCGCGCAGCCCCATCATGCGGTGGCTGTCGGGGTCCATGAGGTGGAAGGTCTGGTCGGCCATGGCGGCGCCGGTGCCGGCGAGCAGGCCGTCGGCGAATTCCAGCAGCGGCGGCTTGACGCGCTGGTACGCATGGGCGGCGAAGATGCCCATGATGGCTTCCACCGACGCGGCCGCGGTTTCGGCCTCGGGCGGCAGCAGGTCGGACAGCCCGGCCGGCAGCAGGGCGGGGTTGGGGGGAGGATCGTCGTTCATGCCGGGCGGTTCTAGCAGCCGGCCCCCGGGGGCGGAAGGCGCGCGCCGGTCAGCGCGCCGTTGTTATTGCCTATCCGCCGTGCCGCTCGCGGCGATACGCCGAGGGCAGCTCGAAGCGGCCGGCCCAGATGCCGGCGCGGCGGCTTCTGGCTTCGTCTTCCAGCGGGACATAGGCGGTGGAGTATTGCCGGTAGGCCACCGCCCAGCCGGCGCCGACCATGGCGGCGTTGATGTCCCGGTCGCCGACGGTGCAGGTGGCGACCTCGCGGCCGTACCGGTCGGTGTCGTGCGCCCGGCAGGCGACCGGCTGGCCGGCGATGAGCTGCTCCAGGAAGTGTTTGGCCGCCTGGCCGCAGGCGTAGGAAAGCCCGTCGCGCTCGCAGGTCTGGGTGCTCTCGGGGGCGTCGATGC
This sequence comes from uncultured Acetobacteraceae bacterium, assembly GCA_903907955.1. Lineage (GTDB taxonomy): Bacteria > Pseudomonadota > Alphaproteobacteria > Acetobacterales > Acetobacteraceae > Rhodovastum. The sequence goes on along the minus strand of CAIVPZ010000070.1, from coordinate 28,394 downwards.
CGAACAGGCGGATGCGGCGCCCGCCCATGTCCAGCGTGTCGCCATCGACGACCCGGGCGCGGCCGGCCATGTCGAGGGTATGGCCGGGCAGCCGGAGGTGCAGCTTGCCGGCGAGGTTGAGCAGGATCAGTACGATGGCCGCGAGGGCCAGGATGATCAGGAGGGGGTTGGAGCGGTTCATTGCTGCCTGGGTCGGCCTGCCTGGGCCGGGCTGGGTCGGGACGGCGCCCCTCCTTAACGGGGCGGCGGCGGCAGGGCCAGACGGCAGACGAGGCGGGTCGATGCGGTCGCCCGTGTGGTATGCTGCGCAGCCGGCGCGCCTGTGGGGCAGCGTCTCCGGCCTTCCTTCCCCGGCCGCGTTTTCGCCATCTTGTCCGCCTAACCGAGCCTCGACCCGCCTCGCGCCCGCCCGCAGGCACCCTTCCATCCCGATCCCGACCGAAAGGGCCCCACCGGCCATGCGTATCGCCCAGATCGCGCCCCTGTTCGAGGCTGTGCCGCCCAAGCTGTATGGCGGCTCCGAACGCGTCGTCTCCTCGCTGACCGAGGCGCTGGTGGAGCTGGGTCACGACGTCACCCTGTTCGCGTCCGGCGACTCCATCACCTCGGCGAAGCTCGACGCCCCCTGGCCGCGGTCACTGCGGCTTGACCCCGACATCCGCGACTGGGTTTCCACCTATGCCCTGATGATCGAATACGTGCGCCGGCGCTCCGACCAGTTCGACGTGCTGCACTTCCACATCGATTACTGGCCGAACTCGGTGTTCACCCGCCAGGAGGTGCCGTTCCTGACCACCCTGCACGGGCGTCTCGACCTGCCCGAGTTCGGCGCGATCTACCGCATGTTCCCGACGGTACCGCTGGTGTCGATCTCCAACAACCAGCGCCAGCCGCTGCCGGATGTCGGCTGGGCGGCCACGGTCTATCACGGCATGCCCGCCAACCTGCTGACGCCGCAGCCGGTGGAAAACCGCGACTACTTCGCCTTCCTCGGCCGCATCTCGCCGGAGAAGGGGATCGAGCGCGCCATCCAGATCGCCGGCCGCTGCGGCGTGAAACTGAAGGTCGCCGCCAAGGTGGACAAGGCCGACGCCGAATACTTCAAGCACGCGGTCGAGCCGCTGCTGGCCGATGCCAATGTCGAGTTCATCGGCGAGATCAACGACGCCCAGAAACCCGCCTTCCTGTCCGGCGCCAAGGCGTTGCTGTTCCCGATCGACTGGCCGGAGCCGTTCGGCCTGGTGATGATCGAGGCCATGGCCTGCGGCTGCCCGGTGATTGCGATGCGCCACGGCAGCGTGCCGGAAGTGATGGACGACGGCGTCACCGGCTTCGTGGTGGACAGCGTGGACGCGGCGGTGGCCGCCTGCGGCCGCCTGCACGAAATCGACCGCGCCGGCGTTCGGGCGCAGTTCGACAAGCGCTTTACCGCGCGGCGCATGGCGCAGGACTACGTGGCCCTGTACGAACGGTTGATCGCCGCGCGCCAGCAGCAGGCCGGAGCGTAGCCGCAAGGCCCCGCGCATGCAGGACGCTGCATGGCTGAACCGGCGCTACTATGGCGGGGACCTCCCCGCCGACGCCGAACGCGCCCTGCATGCGGCGGGCCTGGCCTGGCATGATGCGGCGGCGGCCGAGGGGCATATCCTCGATGCGCTCGCCCTCGCGCCGGGGCACCTCGCGGTGCATCTCGGCGCCTACCGGTTCTATTTCTACCGGCATCGTCTGGCGGAGGCACTGCCGCACGCCCGCACCTGCCTGGCCGATGCGCTGCGCCGCAGCCAGTTGCCCGCCGACTGGCGCGACGTCCGCGCCGATGACGCCGCGTTCTCGGCGCTGGAGCCGGGGCCGCGGCTGGTGCTGTTCGCCCTGCTCGCCACCGGCTACGTGCTGGCACGACTGGGCCGCGAGGCGGAAAGCCGGGCCGTGCTGGACAAGGTGGCGGAACTTGACCCCGAGGACCGGATGTCGGCCCGCCGCCTGCTGGCGATCCTCGACCGCGGCGGTCAGGAGGAGGACTGAGAGTTTGTGAATGAATGCCCGCGACGCTCCGATCCAGCCGGAAACGCTCAATGATATCAGCGGGCGTTCGTTCGCAAGTTCGATTGCTTCACAAGCTCTGAGCGGTCCCCCCCATGGCCTCAGTTATCCGCGAGCGCGTGCAGGGCGTTCAGCAAGGGCTGGCCGGAAACCGTGATGACGCCCTTGAACGGATCGTCGAACTCGGTGAGCAGGAACACCGCGCCGGCCAGCGCCACCGCGCACAGCAGCAGCACGATCACCACCAGGACATTGCGCGGTGCGATCAGGCCGAGCCCGGCAAAGATCAGCATCAGCCAGAACACGAGTACACTGAGCTGCCAGTTCGAGATCGACGTGCCGATCCCCTCCTCCATGGTCCAGCGCGTCTGCGCGATGGCATGCAGTATCGCCTGGGCCTGAATGACCACCCGCTGAACCGAGGGGCCGGCGGTGAGGCGCTCCAGCGCCGACTCCAGCTCGTCCTGCAGTTCGTTGGCGTCGCGCGGCTCGCCGCGGAACGGGGCGTCCAGGTCGCCGAAGGTGTCGCGGACCAGCACGGCGTTGTAGCGGAACAGCAACTGACGGGCCTCCACCGCGGGCGGGCCGATGCGGCGCAGCGAGCGGTCCAGCTCCTCGATCTGCGACCCGAGCCGGCGGATGTCGCGGTCGGCGCTGTCGAAGGTGGTTTTCAGCGCGGCGATGCTCATGCCCAGCATCAGCGCCGCCAGCACGACGATCAGGCTGATGACGCGCCGGATCACATCGCGCGTCTCGAGCGATACCAGGTTGCCAGGGGCGCGGGCGCGCACAACCGCGCCGCCCATTGCCGATCCGACGAGGACGCCGAACACCATCAGGCTGATGGCGGGGTCGGTCAAGGATTCCGGCTCCGAACCGGCACCGTTTCCGGCGGTAGGCCTGGCATCATCATACTGGGGTTTCTCACGATTTTTCTTGAACACGGAGCATAGGCGATCGGGCGGGCGGATGTCAGGTGCACCTTTGCCGATGGTATTGTCCAGCCATCCCGTCGCCGCGCCCGCCAGGGCGGATCGGCGCGGATGGCCGGCGATGATGCGGTGGATGAATTCTTCCGCCGCGTGGTATAATAAATCTCCTTTTACTGAGAGTGAAACATGACCTGGCTGCAGGCTGCCCCGACACTCCTCGCCGCGTTCCTCGCCTCGTTCGTCGAGTTCGTGGAGGCTGCCACCATCGTGCTCGCCGTCGGCACGGTGCGGGGATGGCGGTCCGCCCTCAGCGGCACGGCGCTTGCGCTGCTGGTATTGGCCGCGCTGGTGCTGGCGCTCGGCCCGGCACTCGCGCAGATGCCGCAGCAGGCGATGCAGCTCGTGGTCGGGCTGCTGCTGCTGCTGTTCGGCATGCGCTGGCTGCGCAAAGCCATCCTGCGCAGCGCCGGGGTGATCGCGCTGCATGACGAGGAAGCGATCTTCCGCAGCGAGGCCGCCAATCTCCGCCTCGCCCGCCACTCGGCGGGCTGGGGCCTCGACCCGGTTGCCACCATCACCGCCTTCAAATCGGTGCTGCTGGAGGGAACCGAGGTCGCTTTCATCGTCATCGCCGTTTCCGCCGGCGGGCCGGGGCTGCTGCTGCCGGCCGCCGCCGGAGCAGCCGCCGCCGCGCTGCTGGTGCTCGCCATCGCCGCCGCGGTGCACAGGCCGCTGGCACGGGTGCCGGAGAACACGCTGAAATTCGCGGTTGGCGTGCTGATCTCGGCGTTCGGCATCTACTGGACCGGCGAGGGCCTCAGGGTCGCCTGGCCCGGGGGGGATCTTGCCTTGCTGGTGCTGGCCGCCGGCCTGCTGACCGCCGGCCTGCTCGGCGCGCGGGCGGCGACCGCCCTGGCCGCCCGATGATGACCGCCCTGCGCGCGATCGTGCTGGGGATCGTTGCCCTGTTCGTCGATGACGGCGCGCTGGCCCTCGGGCTGCTGGGATGGACCGCGGTCAACGGGCTGGCCGTGCGGGCATGGCCTGGGACGTCGTTTGTGGTGCTTGGGGGGGCTTTGTTCTTCGGGTATGTGGCCATCCTGCTCGGCAACGTGGCTTATGCGGCCGATGCTGCCGGGGGGCGGCGGCGTGGCATGGGCAAGTAAAGGCCAGGGCGCTGCCCTGGACCCGCCAAGGGGCAGCGGCCCCTTGGAACCCATTACTTAAGGAATTCGGTCGAGGGGGCCGCTGCTTGCTTGCGCAGCAGCGCCAGAGGGAAACAAGGCGAACGCACCGCCGATCATCAACGCCATCACCGCATCGGTAATCTCCGCCGAGCGTCCCGGCAGGTGGGTTTCGGCATAGCTGGTGGCGAACAGCACCAGCGCGGTCAGCCAGGTGGCGACCCCGAGCTTCATGCCCGCCCGGCACAGCAGCCAGATCAGGCCGCCATACAGATAGAATTTTTCACAGAACGACTGAATGGCAACGCCGCCAGAGCCGTACATGATGCTGTGGAACGGCACCCAGCCGAATCGCCGGCCCGCCGGCTCGAACGTGAAGGGGGCCAGCCGCAACGTCGCGATCAGTGCGGCGAGGGCAAGGGACAGGAGCGAGAAGCGCCAGGGCAGCCAGCACAGCAGCAGCCAGAGGGCGAAGGCAGCCGCCGCACCGGCGATGTCAGCCAGCTTCAGATCGACGGAGATGATCAGGAGACGGGCGACGAACTCGCTGCCGGCAAGCAGCGGAAACAGCAGCAGCCAGCGCCGGAAGCCGTACAGCGAGTCAAGGATACTGCCGATGAACATCCAGATGATGGCGAAACGCGCGAAAACGTCAAGCGGCAGGCTCTGGGCAGCCAGAAGCGCCTGCACGTTATTTGCCAGCTTGTGCAGATTGATTGCCGGCACATAGGGATAAAGGCGGTAGCTCGCCCACATGAAAAGCAGCATCGCCGCGCGTTGGTGTGCGAAGAGCGCGCCAACGAGCGGCCAGCGCGCGCCGGCGCCGGCGATCGCGGCGGCAACCGCCCCCAGGGCCGAACCGATGCTGTCGGCGTACACGTCGCCCATCGAGGTAAACCGCGCCGGTTCGTAGAACTGGGCCGTTTCCATGCAAACGGACAGCAGCGCGCCGCCGAGCGTGGCTGCGGGTACGCGTACGATGCCAGGGCTGCCGGTGGGCAGCGCGAGCGCCGCGAAGCAGCCGAAGGGGATATAGAGCAATATGTTGGACAGGAGGTCGGTGCCCCCGTCCCAGTCGCGCCATGTGCTCAGCAGGTAGGCGACCGGCCCGCCAGGATAGACCCGCTCATTGTACTCGAAGGGATAGAGCGAGCCATAAAGGATGAACAGCACAACGAGAACCAGTGCGATTGCATAGCCGCGCCTTGGCAATTCGCCGCCGCCAGGGGCGCACGAAGAATTTGAAACATCATGGCCACGCATCGCCACCCCAGCAATTCAAACCGCAGTCGATATGTCATCCCGTCGGTCGAAGGCATCCCTCGGCCGGGGGCGGCATCCGGCTTGCGGACCGCCGCAGACCCGGGAGTTGCAAGCCTCATATGGTTGCCGTGATCCGGATGGCGCACATCACTGCGCGCGCCATGGGAGCGACCGCAGGCGTTTGCCTGATGGCCGTGAACCGTCTAGCCTGCGCTGGGTATCGAACGGGACAGCCATGATCGCCGACAAATCCGCCGCCCCTTCGGCCGCGCATCACCCGATCCGTCGTCGCGCACCCTGGACAGCTTCCTGCAGCATCGGCGTTCGGGCGAACCCGGGACACGGCCGGCGTGGCATCCGGTAGGGTGATGCCGGTGCCCGCAGCGCTGCACTGGCGCGGGAACTGGGCCGCCTGGGCGATCATCTACGCGGCGTCCATTCTGTACGCGAGCACGATCATCACCCCGCTCGGATTGCATTTCGTGCCGATCGATCCGGCGGTGGCGTGGCAGCAGCTGCTGGCGTCGCGCTACGCAGTTGTCGGCGATGACCAGCGACCGGACTGGATGGCGAACCTGCTGATGCTGGTGCCGCTCGGCGTGCTGACGACGGGCGCACTCGGCCCGGCGCGCCGTCCGGCCGCGCTGCTTCTGGCCGCCGCGCTGGCGCTGCCGGTCTGCATCGGTTTCGTGCTCGCGGTGAAATACGCGCAGTTGTTCTTCCCGCCGCGCACCGTGACCCTCAACTACATCCTTGCGCAAAGCCTCGGCGCCCTGATCGGGGTTGTTTTCTTTCTGGTTATGCAACGCAATCTGCTCGCGCTGGCGGGCGGCGGGCGGCGGGCGCTGCTGGCGGCGCTCTGGCTGTATACCCTGGCGCTGATCGGCTTCGTGCTGTTTCATTTCGACGTCACGCTCGACGCCTCCACGCTCGCCCAACGGGCCTGGGCCATGCTCTGGGCCTGGCCGACGGGGGCGGGGCTGGCTAAGACTCTCGGCCTCGCCGCCGCCCAGTTCGCCGCCCTGCTGCCGGTCGGCGCGCTGCTCGCGCTGCGCCGGCCGGCTGCCGGCACGGCTGGCGCGGTTGCGCCGGGATTGGCCGGGCTTGCGGTGGTGGACGGCGTGCGGCTGGTGCTGGGCGGGATGCCCAACTCGTTGCCGCTGCAGGTTGCGGGAATGGTATGCGGCGTGGTCGGCGTGCGCTGGCTGGCGCGGCAGGACATGCAGCGGCTGCGGCGCCGGCTGCGTGGTTTCGTCTGGCCGGCGGCCATCTTCTATGTGCTCGCGGTGCTGGAGGTGAAGGAACTCCTGCACGGGCCCTGGCAGCGTTTCGATGTCGCGTGGGCCACGCTTGACCCGCGCATGCTGCTGCCGTTCTTCCAGTCCTACATCGTCTCCAAGGCGCATGCGATGGCCGCCGCGGCCCTGCATGTCGTCATGTTCGCGCCGATCGGCATGATGCTGTGGCTGCGCGTGGGGTCGCGCCCCTGGGGGCCGCCGACGGCCGCCGGCCTCGCCGCCGTCTTCGCAATCGGCCTCGAACTCGGCCGCATGCTGAAGCCGGGTTTCGCCCCGGATTTCGCCAACGCCGTCTTCGCGGCCGCCAGCGCATGGGGCGTGGCGAAGGTGTGCGGCAGCCTGTGGCCGACGCCGCCCGGCGCCACCCCCGGCCGGTTTTCCGGCGGATGGCGGTAACCCCAGCTGCAGGCATGGCTCCCGCCACGCTGCCGGGCGCCATCTTCGCCCTCGCCTGCGTGGCGGCAGCCTGCCTGTTTGCCTGGGCCAACCCGGCGGCGGGCAACGCGCTCGCCGCGGCGACTCTGGTTTATGCGGCGTTGCTGTGGCGGCTGCCGGCGCTCTGGCTGGCGGTGCTGCCGGCCATTCTCGCCACGCTCAATCTCGCGCCCTGGTCGGGATGGATGTTTGCCGACGAGAGCGATCCGTTCGTGATCGCCACGCTCGGCGTCCTGGCGGCCCGGGCGCCGCCGCGCCCCGGCGATCTTGCCCTCGGGCGTGCCGGCACCGCCCTGATCGCGACGCTGGTGGTCGCGACCACCGTTGGCGTGGCCCTCGGCCTGGCCGCGCCGGGACTTCCCGGCGGCTCCGCGACCCCTTACCTGATGCCGCAGAACGCCTGGCGGATCAGCAAGGGCGTCGCGATCGGGCTTGGCCTGCTGCCGTTCCTGCTCGCCCGCGCGCGGACCCATGGCGATGTGCTGACGCGCCTCGGCTACGGCATGTGCCTGGCGCTCGCCGCCATCAGCCTGTCCGTGCTGGTGGAGCGCGCCCTGTTCGTCGGCGTGTTCGATGGCGAGACGGGTTACCGCGTCATCGGCGCGATCGCGGCGATGCATATCGGCGGCGGGCTGATTGGCGCGCATATCGCGCTGGCGATCCCCTTCCTCATCGTCCCGCTCGCCAGCAGGCGCAGCCTCGCCTGGCTGCTCGCCATCGCCATCGCCACGCTCGCCGGCTACGCCCTGGTCGTCACCTATGCGCGCGCCGCCTATGGCGCCGCCTTTGTCGGCGCCGTCGCGACCTTCGTGGCCAGCATCCCTGTCGCGCGCGGCCTGCACCGCGTCCGGCCGTTCGTCGTTGCCGGGCTGGCCGCCGCCGGCATTGCCGCCAGCGTCTGGGTCGGGATCAACACGCCGATGATGGCAACCCGCCTGCAGTCGGTCACGCCGGATTTCGGCCACCGCGAGCGCAGCTGGCTGGCCGGGCTGGCGACCAACGACCTCTCGCCGGAAGCGGCGCTGTTCGGCACCGGCATCGGCACCTACCCGCGCAACGCCCTCGGCGCGGCCAATATCGTGCACAAGGCAACCAATATCGTCCTGCTGGCTGACGGGCAGGCGCCGTTCGTCCGTCTTGAAATCCGCTCCCCGCTGTATCTGGGACAGAAGATCGCCGTCGTGCCGGGTGACGTGCTGACCATTGCCGTGACGTCCCGTACCCGCACCGGCCGGAGCGCGGCAGTGGTGCTGTGCGAAAAATGGCTGCTGTATTCGGTGGATTGCACCGGCGCGCCGCTGGCCGCCGCGGCGCCGGACGAATGGCACACCGCCACCGCGCGGATGGCGACGGGAAGCTACGGCGCGCCGCGCCTGTTCGGTGTGCTGGGCCGCACCGTGGAACTCTCCGTCTACGGCGAGGCCGGCGACGTCGTTGACCTCCGCTCCGTGTCGGTGCGGACCAGCGGGGGCGCGGAGCTGCTGGCCAACGGCGATTTCCGCGACGGTCTCGCGCGGTGGTTCTTCACCGACGACGACCACGAGGCGTGGCGTATCAAGAACCAGTATTTCGCGTTGTTCACCGAGACCGGCCTGCTCGGCCTCGGTGCCTACGCCCTCCTGATCGGCGTGACGCTGGCGGCGGCGTTCGCGTTGCTGCGCGGCGGCATGATCGCGGCGGCGCCGGTGGTGGGCGCGGTGGCGGCGTTTCTGTTCTCCGGATTGTTCGACGACCTGTTTGAAACACCGCGCCTGTCGGCCCTGTTCTACCTCGTCTGCTTTGCCGCCATCGCGACGCGGCGCGCATCCGCCCGGCCGCCGCGATCAATCCAGTGACTTGCGGAACCGCAGCACACTCAGCGCCAGCATCCCCGCCCCAAGCGCCCCCATGGCCAGCAGATCGGGCCACAGCACGTCGATCCCCACCCCCTTCAGGAACACCGCGCGGATCACCACCAGAAAATACCGCAACGGATTGATCAGCGTGAACCATTGCAGCACCGGCGGCATGGCGGCGATCGGGAAGGCGAATCCCGAGAGAATGAAGAACGGGTTCACCAGGAAGAAGTTCAGCGCAAACGCCTGCTGCTGCGTGCGCGCCAGGGTGGACAGCAACAGCCCCAGCCCCAGCGCCGCCAGCAGAAACAACGATGACCCGAGCAGCATCACCAGCGGGCTGCCGACGAACGGAATGCCGAACCACAGCACGCCGAACACCGTCACCAGCACCACATCGCCAAGACCGATCAGGAAGAACGGCACCGTCTTGCCGAGGATGAACTCGAACGGCCGGATCGGGCTGACCATGATCTGCTCCAGCGTCCCCACCTCGCGTTCGCGCACCACCGCCAGCGCCGTCAGGCTCACCACCTGAATCAGCGTCAGCGTGCCGATCACGCCGGGGATGAAGAACCAGCGGTCATCCAGCCCCTGGTTGAACCAGGGACGTTCCTGCAACGGAACATCAGCGCCGGATGAGGCCGTCTCGCCCGGCACCGGCCAGCCATGCGCCATCGCCTCGGCCTCGAACCGCGCCACGATCAGGCTGACATAGCCGAGCGCGATCAGCGCGGTGTTCGAATTGGTGCCGTCCACCGCAATCGCCAGCGGGGCACTGCGTCCGTTGGCCAGCTTCGCGGCGAAGCCGGCATGGATGACGATGGCCACCACCGCCCGGCCGGTGTCGATGGCGTGCGTCACCGCCTGCTGCGTCGCCGCCATCTCCACGATGTCGAACCTGCCGTTCGCCGCGAAATGCGAAACCAGGGTGCGGCTGGCCTGGCTGCGATCGAGGTCCAGCACCACTGTCGCCACGTGGTTGACGGTAAAGGTGGCGGCATAGCCGAACACCAGCGCCTGGATCAGCAGCGGCACGATCAGCCGGACCATCGCCCAGCGGTCGCGCCGGAGTTCGAGGAACTCCTTCACCAGCATGACGTGCAGGCGCTCGAACACGCTGCTAATCCAGCCGCTTGCGGAAGGCGCGGGCGGCGATCCAGACGATCGCCGCCGCATACAGCACCAGCGCCAGGATCGGCACCGCCAGATCCAGCACCGTGCTGCCCTTCAGAAACACCGCCCGCAGGATGGTCACGTAATAGCGCGCATGCACCAGCAGGGTCACCGCCTGGATCGGCGCCGGCATCTGGTCGATCGGGAAGGTGTAGCCCGATAACAGGCTGGTCGGCAGCATGGTAAGAATGAGTGCCACCTGGCTGGCGCCAAGCTGGCTGCGGATGCGCACCGAAACCAGATAGCCGATGCCCATCACCACCAGCGTAAACAGGAAGGTGGTGAGCACCAGCGTGCCAAGGCCGCCGCGGAACGGCACCTGAAACCAGAAAACGCTGACGCAGAGGCAGAACGCCGAATTGAACGCGCCGATCGCGAAATAGGGAATCAGCTTGCCGGTCATCACCTCCAGCGCGGTCACCGGGGTGGAGATAAGCTGCTCCATCGTGCCGCGTTCCCACTCGCGCGCGACGGTGAGCGAGGTGAGTTGTGCGCCGACCAGGCCGAGGATGACGGCGACGACGCCAGGGATGATGAAGTTGCGGCTGTCCAGCGTCTCGTTGAACCAGACCCGCGGCTGCAGATCGACGCGGCCCGCGGCGGGCGGCCGGGTGCCGTGCGCGGCGGCCCAGCGGGCGGCGAAATCGGCCGCCGCCAGCGCGATCACGCCCTGCGCATAGCCGATGGCGATCGCGGTGGTGTTGGCGTCGGTGGCATCGAACACCGTCTGCACCCCGGCGGCGCCGGTGCTGGCCAGTTCGCGGGAGAAATCCACCGGAATGGTGACCGCGCCGGCGCAGGTGCCGCGGTCCATGGCATCGCGCACCGCCCGCGCATCGGCCAGATGATGGACGGCGATGAACCAGCCGGAGGCCACGAACCGCTCCACCAGTTCCCGGCTGGTCTGGCTGCGTTCCTGGTCGTAGATGCAAAGCGGCACGCGCCTGATGTCGAGGCTGACGCCGTAGCCGAGCAGCACCATCTGCATCAGCGGCATCAGCAGGGCGATGGAAAGGCTGCGCGGGTCGCGCCAGACCTGCAACGTCTCCTTGAAGGCGATGGCGAACAGGCGGCGCAGGTTCATGCGCGCACCGCCGCATGCGGCCGGGAGACCAGTTGCACGAACACGTCCTCCAGGCTCGGCGTGATGCCGTGCGGCGGACCGGCGACGATGCCGTGCCGCGCCAGCAGCGCCGGCAGCCCCTCCGCCGCCGCGGGCTGGCGCAGCAGCACGTGCAGCCGGTCGCCGAAGATCGCCGCGTCGATCACCTCCGGCACCTGGCGCAGCGCCACCAGCGCCGCGCCCAGCGGCGAACATTCCAGCTCGAACAGCGCGCCGCCCAGTTCGCGCCGGCGCAGCTCCCCCGGGCTGCCGATCGCCACCAGCCTGCCGGCGTCGATCAGGGCGATGCGGTTGCAGTATTCCGCTTCGTCCATGTAGTGGGTGGATACCAGGATGGTGACGCCCTCCGACGCCAGCTGGTGGATCAGATCCCAGAAATGCCGGCGCGCTTCCGGCTCGACCCCCGAGGTCGGTTCGTCGAGGAACAGCACCGGCGGCCGGTGCAGAATGGCACAGCCGAGCGCCAGCCGCTGCTTCCAGCCGCCGGCCAGCGTCTGCACCAGCGCATCCTCTCGCCCCTGCAGCCCCGCCATGGCGATGGCCTGCGCCATGCGCACCTCGATGTCGCGCCGTGGCACCCGGTAGAGGCCGCCAAAGAAGCGCAGATTCTCGCGCACGGTGAGATCGGGATACAGTGAGAATTTCTGCGACATGTAGCCGATGTGTTCGCGCACCGCGTCCGGTTCGCGGGCGACATCGAAGCCGGCGACGCAGGCGCGTCCGGCGGTCGGTTTCAGCAGGCCGCACAGCAGGCGGATGGTGGTGGATTTGCCGGCGCCGTTCGGGCCGATGAAACCGACGATTTCGCCTTTCGAAATACTGAGGTCGAGCCGGTCCACGGCCACGAAGCGGCCGAACCGCTTGCTCAGCCCCTCGGCGCGCACCGCCGGGTTCATGGCGGGCTCCCGGGTCCGAGCAGGGCGACGAACACATCCTCGATGGCCGGCTCGACCGGCGCGATGTCGGCCGCGCCGATACCCTGCCCGGCCAGCAGCGCGCGCAACTCGGGCGCCCGGCGGGCGGCATCGTCCACCCGCACATGCACCCGGTCGCCCATCAGCAGCAGGCCGAGCAGCCCCGGCGCGCCCGCCAGCGCCGCGTGGGCGGCCCGGGCGTCGGGCGTCACCACCGCCAGCAGCGCCCCGGGCATCGCCGCCTTCAGCCGCGCCGGGGTGTCGCAATGGCGGATCGCGCCGGCATGCAGCAGCGCCAGCCGCGAACAGCGCTCGGCCTCGTCCATGTAGGCGGTGGAGAGCAGGATGGTGACGCCGCGCTCGCGCAACCCGTACAGGATGCCCCAGAAATCGCGGCGCGAGACCGGGTCCACCCCGGTGGTCGGCTCGTCCAGCAGCAGCACCAGCGGGGTGTGGATCAGCGCGCAGACCAGGCCGAGCTTCTGCTTCATGCCGCCGGAGAGTTGCCCGGCGAGGCGCCGGCGGAACGCCAGCAGCCCGGCGGCGGCCAGCAATTCCGCGCTGCGGGCGCGGCGCACCGGCGCGGGGACGGCGAACAGCGTGGCATAGAAATAAATGTTTTCCGCGACCGTCAGGTCCTCATACAGGCCGAAGCGCTGCGGCATGTAGCTGAGCAGCGGCTTGGCGCGCTCCGGATCGGCCACCACATCGACACCTTCCAGCCGGATTTCGCCGGCATCGGGGCGCAGCACGCCGGCCAGCATGCGCATGATGGTGGTTTTGCCGGCACCGTCCGGGCCGACGAGGCCGAATATCTCGCCGCGCCGGACCGCGAGGTCGATCCCCTGCACCGCCGCCACCGCACCGAAGCGGCGGTGCAGGCCGCGCGCCCACACCGCGACCTCGCCCGCCGCTGCCGTCACGGGCCGGGCGGCTGCAACGGAATGCTGGCGTCGGCCGGCATGCCGGGCAGCAACTCATGCGTCGGGTTGGCGATGTCGATGCGTATCCGGTACACCAAAGTCACCCGCTCGGCATGCGTCTCGACCGTCTTCGGCGTGAACTCCGCCTGCGGCGAGATGAAGCTGATGCGGCCGGGATAGATCTTGCCGGGATAGGTGTCGGTGGTCACCTCGGCCGGCCCGTCCAGCCGCACCTTGCCGATATCCTGCTCGTTGACGTAGGCGCGCAGCCAGACATGGTCGAGATCGTCGAGCGTGACGATCGCCACCCCCGGTCCGGCCAACTGGCCCAGTTCGGCCTCGCGCACCGCAATCACCCCGGCGAAGGGCGCGCGCAGCACCGTGTAGCCGAGCATGACCTCGTCGAGCCGGCGCTTCTCCGCCACGGCGGATTCGTTGGCGCGGGCAAGGGCGACGTTGGCGGTGCCCACCTGCACCATGGCCTGGTCATGCGCCAGCGTCGCCGCCGCCTGCTGCGCCGCGGTCTGGGCGTGATCGCGGACCTGCACCGAGGTGGCGGCGGATTTCAGCAGCGCCTCGGCGCGCTGGTAATCGCGCCGCTTGTCGGCCAGATCGAACTGGTCGCTCTCCACGCTGCTCTGCGCGGCGGCCAAAGTGCGTTCAGCCACCGCGACCTGGGCGGATGCCACCTGCAGGTTGGCGCGATCGATCTCGACCTGCTGGCGCCACAGGCGATCGTCCACCCGCGCCAACACGGTATCGCGGGCGACCACGGCGCCCTCATCGAACGGCAGCTCGACGATCGGGGCCTGCACCTGGGTAAAGCTCAGGACGCTCTGGTGCGCCTCGATATTGCCGGAAACGACGATCCGGCCGGGCGTGGCGGGCGGGCCGAACAGGGCGCCAAGCGGCCAGCGCCACAGCGCATACCCGCCGGCAGCGAGGAGGATGGCAACAATCAGCAGGACACGCCGGGCGCGGGTCATCGGTTTCGCGCCCGATCATGAGCCAGGTGAAGGTGGAAGGGAAGGCCAGGGCGGCGATCCGGACCACGATAGTGCGGACTGGCTCTGCCACCGCCCGCATCGGTAGTTGCAGCCATTGCCATCCGGCCAACGCAATGCCAGCAGATGGATCACCATGCACGACCAGGCAGTTACGCGGTTTGTCACGTACTTCCTTCACCTGATCGCCCTGGGAGTGCTATGCCGCCGCCCCGATCGCTTCGACCGTCTCAGCGAGGGTTTATGTCCGTTCTCAGGAGTTGCAAATCGACCTGGTATCTCCAGCTTCGCGTTGCGTATGCGGAACCTGCGCGCCCGACAGATAACGGCGGGACATTGCAATTCCAATCCGTACAGCGCAACCGAGGGCAGCGGGTCGCTGGTTCGGCACAGTTGTGTCCCGTCCTTTCACGATTGCCGCCCGTTGGTGCCGGCATTCCGGATGCCGGGGCCACGCCTGTTGGCTTTGCGGCACCGACAATGCCTCGCACGGTGGGAAGCCCGTGAGCTACGCCATCAAGGAGATCTTCTACACGCTGCAAGGCGAAGGCCGTAACGCCGGTCGGGCGGCCGTCTTCTGCCGCTTTGCCGGGTGCAATTTGTGGACCGGTCGCGAACCCGACCGGGCGGACGCGATCTGCACATTCTGCGACACCGATTTCGTGGGAACGGACGGTTCAGGCGGTGGCCGCTTTCTCGACGCTGAATCTTTGGCGCATGCGGTTGCATCGGCATGGGACGGCACAACAGGGCCGCGATTCGTCGTGCTCACGGGCGGCGAACCGCTTCTCCAGGTCGACCAAAATCTTGTAGACGCGCTCCACGGCAAGCGTTTCGAAGTTGCGGTGGAAACCAACGGCACCCTTCCGCCACCCACGGGCATTGACTGGGTTTGCGTCAGTCCGAAGGCTGGAACAAGGCTCGCCCTGACCCAGGGCAATGAACTGAAACTGGCATACCCTCAATCTGGCGCAAATCCTCAAGATTTTGCCGACCTGGACTTTGAAAACTTCATTCTCCAACCAATGGATGGCCCAGATCGCGAAGCGAATACCGCTGCAGCCGCAGCCTACTGCCTGGCACATCCGCACTGGCGGCTTAGCCTTCAAACCCAAAAGCTGCTTGGAATCCGATGAAAATCACTCAGGCCTTTACCTTCGAGGCCGCCCACTGGCTGCCTCAGGTGCCTCCTACCCACCGCTGCCACAATATGCATGGTCACTCGTACCGGGTTGAGATTCGACTGGAAGGACCCGTTGATCCCGACACCGGATTTGTCGTTGATTTCTTCGACGTCGAGCGTGTTTTTGCCCCGCTCCTTGCCCAACTCGACCATCATTGCCTCAATGACATCGAGGGCTTGCGCAACCCTACGGCCGAAAACATCGCGGTATGGATCTGGGAGCGGGTCAAACCTGTTCTGGCGCCTACAGCGGGGGTGGTTGTCTATGAGACGCCGAATTGTTGGGCAGAATATACGGGATACAAATAGTTGTCGTCACCGGCAGGCGAATACCCACGGATGACGGCCTGAACATCTGGTTGACCAGGACCCGCATCGCACCCCAACCCGTCGGTGACTATCCCTGGTAGCCGCGCCGGTTTTTCTGGCGTCAGGCGCGGAAATACGGCAGGACTCTATCGCCGTCCTGGCTGTGGGGACGTTTCCCCGGCCATTACGGACACCAGCCGGCGCGTCCTGCCCGAGCAGATCGAGGCCCTGCGCCCGCATTTCGATGATGACGGCATTGTCGCGCTCACCGCCTGGATCGCGTTCCAGAACTTCGCTGCGAAGTTCAACGCCGCTCTCGGAGCCGGGGAGAACGGCCTCTGCCGAAGGAACCGGTCGGGACCCTGACGGGCATGCACAGCCTGGCGACAGCATCGATGTGCCACTCTCCACGTCATCCCGTACCGCAGAGGGCGGCACCGAACCACGCAGCAGAAAGCCCCAGGCTGCGTATTGTTATCGCCGCCGCCGTTTGCATCATTCCGCTCGGCGCGACAGCTGCACAGGCCATCCCTGCACCACGGCGCCGGCAACGCCTTTCTTGACGAATGGGGTCAAGGGCAGCGCCCTGGCCTTACTTCACTTCCTTACCGCCCAGCCCGCCCCCGCACCGCCGGTAAATCTCCTTCGGAAACCGCCGGTGCAGCCAAAGCCACCCCTCCGGCCATTCGCGTATCCACCGCTCCATGGTGTCGTTCATTGCCTGGGTGAGCGTGGCGATGTCGGCGTGCTGGTCGCCGGTGTCGGGCAGCGGCAAGGGCGGGTCCAGCACCATGCGGTAGCGGGCCGGGCCGATGCGCACCGCGTGCATCGGCACCAGCGGGCAGCGGAAGCGCAGCGCGAAGGCGGCGGCGGCCGAGGTGGTCATGGCCGGGCGGCCGAACAGGCGGGCCTCGATACCCTCGTTCATCTTCTGGTCCACCAGCATGCCGATCCGCCCGCCGCGGGCGAGGTACTGCATGGCGGCGCGCGCGCCCTTGCCGCTCTTGGTGAACAGCGGCGTGCCGGTGCCGCCCACCCCCTCGCGCAGGCCGGCGATCAGCGCATCGACCTCCGGGTTGCTGGCGGCGCGGTAGAACACGGCGGTCGGCACCCCGCCCTCGAACATGGCGCGCGGCATCAGTTCCCAACTGCCGATATGGGCGGAGAAGATAACGATCGGCCCGGCGGTTTCGCGGCAGGCGCGCTGGATGTCGGCGCCTTCCAGCTCCCATCCCGGCCCGGCCTCGGTGGTGCGCAGCGACGGCGCATGCGGCAGTTCGGCGACCGTGCGGCCCAGATTGTCCCACACGCCGCGGATCACCCGCCGGCGCGCCGCTTCGTCCAGTTCCGGCATGGTGTAGCGCAGGTTGATGTCGGCCACGCGCGAGACCGGCAGCAGCGGGCCGATCGTGCGGGCCACCGCGCCGCCCAGGTTGGAGGCGCGCACCGGCCCGAGCCGGCGCAGCAGCGCCAGCGCGGCACGGGCCAGCAGCGCCTCGGCGCGATGCTCGATCCGGCGGAAAAAAGGATGCGTCATGGGGGCGATTCCAGCACGGAGGCAAGCAACAGGTCGATGGCGGCCGGATCGTCCCACACCAGGCGCACGCCGGCCACGCGGACAAACGCGCGCAGATCGGCGGGCAGGCGCACGGCGTCCTTGGGGGTGGTGACCGGCAGCGCGCCGGCCAGCGCGGCGCGCGCCAGCAGGCCGCGGAGTTCGGCCCGCGTGAAGGAATGGTGGTCGGGAAACGCTGCCATCCCCGCCAGCACCGCGCCCGCTTCGCGCAGCCCGGCGAAGAACTTCTCCGGAATGCCGATGCCGGCGAAGGCAAACACCAGGCGGCCGGCAAGCTCGGCGGTGCCCTGCTGCTCCAGCCGGGCGCCCAGCACCGGCAGCCCCGGCGGCAGCGCATCGCGGGCGGCGCTGCGATCCTGCCCGATCAGCACCGCGGCGGCGCAGCGCGCGGCGGCGGCGGCCACCGGCTCGCGCAACGGACCGGCCGGGATCACCCGCCCGTTGCCGAAGCCGGTGCCGCCATCCACCACCAGAAGGGCAAGATCGCGGGCAAGGCCGGGGTTCTGCAGCCCGTCATCCATCACCAGCACGCAAGCCCCCGCGGCCACCGCCGCCCGCGCGCCGGCGGCACGGTCGGCCGCCACCCAGGTTGGCGCGCAGGCCGCCAGCAGCAGCGCCTCGTCGCCCACCAGCGCCGCGCCGTCCTGCGCCGGATCGACGCGATGCACCCCGCGCACCCGCCCGCCATGGCCGCGGGTAAGAAACGCCACCCACCTTCCGGCCAGCCGGGCGCCGAGATCAAGCGCCAGCGTGGTCTTGCCCGCCCCGCCGGCGGTGGCATTGCCGCAGCAGATCACCGGCACCGGCGCCCGCCAGCCCGGCCGCGCCACCCGCCGCGCCGTCACCGCCGCGTACACCGCGGCGGCAGGCGCCAGCAGGCGCGGCACCACGCCGTCACGCTGCCAGAACTCAGGCGCGCGCATCGGCCAGGCCGAGCAGCGCGGCGGCGACCGCGCCGGGCAGGAAGGCGGTGCGAACCGCGGCGGCGATGCCCGCCCGCCCCATGGCCGCGGCGCGCACCGGGTCGCGCAGCATCGCGCCCACCCAGGCGGCGAGCGAGGCGGCGTCATCCACCTCCGCCAGCGCCCCGGCCTCGCGCAGCACCGCCACGACATCGGCGAAATTCCCGGTATGCGGGCCGACCGCGACCGCCCGGCCGAGCCGGGCCGGCTCCAGCGGGTTCTGCCCGCCCTGCCCGGCCAGACTCTTGCCGACGAATACCGGGCCGGCCAGGCGGATGAACAGGCCAAGCTCCGCCATGGTGTCGCCGATCCACAGCCCGGCCCCCGCCGGCGGGTCCTGGCCGAGCGCGCGCCGGGTCAGCGGCGGGCCGGCCAGCTCCGCCGCGAGGCCGGCGCCGCGCTCCGGATGGCGGGGCACGATCAGGGTGAGCAGGCCCGGATGCGCCGGTGCGAGAGCGGCGTGCACCGCGGCGGCGATCGCCTCCTCACCCGGATGGGTGCTGACGGCGAGCCAGACCGGGCGGTTTCCCAGCAGCGCCCGCAGGCGCGCCAGCTCGGCCGGATCGGCGGGCAGTTCGGGGGCGGCGAATTTCAGGTTGCCCGGCGCGGTCACCTCGCGCCCCCCCAGCGCCCGCAGGCGCTCCGCGTCGCCCTCGGACTGCGCCTGGGCAAGGTCGAAGGCGCCGAACAGCGCCCGCGCCAGCCCCGGCGCCAGCCGCCAGCGGGAAAAACTGCGCGGCGACAGCCGGGCATTGACCAGCATCATCGGAATGGCGCGGCGACGGCAGCCGGCGATCAGGTTGGGCCAGACCTCGCTCTCCACGAAGCCGGCCACGTCCGGCCGCCAATGGTCGAGGAACCGCGCCGCCCAGGCCGGCACATCGAGCGGGACGAAACGGTGCCGCACGCAGCCGTCCAGCCCCAGCGCCGGCAGGCGCTGGTCCAGCAGCGCCGCCGCGGTAACGGTGCCGGTGGTCATCAGCACCTGCACGCCCGCGCCCGCCAGCGCCTCCAGCACCGGCAGCACCGACATGGTCTCGCCGACGCTGGCGGCATGCAGCCAGACCAGCCGGCCAGGCGGGCGCGGCGTCGCCTCCAGGCCCCGGCGCTCCGCCAGCCGGTCGGCAATTTCACGGCCCCGGCGCAGCCGCCGCGCCAGCATCAGGCGCAGCGCCGGCGCGCCAAGCGTGGCGGCGGCGGCGTAGAGCGGCAGGATCACGCGCACAGGCGATCCGCCTCCTCGGTCGCCGCGGTGATGGCGGCGGCGATGCGCGGCAGGGCGGCCTCGGCGCCGTCGCGGGGCACCTCGATGGGTTCACCGCAGACCAGCACGCCATGGCCAAAGGGCAGCGGCAGCACCATCCGGTCCCAGGTGGCAAGCGTCCAGCGCCGGGAGGTCTGCGCCGCACAGGGCAGCACCGGGGCGCCGGAAAGCGCCGCCAGCTGTGCCACTCCAAGGGCGGCAACCCGGCGCGGGCCGCGCGGGCCGTCCGGGGTGATGACCACATGCCCCCCCGCCTCCAGTACACCGAGCAACGTACGCGCGCCGGCGGCGCCGCCGCGGTCGCGGCCTTTGGTGTAGGTGGACCCGTGCACCATTTCCAGGCTGAACCGGCGCACCACCTCGCCGATGAAACGGCCGTCCTTGTGGCGGCTGACCAGCACATACCCCCGGGCGCGCCCCAGGCTGCGCCGGTGCACCACCCGCCAGAACGCCGGCATCAGCGGCAGACGCTCATGCCAGAACGCGCCCACCACCGGCCGCAACCCGACCGGCACGGCGATGTGCGCCTCGCCATGCACCGTCCAGCGTGTGGTGCGCAGGGCAAACGCCAGATAGCGGCCGACCAGCGCGGCAAACATCGCCTGCACCCAGGTGCGGCGGAGCAGACGTTTCAGCATGAATACAAAAACAGGCCAGGATGAACGAACGGCGCGGGTAGCACGGGGGCGGCGGGAGCGGCAAATCGAGCAAGGAAGGCCAGGGCTCCGCCCTGGACCCGCCAGGGGTCAGTGGACCCCTGGACCCCGCTACTAAAGGGTTGTTGGGAGAGGGGGGTGAGGCGATGTCGATACATCTCCTCACCCCCCTCTCCCAACAACCCTTAAAGTGATGGGTTCCAAGGGGCCACTGCCCCTTGGCGGGGGTCCAGGGGGCAGCGCCCCCTGGCCTTGCTTCGCCCGGTTGCCGCCCCGCCGCATCAGTGGCAGCAGCAGCAGCGGCGCCAGCGTTGCCAGCATCATCAGCCGGTAGTCATCGTTGTACGCGATGATCAGCGCCTCGCGATGGATCGCCGCCTCCAGCAAAGCGGCGCCCCCCGGCGTGGCGGGGTTGAGGAGATGCCCGGCCGCCCCGCTTTGCAGCAGCCGGTTGAACGGCGTGATGGCGGCGGCCAGGTCGGCGTGCGAAACCTGGGTCAGCTGCGCCAGCGAGAACGCGGTCACGGACACGCCGATCGCCGCGCCGATGTTGCGGAACAGCGACAGCAGCGCCGCCGCGTCGCCGCGAAACTGCGGCGCCAGGGTGGCGAAGGACAGCACCGTCAGCGGGTTGAACACGATGCCCAGGGCGAACCCCTGCACCACGATGGTCAACAGCAGCCGCTGCCCGGAAACGTCCGGGGTCCACAGGCTCATATCGTAGAGCGACCAGGACAGCAGCAGCATGCCGACCCCCATCAGCTTGCGCTGATCAACCCGCGTGCCGAGGCGTCCGGCGATCATCATCGCCACCACGGTGCCGATGCCGCGCGGCGCCATGGCGTAGCCGGCGGTCTCGACCGGGTAGCTGGAAAGGTTCTGCAGGTACGGCGCCAGCAGGGCGGACGAAGCCAGCAGCACGATGCCGATCAGGAACATCATCAGCACGGCGGCGGTGAAATTGCGGTCGCGGAAGATCGCCGGCGGCAGGAACGGCTGCTCCGCCGTGAACATGTGGACGACGAACAGATACAGGCCGAGCCCGGCCAGCACCGCCTCGGTGATGATCTCGCGCGAGCTGAACCAGTCCTGGTTCCCGCCGCGGTCGAGCATCAGCTGCAACGACCCGATGCCGAGCGCCAGCACCGCGAAGCCGGTCCAGTCGAAGCGCATGGTATCGTTGGAGTCCTCCGCCGGCATGAAGGCCATCAGCCCGGCGATGGCGAGCGCGCCGAACGGCAGGTTGACGTAGAACACCCAGCGCCAGCTGTAGTGCTCGGTGAGAAAGCCGCCCAGGGTGGGGCCGAGGATGGGGCCGACCATCACCCCGATGCCCCAGATCGCCATCGCCGCGGCGCGGCGCTCGGCGGGGTAGATGTCGAGCAGGGTGGCCTGCGACAGTGGCACCAGGGCGGCGCCGCACATGCCCTGCAGCAGGCGGAACAGCACCATCTGCTCGAGCGACTGCGCCGCGCCGCACATCATGGAGGTCAGGGTGAAGCCGGCCAGGGTGACGATGAACAGGTTCTTGCGGCCGAACCGCGCCGCCAGCCAGCCCACCGGCGCGGTCATGATGGCGGCGGCGATGACGTAGGAGGTCAGCACCCAGGTGATCTGGTCGGAGGTGGTGGCAAGGCTGCCCTGCATGTAGGGCAGCGCCACGTTGGCGATGGTGGAGTCCAGCGCCTGCATCAGCGTCGCCACCATGGTGCAGCCGGTGATCAGCGCACGGTGCGGAACGGCGTTCTGGGTCATGCAACTGACGGCCGCAACCGCGCGCGCTCCCGCACGGGGCGCACGGTCACGGCATCAGATCGCTGAGGTGGCGGGTGTGGCCGGTGTCGATATCGACCACCACGCTCATGCCCGCCCGCAGCTCCGGATCGCCGGGGCGGCGCTCGATGCGCACCCGCACCGCGATGCGCTGCACCACCTTCACCCAGTTCCCCGAGGCGTTCTGCGCCGGCAGGATGGAAAACTCCGAGCCGCTGCCGGGGGCGATGCTCTCCACCGTGCCGTTCCAGGTCCGGCCCGGATGGGTATCCACGGTGAACCGCACCGGATCGCCCGGCCTGACATAGGTGAGGTCGGTTTCCTTCGCATTCGCCTCGACCCACACATGCCCGGTGGAGATCAGGCCGAACGCGGCCACCGAGGCCCCCAGATAAGTGCCGGGCTGAATCTGTTCGACCTGGGTGGCGATGGCATCGAACGGCGCGCGGACCACGGTATGGTCAAGCTGGCGCTGCGCCTCCTCCACCTGGGCCTGGGCCTTCAGGTATTCGGGGGTGCGCGTCACGTCGATGGCGGCGTCGCCGCCGAGGCGGGCGAGTTGCACCCGCGCCTGCTCCTTCAGGCTTTCCGCCACCGCGCGGTCGGCGGCGAGGCGGAAGCGGGCATCATCGTATTCGGCGCGGGTGACGGCACCGCCCTTTACCAGGTTGGCGTAGCGGTCGTAGCTGGCCTGGTCGGACTGCACCTGCGCCTGCTTCGCATCGATGTCGCGCAGCATGCGCTGGTAGTCGCGCTTCGCCGCCTCCATCTGCAATGCGACCTGGGCGAGGCTGGCCTTCGCGCCGTCCAGCGCGATCCGGAACTGGCTGGGATCGAGGCGGAACAGCACCTCGCCGCGGCGCACATGCGCGCCCTCCTGCACCGCCACATCCTCGACGATGCCGGACACGTCGGTGGCCACCGCCAGCTTGCCGGCGCGGACATAGGCGTTGTCGATGGAAACGATGGCGCCGCCGAACAGCCAGTACATGCCGCCGACCACCGCCACCGCGGCGATGCCACCCAGCATCAGCACCGGGCGCAGCAGCCGGCTGGGCGCGCGCCGGCGCAGCTTCGGTTCGGTGGCAACGCGCGGGGCGACGCCGAAATCATCGGCGGTTACCTCGGACATCAGGCGGGTTCCTGCGGCGCCAGGTGGCGTTCGCGGGCGCGCAGCCCGGCCACCACGTTGTTCTTCATGCGCGCCAGCGCGTCGCCGACCAGGGCGATGGTCTCGGGGTCGAGCCCGAGCGTGGCGTTGGCCAGGATGGCGATGCGTTCCGCCTGCAGCGCCTCCAGCACCGGGCGGGCCGGCGGCAGCAGGTGCAGGCGCCAGACCCGCCGGTCGCCGGGGTCGTTGCGCCGCTCGACCATGCCGTGCTCCTCCAGCCGGTCGATCAGCCGGGCGACGGTGATCGGCTCGACTTCCAGCAACTCGGCCAGTTCCTTCTGCGACAGGCCGGGCTGGCGGTCGAGCCGGAACAGGATGACCCATTGCGCCCGGGTCAGACCATGGCAGGAGGCGCGGCGGTCGGCCTCCAGGCGCAGGTGGCGGGCCAGGTCGTGGAGCAGGAACAGGATGTCGGGCTGATCACTCATACGACATATGATAAGCAGCGTTATCTTAAGCCGCACCACCAGTAAGCATGCACTGTGCGCTTTGCTGCCATGCGCCGAGACCGGCGGCATGATTCTTTCCTGCCTGATCGAACCAAAGATGGACGAAATGTTTACCAACATGCGAATCTTTCGCATTGCAGCGCCGCCCCAAGCCGCCCTAGTGTGACATCCACGCTACGCAGTGCAGGAGACGCCGTCATGCTGACGCTTACTGCTCTCGCTATTTCCGCTTTGGCAGCGACGGCACTTGCCTTGCCGGCGCCTCAGCCGGCGCCGATTCCGGTTCGGGTTCGTCGCGGACGCTGAACAGCCGGGGCGCTGCCCCGGACCCAATCCCCTATGCAATGGGGTCAAGGGGTCCACTGACCCCTTGCGGGTCCAGAGCGGAGCCCTGACCCTGGATTGTTTCCTGCCGTCCATTTGCTCTAACGTGTCCATAATACCTGGCGCGTTTTTCTTTGGGCTGGGGTAGCTGCCGCGCGACGACCGTTCCTGGACCTGATCGCATGGCCAAACCCCCAGCCCGCTTCCTCTGCGCCGCCTGTGGCGCCGTCACCCCCAAATGGGCCGGCCGCTGCGAGACCTGCGGCGCCTGGAACACCATCGCCGAGGAACCGGCCGCCTCCGCCGGCCCCGGCCTGCAGAAGCCAAAGACGAACGCCAGGAAGCTCGCCTTCGTCGATCTCGCCGGCACCGCCGCCCCGCCGCCGCGCACCCCCGTCGGCATCGCCGAACTCGACCGCGTGCTCGGCGGCGGCCTGGTGCCGTCCTCCGCCGTGCTGCTCGGCGGCGACCCCGGCATCGGCAAGTCCACTTTGCTGCTGCAGGCCGCCGCCAGCCTCGCCACCGCCGGCCACCGCGTGCTGTACGTCTCCGGCGAGGAATCGATCGAACAGGTCCGCCTGCGCGCCCGCCGCCTCGGCCTCGCCCAGGCGCAACTGGAACTCGCCGCCGCCATCAACCTGCGCGACATCGCCGCCAGCCTGGAGGAAGCGCGCGACGCCACCATGGTGGTGATCGACAGCATCCAGACCATGTGGATCGACGCCATCGACAGCGCCCCCGGCACCGTCAGCCAGGTGCGCGCCTCGGCCTTCGAACTGATCCGGCTGGCCAAATCCAGCCATTTCAGCGTGGTGCTGGTGGGTCACGTCACCAAGGAGGGCACCATCGCCGGCCCGCGCGTGCTCGAGCACATGGTCGATGCCGTGCTGTATTTCGAAGGCGACCGCGGCCACCAGTTCCGCATTCTCCGCGGGGTGAAGAACCGCTTCGGCGCCACCGACGAGATCGGCGTGTTCGAAATGACCGAGACCGGCCTCGCCGAGGTGCCCAACCCCTCGGCGCTGTTCCTCGCCGAGCGCCGCGGCAACGTCTCGGGCAGCGCGGTGTTCGCCGGGCTGGAGGGCACCCGCCCGGTGCTGGTGGAAGTGCAGTGCCTGCTCGCCCCCAACCCCGGCGGCGCGCCGCGCCGCTCGGCGGTGGGCTGGGATTCCGGCCGGCTGGCCATGCTGCTGGCGGTGCTGGAAACCCGCTGCGGCCTGCGGCTCAATGCGTCCGACGTCTACCTGAACATCGCCGGCGGCCTGCGCATCGCCGAGCCGGCCGCCGACCTCGCCGTCGCCGCCGCCCTGGTTTCGGCGGCGACCGACCAGCCGACCGATCCCGGCATGGTGTTCTTCGGCGAAGTCGGCCTTTCCGGCGAGGTGCGCCAGGTGGCGCAGGCCGAGTCGCGCCTGAAGGAGGCGCAGAAACTCGGCTTCGGCGCCGCCTGCCTGCCCCGCCGGGTCGCCCGCGGCAACCGCCCGCTGTTCGCGCCGGATGGCCTCGCTTTGCAGGAAATCGGACATCTCGGCGACCTTGTCGGCCGTTTTGCCGGCAAGGGCGGAAAGTCTTCCACGTGACAGGCTGACATCCGCCGCGCCACGCGCGATATATCCCCCCTCACCTGCGGGATGTGCATCTTGAACTGGGTCGACGCCATCGTCCTCGCCATCCTGTTCGTCTCAGCCGTGCTGGGCCTGATGCGCGGCTTCGTTGGCGAGGTGATGGGCATCGGCGCCTGGGTGGGCGCTGCGCTCATCGCCTTCTGGGGTGGCCAGGAGCTGAAGCCGCGGATGCTTGCCTGGACCGGCAGTGCCGACTGGGCTGCCCCGCTCGCCTATGCCGCCGTCTTCATCGGCGTGCTGGTGCTGCTGTCCATCTTCTCCGGCCTGATCGGTGGGGTGGTGCGCGGCTCCATGCTGGGCAGCATCGACCGCACCCTCGGCATCGTGTTCGGCCTGATCCGTGGCGCCGCCCTGGTCGTGGTCACCTATATCGGCGCCGGCCTGCTGGTGATGCCGGAGCACTGGCCCACCGCGGTGCTCCAGGCCCGCGCCCGGCCGTTGGCTGCCGAGGGAGCCGACTGGCTGGTCCGTCTGCTTCCGAAGGACTATAGGCCCCCGCTTCCGGCGCTGCCGCCCGACCGCGAGCCACGCGCCGCCGACCTATCGCAGCCGCCCGCCGCCCAGGGCCGCACCCGCAAGTGACGGCACCAGGAGACGCCCCCATGCCCCAGGCTTCCGCGCCGCTGAACGATGAAGCCCTGCACGCCGCGCTGGACGACGACCGCTACTACGACGACGAAATCCACGAGGAATGCGGCGTTTTCGGCATCTGGAACCATTCCGACGCCGCCGCGGTCACCGCGCTCGGCCTGCACGCCCTGCAGCACCGCGGCCAGGAGTCCAGCGGCATCGTCAGCTTCGACGGCAACCACTTCCACACCCATCGCGGCCTGGGGCTGGTCGGCGACACGTTCGGCGACGCCCGTGTCATCGCCTCGCTGGCCGGTGCCCGCGCGGTCGGCCACAACCGCTACGCCACCACCGGCGACACGGTGATGCGCAACGTCCAGCCGCTCTACGCCGATTTCGAATTCGGCGGCTTCGCGGTGGCGCATAACGGCAACCTCACCAACGCCACCGCCCTGCGCCGCGCCCTGGTGCGCCGCGGCTGCCTGTTCCAGTCCACCACCGACAGCGAGGTGTTCATCCACCTCATCGCCATCAGCCTGTATTCCACCGTGGTCGACCGCCTGATCGACGCGCTGAAACAGGTGATCGGCGCCTATTCGCTGATCGCCCTGTCCAACGAGTCGCTGATGGGCGTGCGCGACCCGCTCGGCGTCCGCCCGCTCATCCTCGGCCGCATCCTGCATGCCGACGGCACCGCCGCCTGGGTGCTGGCCAGCGAGACATGCGCGCTCGACATCGTCGGCGCCGAGTTCGTCCGCGACCTCGAGCCGGGCGAGATCGTCATCATCAACGACCAGGGGGTGCACAGCATCCGCCCGTTCACCCGCGTGCCGGCGCGGTTCTGCGTGTTCGAATACATCTACTTCGCCCGCCCGGACTCGGTGGTCGAAGGCACCCCGGTCTATGCCGCCCGCAAGCGCATCGGCGCCGAACTGGCGCGCGAAAGCGGTGTGGCCGCCGACGTCATCGTGCCGGTGCCCGATTCCGGCGTGCCCGCCGCCATGGGCTACGCCCAGGAAAGCGGCATTCCCTTCGAACTCGGCATCATCCGCAACCATTATGTCGGCCGCACCTTCATCGAGCCGACCGAGCGGGTGCGCCATCTCGGCGTCAAGCTGAAGCATTCCGCCAACGGCCCGGTGCTGGCCGGCAAGCGGGTGATCCTGGTGGACGATTCCATCGTGCGCGGCACCACCAGCAAGAAGATCGTCGAGATGGTGCGCAACGCCGGCGCCGCCGAGGTGCACATGCGCGTCTCCTCGCCGCCGACCACGCATTCCTGTTTCTACGGCATCGACACGCCCGAGCGCGGCAAGCTGCTCGCCGCCACCCATTCGGTCGAGGCCATGGCAGCGCTGATCGGCGCCGACAGCCTGGCCTTCATCTCCATCGACGGGCTTTACCGCGCCCTCAACAAGGGCGACCGCAACCCCGACCGGCCGCAATACTGCGACGCCTGTTTCACCGGCGAGTATCCCATCCCGCTGCCCGACATGGCCGACAACGACAGCCGGCAGCTCTCTCTCCTTTCCGAAAGCCGCTGAATGACCCTTTCCGGCAAGATCGCCCTCGTCAGCGGCGCGAGCCGCGGCATCGGCGCCGCGACCGCGCTCGAACTCGCCCGCCGGGGCGCCCATGTCATCATCACCGCCCGCACCCAGGGCGGGCTGGAAGAAACCGACGACGCCATCCGCACCGCCGGCGGCACCGCCACGCTGCTGCCGCTCGACCTGAAGGACGGCGCGGCGCTGGACGCGGTCGGCCCCAGCCTGCTGGAGCGGTTCGGCCGGCTCGACATCCTGGTGTCGAGCGCCGGCAGCCTCGGCATGCTCACCCCGGTGCCGCACATCCTGCCGAAGGACTGGGACGAGGTGGTGGCGGTGAACCTGTCCGCCACCTGGCGGCTGATCCGCACCTGCGGCCCGCTGCTGATCGTCGCCGAGGCCGGGCGGGCGGTGTTCGTCAGCAGCGGCATCGTGCAGCAGCACGTCGCCTACTGGGGCGCCTATGGCGCCACCCAGGCGGGCCTGCACCATCTGGTGCAGACCTGGGCCGACGAAACCCGCACCTTCCGCCTGCGCGTGAACCTGGCCGATCCCGGCGCGGTCGCCACCCGCCTGCGCCGGGCCGCCTTTCCAGGCGAGGACCAATCCAAGCTGCCACAGCCAGCCGACGTCGCACCGGGTATCGCCGATCTGTGCGAGGCCGGGGAAACGCGACATGGGGAAATGGTGCGGGTCGGGAAGAAGTAAGGAAGGCCAGGGCTCAGGGCCATCCGGTTCTCTGTACGATACTATATTCGTGATTACTCACACGCCCTTCATGACGCAAACGGAGGCAACGTCCTGTAGGTTGAGCCAGAAGCCGTGCTGGATGTTGTCGATGCCGTTGGCACGCCCGAGGTT
>CAIVPZ010000069.1 GCA_903907955.1 uncultured Acetobacteraceae bacterium | reverse complement strand
GGGGCAAAACCCCGGGTAAGCAGGTGCAGCATGCGTCCGCCTGCGGAACGGCCGCCGCAGAAATCCGCCATTTTTTGGCCGTCGAACCCGGATTGACCCGCTTCCGTTCTGTGTTCGCCCGGGGTTTTGCCCCGGTTACGGCGGCGGCGCACCTGCACGCCCTGCAAGGTCACCAGGATGCCCGCGATCTCGACGTCGACCACGGCCAGGGCGATCAGCCGGCCGGCACCGCGCACCGGCTCGAGGCTGGCCACCTTGAACGCCACGGGCACCGTGTCAACCATCGGCGTCGACGGGGCAGCCGCACCAGCGGCACCGGCGGACAGGTTGCCCAGCGGGTGCAGGCGCATCGGCGAGCAGTCGGTCACGCCGCACGCGCACGACGTCATGGTCGCGACCAAGAGCACGGCCGATCGCCAGCGGGTGCAGGCCGAGGCGCGTCATCTCGACTATCTGCCGATCCTCGTTGGGAGAGAACAGGAGCGGGCGGCGGGGGCTTGGTTCGCGATCCACCGTCAACAAGCCGATCCGCTTCGCCCGCTGCCACAAGGCGGACTCGGCCCGGTCAAGGCGCATCGCTAGCGCGCGCAGGGAGTCATGGTTCGCCAGCGCCTCGCGGATCGCTTGGTCCTCGGCCGCCGTGAAGGCGCGCCACTGGCGGCGGGTGTGCTGGCGTTCGGCGACTCTCATTGCGCGCCTCCTGGCCAGGTAGTGACGACGGGTTGTGACGGCGCGGAGGTTGTGACGACGGGTTGTGACAGATACGGCTTTGTTATTTCAGGCGATTCGGCGCTGTCACAACCTGTCACCACGTCACAACCTGTCTGCAAAGACTCTATGGAATAGAATCTACGTCCCATCCTGAACTCCATAACTCTTATAATAGGTTGTGACAGGTTGTGACGGGAGCAATACGCCCTTGTTTTCATGGTGCATTTTCGGTGTCACAACCTACCCCATCAGATCATCAATGGGTGGTGACAGAGGGGCGGGTTGTGACGATGACGACGCAGCGCGGTAATATCGCCGGGTAGGAATTCCATTCTCGCGAAGCTGGCGCTTCGTCCATCCCGCCATGCGCAACATGATCGCCCCCACGCGAGTCTGGTCCGCCCGCGTCCAATGCTCGGCCGCCTTGTGCAGCGCCCCCGTCAGGATTTCGCCCGTCGAAACGCTCACCACCCCCTTGGCGTCGGGTTCCACCGTGTCGAGGAAGGCGGCAACCCGCTCCTCCCATGCGTCCACATCGAACCGGTCATCGGCTGCAACGGCCTGTTCGGCTTCCTCTGCCGAGTCCAACCACCACGATTCGCCAAGCCGGTATGCGTGCAGCGCCTCTGCCCACATCTGGTCACGCACCGCCGCCAGCCGGCGCACATCTATCTTGCGAGCCGCTGGCCAGCCGACGCAGCACTCGACCGGCCAGAACCGGCGCGCGCCCGTGGCATCCTTCAAATATCCCGCCTCGCCCGGGTTGAGCGTCGCGATAAACACGCACTGCCGCGGCACCGGCTCGGGAATGCGACCGTAGGGTTTCCTGTAACGGTCCACCTGCGTTGACAGGAAGGATTTCACCGACTCAACGTCTGCACGGCGCAGCGCCGAGAATTCGGCAATTTCCTTAATCCATATCCCCGAAAGCTCTTGCTTGGAGTCCTTCGTAGAAATTTCCGAACCGTGGTCCGTGAACCAATTATCCCCGGCCAACGTGCGTGCGGACGTGGATTTTCCTATTTTCTGCGTCCCTTCCAACACAAGAACGGTGTCCACCTTGCACCCCGGCTGCATCACGCGGGCAACCGCAGCGATCAGGAATTTCCGGCCGAAAGCCCGGTTGAGCGCGCTATTTTCTGCGCCGAGGTGGTCAATCAGCCATCCGCCGATGCGCTCCACCCCGTCCCACGCGATGCCGTCGAGGTATTCCCGCACCGGATGCCGCAGCGTGTCATGAGCGACAAGCACCATGGCGTCGTGCGCGACGGCTGGCGTGATGTCGATGTCCCGCTCTTGCAGCCAAGCCGCCAGCTTCGCGGCGTCAACATCGCGCATGGCGATGTCGTCAACCACCACGTTGTTTGAGAACAGGCAGTAGTACAGCCGCCCTTTCCATTCCGGCGCGTTCCGCAGGGCGATAGCGGCGTTCAACAGGGTGGCGCGGGGGCGCCCGGTTGCCGTCCTGTGCAGCTGGTTCTTCCAGTCGCCCGGCGCCTGTGATTTCCGGTGCGCTTCCTTTGCCGCAGCTACTTGGGTGTCCAAGGTTTTGAGAGGAACGCCTAGCCGGAGCGCGGCTTCCTTCCTCGCGCGCTTGTATTCAAAGTCATCCATCATGGCCAAGCGCGCGATTTCAACCGCGGCGTTCGCCGCCCCGCCTGCCGAGGCGCTCATGCCGATGCCCCCCGCGCGATGGCCCACTCGACGGCGGATCGCGCCTCGGCCCGGTCCACCTTGCCGGCCATTTCCAGCGCGGCACCCATCGCCTCATGGATGTCGTCGGCGGTCAGGCCCCCGCACGGCAGGAAAGCGGCCAGCGCCACCGACTCGCGAATCAGCGTTGCGTGTCGGTCGCCCTCGGCAGCCATGGCAACCTTGGTCGTCGAGTTCCGCAGCGCTGCCCATGCCCGCCGTGGCGTCGCACTGGCGCGCACCGTGCCGCGCGGCCTGGCCGAGGTCGCCGCCAGCCGGCGGGGTGCCGGGTCGTCGGCCACCGGCACCGCCACCACCGGCAACCCCGGCAGCATCATGGAGCGGCGCGGCAGATGGTCCCGCACCCGCGGAGAAAACACCGGCGCCGCCGTGTAGATCGGCTGCGCCGCATTGAACACGGATCGGTCGACCGGCACACCCCGGAGCCAAGCCTTGATTTCGTGCCCCCAGGTCGGCCGGTTCAACCAATACCACAGGCGCAGCCGGCAGCCGGGTTTCAGGCCATGGCTGGCGGTCGCCTGTACGAAGCACTGGCGCCCGTGGAACGCCGCCGGCAGCGCCGATATGGCAACCTCGGCGCAGCCCCGTAGGTCGGCCGGATCGGCCTTCGCCGGGAGCGGCACATCGTCAACGTCGAGTGCCAGCCAATAACGCGGAGCGTCGCGCAGCGTGGCGGCATCGCCCGTCTTCGGGTCGTCATGGACCAGCCGGCGGATACCCTCACGGCGCGGCCCGTCCACAAGCGCACCGCGGACCACGCAAACCCGCGGCCGGTCCTGCGCCGACTCCAGCTTCGCGGCCAGGGCGCACAGGTCCGACACCTGGCTTTCGATGGCGTCGAAGGTCCGCGCCTGGTCATACCCTACGATCTGGCCATCCTCGCGGATCAGCTTGGCCATCCGCAGCGCGGAATCGCACAACAGGAACGTGATGGTGTCGAAGTCAGAAATCAGATATTCTGCCTCGTCTCCTTGCTCTGTAGCCCGATCCGCCGCGCTTGCCCCTGCCCGGGCGGCGCGGCTTTCGTTTGTGGGTGATACGCAACTGGCACGCATAGCTTGCGAACTCCTTGAATTCGCGTGCCCGCATCTGCTAACAGTTGCTCACTCAAGCCCATGGAATCACTTGGCTTTTGTTATCTTGCCAAGGTTGGGGTCGAGGGTTCGAATCCCTTCGCCCGCTCCAGTTTTCCTCAATAAATCCAGTGATTTACCGGCTGCCTCGTTGGGGGCCAGATAGGCCATGCCGCCCCTTGGGGGCCGCTTTGGGTGCCACTTTGGCGCGGCTGCCAGCGAACAATGGCGGACGAAACGCGCCTGGGAAGGCCGCTGTCTCTCTCATAGAAGCCGGTTTCCAGTCGCCAGGCCCTCGCCGCCTCCAGGTGACCCGGGCGATGGCCGGATGGTCTCGCCATCACCCCGGCGCCGTCGAACTCATGGCTACCGTTCGGACCCCCGCCAGGGTGACGGCCAAGCGCTATGAGGCCCCCCGTGCGTCCCCCCTTCCACCTGCGGACCACCTGGGTTGAACGACCGCCCCGAATCATGAGCAGCTGTTCCTGACCCACCCGGCCGCCACCATCTCAGGAACAGGTCGGCCATTTCGTGGCATGATGCCGCGACGCGCCGCGGAAATGGCGGGCTAGGCGGAAGGAGGCGGCGCGATGATTGAGGTGTCGCTCAAAGACGCGGAGACGCTGCATCTCGACGTGCGGGGATGGTCCGTCATCCTCGGGCTACGGCGGTCGCTCGACATCCCGTTGCACTGCATACAGGGGGTCCAAGCCGGCCCGGCGGGGCTTCCCGGATTCCGGTTCGGCGATATCCGCACCCTTGGCACGAGCGTACCTCGGCTGGTCGCTGTTGGGTCCTTCTGGATGGGCAAGTCCTGGGAGCGGGTGTTTCTCGACCTGCGGCGCTCGTCGAAGGAAGTGCTCGTGCTCGAACTGCGGGGATGGCGGTACGATCGTGTGATCGTCGAGGTGCGCGATGCCAAGTCGGCGGTACGGATGGTGGAAGAGGGGCGCAAACAGCGTAAGCCTGCCCTGCGTTGACGCGCGAGGGATCGTCCAGCACGGGATCATCTTGGGGGCCTCCACCAGGGCCGAGCGTCGCCGGGGAGGCCTCGACTCCGCCTCCCTGCCATGAAAGGGACGTCGGCGACTACCACTGCCGACCAGCAAGGACGAGGCACATGGCTGTCCAGGGCCATCCGGTTCTCTGTACGATACTATATTCGTGATTACTCACACGCCCTTCATGACGCAAACGGAGGCAACGTCCTGTAGGTTGAGCCAGAAGCCGTGCTGGATGTTGTCGATGCCGTTGGCACGCCCGAGGTT
>CAIVPZ010000068.1 GCA_903907955.1 uncultured Acetobacteraceae bacterium | reverse complement strand
GACACGGTCGCAATCTCATATTTGGCTGAGGTCGTGGTACCCCACCATACCCCCGATATCCAGTCCCTTGCGGCTCCAAGCCGAGAATCACTTTTCCCTGTCATTCACTGCGGTTTCAGAGAATCGGACGGCCCTGGGCCAGGGCTCCGCCCTGGACCCGCCAAGGGGCAGTGGCCCCTTGGAACCCATTACTTTCCCGGCACCCGCTCCAAGTCCCGGTCGTGTCCCAGCGCCAGCACGATCACCAGCCCCATGATCGCCAGTCCCGCGATCAGCAGCAGCCCGCCCGAAAAGCTGCCGGTCAGGTCTTTGACAAATCCCATGGCGTAGGGGCCGGCGAAGCCGGCCAGATTGCCCACCGAGTTGATCACCGCGATCCCGGCGGCGGCCGAGGTGCCTGACAGCACCGCCGTCGGCAGCGTCCAGAACACCGGCAGCACCGCGAACACGCCGCAGGAGCCGACGGTGAACGCCAGCATGGTCAGCACCGGATCATGCGTCAGCGTCGAGGCCGCGACGCCGATCGCCGCCACCAGCAGCGCCAGCGCCGCATGGTTCTGGCGCTGCCGGGTGCGGTCGGAGAGCCGCCCGTAGGCCACCATCACCACCGCCCCCACCACGTAGGGGATCGCCACCACCCAGCCGGTCATGGCGTTGCTCAGGCCGAACGCCTTGACGATCTGCGGCAGCCAGAAGCCGACGCCATACAGCCCCGCCACCGCGCCGAAATACACCAAAGCGAGGCCCCAGACGCGGGCATGGGTCATCGCCTGCCACACCGACAGGTCATGCACCGCCTCGCGCTGCGCCCGCTCGGCGGCCAGCCGCCGGTCGAGCCAGGTCCGCTCCTCGGCCGACAGCCAGGTCGCGTTGCCCGGTCGATCGGTGAGGTGGAAATAGGTCACGACCGCCAGCACCAGCGCCGGCGCCGCCTCGAGAATGAACAGCCATTGCCAGCCCGCCAGCCCGCCGATCCCGTGCATGCCCAGGATCTGGCCGGACACCGGCGAGCCGATCGCCGACGACAGCGGAATCGCCGCCATGAACTGGCCGACGATGCGCGCCCGGTAGGCCGAGGGGAACCACAGAGTCAGGTAGAAGATGACGCCGGGGAAGAAGCCCGCTTCCGCCACCCCGAGCAGCACCCGCAGCAGGTAGAAGGTGTATTCGTGACCCAGCCCGGTCGCCTGCGCGATCTGCGGGATGAAGGCCATCAGCCCGGAAATGAGGCCCCAGGTGACCATGATCCGGGCGATCCACTTGCGCGCCCCGAAGCGGTCCAGGAACAGGTTGGACGGCACCTCGAACAGGAAATACGCCACGAAGAAGATTCCCGAACCGAAGCCGAACATGGTCGCGGTCAGGCCGAGGTCCTTGTTCATGGTGATCGCGGCGAAGCCCACGTTGACCCGGTCCAGGTAGGCGACGAAGTAACAGATGATCAGGAAGGGGATCAGCCGCGCCGACACTTTGCGGATCGTGCGCTGTTCTAACGCGTCCATGGACATCCCTCGGTGCCCGCGCGGGCGGGCGTGGTGATGGGTTGGCACAGCTTCCCGCCGTTGCCGCCGCGCCGCAACCCCGCGCCGCAGAGCCGACCGGGCGGCGCCATGCAGCTTCGGGGTGCCCGCCTCCTGATGGCGGCCGTTGGCAATCCGCGGCGGTTTCGCCACATTTGCAACCTGCCGGCAGAGGCAGCACCCACGCCGCCGCTGTATCAAAGGCCCACCAGCAGGAGCCGGCGAATGTTGCCGACACGACCACGCCACCGCCGCCCGATGCTGCTGTTCTTCCTGGCAAGCTGCGCGATCAGCGCCCTGTCGAGCCTGTTTTTCTATGCCTGGTTCGGGCGCGCCGCCGGCGCGGTTTTCCTCCGGCCCGGCCTGCTGTTCAGCAGCATCCTGGGCGATGGCATCGGCGCGCTGCTGCTGCTGGGCCTGCTGCTGCCGCTCCGGTCGGCCGGGCCGGGACCGTTCTGGGCGTGCGGGATCGGCGTCGTGGTCGTGTTCTGGCCGCTGCTGAGCGACCTGGCCAGCGCGGCGGTCGAGCTTGCGGTGGGCGGACAGCCGCCGGCACAACCGCACTGGAGCCTGCCGGACTGGTTCTATTCACTGCTGCACATCCCTGACAATCTGGTGCTGGTGGCCGGCAGCGGCCTGCTGCTGGCCCTCGCGGCCAGGCTTTGGCCGGCGCCGCCCGCCGCCGGCACCGAGGCGCCACGCCCGTTTCGCCGATCGGCCGCGCCGGCCCGCACCCCGTTTTCGATCCGGGCGCTGCTGTTTTCGTTCGACGGTCGCCTCAATCGCCGCGCCTACCTTGTTGCGGCGCTGGCACTCGGCCTCCCGAACGCGATCCTGTCGCGCCTCGGGCCGGCCGGGCCGGGGCTGCTGGTCCAGATCGTGCTGTTCTGGCCGCTGCTCGCCCTCGCCACGAAACGGGCGCATGACCGCGGCCACGGCACCGGCTGGGTTGTGTACATGGTGGCACTGCCGGGTGTATTCGGCTTTCTGCTTCAGTTCGCCGTGGCGATGGAAGCACTGTTCGGCACGCCGGATGCGTCCACCCTGGCCCTGGTCATTACGTTCGACCTGCTGATTGCCGCGCCGGTGCTGTGGGCGTCGGTTGAATTGCTCTTCCTGCGCGGCGTGCGCGGCGCCAACCGCTACGGACCGGACCCCCTGGCCGGTTTCAGCCCGCCCGCCGCCCCGGCCCCCCGCCCCCCGGCGCGGCCAAGGCCAACGGTGATAACGCCGTTCGCCAGCCTCCCCGGCCGCATCACCACGGAGGCTGCCGCCCGCTTCCGCGGCCGGTTCAGGAAGAAATGATATCGGCGTGATCCTGTCGGGGCGTTGCCCCGACCCCCACCAGGGCTTTGCCCGGACCCACCAAGGGCCATGGCCCTTGGAACCCGGGGATTTCTTGAGGAATGGAGTCAAGGGCAGCGTCCTGGCCTTGCTTTCCGTCTGTCTTGGCGCCGGTGAGGATCACCCCCCCAGATACGCCGCCAGCACCGCCGGGTCCTGTGCCACCTGCACCGCCGGCCCCTGCAGCACAATCCGGCCGGTCTCCAGCACATAGGCGTAGTCGGCCACCTCCAGCGCCGCCGAGGCGTTCTGCTCGACCAGCAGGATGGTGCGGCCCTCGCGCTTGAGTTCCTCGATGATGCCGAAGATCTCCTCGACGAACAGCGGCGCCAGACCCATGCTCGGCTCGTCCAGCAGCAGCAGCCGCGGCGCACCCATCAGCGCCCGGCCCAGCGCCAGCATCTGCTGCTCGCCGCCCGACATCGAACCGGCCATTTGCGCCAGCCGCTCCCGCAGCCGCGGAAACAGCGCCAGCACCTGCTCCAGCCGGCGCGCGATCTCCGCCGACTCGTCCTCCAGCCAGGCACCGAGGGCAAGGTTCTCGGCCACCGTCAGCCCGGCGAATATCTGCCGTCCCTCCGGCACGTGGCGCATGCCCAGCGCCGCGATCCGGTGCGGCGGCTGGCCGGTGATGTCGGCGCCCTCCAGCCGGATATGGCCCGCTTCCGGGCGCAGCAGGCCGGACAGCGCGCGCATCAGCGTGGTCTTGCCGGCCCCGTTGGCGCCGATCAGGCACACCACCTGCCCGACCTCCACCCGCAGGTCGATCCCCTGCACCGCCACCGTCCGCCCATAGGCGACGGTCAGCCGCTCGACCGCGAGCATGCAGGTCGCGCGGGCATCCTCGCCGTTCAAACGGTCATCCTCGGCGCCCGCGCCGCCAGCCGGGCCGCCACCTTCTGGCCGAGATAGGCCTCCATCACCTCCGGCGCCTGCCGCGCCGCCGCGGGCGTTCCCTGGAAGATGCAGCGGCCGAAATTCAGCACCGTCACGGCATCCGAAATATCCATCACGAAGCCCATGTCATGCTCGACCAGCAGCACGGAGGTGCCCAGGTCGCGGATGCGGCGCACCAGGTTGGCCAGCGCCGCGGTCTCCGCCGGGTTCATCCCCGCCGCCGGCTCGTCCAGCAGCAGCAGCGCCGGCTCCGGCGCGATGGCGCGGGCGATCTCCAGCAGCCGCTGCTCGCCGTGCGGCAGGGTCGCGGCCGGCAGATCGGCGCGGGCGGACAGGCCGACCATGTGCAGCGTGTCCCGCGCCCGCGCCACCAGCGCCCGCTCCTCGCGATAGAACGCCGGCGTGCGCAGCACGGTGGCGATCAACCCGGCGAAGCAGCGGGGCTGCAGCCCGGTCAGCACGTTCTCCAGCACCGTCATGGCGCCGAAGATGCGGCTGGTCTGGAAGGTGCGCGCGAGGCCCAGGGCGGTGCGCCGGTCGGCGGGCAGCGAGGTGACGTCCAGGCCGCGGAACAGCACCGTCCCCTCGGTCGGCGCCACCAGGCCGGAGATCAGGTTGAACAGCGTCGTCTTGCCGGCGCCGTTCGGCCCGATCAGCGCATGCACGCTGCCCGGCTGCACGTTCAGATCGACGCGATCGACCGCGAACAGCCCCGCATAGTGCAGGGTCAGCGCCAGCGTGCGCAGCAACGTCGTCATGCCGCGTGCCGGCGCATGCGCAGCGCCAGCAACCCCTCGGGCAGGAACAGCACGGCGAGCACGATGATGACCCCGTTGAACACCAGCCGCAGGTCGGAAAAGCCGCGCAGCACCTCGGGCAGCAGCGTCAGAATCCACGCCCCGACCACCGGCCCCAGCGGCGTGCCGATCCCGCCAAGCAGGGCGAAGGACAAAATGGTCACGGCGGGTTCGAAGCCGTACTCGTTCGGGCCGATGAAGCTGGAGGAATGCGCCCCCAGCGCCCCGGCCAGCCCGGCCAGCACGGCGGAGGCCAGCAGCGCGCCCAGCCGATAGCGTGCCAGGTTGATGCCCATCACCTGCGCCGCCGTCTCATCCTCGCGGATTGCCGCCATGGCACGGCCGATGGCGCTGCGGCCGACCGCCCAGAGCGCCAGGATGGCCACGCCGAGCAGGCCGAAGATCATCCAGGATTCGGCGCGTCCCGGAATGCCGGACAGGCCGAGCGCTCCCCCGAGCCAGTCCACGTTGAGATACACCGCCCGCAGCACCTCGCCGAGGCCGATGGTGGCGATCGCCAGGTACACCCCGGACAGCCGCAGCGTCGGCACGCCGATCGCCAGCGCGAACAGCACCGGGGCAACGCAGGACAGCGGCAGCACGGCGAGGAAGGGGAGATCGAGCTTCAGCGTCAGCAGCACCGAGGAATAGGCCCCCAGCCCCATGAAGGCCGCCTGCCCGAGCGAAAGCTGGCCGACCGCCAGCACCACATACATCGACAGCGCCAGCAGGCCGTTGATGCCCAGCGCATGCACCAGGTTCTGGTAGGTCCACAGGAAATCGTCGAGCCATTCGGGCATGTCGGTGTCTCAGGCCCGCCGCAGCGCCGGCCGGCCGAACAGGCCGGACGGGCGGGTCCACAGCACGGCCACCAGGATGGCGAACGCCACCGCCTCCTTCAGCCCGGAATCCACATAGCCAGCCGTCAGAACCTCCACCACGCCCAGCGCGAGGCCCGCGATCAGCGCCCCCCTGATGTCGCCCAGCCCGCCGACGATCACCACCACAAATCCCCGCAACATCATCGATTCGCCCATGTAGGGATGGATGGCGTTGAAATTGAGGCCGATCAGCACGCCGCCCGCCCCGGCCAGACAGCCGGCGACGAACGAAACCAGCGCCGCCGTGCGGCCGGTGTCGATCCCCATCAGCCCGGCGGCGTCCGGATTCTCCGCCATGGCGCGGATCGCCAGCCCCAGCCGGGTGAAGTTCAGCAGCCAGACCAGCGCGCCGACGAGCACGAAGCTCGCGACAAGAATGAAAAGCTGCGGCGTGGCAACGCGCAGGCCGGCGAGTTCGAACACCGTGCCATCCACCAGCCCGGGCGGCAGCCGGCGGATGTCCGGCCCCAGGATGGCGGTGGCGGCGGAGTACAGCGCCAGCACCCCGCCCAGCGTGACCATCAGGCTGGCCAGTTCCGGCGCCCGCTTGCGGCGCAGCGGCGCCAGCAGCAGCCAGTCCAGCGCCACCGCGATCAGGCCGGCCGTCACCGCCGCCAGCGGCAGCGCGGCCCAGATGCCCAGGCCGGCATCGCGGGTAAGGAACAGGGCGGCGAAGGCGCCGGCGGAGAAATAGAACCCGTAGGTCAGGTTGATGACCCGGAGCACGCCGAACATGAGCGTGAAACCGAGCGCGAACAGGGCATAGCTGGCGCCCAGCAACACGCCGTTGATGAGCTGCTGGGCTAGCATGGCTGAAGGAAGATCCAGGGGCAGTGCCCCCGGCCCTCCCTCATGGTGCGATCCCGAACTTGCCGCCCTGCATCACCAGCACCACCACCCCCGCCGCCGAAGCCGGATCGCGCCCGGCGGTGAAGGCGAACGGCCCGGTCACGCCGGAGAACGTCGTCTGGGTCAGCGCCTCGCGCAGCTTGACCGGATCGGCCGCGCCGGCCCGGTTGATGGCGGCGGCCACGATCCGCAGCGCGTCGAACGCCTGGGCAGCGAACTGGTCGGGGTCCTTGCTGTACTTCTTGCGGAAATCGGCGACGAACTGCTGGTTCGCCGGGTCCGGCTTGCCGATGAACCACGGGCTGCCGACGATCAGCCCATCCGCCGCCGCACCGGCGATCTCGCCGAGCTTGGGCGAGTTGGCGCCGTTGCCGCCGATGAACAGGGTTTCGCTGCCGAAGCCAAGCTGGCGCGCCTGCAGCAGCACCCCCGAGGTCGGCTCGACGAGGGCGGAAATCCCCACGGCGTCGGGCTTGAGCGCCTTGATCTTGGTCAGCTGGGCGGAAAAATCGGTGTCCTTGCTGCCGAAGCTCTCGATCGCGACGATGTTCAGCCCGGCCTTCTCGGCCGCCGCCTTCATCACGTCGAAGCCCGATTTCGAGAAGACATCGTCGTTGGCATAGACCAGCGCGATGGTCTTCACCCCGCGCGACATCGCCTTCTTCAGGGTCACCGGAATCACGTCGGCCTCGGGCAGCGAGGTGCGGAAAATGAACGGCCCGATGGCGGTGACGCCGACGGCGGTGGTCGAGGTGCCGACGGTCGGAATCCTGCGCTCGTTGGTGACCGGGCCGACCGCGAACATCTCGTTGGACAGGGTCGGGCCGATGATGGCGATCACCTTGTCGCGGCCGATCAGCTTGCGCGCGGCGTTGATCGCCTGGTCCTTCAGGCCGGCGGAATCCTCGATGGTCAGCGCGATCTTCCTGCCGCCCAGCACGCCGTGGACGTTCACCTCGTCCAGCGCCAGCTCCAGCCCTGCCCTGATGGCGATGCCATAGGCGGCGGAGGGGCCGCTGAGGATCTCGATGGCACCCACCGGCACGGTGTCTTCCGCCAGCGCCGGACCGGCCCCGAACGTAAGCGCCGCCGCCAGGACGACAAAGCATCTGCGCATCATCGACGATTTCCTCCGCCCGGATGTATCTGCAGTGTTTCTATACAGTGCCCCCGCCCCGCCACCAAACGGCGAAACAATCAGCCGATCCGCCGCACCGGGATGCTCCAGGCCAGCACGCCGCCGAGGGCGGA
The DNA here is from genome assembly GCA_903907955.1 of uncultured Acetobacteraceae bacterium. Taxonomy (GTDB): domain Bacteria; phylum Pseudomonadota; class Alphaproteobacteria; order Acetobacterales; family Acetobacteraceae; genus Rhodovastum. The sequence goes on along the minus strand of CAIVPZ010000068.1, from coordinate 69,757 downwards.
AAAGCCGGCGATCACCAGGAAGGCCGCGCGGAAAGCCTGCGCGATCTCGGCGTGCACCACCGCGATGCGCCCGGCGGACAGGCCGGCGAGCGCCAGCGGGCCGGTCTCGACGATGCCAACGAACAGCCTGGCCGTCGCCGGGTCGCTGGCGGCAAGGGTGGCGAACAGCACCGCGCTCACCAGCGCCGTGCCGGCCGCCGCCCCGACCGAGCGGGAGAATTGCACCGAGGCCGCCGCCGCGCCGAGCTGCGTCGGGCCGGCGACGAACTGCACCGTGGTCTGCACCACCGGCATGGCGCTGCCGGTGCACAGCGCGATGCCGGCAAACAGCAACGGCAACTGCCCCAACCCCAGCCGCGGCGCCAGCAGCGCCAGCGCCGCCAGCAGAACCGCCGCCGCGGGCAGGCCGATGGAGGGGAAAATGGCGCTGCGGCCGGTGCGGGCGATCATCCGGCCGGTCACCAGCGCGCCCACCGCAATCAGCATGGTCAGCGGCAACAGCAGCACGCCGACCTGCCCCGGCGCGGCGCCGCGGGCCACCTGAAGGTAGATCGGCAGGAATGTTATGAGGGATACCAATTGCGCGCCCACGCAGGCCGCCATCGCGTCGGTGCGCCAGATGCCGGGCTCGCTCAGCAGCTTCACCGGCAGCAGCGGCGCGGCCACACGCCGCTCCCGGCGCAGCAGCAGCAGCAGCGCCGCCACCGCCACCCCCGCCAGCACCGCCGCCTGCTGCAGGCCGGCGCGCGCCACGGTCTGCGCCCGCTCCAGCGCCAGCAGCAGGGGCGCGATGCAGCCGGCGAACAGCAACAGCCCGGGGAAATCGAAATGCAGCCCGCGCAGCCCGCCCACCGGCGCACGCTGCGGCAGGCGCAGCGCCAGCGTCAGCGCCACCAGCCCGAGCGGCAGGTTGATCAGGAACACCGAGGTCCAGCCGAAATGCTCGGTCAGCCATCCCCCCGCCACCGGCCCGAAGGTGGAGGAGCAGACAAACACCGCGGACAGGTAGCCCTGGAATTCGCCGCGCTGGCGGGGCGGCACCGCTTCGCCCACCAGCGCCTGCGACAGCGCCATCAGCCCGCCGCCGCCAAGCCCCTGCAGCACCCGCGCCGCCGCCAGCGCCGGCAGGCTCGGTGCGACGGCGCACAGGAGCGACGCGGCAATGAAAATGCCGATGGCGACCACCAGCAGCCGGCGCCGGCCGAGCGCGTCGCCCAGCCGCCCGTAGACCGGTGCGGCAATGGTGGCGGCGAGCAGATAGGACACCACCACCCAGGAAATCCGCTCCACCGCGCCCAACTCCGCGGCGATGGCCGGCAGGGAAGTGGCAACGATGGTCTGGTCAACCGCCGCCAGGAACATCGGCAGCATGACCGCGGGGAAAACGCTGAAGAACAGCGTGCGGGAAGACGGGGCCGGGACGGCGGCAGACGGCATGGCAGCCACTAAAGCAGAGGGTTCCAAGGGGCCACCGCCCCCTGGCGGGTCCAGGGCAGCGCCCTGGCCTGCTTCCTTACTCAGGCAATCGCCTCACGCCCCATCTCCAGGTACTTCTCGCGCCGCCGCGCATGCAGCGCCGCCACATCGAGCGCCAGCAGCGGCGTCAAGGCCGCCTGCACCGCATCCCCCACCGCGGCGATCGCCGTGGCCGGATCGCGATGCGCGCCGCCCAAAGGCTCCGGCACCACCGCATCGATCAGCTTGAGCCGCTTGAGGTCCTCGGCCGTGATCTTCAGCGCCTCGGCGGCGGTGGCGGCAAAGGTGCCGTCCTTCCACAGGATCGCCGCGCAGCCTTCGGGGGAGATCAGCGCATAGATGGAATGCTCCATCATCAACACGGAATCGCCGGCGGCCAGCGCGATGGCGCCGCCCGAGCCGCCTTCGCCGATGATGGTCGCAACGATCGGCACCGGCGCCATCAGGCAGGCCTCGATCGAGCGGGCGATCGCCTCGGCCTGGCCGCGCGCCTCGGCATCGATGCCGGGGAAGGCGCCGGAGGTGTCCACGAAGGTCAGCACCGGCAGGCCGAAGCGGCCGGCAAGTTCCAGCAGGCGGCGGGCCTTGCGATACCCCTCGGGCCGCGCCATGCCGAAATTATGGGCCACCCGGGTCTCGGTGTCCGAGCCCTTCTCGGTGCCCAGCACCATCACCGGCCGGCCGCGGAACCGGCCCATGCCGCTGAGCACCGCCGCGTCGTTGGCGAACGCGCGGTCGCCGGCCAGCGGGGTCCAGTCGGTGATCAGGGCGCGGATGAAATCCTTCGCCTTCGGCCGCTCCGGGTGGCGCGCCACCTGGGTTTTCTGCCACGCGGTGAGCTTCGCGTAGGTGGCACGCAACTGGCGATCGGCCTTCTCGGTCAGCTTGCTGACCTCGTCGGCGATGTTGAGGCCCTCGGCCTCGGACATCTGCCGCAGCTCCTCGATCTTGCTCTCGAGCTCGGCGATGGGTTTTTCGAAGTCCAGGAAATAGCGCATGGCGAGCCTTTAGCACCCGTTGCGTGGCCGGTCAGCCCCCACCCGTGCGGGATCTGGCCAGCGGATGATGCGATTCGACCAGGCGCTGCAGGCGCTCGGCCAGGACGTGGGTATAGATCGCCGTGGTGGCGATGTCGGTGTGGCCGAGCAGCAACTGCAGGCTGCGCAGATCGGCGCCGCGGGCCAGCATGTGGCTGGCAAACGAGTGCCGCAGCACGTGCGGCGAGACCCGCACCGGGTCGATGCCGGCATCCAGCGCCACCAGCTTCAACGCCTTGGCGAAACCCTGGCGGGTCAGCGCGGTGCCCGGTTTGCCGCCGGGAAACAGCCAGCCGGCGGCGCGCCCGGCGCGCAGCACCGCCGCCGCATCGCGCGCCGCATCCGACAGCGGCACCAGCCGTTGCTTGCCGCCCTTGCCGCGCACCATCAGCACCACCCCGTCGCCGGGCAGCGCCGTCACCTTCAGCGACAGCAGTTCCGACACCCGCAACCCGGTCGCATACAGCATCTCCAGCCCCGCCGTCATCACCTCGGCCTGCCCCGGCGGGCGCCCCGCGGCGGCGGCCAGCAGGGCATCAACTTCATGTTCGGACAGGTATCTGGGCAGGCCCTGCGGCAGCTTCGGCGCGTCCAGCAACCCGGTCGGGTCATCGGGCCGCACCTCCTCGCGCAGCAGGAAGCGGAAGAACCGGCGCAGCGCCGACAGCCGCCGCGCCGCGGTGCGGGCCGACAGCCCGGCGGCCGACAGCGCCGCCAGATAGGCCCGCAGCGTTGCCGCCCCGGCCCCGGCCAGCGACTGGCCGCGCCGGGCGGCAAAGCCGGAAAAATCCTCCAGGTCGGCGCGATAGGCGAGCAGCGTGTTGCGGGCGGCGTTGCGCTCGGCCGCCAGCATTTCCAGAAACGCCTCAAGATGGCGGTCCACCGCCGCCCGCTCAGCCGTGCGGGGCGAACCGGTCGTTCGGCAGCACCTTCTGGATCTGTTTCGGGTGCGGGTCCGGCGGGAAGGCACCAAGCGCCAGCAGCCCCGCCGCAAGCACGAGGGAACCGACCAGTACGACAAGCAGGAAGACGCTGCGCATAGACTCCGGTCCAGGTGGCGCCGGCACTGTGCCCGGGCCGGCACTGTGCTAGCCTCCGCGCCGGTGCCGCGCAACATCGGGGTGAAAGAAAGAGTGAGCCTGAAGGAAAGTTGCACGCTGCCGGCCTGGATGGCGGGCCGCAGCATCGCGCTGGTCGGGCTCATGGGCGCCGGCAAAACCTCGATCGGCCGCCGCCTGGCGGCCCGACTCGGCCTGCCCTTCCGCGACGCCGACGTCGAGATCGAACTGGCCGCCGGCTGCACCATCGCCGAACTGTTCGACCGCTTCGGCGAGCGCGAGTTCCGCGACGGCGAACGGCGGGTGATCCGCCGCCTGCTGGCCGGCGACCCGCTGGTGCTGGCCACCGGCGGCGGCGCCTTCATGGATGCCGACACCCGCGCCACCATGCGCCGCGAGGCGGTGAGCATCTGGCTGCGCTGCAGCCTGCCGGTGCTGCTGCACCGGGTCGCCGGGCGCACCCACCGGCCGCTGCTGAACGACCAGAACCCGGAGGAGGTGCTGCGCCGGCTGATGGCGCAGCGTCACCCGGTCTACGCCGAGGCCGACGTCATCATCGACTGCACCGACGACAGCGCCGACATCACCACCGAGCGGGTGCTGGAGGCGCTGCTGGGCTACCGGCCGCCGCGGCGGCTGTCGCTGGCACTGTCCACCGCCAGCTACGACGTGGTGGTGGGCGAGGGCCTGCTGGCGCGCGCCGGGGCGCTGCTGGCGCCGGTGCTGCCGCAGAAGCGCGCCGTGGTGGTCACCGACGCGACGGTGGCGCCGCTGCACCTGCCGGCGCTGCTGCACGGGCTGGCAGCCACCGCCATCGAAACCCGCACCATCACCGTGCCGCCCGGCGAAACCTCCAAGACCCTGGCCATGTTCGGCGAGGTGGTGGACCAGCTGCTCGCCGGCGGCATGGAACGGCGGACCGCGGTGATCGCGCTCGGCGGCGGGGTGGTGGGCGACCTGGCCGGCTTCGCCGCCGCCACCACGCTGCGCGGCCTGCCCTTCGTGCAGGTGCCGACCACGCTGCTGTCGCAGGTGGACAGCTCGGTCGGCGGCAAAACCGGGATCAACACCCGCCACGGCAAGAACCTGCTGGGCGCCTTCCACCAGCCCCGCATGGTGCTGGCCGACACCGCCACGCTCGCCACCCTGCCGCCGCGCGAACTGCGCGCCGGCTACGCCGAAGTCGCCAAGGCCGGGCTGATCGGCGACGCGGCGTTCTTCGCCTGGTGCGAGGCCAACGGCGCCGCCGTGATCGCCGGCGACCGCGAGGCCCAGGCCGAAGCCGTGCTGCGCGCCTGCGCCTTCAAGGCGCTGGTGGTCGGCAACGACGAGCGGGAGGAAAAACCCAGTGACGGCCGCGCCCTGCTCAACCTCGGCCACACCTTCGGCCACGCGCTGGAAGCCGAACTCGGCTACGGCACCATCCTGCACGGCGAGGCGGTGGCCGTCGGCATGGGGCTGGCGTTCCGCCTGTCGGCCCGGCTGGGCCTGTGCCCGCAGGCCGATGCCGGGCGGGTGATCGCGCATCTGGAATCGGTGGGGCTGCCGGCCGAACCGGCCCACCTGAACCGGCGCCTCTCCGCCAGCCGGCTGATGAGCCACATGCGGCGCGACAAGAAAATGCGCGACAGCAAACTGAATTTCGTCCTCGCGCGGGGGGTTGGGCAGGCGTTCACCTGCGGCGAAGTGGCAGCCGAGGCGGTGGAGGGGGTGCTGCGGGATGCGGGGTGCCTGGGGTAGGTCGGTTCTGGCCGCAAGCGGACAGCCCGCTTCGGAACACGAGAGCTGCAAAGCCATCGCTGATCCTGTCGGATGGGCTTCAGCCCACCAACGCAAACCTCCCGAGCCTGCCCTGGAAGCGGCGCGGGCGCGTCATCCTTTTCCCATCGATGCCTGGGTGGTGCTGCCGGACCACATGCATTGCCTATGGACCTTGCCGCCCGGCGACCACGACTTCCCGGTCAGGCACAGGCTTGCCGCACATCCCGCCGACTGGTCGTTTCCAATTGCGAGACGTAGCCAACGGTGAGGTTGAGATAGCGGGCAAACGCGGCCTGGCTAAGATGCGCGCCTTCGCGCAGCGAACGGATTTCGTCGCCGGTGAGAGGCGCGGACTTGTCATTCGCCTTGCCTCCAAGATGGCGCAGCGTGATCTTCTCATGCGTGGCCGCGTCCATCACGCTGACGCGCCGCATGTCGTCGACTGTCTCCAGCAACGCCTTGGTCAGCCGACCAGGTTGCGTCTGCCTATTCATGGGTCACCTCCTGCAAAGCGTCCTCCTCCAAGGCTCGTGCGATTTGTGCCGCATCCGCCGCCAGCCATTCCGCCCCGATCCCGCACCCGCGCTACGTCATGTCGATGTGCCCCCCGGTCGCGCCAGAGCGTCAATAAAAAGATGAGGGCAAGGACCAATCAATTTTTGGCATTGATCGATCTTTATGCGCCAAATCAATGCACGACGATTCGGTGGCATTTATTGTTGAACAACATGTGATCGTATGTTCGGCTGAACCTGTGATATCGTTCAGGACGGCCGCAGTTTTCGAGGATTATCAATGATGACGTACCAACGCTGCACTGGACGCATTGCTGGGGCACTGCTGGCGGTGGCTGTCGGCGCTGCACTTGCCTTTCCGGCGCACGCCTCGTTGATCGCGTATGACAGCTTTTCCTATGCGGCGGGCACTCCGATTTCTGGTCAAGGCACCAACGCAAACTGGCCAACGACCGGGCAGAAGTGGACTCAGGGGACAAATCACGCCTCGATGGAAACTCCAGGCAGCGACTTCAATTACCACGGGTTGGCCCACGCCGGAAACGTGCTTGACTTCGTAGGAGGCTATGCGCCGGTATTCCGGCAGTTTGGAGCGACGTACAATACAGCAAATAACATATACTGGTTCAGTGTTGTAATGGATGTCGATAAGAACCCTGCTGGGGCCTATGCCGGCCTGTCTCTATTCAACACAGCAAACACTTCGCACCCGGAGCAATTTTTTATCGGACAGGACAATTTGAACACAAACTGGAGCATGGAGCTTAGCGCAATTACCCGCCGTGGCGTGTCAGGCGTAGCTATAACACCGGAGCATGCCGTGCTGCTTGTGGTTGAACTCAACGGAAAAACGGACACGGCGTCTCTTTTCGTCAATCCAACACCAATTGGCGGCAGCCCCCCGGCAACGCCAAGCGCTACGTTTAGTATTGCCGGCTACGATTTTTCGTTCAACGAGATTCGCATCGGTGCTGGCGCACCGCAAACGATGGATGCCGATGAGTTCCGGTTCGGCACAACCTTCGCGGACGTAACGCCAACGGACACCCCGGCGCCTGCGTCCTGGATGACTTTTTGTTTCGCTCTCGTTGCGTTAGCTTTTGGCAGGGGCCGGTTCCTGCGGAATGACTCCAGGATGAAGGTCGCATCGGCCTCGACGATCCCCGTCAGGTGGCAGGTCTTGTCCAGCAAGCCGTGCAGTGTCGCGCAAATCCTGTAGTGCCCCCTCGATCTCGCTCGGCACGAACGGGCCGCTCTGGCATTCATCGTGATACCGGCGAAGCGCGCGCAGCAGCGCCGCTTTGTCCCTGGTCCAGACGGCCATCGCCAGCAGCTCGTTCAACTGTATTTCGGGACCGGCGAATCCCGGCGGGCCGGGAGTAGTGATGAAGGTTGGCACGTCCGCCGCCACCGCGGCAGCGACCGACTCCGCCAGCCCCTCGGCGTCGAGCGCCGCCGGGCTGAGAAGGATGAAGCCAACCGCGTCGCGGGGCGCCATGTCCGGCTGCGGGAGCCCGTAGACCGGGTTGACCAGCACATGCGAGATGTCCGGCCGCAGCGTCGGGCGGACCCATTTCATCGTCCGCCAGCCGCAATAATAGCCACGGCAGATCCTTGGCCGCGTCGCGTAGACGGCGCAGCCGTCGTGCTCGCGGGAGTGCGGGCAGCGATGGCCCGGGAGCTTCTGCAGGTCAGGCTCCCGGACGGTGAGGACGAGGCAGCAGACGCCGCAGGCGCCGCAGGAGCGGCCCTCGACAAGCGGCGGGGAAGGATCGGGGTCGGGCGCACCAGACACTGGATCGGTCCTTTGCGGGGCGGGCAGCCACAAGCCCAGGGCAGCCCGTTACGATGGCAAACTCTCCGGCGAAACGCCAGCACCGCCGGCATCGAGGCCGGCGCCGCCGATGCGGCCGACGGGTGGCAGCGCATGCTGGCGTGGTTCCGCGGGCACGGGGTGGAGTAGCCGGCGCCGGCCCGGAACGGCGTGCTACGCCACGGCGTAGACCTGCGTCCCCGATGCGGCCTTGCGTTGCAGGCCATCCCGCTGGGCATGCGCGCGACGGTGTTCGCCGCGGAAGGCCGCCTCGGCGGCGCGCTGCTGCTCCTCGGCGTAGCGCTCCGTCGCTTCGGGCGCGCGGCGCGCGGCGGCCACGTAGGTGAACGGCAGGCGGGCGAGGTCGTAGCTGGACGGTCCGGGACAACCGGCCGTCAGCGCCTCCGGGAAGGCTGGCGAAAACGCCGCCCGCACCGTCTCCCCGCCCTTCAGCGCCAGCACCCGCAGGCTGCCGGGATCGATGCCGGCGGCGTGCAGCAGGGCCGGCCCGGCGACGGTCGGCCGGTCCGCCACCAGGATGGCCACCGGGCCGGCGTGCAGCACCGCCATGTCCGGCAGCAGCCGGCCGACGCGCAGCCGCGCCGCCACCGGCGCGCCGTAGAGCGAGGTCAGGCAGGCGCCGAGCAGCAGATCGACCACCGCACCTTCGCCGGCGCCATGCGCGGCGCCGAGGGCGCGCGGGTCGGCCAGTACGCCGATCGCCGAGGGTTCGGCTGCGGTCGCCAGCATGGCGCGGAGCAGTTCGGGCGTATCGCCGAGGCCCCCCATATCGGGATCGTCGGCCGGATCGAGCACCAGGGTGCGACCCCGCGCGGCGGCGCGGGCCACCGCCTCGGCGGGCGGAAGCGTGTCCTCGCCGACGCCATGATCGCGCCCGCGCGCCAGGCGAAGGGCCAGCCTGGTCGCGACCTCGCGGGCGGTGCGGGCGTCGCGGTCGGCCCAGACCAGGGCGGCCGGACCGGTCCAGGCGGTGTCGGCCCAGGCAAATCCCGACGACACGCTGGCATCGAGCAGGGTTGTGTGCGGCGCCGGGGGGGCGTCGCGCCACACCTCCTGCATCACCCGCTGCAACTGCGCCGGCGGCGCCAGGGCCGGAACCCGGGCCACCGCGCCGATCGGACGAATGCGGCCGGCCAGGAGGCCCTCCAGCATGGTGAGCACGCGGCCGGCTGCGGTGGCACCGTCGCCTGGCCCGCGGACCATGCTGGAGGCGTCGAGCAGCAGCGGCACCTCGTCGGAAATGTTGGCGGCGTTGCCGAAGGTGGCCACGATGGGCAGGCGCCGCGCCGCCATGCGCAGGCGCCGCAGCACGGTTGTGTCGGCACCGGGATCACCCTCGGCCTGACAGGCGCCGTGCAGCGACAGGTAGAGCGCATCGAAGCGGCCTGGCCTGAGCGCCTGCTCGACTTCGAACAGCCAGGCGCCGAGGACCTCGGCGGCGAGCGGCCCGCCGGCAGGAGCGGCGGCGCAGCGCAGCATGGTCACCTCCCAGCCCGGACGGGCGGCGAGAAAGGCAGCCAGGCCGTCGATCTCGGAGCGCGGGGCGCGGGGGTGGGCAAATGCCGGCTGCCCTTCGGTCCACTCATGGCGCAGCAGCTCCGCCAGCCGGGTGCGGCGCGGATTGAAGCTGTTCGAGCAGAACGAGAGGCGGGCAACCGCCAGACGGGCCATGCGAGCTTCCGAAAATGGGCGGGTCTGAACCGGGATGGTTCAACTGTTAACTACTTTCCCGCACACGGCGTGCCGCGGCAATCGAAAAAGCGGAAAATCTTAACTCATTATCAGGTTTTCGTCCTATTTTCTGCGACATTGCAACTTCCCGTTGAACACGATCATGCCAATACGCTGCAAAGCGTACCCTGGTGCCGTTCCCGCCACCGGCCGACGTGGCGGCGCAACAAACACGCGCGGTACGCCGGCCGGCGGGTTGCGCCGCACGCGGGGCCTGTTCGCGCCGGCCGCAAGGCTGCATGAAGGCGACCGGTGATTCCTTATTGGCGGAGCGGAACGTGATACGGAGCGGAGCGGGTGCGAAGGGTGGGCATGGAACCGGGAAATGGCAGGAGGCGCAGCCGGGCGCCGGTTGGCGGGGGCGGTAGCGCATGTTGCCGTTGCGGGTAGTTGCCGCCCACCGCCGGCTGGCGGGTGGCGTTTTGTGCGGTGGCATCGCTCTTCTTTGCCTGCCTGCCACGATGTCGCCGCTGACCCGGGAGATTGTGGCCTGGGACATCGGTTGCGTTGCCTTCCTGATCCTGGTGGCGGCGATGTTCAGTGGCGAGCGGATGGTCAACATGGCCGCCGACGCCGCGGCACAGGAGGAGGGCGAATGGACCGTATTCTGGCTGGCGGTCGTGGCTGCGGCGGCCAGCGTCGGGGCCCTGGTCGGCGACTATGCCGCCACCACGACGGTGCCGGCCGCGCTGCGCGGCGTGCAGATCGCGCTGGTGGGCGTGACGCTGATGCTCTCGTGGCTGATGATGCACACGTTGTTCGCCCTGCGCTACGCGCATGGATATTACGCCCACAACCCGGACGACCCGAGCGGGCGCAACGAGCATGGCGGCCTGGACTTCCCGGGCGGAGAGCCGCCGGACTATTGGGATTTCTTTTACTTCTCGCTGGTACTTGGCATGGCCTGCCAGGTGGCCGACGTGCAGTGCTCGTCGCGAAAAATGCGCCGGCTGGCCGCCGCGCATGGGTTCATCAGCTTCGTCTTCAATGCCGTCATCCTGGCCTTGTCGGTGAATTTCGGCGCCAGCCTGCTGTGACCGGCGCGCCAGGCCAGCCCTGGCACGTGCGACACATTCGCGTAGCGGAGACACCGGCGCGTAACAGAGACACCGGAAACAATGGCGCGAACGATCATTCCTGGCAGCATGCGGACGCGGCCAGGCGCTGCGCGTGCGTGCCGCCATCCCCCGGAGACCGAATAACCTGACCCTTTCCATGCAGACCAGGACTGTCCGGACGCGCCTGTCCGCCCCCAGCCTCGGCATCGATGCCGCCAGCATGATCGCCATGGTCGTGCTGCTGGCCGCGCTCGTGCTGGTGCTCGCCACCGCCATGGCCTCGCCGCTCAAGGACGATGTCGCCTGGCTGCTCTATGTCGCGCGCAAATGGCTGGGCGGGCAGCGGCTCTATGAGGACCTCATCGAGGTCAACCCGCCGCTGATCGTGTGGATCTACGCCCTGCCGGCGATGCTCTCGGACTGGCTCGGGGTGGCGCCGAAGGCCGTGTCGGCGCCGTTCTTCGCCGCCATGCTGCTCGGCTGCGCCTGGTGGACGGCGCATCTGCTGCATGGCCGCGCGGCGCTGTTCGCCCGCCGCCTGCCGGTGTTCGGTGTCATCGGCACGGTGCTGCTGCTGCTGCCGGGGGTCGAATTCGGCCAGCGCGAGCATCTGCTGGTGGCCGCCGTATTGCCCTATCTGGCGCTGCTCGCACGCGAGATGCAGGGCGAGCGCGAACCGCCGCGCACGGCGGCGCTGGCCGGCATGGTGGCCGCCCTGGGCTGCGCGCTCAAGCCCGGCTACCTGCCGGCCTTCATGGTGCTGGAACTGGTCGGCCGGGTCCATGGCGGGCGGCTGTTGCGCATCGCCACGCTGTCGGCCGCGGCCACGCTGGGGCTGTACGGCGCCGGCGTGCTGGTGTTCTGCCCCGCCTTCCTGGACAAGGCGGTGCCGCTGGCGCTGGCGCTCTACGGCGGCACCGACACGCCGTGCTGGGAGATCGTGCGGCAAAGCTCGGTGCTGCTCGGCGGCGTGGCGTCGGTGGCGCTGCTGGCCACCATCTGGCGCAGCACCCTGCCGGGCCACCAGCCCTTTCTGCGCGGCCTGCTGATCGTGCTGGCGACCTTCGCCCTGGTGGCGAGCGTCTCCTATGTCATGCAGGGCAAGAACTGGTTCTACCACCGGCTGCCCGCCGCCTTCGCGACCGTGCTGGCGCTGCTGTTGTGGGGGGCCGAGGTGCTGCGCGCGCGGCCCCGCCTGAACCTCCGCCTGGCCGCGTCGGCAGCGCTCGCCGTGGTAACCCTGGGCGAATTCGCCTGGTCGGACTACGCCCGTTTGAAAACCTGGGTGGACGCGGCGGTCGAGCCGAACCTTTCCACCGAGGTGAAGCTGGAGCGCCTGGTAAGGCGCGAGAAGGCGCACACCTACATCGCCTTCTCCGAGTGGATCGCCCTGGGCTTCCCGGTGGTGAACGACACCGGCGTCACCTGGGCCAGCCGGTTCGACTCCATGTGGGCGCTGAAGGGCGAATTGTGGCGCGCCCGCCAGGACGGGGCAACGCCGGCAGCGTGGCCGATCCGCCGCTGGATCACCCGCGACTTCGTCGCCAACTGCCCCGACCTCGCCGTGGTCGACACCCGCGAGGGCATCAACTACGTCGCGGTGCTGAGCGCGTCCGACCCGGCCTTCGCCGAGGCGTGGTCCCGCTATCACCAGATCGCCGCGTTCGACGGGCTGCGGGTGCTGAAGCGCGACGCCGCCGGCTGCACCGCGCCGCCGCCGCCGCGGCTGCCGCCGCGGGTCACGGCCATGGTGATGGAGCCGCCCTGACCGGGGGGCGGCCTCCCGGAATGCGGCGCGTTTCAGTATGTTGGCACTTCGGGCGCCGGATTGACGCCATCCAGATAGGCTGAAAGGTTCCTCGGCGCATAGACGGCAGGCGGCTCCCCAGGCTGGGTGATGACCCGCCCTGCCTTCAGCCGCGCACGAAGCGACGTCGAAAGGCCAAGCTTGCGGTCGGCCGTGAACACCCGTGCCGATTTCGGCAACTGGCTGAAGGGCAGGTTCCTCCAGGGTTGATGCGCGGCGCCGGCCGGGTTCGCGTTGGTCGGAAAGCCGGGCCGGCCGGCGAATGCCACGCCGAGCGGGCCGAGCCGGCCGGTGATCCAGTCCAGCGCGGCGTCGGACAGCGCGCTCTCTCCCGTGGCGATCGGATAGCCACCGCCGACATCGCAATGTGCGCCGGGGAACAGGCACTGCGCGATGCGCGGATCGGCATCCCAGAAGGTCGGCTGAAAGTCGTCGCGTTGCTCATCGACGGCGATGGCATGAAACCCGTGCCGCACCTTGTCGCTGAGCGCGGTATCGGCGAAACGGAAGACATCCGCGCGCACGTCTTTTTCGACATAGACCGGAATGCCGAGCGCGCCCACCGTGTCCCACACGGCGACCGCCTCGATCGGCACATCCGCCACCCGCGGCGCCTCCGGCGCCCGGGACAGGAAGGCGGGGAGATCGACGGCGATCTTCTCGAGAAAACCGAGCAGGGGCAGCCTGGTCTGCAGTTTTTCCTTCCGGAAATCGAACCAGACCGCCGCGCCGAGTCGGTAGGCCGTCTCCTTGTTGGCCAGGTCGATGCGGGAGGCGTCGAGCACGCCGCGCGCGGCGATCAGCCCGGCCAGCGCGCGCGCCGTGTAGGCGCCGCGGCTGAAGCCCGCCAGGATGATCCGGTCGCCGGGCGCGTAGTTGCGGGAGACGAATGTGTAGCCGCGGACGATCCGCGTGATGATCCCCGCGCCCAGCGTGCCGCCCAGTATCCTGACCAGGAAATTGTCGGAATCGCCGACGCCATGCAGGTATTTCGCGATCTGCAGCACCTCGCCGTTCCCGCCGTGCAGCACGCGCTCCTGCTCGTCGGCCAGCCGGGAATCGGCGTCGGAATTGATCCCGCCGAGATTGCTGAACAGTTTGAAGACATTGGTGCAGGGCTTGCCCTTGTCGGTGGCGTCGTCGCCGCCCGGACCGTTCCAGGTTCCATCGGCACAGAACACGATTGTCTTGGGCATCATCTTCCCTCCCTGCAAACGGCCGCCGGGCGGCCTGGACTGCCGCGATCGTTGAACGGCGGTGTTGTCGCCCTGCGTGATCCTGTCGGGGCGTTGCCCCGAACCCCACCAGGGCTTTGCCCTGGACCCAGCAAGGGCCACCGGCCCTTGGAACCCACTGGTTCTTCGCCTTCAGAGCCAGCGTGGCGTGGCGGCGCAATAGCTCCGGTAATCTTCGCCGAAGCGGCGTTCCAGGTAGGCTTCCTCGCGGGCGATGACGAAACCGCGCAGCACGATCACCGCCGGCACCACCAGCAGCGCACACCACAGCGCGTTCGCCAGCAACGCGAGCCCGAGCGACAGCACAATCAGCGCAACATAGATGGGGTTGCGGCTGCGGGCGAAGGGGCCGGTGCGGACCAGCGCGGTGGTGGGCGTGTAGGGATCGACGGCGGTGCGGGCACGGCGCATCTCCCGCAGGGCGGCCGCGGCGATGGCCAGCGCACCGACCACCAGCAGCGCGCCGGCCCAGCGCGCAATGGCACCGGGCAGAACGGGCTGCGGCACCACGCGGTCGAGCAGCCAGCCGGCAACCAGGGCGGTCGCGAAGATCAGCGGCGGCGGGGCCAGGACGCCCGGGGTATCCTGCGAGGACATTTCAGCATCTCCTTCGTGGTTGCCAGGCAGCGCGGGACAAGCCGCGTCACCAGCGGTCCAGCAACTCGCGCGTCTCCTCCACGGCGATGCGCCAGATGGCCAGCATCTCGGCATCGGGGCGCTGGGTGCGGCCGCCGAAGCTGCCATCCTCCAGCAGGGAGCGCGCCTCGAACGGCGGCAGCGTCTTCAGCCGGTCAAGCTCCACCATGCGTTTCGAATCGTCCGCCGGCGTGCCGGGCAGACGGGTCCAGGGATAGTTTTCCATCCAGCCGGCATGGCTGGCGACCGGGTCGGTCTCTAGCACCTTGCTGAGCGTACGCGGGGCGCGCCACCAATCGTGCAACCGCACCCGGCAATCCGGGTTGTCCATCATCCATTCCTGCGCCAGCGCCCCGGCCGGGGCGCTGGCGGCATGGCCGTTCACCAGCGCGATGCGGCGGAAGCCGGAGCGCTTGAGGCTGTCCAGCAGGTCGCGCAGCAGGGCGCACAGGGTCTCGACGCGCAGCGTCAGGCTGCCCGGAAACGCCTGGAAACCGGGGGACAATCCGAACGGGACCGCGGCAAACACCGGCACCCCGAGCGGTTCGGCGGCCTCGACGGCGACCCGCTCGGCGAGGATGGCGTCGGTCAGCAGCGACAGGCCGGCATGTTGCTCGGTGCTGCCGAGCGGCAGCACGGCGCGGTCGTCGTGGCGCACCCAGTCCTCGACCATCCGCCAGTCCATTTCGGCGACGCGCATGAAATCTTCCCTTCCCAGGCCAGCTTGCGCCCCCGCCGCGCAGCTTGTGAAGCACCTGGACCGGGGAATGAACGCACGCTGACGCTATTCGCCGTTTCCGGCGACAACCCGGCCGCGCGGGCAGTCCTCAATGGCCGCCTTGGCGGCAAGCCGGTGCAACACATAGAGGCTGGCGAGGACCAGGAACAGCGCCACTGCCAGCCCCGCCAGGCTGCCGGTCTGCCGGTCCGCGGCCGACATCAGGATGGCGCCGGCGACCAACCGGTGACAGGCTGCAAGAATGCGCACCGCCGTGAAACACCTCCGCACCGTGGACCCCGCGATGGACGGGCTGATCAGCCGCGTCGGCCGCTGCGGGCTGAAGGTGGACCGCGCCGTGCAGCCGTACCAGGCACTGGTGCGGGCAATCGCCTACCAGCAACTGCACGCCAAGGCTGCCGGCAGCATCCTGGCGCGGTTTGTTGCCCTCTACCCGGGCGTGGACTTCCCCACCCCCGCCATGGTGCTCGGCACGAACGACTCGGCACTGCGCGAGGTGGGGTTCTCCGCCGGCAAGGTGGCGGCGATCCGCGACATCGCCGCCAAAGCGGCCGAGGGGCTGGTGCCGACGCGCCGGGCGGCGGCGCGGCTGGACGATGCCACGCTGATCGAACAACTGACCCAGATCCGCGGCGTCGGGCGCTGGACGGTGGAAATGTTGCTGATTTTCGCCCTCGGCCGGCCTGACGTGCTGCCGGTGGATGATTTCGGCGTGCGCGAGGGCTACCGCCGGCTGCATGGGCTGGAGCAGCAACCGCGCCCGCGCGACCTGGCCGCGATCGGCGAAATGTGGGCGCCGTTCCGGTCCTGTGCGGCGTGGTACCTGTGGCGCGCGGCCGACGACGCCAGGCGGGAGAAGAACGGCGCCGCTTAGGCTTTGCCCCGAACCCTGCCCGATCCCTGGACCCACCAAGGGCCATCGGCCCTTGGAACCCGCCTCAACCGCCGATCGCCCCGCGCACCGCCGCCAGCGCCGCCTCGGCGTTCGCCCCGTCCGGCCCGCCCGCCTGCGCCATATCCGGCCGGCCGCCGCCCCCCTTGCCGCCCACCGCCGCCGCCGCCACCCGCACCAGATCCACCGCGCTGAACCGGCCCACCAGCCCGGGCGAAACCCCCACCACCACGCTCGCCTTGCCTTCGGCCGTGGATACCAGCGCCACCACGCCCTCGCCGATCTGCTTGCCGATCGCCTCGGCGATGCCCTTCAGGTCGCGCGCCGGCACGTCGCCCAGGTTGCGCGCCGCCAGCTTCACGCCGCCGATCTCCTCGACTTCCGCGGCCCCGCCGCCGCCGGTCGCCAGCTTCTTCTGCAGCTCGGCCACCTGCCGCTCCAGCCGCCGCCGCTCCTCCAGCAGCCCGGCCACCCGCTCGGCCACCTCGGCCGGGCCGGTGCGCAGCGCCGCCGCCACCTCGTACAAACGGCGGTCGTTCTCGGCCACCACCGCCAGCGCCGCCTCGCCGGTCACCGCCTCCACCCGGCGCACCCCCGCGCTCACCGCGCTTTCGGCGACGATGCGGAACAGGCCGATATCGCCGGTGCGCCGCACATGGGTGCCGCCGCACAGCTCCACCGACCAGGAGGACCTGCCCTCCTCCGCCCCGCCCATGCCGACCACGCGCACCTCGTCGCCGTATTTCTCGCCGAACAGCGCCATCGCGCCCTCGGCCACGGCGGCATCCGGCGTCATCAGGCGGGTGGTCACCTCGGTGTTCTCGCGCACCCGGGCGTTCACCACATCCTCCACCCAGGCCAGATCATCCCGCCCGATCGGCGTCGGCTGGCTGACGTCGAAACGCAGCCGGTCGGGGCCGTTCATGCTGCCCTTCTGCTGCACGTGGCTGCCCAGCCGCCGGCGCAGCGCCTCGTGCAGCAGATGGGTGGCCGAGTGATGCGCCCGGATGGCGGTGCGGCGCGCATGGTCCAGCTCGGCCACCACCTTGCCGCCGACCACCGCCTCGCCCTCCTGCACCCGCCCGAGATGGACGAACAGGGCGCCCAGCTTCTTCTGCGTGTCGCTCACCGCAATGCGCAGCCCGGGCGCGGTGATCAGCCCGGTATCGCCCACCTGGCCGCCGCTCTCGGCATAGAACGGCGTCTGGTTCAGCAGCACCGCGACCTCGGCGCCGGCCCCGGCACGCTCCACCGGATGCCCGTCCACCACCAGGGCGACGATCTCCGCCTCCGCCTTCTCGGTGGAATAGCCGAGGAACTCGCTGGCGCCGATGTTCTCGCGGACTTCGAACCACACCCGGTCGGTGGCGGCCTCACCGGAGCCGGCCCAGGCGGCCCGGGCGCGCCGCTTCTGCTCGGCCATGGCGGCCTCGAAGCCGGCCACGTCCACCCCCCGCCCCTGCTCGCGCAGCGCGTCCTGCGTCAGGTCGAGCGGGAAGCCGAACGTGTCATACAATTTGAACGCCACGTCGCCGGGCAGCGTGCCGTTGGCGCCGAGCCTGTCCGCCTCCTCCGCCAGCAGGCCGAGACCGCGGTCCAGCATGGCCTTGAAGCGGGTTTCCTCCAGCTTCAGGGTGTCCTCGATCAGCCCCTCGGCGCGCACCAGTTCGCCATAGGCCGCGCCCATCTGCCGCACCAGCGCCGGCACCAGCCGCCACATCACCGGGTCGCGCGCGCCCATCATGTGGGCGTGCCGCATGGCGCGGCGCATGATCCGGCGCAGCACGTAGCCGCGGCCCTCGTTGGAGGGCAGCACCCCGTCGGCGATCAGGAAGGCGGTGCTGCGCAGATGGTCGGCGATCACCCGGTGGCTGACCTTGTGCGGCCCGTCGGCGTCCTGGCCGGTCGCGTCCGCGCTGGCGAGAATCAGCGCGCGCAGCGTGTCGGTGTCGTAGTTGTCCTGCTTGCCCTGCAGGATGGCGGCGAGCCGCTCCAGCCCCATGCCGGTGTCGATCGAGGGGTGCGGCAGCGGCACGCGGGTGCCGGGCGGCCCTTCCTCGTACTGCATGAACACCAGGTTCCAGATTTCGACGAAGCGGTCGCCCTCGGCCTCGGCGCTGCCGGGCGGGCCGCCGGCGACGGCGGGACCATGGTCGAAGAAGATTTCGCTGCACGGCCCGCAGGGGCCGGTGTCGCCCATGCGCCAGAAATTATCGCTGGTATCGATGCGGACGATCCGCTCCTCCGGCAGACCGGCGATCTTGCGCCACAGCGCCGCCGCCTCGTCGTCCTCGCTGAACACCGTCACCGTCAACCGGTCAGCCGGCAAGCCGAAATCCCGGGTGACCAGGGTCCAGGCGTGATAGATCGCCTGGTCCTTGAAGTAGTCGCCAAAAGAAAAATTTCCCAGCATTTCGAAGAATGTATGATGCCGGGCGGTGTAACCCACGTTGTCCAGGTCGTTGTGCTTGCCGCCGGCACGGACGCATTTCTGCGCCGTGGTCGCGCGACTATAGGGGCGCTTCTCCTGCCCGGTGAACACATTCTTGAACTGCACCATGCCGCTGTTGGTGAACAGCAGTGTCGGGTCGTTGCGCGGCACCAGGGGGCTGCTCTCCACCACCGCGTGGCCGTTGCGGGCGAAGTAGTCGAGGAAACTGGCGCGGATGTCGTTGCTCGAGGCCATGGGACAGCGTGATCCTGACGCGGGGAAAGGAGCGGTTCCGTCAAGTAGCGCAGCGCCTTACCGGAGTCACGCCGGGCCGCGGCGGCAGCGCCGAAGCGCAGGCGCTGCTGGCGGGACCACCCGGCCGGCGGTAAACCTGCCCGGTCTGAACGAGGAGTCCGCACCGTGGCCGCAAATCCGCGCCTGTCCGCCGCCGTGCCGCTCCTGATGGGCGCCGCCCTGCTCCTGCAGGCGTGCGACGCGGTCGATTCCACCGGCGCGTCGGTCGCTTCGCTGTTCAGCGCGGCGGCCCCGCCCGCCCCGCCGCCGCCCACCGCGGCAGACCTCTCCGCCGCCGGCATGGATGCGCTGCGCCAGCGCGACTGGAAGGCGGCGCTGGCGGCGCTGGTGCCGGCGGCCAGCCAGGGCGACGTCCAGGCACAGGTGGCGCTCGGCAGCATGTATTTCACCGGCATCGGCGTGCAGCGCGACTTCGCCGACGCATCACATTGGCTGACCCCGGCCGCCGAGGGCGGCGATGCGACGGCGCAGTACATGCTGGGGCGGATCACCGACCTCGGCGGCACCGGCGTGCTGCAGGACCGCAAGGCTGCCGCCGGCTGGTATCTGCGGGCCAGCGAACAGGGCAACGCCGAGGCGCAGTACCATCTCGGCCTGCTCATCCAGAACGGCACCGGCATCCCGCAGGACCCCGCCCTCGCGCTGTCCTGGTTCCGCCGCGCCGCCGACGCGGGCAACGCACAGGCCATGACGGCGATCGGCCGGATTTATGCCGAGGGCCGCGGCGTGACGGAGAACAACCGCCTGGCGATGGAATGGTACCGCCGCGGCGCCGAGGCGGGCGACACCGACGCGATGACCGATATCGGCGAGGCATACTACATGGGCGAGGGCGTGCCGCAGAGCCGCACCATCGCGCGGCAATGGCTGGAGCGCGGCGCCGCTGCCGGCAACGAGCGGGCGGCCCAGCGCCTGGCGATGCCGGAACTGCCGGACTGAACGCCGCGGCCAGCGGAGGCGCCGGTTCCGTGGGGTCATGCCACCCGGTGAAATGGCTGACCTCTCCGGGGCGCCGCCCCGGACCCCGCCAGGAGGCTTTGCCTCCTGGACCTCCACCAAGGGCTTCGCCCTTGGAACCGTTTTATATCAATGGGGTGCAGGGGCAGCCGGTTGGTATTACGCCTTGCCGGCCGCGCGCCGCGCCCACAGGCTCCGGGCAAATTTCACCACCGAATGACCAAGCAGGGTGGCCGGCGGCATCTTGATCCAGTGGCTGCGAACGAACAGCAGCGACCGGGCGAGGGCACCGCCGCGCACCGCCCGTCCTGGCGAGGCGGCCACGATCGCGGTGCGCACCAGCCAGTCCATCACGCGAAGCTGCACGGCGTTCGGGGCGAAGGCGGCTGCCGCCCGCTGCATGGCGGCAGCCGGAACCGCCGTACCGATCAGGCCGGTTGCGTAGCGCAGGCTGTAGTACAGGGGCCGGCCAAGACCATGGCGCCGCGCCCGCGCGGTCAAATGCTCCCAGAACCCGGGAGTCTGGCCAAACAGGGTCAGCAGGTCATGCAGGTCTATCAGGTCGCGCAGATGGCCGGCCGGATTCTCCTGAAACAGGTGGGTGGCCGCGTGCAGCACCATGTCCGCGGGGCTGAGCACCCACAGCCCGTCATCGACCGGCGTTGCATCGGCCAGCAGCGCTTCACTGTCGATCGCGATCCCGCTCACCGGCGGGAAGATCGAATGGTGCACGTCCAGTGCAATCCCCCGCTCGCCATGCACCAGCGGCGGAATTTCATGCATCCAGTCGCGATAGTAGTGCTGGTCGTAGCTGTTCATCTCGACGGCCCGCCAGCCTTGCTCGATCAGCGTCCGCTCGACCCGCCCGATATCCGCGCGCGGTACCATGATATCCAGATCGACGGAGAACCGGCCGCGTGCCGGGGGCAGGCCGGCCCACAGGTAGGCCCCTCCCTTGAGCAGCAGCACCCTGGTGCCGAGGCCGGCCAGCGCGCGCCGCACCCGGTCGATCTCAAAGCGCAAGGTCACCGCGTTGGCCTGTGCGCGGATGCGGGCGCAGGCGAGTTGCCGGCGCGCCGCCTCCGGCAGGTCGGGGAGAACGCCAGGACCGGCGAGATCGTGCTCCAACCGGGCGAGCAGGCTGTGCTGGCCGGCTGCGTGCACGACGTCATCGAGTGCTTCGGCGCCGAGACAGGTCACCGAGGCCGGGTCCCGCAGGCTGTTCAGCAGCACCGCTGCCGGGGCGCCATTGACCGTCACGCGGGACCGCCTTTGCGTGCCGCCTGCATCGTCCTGCCGCTCCACTAAGCGGTTGCTGTCGCGGGACGGCCATTCGCATGCCCGGTTTGCGCCCGTGCCAGCAGTGTCTCCATTGCCTCCACGCCCTCCGCCAGTGTTCCGTACGACAGCCGGTAGGCCGCGCAGGAGTCGACCATCCGGGCGAGGGTATCGAAGCCGCAGCGCTGCGTGGTGTGGTAGTCCATGCAACTCCTGGCCAGCAGCCTGAATGTTTCGCTCTTGCCCAGCGGCTGCAACGTCACCGGCGCTGCGGCCTGGTAGGCGGGCGAGACGATCAGCGCCGGCGCGACGGTCTCCGCGGCCCGGGCGACCGACTCGGCGGGCGGGCGGAGAAAGGCGATGTCGCCGCGGATCGTTCCGGTGAACACCGGACTGAAATGGGCGGATGGCGCCCACCGGCGAATCAGCGCAATCGACTCGTTTTTCAGCGAGATCGGCCGGGCAACCGGTTGCAGCCGGCCGTCGGCCGGGCGGAGGACGGCGAGTTCGTCCGACAGCAGCCGCCAGCCGCGGGTGACCAGAGCGGCGCAGAGCGTGCTCTTGCCGGAACCGGACGGCGCGGGCAGCACAACCGCCACGCCGCCGCGCTCCACGACGCCCGCGTGCAGGACCACATTGGAGGCGGTCGCGCTGATGCACCAGTTCAGCCCCGCCTCGATCAAGATATACGCGAGGCGATGGGGCAACGGGTGGAAAGGCGCGTCGTCCTCGATCAAAAGCCGGGTCCTGCGCCTGAGCAGACGCTGGAGTGGGTCGGTGTATGAAATATCGATCCGGAAATCATCGCTTCCCGCGCCCGCTTCGAGCTTGTGGCCGACATACATCTGCAGGAACTGCTCGATCACTGCCGACACGTCGCTGCGGATATTGACGCAAAGCCCTGCCACCAGCAGCCGCACCCCAGGCGTGCGGAACTGCATTCGAAGCGCGGAGTCCGGGGTTACCCCAGACCGCATCAGGGCATCGGCTCCGCGAGTCCCACCGCATCGAAGCGGCCGAGCACCTGCTGCACCATGGCACTGAGACTGTCGGTCGCCGGCATATCGGCCAGGTTCGCAAGCGACGTGGCCAACCCGCGGACCGTCGCCGCACGGTCCAGCAGCAATTCGAACACCGCTCCAGCGGTTGCATCGAGGTAGTGGGTCATCCCTGACCAGGAATGGAAAACGATGTATTCGTCATCCCAGCACCGCCATGTCAGACCCGCTGGCTCCAGCAACCGCCACGTCCGTGTATCGATGTCCTGATCACCCACGGGAAACAAATAACACGCCAGTGCAATGAAAAGGCAACCGCCACCCGCCGCCGCCGCGCGTGTCCGCCAAACGGCGAAACGTAAAAATCACTTGATCTTATCCGGCGGCTGTTTCGGCATCGTGCAGTTTCTGCCACTTACCGCCGCGGAAGCCTGCTGAGAAGGGCTGCATTCTGCGGCCAAGGCGGAGCGGCTGATCGTCGTTACGATCGGCACCGTCGAACCGATCAAGGCAGCCTTGATCAGCAACCGCCGCTTGCCGACCCCAGGCGGCTGGGCCGGGGACGGGTTCGCCGGTGAATGGTCGGAACCTGAGCTATCAGACATGACCGTGCTCCGCGCCGGAGTTCATAGGCTTACGCATCTCAACCCTGCGTCCGGACCAGACGCCCGGTCCGTCATGCAGCGAGCAAGTCAACGGACACCACCGCGAGGCGAACGCCGGCAGCCCCCGAAACATGCGATTGCGCTTGCCTCATATAATTTGGTTTTAGCACGAAAGCAGACCAACGTGCAAAATTTTGCCTGAGGGCATCCACTTCCCCGAAAGGCTGTCCCAGCCCCCCGCCGGGGCCGGGCTGGCATCTGAAGAACCAAATAACCACAATGGGTTATGCGGAACCCCAGGCAGGTTGAACACCGTCACGCCCCGGAATTGTTCCAGGCATCCAGGGTTTTTCATTCCGGCTCCCTGCATAACGCCGGACGCCGGCGCATCGCCGCCAACAGCCCGGCATGCTCAGCGCCGGTAGGGCAGCGGCAGCAGCGCCCGGACGGCCAGTTTTACCGGCCCCGCCGGCCCCGGCACAATCACAAAGGCGTCCGGCGCAAAGTCGGTGATCATGTCGCGGCAGGCGCCGCACGGCGAAACCACGGCGATGTCGCGGTCCTCCTCCTCCGGCTTGGGGTGGCGCACCGCCACGGCAACCGCGATGCTGCCGTCGCCCTCCAGCACCGCCCGGCCCAACGCCACCGCTTCGGCACAGACCTGCAGGCGGCCAACCGTCGCACCCAGGTGAAGGCCGGTCCAGATTCGCCCGTCTGCCCCGCGCAGCGCCGCCGCCACGGTGTGCCAGTGCGGCCGGTAATGGCGCAGCAATACCGCCCTGGCAGCCTCGATCAGCGCCTCGTCAGCGGCCTCCAGCGGCGTGCCGGCCAGGGCGGGGTGATCGAACACGCTGACTCCTTCGGGGACGGGAAAACGACCGTAGCACAGGAAGGAAGGAAGCAAAGCGCGGGGCGCTGCCCCGCCCCCGCCAGGGGTCGGTGGACCCCTGGACCCCATCCTTATGCGCGCCCCGGGGGCAGCGGGCTGCAGGCGGCCGCCGCGGCGCGCGCCAGCACCACCATGCGCCTGGCCGCCACACCCGCACCGGCCACGTCACCGGCCAGATGCTGCAACAGCGGATTGGACAGCACCGCCCGGGCGGCCGCGTCGATCGCCATGTCCGCCGCCGCCACCCCCGCCGCCGACATCGCGGTGCGCCGCAACAGCGACATCGTCCCCAGCATTCCCGGGCGCAGCCCGTGCAGCTCGGCGATCTGGCGCACCAGCCGCACGCCGCGCCAGCCCACCACCAGCGCGTCCAGCGCCGGCGAAGGCACCGCCGCGGTGGCGGCGAACACCTGCATCGCCGCGGTGCGTCCCAGCGCGTCGGCGCGCTGTTGCAACCCCGGCACCACCCGGCTGCGCAGCAGCGCCAGCACGGCGTCGGCATCGTTCATCGCCCGCACCGCCGGCAGCAGCGCCGCCCCCTCCGGCAGTTCCTTCAGCCAGTCGACCGCCGCCTGGGCGATGCGCACCGGCTCGCCGGATTCCAGCCCGGCGCGGATGTGGTCCACCTCGCTCAGGGCGAACAGACCGTTGATCTCGCGCCACGCCCCGGCCCCCATCAGGCCGAACCCGCCGCCCGCCACCGCGAGCGACATCCAGCCCAGCACCGGCGAACGGGCGAACTCGTCGATGACGAAATTGCCGGCCGACAGCACCGCCAGGCCAAGCCCCAGCATCGTCGCCCCGGCCAGCAGCAGCCCGGCGCTGCCCATGCCGCCGCGCGGTTCCTCGGCCACCGGCAACGGCTCGGGTTCCATCCGCGCCACCGGGGTGTCTTCCAGCTCGAAACGCGGGGTGATGCGGGAGCGGGTCACAGCACATCCTCCAGCAGGTATGCCAGCAGTGCGTCCAGGTTCAAATGCGGCACGCCCCCCCGGCCGCCCAGCGGCAGCCGGATCGGCTCGAAATCCGGCAGCGCGAGAAAAGGGTGGGTCCAGAACGCGGCGTCCGGCGGCTTGTCCGGCACCTCGCCCGGATAGGACCGCCCGGCCCGCTCCGCCCCCACCACCCGGCCCCGCACCGCCGAGACCGGATGGCCTTGCAGCGTCCATACCACATCCTCGGTGCAACGCACGGCGGAGACCGCAAAGGCGGCGGTGCGCAACCCGCTGCGCATCGGCAGGCGGGTCACCGCGGCGGCCAGGGCGGCGAGGTTGCCGCGCTGGCGGTCGGCCACATGGTCGGACTTGGTGGCGGCGAAGGCGACGCGGGTGATGCCGAAGCCAAGCAGCGTGGTCAGCCAGTCCGGCAGCAGCGAGGAGCCGCTCCAGCGCAGCGCCTCCGCCACTTCGGCCAGCGCCGCCGTGGCATCGGCGAAGGCGGCCGGACCGGCATGCAGGGCCGAGAGCAGATCGGCCAGCACCACCAGCCGGTCCACCCGGCCGAAGGAAGGGTCCATGAGCTGTTCGCGCACCGCGCCCACATAGGCGTCGTAGCGGTCGCGCAACAAGCAGGCCAGCGGGCTGTCGTCGGCCAGCGGGAAGAATTCCAGCCAGGGCGGCTCAGGCCCCGGCGCCGGCATGAGGAAACGGCCGGGCTGCAGCAGCGACAGCCCGGTCTCCTCGCGCAGCCGGTGCAGCAGGGCGCGGTACAGCCGGTGGCCGGCCCGCGCCAGCGCCTCGTCGGCCGGCGGCCGGGCCGGCAGGGCGCGCAGGAAGGCCATGAATTCGGCCGCCTCGCGCCGGTTCTGCACGCGCCGCAGCGCCGCGGCCGACCAGGCGCCGAAACCCAGGCCGAGCAGCGGCAGGTCGAGCAGCCATTCGCCCGGGTAATCCAGCAGTTCCACCCGCACCCGCTGCGGCGGCAGGGCGGCGAGCAGGCCGGACTGGCCGATCTCCAGGTTGAGCGCCAGGGCGCTGACCGTGCGGGTGCGGGCCGGCCAGGAGGGCGGGTCGCGGGCCAGCGCGGCGAGGTGGGCGGCGGTGTCGAAGCGCGGCAGGTCCTCGGCGCCGGCGGGCGCCACCGCCACGCGAAAGCTGCGCCCGGCCAGCCGCGCGGCAAGGGCGGGCAGCGCCGGCAGCCCGGCGCCGGCGGCCAGCAGATTGGCCGCGATCGAGGTCAGCAGCGCCGTCTTGCCGGCCCGCGCCAGGCCGGTGACGCCGACCCGCATCGTCCGGCGCACCGGCACCAGGCCGCGGGCGGTGCCAATCCAGTCCATCAGGGCAACCGTTCAGCCACGTTGAATCAGCTCGATCCGGTAGCCGTCCGGGTCCTCGGCGAAGGCGATGATCGTGCTGCCGAACTTTACCGGCCCTGGTTCGCGGACGATCTTCGCACCGGCCGCGCGCAGCTTCGCGCAGGTGGCGGCGACATCCGGCACGCCGATGGCGAGATGCCCGAAGCCGGTGCCGATCTCGTATTTTTCCACGCCGTAATTGCAGGTGAGCTCGATCACCGCGGCGCCGGTGCTCTCCGCCGCGTAGCCGACGAACACCAGGGTGTATCTGCCGTCCGGCACGTCGCGGCGGCGCAACTCCCGCATGCCGAGGAGGTCGGTGTAGAAGCGCACGCTGCGCTCCAGATCGCCGACCCGGAGCATGGTGTGAAGGAAAGAATGGTTATTTACCATCATTGGTATCCTTCATTCGGATCGACTCCCAGCAGGAACAGGCCGATCGCGTCGGCCGCCGCCACCATGGCCTCGCGCTCGGCAAGGATGGTGCCGCCGGCCTCGAACGCCAGCCCGCGCACCCCCGCCTCGGCGGCAGCACGGACGGTGCGGATGCCGATGGTGGGCAGGTCGGCGCGACGGTCCTGCCCCGGCTTGACCAGCTTGACCAGAACCCCGCCCGGACCGGGACGGCGCAGCGTGGCGGCGCGGGCCAGCATGGCGTCGGTGCCTTCGATCGCCTCGACCGCCAGCACGATGCCCTGCTGCACCACGCAGCCCTGGCCGACATCCACCGCCCCCAGCGCGCGGGTCACCGCCACGCCGCGGGCGATGTCGGCCAGCGCCGTGGCGTCGGGACCGCTGCGCGTGAGCAGCCCCTTGGGCGCCACCACCTCGGTGAGGATTTCGTGGGCGCCAATGACGGAAAAACCCTCCTCGCCCAGCACCCGCACGATGGCGGCGAGCAGGCCGTCATCGCCGGTAAAGGCGGCGCGGCCGATACGGGCCAGCAGGCGGGCGCCCTCCGCATCCGGGCGCAGGTCGAGCAGCGAGGGCCGCCGCACCGGCCCGACCAGCACCAGGTCGCGGCAGGCATTGGCCCGCAACAAACCGAGGATGCGGCCGGCGGCGCCGATGCGGGCCGCTTCGTGCGGGAACGGCGCCAGCACGGCAGGCTCGGCGAAGCCCTCCAGCCCCACCAGGAAAACGCGTCGCCCCGCCGCCTGCGCCGCGGCGGCGACCCGCCCCGGCAGCGTGCCGCCGCCGGCCAGAATTCCCAGCGCCGCGGGAGCCGGGCCGGTCATCGATGACCGACACGCGGAAGTTGCATTATGAATGAAAATATACCCGCGCAAGTAGAGCGCAGTAAATAAATGCGATCGGCGCACTGCAGGTTCAGCGTTTCTGGTTGCCACCCGGCCGGCGACTGCCGCATAGAATTGGGTTGAAGATCACGAGAACGCGAGCAAACATCCCGCCGTTGCGGGAGTTGCAGGGAGAGCGGGATGACGGACGACCAGGCAGACCTGCCGGACAACACCCCCGACGCTGACGGATTCACCGACGAATCCAGCCCCGCCGCCGAGGGT
Organism: uncultured Acetobacteraceae bacterium; assembly: GCA_903907955.1. Classification (GTDB taxonomy): domain Bacteria; phylum Pseudomonadota; class Alphaproteobacteria; order Acetobacterales; family Acetobacteraceae; genus Rhodovastum. The sequence goes on along the minus strand of CAIVPZ010000068.1, from coordinate 42,689 downwards.
ATCCTGCGCTGTCTGCAGATGCTGGCCGAGGAGGCCGCCGCCCTGCAACTGCCGCGAACGCTGGCAGCGCTGGACCGCGCCATGGCGACCTGCACCACCGAAGCGGCCGATGTCACGGACGCGCATGCCGGATTCGGGGAGGTCATCCGTCCGCCCGACGCCACGCTGCACTGAGCGACCCGCTGCCGGCTCCCCGTCCCCACCCGAAGCGGGCGGGGACGATGGCGGTCAGGCGGCATCGTCCTCGTCCTCGACCGCGGCGCGGATCAGGCCACGGCGGCTCGGGGCGGCGATGAAGGCCAGCATCTCGGCCACCAGCGGGTTGTCGCCCCAGCTCAGCCGCGCCTCCTCCACCCGTTCGGCGAACACGCCTTCGCCGCGGAAGATCAGCCGGAAGGCGGCGCGAACCGTGTGTATCTGCGCCCGGTCGTAGCCGCGGCGGCGCAGGCCGATGATGTTCAGCCCGGCCAGCCAAGCCCGGTTGCCCATCACGCTGCCGAACGGAATCACGTCGGCCTCGACGCCGGAGACGCCGCCGATCATGGCGGCGCGGCCGATGCGGACGAACTGGTGGATCGCCGCGGCGCCGCCGATCACCGCGTTGTCGCCGATCTCGACATGGCCGCCCATGACCACGTTGTTGGCGATCACCACGCCGTTGCCGATGGTGCAATCATGCGCCACGTGCACCACCGCCATCAGCAGGCAGTCGGCCCCCACCCGGGTGATGCCGCTGCCGGTGACGGTGCCGCGATGGATGGTGACGTGCTCGCGCACCACGGTGCGGGCGCCCAGTTCGGTCCGGGTCGGCTCGCCGGCGTATTTCAGGTCCTGCGGCGCCATGCCGACGGTGCAGAACGGGTACAGTCTGGCGCCTTCGCCGATGCGGGTCAGGCCGTCCACCACGACGTGGCTGAACAACTCGGCACCGTCGCCGATCACCACCTCGGCGCCGATGGAGCAGAACGGGCCAATGCGCACGCCCGCGCCGATCGTGGCACCGGGGGCCACGACCGCCGACGGATGGATCGAAATGTCCACGCTAGCGTTCCGCCACCTTGTCCATGATCATGGCGGCGTAGGTCGCCTCCGCCACCGAAACGCCATCGACACGGGCAACCGCGCTGAACTTCCACACGTTGCCGCGGCTGCGCTCCTTGGTCACGTGGATGCGCAACTGGTCGCCCGGCACCACCGGGCGGCGGAATTTCGCCCCCTCGACCGACATGAAGTAGACCACCCGGCCGGCCGCCTCCGGGCCGAGCGTCTCGACCACCAGCACCGCCGCGGTCTGCGCCATGCTCTCGATGATCAGCACGCCGGGCATCACCGGGTGGCCGGGGAAATGGCCCTGGAAGAAATTCTCGTTGACCGAGACGTTCTTGATGCCGATCGCCGACTGGTTGCGCACCATATCGACCACGCGGTCGATCATGAGGAACGGGTAGCGATGCGGGATCGCATGCATGATGCGCGCGATATCGACCATGCCGACCGCGTCGTCGCCGCCGGCGTGAGTCGTGTCCTGGTTGGTCAGTGCCGTGGAATCCATCCCGCTCAGTCCGAAGCTTGGGTTGCAGCCGGCGTGCCGCCGGCGCCCTCGTTTTCGACGCCCGTTTTCGCGGCCGGGCCAGCCTGCCGGTCTGCCGCCAGCCGCTTCAGCGCCACCACCTGCCGGAAGAACTCGCGGATGGGATAGGCGGGGCTGCCCAGCACGTCCGCGCCGGCCGGAACATCAGCCATCACGCCGCATTGGGCGCCGACCCGGGCCTTCCGTCCGATCCGCAGGTGTCCGGTCAGTCCGGCCTGCCCGGCCACCTGCACGAAGTCCTCAAGCACCGTCGATCCCGAAATACCCGCCTGAGAAACGATCACGCAGCAGCGGCCGAGGCGGACGTTGTGCCCGATCTGCACCAGGTTGTCGAGCCGCGAGCCTGCCCCGATCACGGTATCCTGCGCCGAGCCGCGGTCGATCGTGCTGTTGGCGCCGACCTCCACATCGTCCTCGATCACCACCCGGCCGAGCTGCGGAACAGTGACGAACCCGCTGGCCGAGGTCGCGAAGCCGAACCCGTCCTGGCCGATGCGCGCCCCCGGGTAGATGACCACCCGCGCACCGAGCAAAGCATGGCTGATGCCGGCATGCGCGCCGATGCGGCAATCGGCGCCGAGCACCACGCCCTCTCCGATCACCGCGCCGGCACCAATCCGGCAGCGCGGGCCGATTTCGGCGCGCGCCAGCACCACGGCGAGCGGGCCGATCTCGGCACTCGGGTCCACCTGCGCATCAGCATCGACCACCGCGCTGGGATGGCGACCCGGCCGCAGCGGCGGCAGCGGATGAAACAGCGCCGCCACCCGCGCCCAGCTGAGATAGGGCTCCGGAGTGACGATGGCCACGCAGCCGGCCGGCACCCGCCCCGCCATGGCGGGATGCACGATCACCGCGCCGGCCCGGGTGGTCGCCAGCACCGAGGCGTATTTCCGGTTGTCGAGAAAGCTGACCTGGTCGGGACCGGCCGACTGCAGCGGGGCGACGCCGGTGAGCATGAGCGCCGATTCAGGCGCGACCAGGCCCGCCGCCGCCGCCACGTCGCGCAAGGCGTGCGGGCCGGTGCGGTGAAAGAAGCGCGGGTCGCCGGCAAGCGGCGCAACCGGGGCGGCTGCAGGCTGCGGCGACTCCGACATGGCTACTTCTTCTTCGGCGCCGCGGCGGGTTGCGCCGGTGCCGCCGCCGGCTCGGACCGGGCGCCCTCCTTCTCCTTCTGCACCATCGCCGCCGGCGAGACGCCGTCGGGCGGGATGATGACGGAGGGCAGCACCTTGTTGAGCTGCTCGACGACCTGTTCGGAGATGTCGAACTCGTTGACGTTCAGCGCCACCTGCTGGCGGTGCAGCACGAGGTTCATGCCCCGGCTCTCGGCCACCTTCTGGATGACGCCGACCAGGGTGCGCTCGATCTGCGCCAGCCCATACTGGGCCGCCTGCTGGACGATGGTGCCGCGTTCGCGGAACTCGCGCTGCGCCTTGGTGATGCGCTCCTGCAGTTCGTGCTCCTTGGCCCGGAGCTGCTCAGGCGAGAGCTTGCCGCGGTCATTCGCCAGCGCCTGCTGCATGTCGCGCCAGGCGGCCTGCTCCTTCTGGGCGTCCTCGTTCAGCTTCTCGCGGCGGCCGCCGATGGTCTTTTCGACCTGCTGGGCGGCGGTGGAGGCGCGCATGATCTCCGGCACGCCGAGCACGCCGATCACCGCCGCGGGCGGGCTGGCGCCGCGCGGCAGGGCGGGGATATCGGGCGGCGGCGGCAACGGCGCCTGCAGCGGCGGCAGCGGCTGTTGCTGCTGCTGTTCGTCGCCGCCGGGCGCCACCTGCGGCGCCATCTGGGCCGGCGCGCGCTGCGGCGGCGCCGGCTGCGGCCGGGATGGCGGGGCGGCCGGACGCGGCTGGTTGGGAACGAAGTAGTCCTGGCTCTGCGCTGGCGATGCCATGGGCAGCACGCCGACCAGCGCCGCGAGCAGCGCGGCCGGGAACAGATGACGAATCATGCGCTAGAACCTTGTGCCGAAGCCAAAACGGAAAACCTGGGTCTGGTCGTATTTTTCTTTGACCACGGCCTGGGCGATATCGATGTTGATCAGTCCGAACGGGGTCTTCCAGGATATGCCGAAGCCGGTCCCGACGCGCGGCGTCGCGTAGTCGACATAGGGCTGCCGGACGCCATTCAGGTAGATCGGGGTGACCCCGGTCAACGCACCGACATCGACGAACACCCGGCCGGACAGGCCAAGATCGGCGGAAACCGGCAGCGGGAAGCGCAACTCGGTGGACTGGGTCCAGATGAACTCGCCGCCCAGGCTGTCGCTGCCCGGATACTGGCTCGTCGGGATCGAGTGCGGACCCGCGCCACCGATCTGGAAGCCGCGCAGATTGTCGCCGCCCAGGAAGAAGCGGTCGATGATCTTCTCGTTGTTGCCGAAATTGAACAGGTAGCCGGCACCGGCCGAGATGGAGATATCCCACTCGTTGCTGCCGAAATAGCGCTCCAGCGGGATGAAGTAGACGCCGTCCACTTTCGTGCGGAGGTAGTTCACATCGCCGCCCAGGCCGGCGTAGTCGGTGCCAAGCCGCAGCACGAAGCCTTCGTGCGGGTCGGTGCGGCTGTCGCGGTAGTCCAGGGTGATGGTCTGGCCGATCTGCGACAGCAGAGTCGTCCCCGCCTCGTCCTGCACATAAAGGCTGGCGCCCGATTGCACGTTGTAGACATTCCGCTGCACCAGCGAGTAGGCCCAGCTCTGCCGCAGGTGCTCGCTGAATTCGTAGCCCATCCGCAGCGAGAAGCCGACGCGCCGCTCGTCATACTCGGCGACCAGCTGGTTGTTGGTCTGCACCAGGAAGACGTCGGCACCGGCCACGATATTGCGGTCGAGGAAATACGGGTCGGTAACCGACAGATTGACCTGGCTGCGCCGCTGGGCGATCGTGGCGTTGATCCCGGCATCGATGCCGGTGCCGATCAGGTTGCGCTCGCGCAGGCCCACATTGGCCAGCGCGCCGGCATCGGTGGAGTAGCCGCCGCCGACGGTGAACTCGCCGGTGGCCTTCTCCTCCACCTGGGTGTTGGCGATCGCCCGGTCGGGCGCCGAGCCGGGCTGGGTGGTCACCGCGACATTGTTGAAGTAGCCGAGGTCCTGCAGGCGCTGGCGGCTGCGGCGCAGCAGGGCGGCGTTGAACGCGTCGCCCTCGGCCAGACGGAACTCGCGCCGGATCACCTTGTCCATGGTGCGGGTATTGCCGGTGATTTCGATCCGCTCGACATAGACGCGCGGCCCCTCGGACACGTCGAACACCAGCTCGATCGTGTGTTTCTCGCGGTCGCGCTGCACCCGGGGGCGGACATCCACGAAGGGCTGGCCGCGGTTCTGCACCAGATCGGTCAGCGCCTGGGTGGTCCGCTCCACCGAGTCGCCATCGTACCAGTCGCCCGCCTCCATCTCCAGCGCCGGCTCCAGCGATGCGCTGTCCATGTTGCGCAGGCTGGAGTTCACCGTGACCTTGCTGACCCGGTAGCGCTCACCCTCGTCCAGCGTGTAGGTCACGAAGAAGGCCGATTTGTCCGGTGCCAGCTCGCCTTCCGACGCGGTCACCCGGAAGTCGGCGTAGCCGTTCTTGAGGTAGAACCGGCGCAGCAATTCCTTGTCGTAGGCAACGCGGTCGGCGTCATAGGTGTCGGCGGTGGACAGGAAGCGCCACCATGCGGTTTCGCGGCTGCCGATCACTTCCTTCAGCTTGGTCTGGCTGAACGCCTTGTTGCCGACGAAGGCGATGCGGCTGATCAGGGTGCTGTCGCCCTCGTTGATCTCGAACACGACGTCAACGCGGTTCTGCGACAGCTCGATGACCTTCGGCTCGACCCGCGCGGCGAAGCGGCCGCGTTTGGCATACATGTCGAGGATGTGCTGCCGGTCGGCCTGGGCCAGCGCCGGGGTGAACACCGCGCGCGACTTCAACTGCACGGCGCCGCGGAGGTTTTCGTCGGTGAGCTTGTGGTTGCCCTCGAAGGCGATGCGGTTGACGATCGGGTTTTCCTGCACCCGCACCACCAGCACGGAGCCGTCGCGGCTGATCGAGACGTCGGCGAACAGGCCGGTCGCATACAGCGTCTTCAGGCTGCGATCGACCCGGTCGGGATCGTAGGGATCGCCCGGCGACACCAGCATGTACGAGCGGATGGTGCCCGTCTCGATTCGCTGGTTCCCTTCGACCCTGATGTCGGAAATGGCGCCGCCAGGGGAGGCAACCGCGGCCGCCACGCGTGCGGGCGGGCGCTGCGCCTGGGCAGGTGCCAACAGGGGGAACAATAGCCAGGTCGCCGCCAGCAACGCCAGCAACGCAGCGCGAGCACGAATCAAAAACCGATCTCCCACCGCAGAGCAGACGTGCCAGGACTCGCCCGGCCCGCCAGACGGCGCGGACAATAGCCGCGCTGCATCGGTGTATGCAAGGAAGGCCCTCAACTTGCCGCCACCGCCAGCCGCTGCGCCGCCCGCGGCCGGCCGATCAGCGGCAGCAGCGCCTGCAGCGCCGGCCCGTGGTCCTCGCCGGTCAGCGCCAGGCGGAGCGGCAGAACCAGGCCCTTGCCGGCACGCCCGGTGCGCTGTTTCAGCGCCTCGGTCCAGGTGGTCCATACCGCGGAATCCCAGGGTTCGGGCGGCAGCGTGTCCAGGGCGGCGCGCAGGAATTCGGCCTCGCCGTCGATCACCGGGGGCACGATGGTGCCGGCGACCACGTCCCAGTAGCCGCGGGCTTCCGAGGCCAGATCGAGGCTGCCGCGGACGGCCTGCCAGAACGCCTCGGTGGCGCCGGGCGGCAGGCGGTCGGCGATGGCGGCGAAGGGCAGCCCGGCAAGCGCCTGGCGGTTGACCGCGAGCAGGCCCCGCATGTCGAAGCGCGGCGCGGTGAGTCCGGTGGGGCGGTAGGTGGGGGCAAGCTCGGCGGGCGCCAGCGGGCGCGGCGCGGCTTCGCTGCCGAGCAGCGCCAGATAGCCGGCCAGGGCGGTCGGCTCGACCCCCTGCTGGCGCAGCGCGCGCAGGGAAAGATTGCCGGCCCGGCGGGACAGCCGGTCGCCCTCGGCATCGGCCAGCACCGGCAGATGAGCGCGCAGGATGGCCGCCGGGTCGGCGCCGAGGGCGGCGGCGAGATCGAGCTGGATGGCGGTGATGTTGGCCAGATCCTCGCCGCGGACCAGGTGGGTGATGCCGTCCGCCAGATCGTCCACCAGGCCGGCGAAGACGGCGAGCGGGGTGGTGTCGGCGCGGATCATGACCGGGTCCGACAGGGTGGGCAGTTTCACCTCGCGGCGGCCGAGGGCGAGGTCATCCCAGGCGATCGGGCCGTCCGACAGGCGGAAGCGCCAGTACGGCCGCTTGCCGCCGGCCTCCGCGGCTTCGCGCTGGGCGCCGGTGAGCTTGAGCATGGCGCGGTCGTAGACGGGCGCATGGCCCTGGCGGAGACGGCGGGCGCGCTTGGCGTTGAGCTCGGCCTCCGACTCGAAGCACGGGTACAGGCGGCCAGCGGCCATCAGGGTTTCGGCGGCGGCGGCGTAGCGGTCGCGGCGGGCGGACTGGCTGGCCTCCGCGTCCCAGTCGAGGCCGAGCCAGTGCAGGTCGTGGCGGACGGCGTCCGGCTCGGCGGGGGATTCGGTGTCGTCCAGGCGGAGCAGGACGTGGCCGCCGAGATGGCGGGCGAACAGCCAGTTGGCGAGCGCGATGCGGGCGGTGCCGGCATGCAGCGGAGACGCGGGGGAAACGGCAAGGCGCAGGCGGGGGGACTGGGTCGGTGGGGTCACGCGGGGTCGGGTTCCTCGTCCTGTCGGCGCGGGTCGAGGGCGCGCCAGTCGCGGTCCTCCTCGCCGGCCGGGCGGGCGGCGAAGTCGTGCAGTTCGGTGCTGCTGCGCCAGCCCTGTTCGGCGGCGTCCACCACTTCGGCATCCTCGCCCCAGGCGAACCAGCCGTCGAGCACCTCGCGGGCGGTGGCGCCGGCAATGCGGCAACGCTCGACGCTGTCGCGGACATAGCGGCGGGCGAAGGCGTTGGCCTGCATCAGCGTGGGGAAGCCGGCGATTTCCTCGACGATGTTGTCCTCGGCGGCGCCGGAAAGGTCGAGAATACGCACGCGCCAGCCGCCTTCGGGGGCGAACAGAGGGGTCATGGGCGGGAACCTTGCGGGCACGCGGTCACGAGATCAGCCTCGTGAATCCGTTGGTGATGGGGTAGCGGCGGTCGCGGCCGAACGCGCGGGGGGTGATCTTCACCCCCGGGGGGGCCTGACGGCGCTTGTACTCGGCGCGGTCGAGCATGCGCCAGACCCGCAGCACGGTGGCGCGGTCGTGGCCGGCCTCCACCAGGGCGTCCACGCTCTGCTCGCCTTCCACCAGGCCCTCGAGAATGGCATCGAGCACCTCGTAGGGGGGCAGCGTGTCCTGGTCGGTCTGGTTCGGCCTGAGTTCGGCGGTCGGCGGCCTGGTGATGACGGCATGCGGCATGACCCGGCCGGCCGGGCCGAGCGCGCCGGCCGGGCAATGCGCATTGCGCCAGCGGGAGAGAGCAAACACGGTGGTCTTGTAGACGTCCTTGAGAACGGAATAGCCGCCGCACATGTCGCCGTAGAGGGTGGCGTAGCCGACCGACATCTCGCTTTTGTTGCCGGTGGTCAGCAGCATCGCGCCGATCTTGTTGGAGATTGCCATCAGGATCAGGCCACGGGCGCGCGACTGCACGTTCTCCTCGGTGATGTCGGGCGGGCGGCCGGCGAACACCGGCGCCAGGGCGGCGGCGAAGGCGTCCATCGCCGGGGTGATCGGCACCGTGTCGCAGGCGATGCCGAGCAGGCCGGCGCAGGCGGCGGCGTCGTCCAGGCTGTCCTGGCTGGTGTAGGGGCTGGGCAGCATGAAGGCGCGGACGCGGTCGGCGCCGAGCGCATCCACCGCGACGGCGGCGGAGAGGGCGCTGTCGATGCCGCCGGACAGGCCCAGGATAACCCCCGGAAAGCCGTTCTTGCGGACGTAATCGGCCAGACCCAGGGTCATGGCGCGGTAGATGCTTTCCAGCCGCCCGGGTTCGGCGGCTTGCGGCAACGGCGCGCAGACCAGGCGCTCGCCTTCGCGGCGCCACTCGGTCAGGGTGACCGCTTCCTCGAAGCAGGGCAATTGCACGGCGCATGAGCGGTCGGGGTTGAGGACAAAACTGGCGCCCTCGAAGACCAGCTCGTCCTGGCCGCCGATCTGGGCGCAGAACACGAAGGGCAGGCCGGTTTCCATGACCCGCCTGGCGGCGAGCTGGATACGGGTCTGGTGCTTGTCGGCCTCGTAGGGGCTGGCGTTGATCGACAGCAGGATTTCGGCGCCGCCCTCCGCCAGCCTGTCGGCGACCGGCGAAACCCACCACTCCTCGCAGATCATCAGGCCGAGGCGAAAGCCGCGGAACGGCACCGGGCCGGGAACGGGGCCGGCATCGAACACCCGCTTTTCGTCGAACACGCCGTAATTGGGCAGTACGTGCTTGGCGCGGCGGGCGGCGATGCGGCCGCCGTCGAGCAGATAGGCGCAGTTGTGCAGGTGCGCGCCGTCGCGCCAGGGACCGCCGACGATCAGCGCCGGGCCGCCATCGGCGGTGTCGGCGGCGAGGTCGGCGATGGCGGCCTCGCAGGCGGCGACGAAGGCCGGCTTGCGCACGAGGTCCTCGGGCGGATAGCCGGCGATGGAGAATTCCGGGGTGACCACCAGGTCGGCGCCCAGGGCCTGCCCCGCCGCGCGGGCGCGGCGGAGGTGGGCAAGGTTCTGCTCCACCGCACCGACATGCAGGTTGATCTGGGCGAGGGCGATCCTGAGCGGTGCGGGCATGCGGCGAAGCTAGGGTTTCCGCCGGCCGGGCGCAACGCGGCGGGCAAGCCTTGCCGGGTTGCGGCGCGATGCCTTAAACGTTGGTTAATTCGGCACGCGGCGACGCAGGACGGAGCATGCCATGACCGATGCCATGGTGTTCGGGCTGGCACCCGGGCACCTCGGAATGAACCGTTTCCGCAGAATCTACCTGCATGCGCGGGTCAGCGCGACGCTCGACCGCATCTGCGCGGAGGTTCCCGGCAGCTTCTTCGATGTGCGCGACCGCAACGACATCGCCATCGGCGTGCCGGACCAGCCCGGCGCCTTCGTCGAACCGGTCGGGGAGTACGATGTCCGCAGCGATCCGAAGGCGCCGCATCAGGTTATGATGCATGGCCAGGACGCCGCCACGCGGCTCGGCGACGCCTTTCCCGACATGCCGCGCCGCCCCTGCGACGGCATCGCCTTTGCGCTGGAAGGGGCGCATCTCAGCCGGGACCGCTTCGGCTCCGTCCATCTCAGCGCGGCGGTCGAGCGGGCGATCGGCAGGTGCGTTGCCGGGGCCGGTCCGGCGTTGCGGCACAAGGTTGTCGATGGCGAAGGGCTGCCGGCGGTGTCCAACGCATTTTCCGAACCCGGGCCGGGGTTCAGCGCTGGTGGGGACGTGTCGCCCTTGAACGGGTTCGAGCCGCGCTACGTGGTTTTCCATGACCGCGGCGCGGCGGAGAGGTTCGGCGCGTTGTTTCCGGCGATGCGGCGGGAGCGGCTGGCGGAGCTTGAACGGGTTTGGCGTGCGGCGCGGATGGCGTGATATTCAGCGGCCGTACGGGCGCGTTCCGGCCGGTCCCGGGGCGCTGCCCCGGACCGCGCCAGGAGGCTTTGCCGCCTGGACCTCCACCAAGGGCTTTGCCCCTGGAACCGTTTTCAGCCGATGCCCGGCACTGCTATACCGAAAAATACTTCGCTCCCGGATTGAGCACCACAATCGCGCTGGTGGACTGCTCCGGGTGCAACTGCCACTCATCGGACAGCGACACCCCGATCCGCGCCGCATCCAGCAGCTTCAGCAGCGGCGCCTGGTCCTCCAGATTCGGGCAGGCCGGATAGCCGAAGGAATAGCGGCTGCCGCGGTAGCCCTGCGCCAGCAGCTTCTCGATGTCGCGGTCGTCCTCGGCGGCGAAGCCGAGTTCGGCGCGGATGCGCTTGTGGGTGTACTCGGCCATCGCCTCGGCCATCTCCACCGACAGGCCGTGCAGATACAGATAATCCTGGTAGCGGTTTTCCTCGAACCATGCCCGGGCGGTGTCGGACGCCTTCTGCCCCACCGTCACCACCTGCAGGCCGATCACGTCGCGCTCGGCATCGTCCACGTCGCGGAAGAAATCGGCGATGCAGTCGCCGTCCTCGCGCGGCTGCCGCGGCAGGGCGAAGCGGGTCAGCTCGGTGGTGCCGTCCGGCGCGAACACCACCAGGTCGTTGCCCTCGCCGGCGGCTTTCCAATAGCCGTAGATCGCCTGCGGCCGCAGGATGTCCTGTTCCTCGCACAGCGCCAGCATGCGCCGCAGCACCGGCCGCAATTCCTGCCTGGCCCAGCCGAGGAAGTCTTCCAGCGTGCGGCCCTGCTTGCGGAACCCCCACTGGAACTGGAACAGGCTGCGCTCGTTGAGGAACGGAATGATCGCCTTCGGCGCCGCCGCGATCATGCGCGGCCCCCAGAAGGGCGGCGCGGCCACCGGGATTCCGGCGGTCAGGCGGCGGCGGCGCTGCTGCACGGCAGCCACATCCACCGGACGGAACGCGCCGGCTTCCGCATGGCCCAGCGTACGGCTGGTGTTGCGCGCCCGCCCGGCCCGCCGGGCCTGCACCGCCGCGAGGTAATCGTCGAGCGTGCCGCCGTTCACCTTGTCCATCAGGTGCAGCCCGTCGAAGGCGTCCTTCGCATAGGCCACCCGCCCGTCGGCATAGGCGCGCACGCAATTTTCCTCGACATAGCCGCGGGTCAGCGCCGCCCCGCCCAGCAGCACCGGCAGATCGATCCCCAACCGGGCCATCTCCTCCAGATTCTCGCGCATCACCACGGTGGATTTCACCAGCAGCCCGGACATGCCGAGCGCCTGCGCCTGGTGCTCGCGCACCGCCGCCAGCATGTCGGCCAGCGCCACCTTGATGCCGAGATTGACCACCCGGTAGCCGTTGTTGGTCAGGATGATGTCCACGAGGTTCTTGCCGATGTCGTGCACGTCGCCCTTCACCGTCGCCAGCACGATGGTGCCCTTCTGCTGGCCGTCCACCCGCTGCATGCGCGGCTCCAGATGGCTCACCGCCGCCTTCATCGTCTCCGCGCTCTGCAGCACGAACGGCAACTGCATCCTGCCGGCGCCGAACAGTTCGCCGACCACCTTCATGCCGTCGAGCAGGATGGTGTTGATGATGTCGAGCGGTTCGTGCGTGCGCAGCGCCTCGTCGAGGTCGTCGGCCAGCCCTTTGCGGTCGCCCTCGATGATGCGGTCCTTGAGCCGCCCCTCGATGGTGTCGGCCTTCTGCGTCCGCTTGATGTCGGCGGCCTTGCGGTCGGCGAAGATTTCCAGGATGCGGGCCAGCGGGTCGTAGCCCTCGCGCCGGCGGTCGAAGATCAGGTCTTCGGCGACCTGCACTTCCTCGGGCGGAATCGAATGCAGCGGCCGGATCTTGGTTGCGTGCACGATCGCGGCGGTCATGCCGGCCTTCACCGCGTGGTCGAGGAACACCGAGTTCAGCACCACCCGCGCGGCCGGGTTGAGGCCGAAACTGATGTTCGACAGCCCCAGCACGATCTGCACCTCCGGGAAGCGGTCGCGGATCAGCCGGATGCCCTCCAGCGTCCACGCGCCGAGCCGGCGGTCGTCCTCGCTGCCGGTGGCGATGGTGAAGGTCAGCGGGTCGATCAGCAGGTCGGATTGCTGCAGCCCGTGCCGCGCGCAGGCGAAATCCACCAGCCGCCCGGCGATGGCGAGCTTGCGCTCCGGCGACCTGGCCATGCCTTCTTCGTCGATGGTCAGCGCGATCAGCGCGGCGCCGAAACGTTTGGCCAGCACCACGCGGTCGCGTGCGGCGCCCTCGCCGTCCTCGAAGTTGATCGAGTTGATGATCGGCTTGCCGCCATGCAGCTTGAGCGCGCTCTCGATCACCAGGGTCTCGGTGGAATCGATCACCAGCGGCGCGTTCACGCTGGAAGTGAAGCGGCGCACCACCTCATCCATTTCGGCGCGCTCGTCGCGGCCAACGAAGGCGGTGCAGATGTCCAGGCTGTTGCTGCCCTCGCTGGCCTGTTCGCGGCCCATGGCGACGCAGCCGTCCCAGTCATGCGCCTGCTGCAGGTCGCGCCACTTGCGGCTGCCGTTGGCGTTGCAGCGCTCGCCGATGGAGAAATAGGAATTCTCCTGCCGCAGCGACACCTGCTGGTACAGGCTGGCCACCGACGGCACCCACACGGCGCGGCGCGCCACCGGGGCGGGGCGGCGTTCGCCGCGCCGGCGCAGCATCGCGTCCAGCGCGGCGATGTGTTCGATATTGGTGCCGCAGCAACCGCCGATCAGGTTGACCCCGTCCTCGGCGACGAAGCGCTCCACCCAGCTCGCCATGTCGGCCGGGCGCAGCGGATAATGCGTCTGCCCGTCCACCAGCTCGGGCAGCCCCGCATTCGGCAGCACGCTGATCAGACCGGGCCAGTTGGCGGCCAGCCAGCGCAGGTGCTCGGCCATTTCCTGCGGCCCGGTGGCGCAGTTCAGCCCGATCAGCGGCACGTCCAGCGCCTGCACGATGGTGGCGGCGGCGGCGATGTCGGGACCGACCAGCAGGGTGCCGGTGGTTTCCACCGTCACCTGCACGAAGATCGGCGTATCCGCGCCGGCCGCCGCGCGGGCGATTTTCGCGCCGTTCACCGCCGCCTTGATCTGCAACGGGTCCTGGCAGGTTTCGATCAGGATGGCGTCCACCCCGCCGGCGATCAGGCCGCGGCTCTGCTCGGCCAGCGCCGCTTCCAGCGGGTCATAGGCGATGTTGCCCAGGCTCGGCAGTTTGGTCCCCGGCCCGATGCTGCCCAGCACCCAGCGATGCCGGCCGTCGGCGAACTCCGCCGCCGCCTCGCGCGCCAGTTCGCCGGCCAGCTTGTTGATCTCGAAAGCACGGTCGGCGAGGTCGAACTCGGCCAGGGTCAGCGGCGAGGCGCCGAAGGTGTTGGTCTCCACCATGTCGGCGCCGGCGGCGTAGTAGCCGCGATGGATCTCGCGCACGATGTCCGGCCGCGACAGCACCAGCACGTCGGTGCAGTTCTCCCGCCCCCAGTAGTCCCGCTCGACCTCGAGCGCCATCGACTGCACGCGGCTGCCGGTGCCGCCATCGGCCAGCAGCACGTGGTCGCGCAGCGCATCCAGCAGGTGGGGTCGGCTCATGGTGCGGTCTCCGGGACCTGATCGGGGAGGGGAAAGTCCGCAGCGGCGGCGCCGCCGCTGGTGGCCAGCCACAGCCGCACATCGAGCGAGCCGGGCACGGCGACGCCCGGCGCGGGCACCAGCCCGGCCTGGCCGAACAGGTCGCGCATGCGGGCGTCGTCGAAGCCGGGCCAGCGATGCGCCAGCCGTGTCATCACGTCGGTGCGGCCGTGCGCCGCGAGGTCAACCACCACCAGCCGTCCGCCGGGACGCAGCACCCGCGCCGCCTCGGCCAGCGCTCCGGCCGGGTCCTCGGCGTAGTGCAGCACCATCTGCAGCACCACGAGATCAAAACCGGCATCGGCCAGCGGCAGCCGGTACATGTCGGCCAGACGCACAGCGCAATGGGTCAGCCCGGGCCGCGCCAGCCGTGCCCGCGCCAGCGCCAGCATGGCCCGGCTGGCATCCACGCCCAGCCCGGCGGTCACCCGCGGTGCCAGCACCTCCAGCAGCCGCCCGGTGCCGGTGCCGATATCCAGCAGCCGGCCGAGCCCCGCCGCCGGCAGCAGCGCCAGCAGCGCCGTCTCCACCGCGGCGGCCGGCAGGTCGAGGGCGCGCATCTCGTCCCAGTCCGCCCCCTTGCGGCGGAAGCTCTCGGAGGCCTGGCGCGCCCGCTCGGCCAGCACCCGCGCGGCCTGCCGGCGGTCGGCGGCCAGGGTGGCGTCGTCCTCGGGCAGCCGCTCCAGCACCACGCGGGCCAGCGACCCGCCCGGCGTTTCCGGCGACGGCAGGGCGAACCATACATTCGCCCCCTCGCGCTCGCGCTCCAGCAGCCCGGCCTCGCCGAGCAGGCGCAGATGGCGCGACAGCCGCGGCTGCGACTGGCCGAGGATTTCGGTGAACTCCATGACGCAGAAACTGCCGCGCGCCGCCAGCGCGAGGATGCGCAGGCGGGTGGTCTCGGCGCAGGCGCGCAGGGCGGCGAGGAGCTGGTCCATGACTTGTGCGCGTATAAAGATATCCTTATGTGAAATCCATGCCGATCTTCGTGGACGCCCGCATCCCCGTCGCCTTCGCCCCCGCCGCCAGCGCGGGCCGCGGCGATGCGCTGCTGATCGAAGGCGATGGCCCGGTGCCGGACGGGGTGCCGGACGGGCTGCCGGTGGCGCGGCTCGCCGCGGCACTGCCCGGGCATGTCGCCGGCTGCGCCTGCTGCGCCCCGCGCGGGCCGGTGGCCGCGGCGCTGCACCGTCTGTTCCTCGCCCGCGCCCGCGACGCCGCCGCGTTCTTCACCCGGCTTGTCGTCTGCGCCGGGGCGGAGGGAGAGGCGGCGGTCCGGCAGGCGCTGGCGGCCGATGCCTTCCTTGCCGGGCGCTACCGGGTGGCGGAGCCGGCACGCCCAGGGGGCGGCGTTCGCCTTCATGCTGTTCCTCGGCCAGAGCCTGAGGCCGCTGATGCTCGGCGGACTGATCGACACGCTCGGCTATCGTGACGCCTTCCTGCTGGAGGTGGCGTGCGTGCTGGCGCTGGGGGTGCTGGCGCGGTCGATGCTGCACCGCTCAGAGCTTGCGAAGCAATCGAACTTGCGCATGAAAGCCCGCTGATATCATTGAGCGTTTCCGGCAACAACCGGGCGCCGCGGGCATTCGTTCACAAACGCTCAGCAGGATGAAGGCACCGTCGGCGCGGTGGTGAAGCGCAGCAGGCAGGCGCCGTAGCGTTCGGCGAACACCGCGCCGTTGGCGCCGTCATGGCCGGCGATGTCGGCCGGGCGGTCGATGATCATCACTGCGGCGATCCTGCCTTGCAGGCGGCGGATGATGGCCGCCCGTTCGTCGCCGTTGACGTAGAAGGGGTCATCGGCGAACTGGGCGAAGACGACGCGGGTATGGGGCGAACGGGCGGCGCCGACGATGGCCTCCAGCCCCCGGTTGCCCAACCGGGCCGGCGCGCCGGGATCGGTGCCGGCGGCGGCCGGCGAGGTGGCGATGACGGCATCGGCGATACCGGGTGTGTCGAGCGTCTGCAGCACGTTCCAGCCGCCGCGGGACTGACCGGCGGCGATCACGGATTTCCAGCCGCGCCGGTGCAGGTCGCGCAGCCCCTCGCGCAGGTGCCGGGCCATTTCGTCGGTGCGGCCGTCGACGCGCCACGCGCGGGCGAAACGCACCACGTCGAAGCCGGCGTTGTTGAAGGCGCGCAGAAAGGGCGGCGGCTGCACCTCGCCGAGTTCCGTCCGGGACGCACTGCCGCTGTAGCCGTGGGCGAACACCACCACGCCGCGGGCGGCTGCGGGGCCGTACCAGAAATAGCGGGCGTCCGGCACGAAGGCCCAGCCATCGCCGGCGAGCAGGGGGCCGGGCGGCGGGGGCGCTGCCGCCTGGGCGCGGCCGTTCCAGACCACGTTGAGGTCCGCGGCATACACGGCGCAGTCCGTGCCGCCCTTGTTGCCGCAAATCCGCAGCGCCTCGGCGCGCGCCTCCTCGAGGGAGGAGGCGCCCCACATGCCGCCATACTCGCCGTTGGTGCCGATCGCGAACGCGCGCGAGAGGTTGCCGAGCAGGAACCGCTGTTCATAGATCAGCCGGCCCTTCGGCCAGATCATCGGCAAGGCGGCGGCGTCGAGCACCAACGGCGGGCCGCCGGCGGGCGCGGCGGCGAGCGGCGGCGACACCTGGCTGCCGGGGGGAGACAGCAGCGGCGCCGGGCTGCCGGGGGCGGCGGGGGGAAGCAGCGGCGGCAGCTGGCTGCTGGCGGGGGCGGCGCCGAACAACAGGATGGCGAGCAGGAAAAGGCACAGGCGCATGGCGGTCCCCCGGTGCGGCGACAGGCGGCGGCATGATCCTGCCCAGCGCGGCCGTCTTGCGCAACCGCCGCCGGCGGCGTTACCTGCCGCTCCCGAACTGGCCCGGAGTGCCTCGCCCATGCGCGTGAAGGATGTCAAGAAGGTCGTGCTCGCCTATTCGGGCGGGCTGGACACCAGCGTGATCCTGAAATGGCTGCACACCACCTACGGCTGCGAAGTGGTCACCTTCACCGCCGATCTCGGCCAGGGCGAGGAACTTGAACCGGCCCGCAAGAAGGCCGAGATGTTCGGGGTGAAGGAAATCTTCGTGGACGACCTGCGCGAGACGTTTGTCCGCGATTTCGTCTTCCCAATGTTCCGGGCCAATGCGGTTTACGAAGGCCAGTACCTGCTGGGAACCTCGATCGCCCGGCCGCTGATTGCCCAGCGGCAGATCGAGATCGCCGAACTGGTCGGGGCGGATACCGTGGCACACGGCGCCACCGGCAAGGGCAACGACCAGGTACGCTTCGAGCTGAGCTATTATGCGCTCAACCCGGACATCAAAATCATTTCGCCATGGCGCGAATGGGACCTGACCAGTCGCACGAAATTGATCGAGTTCGCCGAGCAGCACCAGATCCCGATCGCCAAGGACAAGCGCGGCGAGGCCCCGTTTTCGGTCGATGCCAACCTGCTGCATTCCTCCAGCGAGGGGAAAATCCTCGAGGACCCGGCGGTGGAGGCCGACGAGATCGTCTACCAGCGCACCATCCGGCCGGAGGACGCGCCGGACCAGGCCACCGTCATCAGCGTCGATTTCGAGCAGGGCGACCCGGTGGCGATCGACGGGGTGAAGCTGTCGCCGGCGTCGCTGCTGGCGCGGCTGAACGAACTTGGCAAGGCCAATGGTATCGGCCGGCTCGATCTGGTGGAGAACCGCTTCGTCGGCATGAAAAGCCGCGGCGTGTATGAGACGCCGGGCGGCACCATCCTGCTGGTGGCGCATCGCAGCATCGAGAGCATCACCCTCGATCGCGAGGCGGCGCACCTCAAGGACAGCCTGATGCCGCGCTTTGCCGAGCTGATCTATAACGGCTTCTGGTTCAGCCCGGAGCGGCGGATGCTGCAGGCGCTGATCGACACCAGCCAGCAATCGGTGAGCGGGCGGGTGCGGCTGAAGCTGTACAAGGGCAACGTCACCTGCATCGGCCGTGAAAGCCCGAACAGCCTGTATTCGATGAAGGTGGTGACGTTCGAGGACGACCAGGGCGCCTACGACCAGTTCGACGCCCAGGGCTTCATCAAGCTGAACGCGCTGCGGCTGCGCCTGGGGGCAATCGCCGGGCGCAAGGGGGGGAGTCTGTAGCCATGCCGATTTCGATGTACCAGGCGTCGGTGCCGCTGTTTCGTTCGCTGCTGGGCGGGTTGTCCGGCGTGCTGGAAAAGGGGGCGGCGTTTGCCGCGGCGAAGGGCGTCGATCCCTCGGTGCTGATCAATGACCGGCTGGCGCCGGACATGTTCCCGCTGAGCCGGCAGGTGCAGATCGCCTGCGACATGGCCAAGGGTGGCGCGGCACGGCTGGCCGGGGCCGAACTGCCGAGCTGGGAAGACAACGAAACCACCTTTGCCGACCTGAAGGCGCGGATTGCCAAAACGCTGGCCTTCATCGACGGCTTCACGCCCGAGCAGATCGACGGCAGCGAGGCGCGTGAGATCGTGCTGGCGATGCGCTCCGGCGAGTTGCGGTTCACCGGCCAGCGCTATCTGATCGGATTCGTGATTCCGAACGTCAGTTTCCATTGCGCGACCGCCTACAACATCCTGCGGCATAATGGCGTGGATGTGGGCAAGCGGGATTTTCTCGGGGAGTTCTGACGAGGAGAAGGTAAGGCCAGGGCTCCGCCCTGGACCCGCAAGGGGGCAGTGGCCCCCTTGACCCCATTCGTTAAGGGTTCCAAGGGCCTATTGCCCTTGGTGGGGTCCAGGGGCAAAGCCCCTGGTGGGGCTCGGGGCAACGCCCCGATAGGATTTGGCACTATCGCCCCCGCCGCCCCCCGCGCTTCACCTTCTTCGGGTCATACCCCCCGCCCCCCGGCCCCATCGGCTCCGGCGCGCGGTCCCGCCGCGGCCGCAACGAGGCGGACGCCGCCGGCGGCGGCTCCAGCCCGAGGTCGAGCGCCTCCAGCCGCCGGATTTCGTCGCGCAGCCGCGCCGCCGCCTCGAATTCCAGATCGGCCGCCGCCGCGCGCATGCGCTTTTCCAACTCGGCAATCGTCGCCTTCAAATCCTTGCCGACGAACTCCGTGGTCCCGGCATCGCGCACCGGCGCCACCGTCACGTAATCCTGCTCGAACACGCTCTCCAGCACCCGGCCGATCTGTTTCTTCACCGATTGCGGGGTGATGCCGTGCGCTTCGTTCCAGGCCCGCTGCTTGTTGCGCCGGCGATCGGTCTCCTCGATGGCGAAGCGCACGCTGCGGGTCATCACATCGGCATACAGGATCACCCGCCCGTCCACGTTGCGCGCCGCCCGGCCGATGGTCTGCACCAGGCTGGTCTGGCTGCGCAGGAAGCCTTCCTTGTCGGCATCCAGGATGGCCACCAGCGCGCATTCGGGAATGTCCAGCCCCTCGCGCAGCAGGTTGATGCCCACCAGCACGTCGAATACGCCGAGCCGCAGGTCGCGGATGATTTCGATGCGTTCGAGCGTGTCGATGTCGGAGTGCAGGTAGCGCACCTTCACGCCGTGCTCGTTGAGGTATTCGGTCAGGTCCTCGGCCATGCGCTTGGTCAGCACCGTCACCAGGATGCGGTCGCCATGCGCCGTCACCGTGCGGCACTCGGCCAGCAGATCGTCCACCTGGCGCTCGACCGGGCGCACTTCCACCATCGGGTCGATCAGCCCGGTCGGGCGGATCACCTGCTCGGCAAAGCTGCCGCCGGTGCGCTCCATCTCCCACGGGCCGGGGGTGGCGGAGACGAACACGGTCTGCGGGCGGAAGCGTTCCCACTCCTCAAATTTCAGCGGCCGGTTGTCGATGCAGGAGGGCAGCCGGAAGCCGAAATCGCTGAGCACGGATTTGCGGGCGAAGTCGCCGCGCTCCATGCCGCCGATCTGCGGCACCGTCACGTGGCTTTCATCGACGATCAGCAGCGCATTTTCCGGCAGGTATTCGAACAGCGTCGGCGGTGGTTCCCCGGCATTGCGGCCGGACAGATAGCGTGAGTAGTTCTCGATTCCCTTGCAGGCACCGGTGGTTTCCATCATTTCGATATCGAAGGTGGTGCGCTGCTGGAGTCGCTCGGCCTCCAGCAGCCGGCCCGCAGCGGTGAATTCCTCGAGCCGCTGGTTCAGCTCCAGCTTGATATCGCGGATCGCCTGGGTCAGCGTCGGGCGCGGCGTAACATAGTGGCTGTTGGCATACACGGTGATGGTGTCCAGCTTCGCCGTCACCTCGCCGGTCAGCGGGTCGAACTCGGCCAGTTTCTCCACCTCGTCGCCGAACAGCGTTACCCGCCAGGCGCGGTCCTCGTAATGGCTGGGCCAGATGTCCACCACCTCGCCGCGCAGCCGGAAGGTGCCGCGGGCGAAGGCCACATCGTTGCGGCGATACTGCAGGTCCACCAGCGCCTTGGCCACCCGATCGCGGTCGAGGCGTCCGCCGGTCTCCAGCTTCACCACCATCTTGGCGTAGGTTTCCACCGAGCCGATGCCGTAGATGCAGGAAACCGAGGCGACGATGATGACGTCGTTGCGCTCCAGCAGCGCCTGGGTGGCGGCGTGGCGCATGCGGTCGATCTGCTCGTTGATCTGCGCGTCTTTTTCGATATAGGTGTCGGTGCGCGGAACGTAGGCTTCAGGCTGGTAGTAGTCGTAGTAGCTGACGAAATACTCCACCGCATTGTCCGGGAAGAACGCCTTCATCTCCCCGTACAGCTGCGCGGCCAGGGTTTTGTTCGGCGCCAGGATCAGCGCCGGCTTCTGCACCGCCTCGATCACCTTGGCCATGGTGAAGGTCTTGCCCGAGCCGGTCACCCCCAGCAGCACCTGGTCGCGCTCGCCCGCCTGCACGCCGGCGACCAGCGCGCGGATGGCGGTGGGCTGGTCGCCGCTCGGCTCGAACGGGCTCGCCACCCGCAACCGGTTGAGCGCCGGCCGGACCGGCTGCCGCTGCGGAATGAACAGCACCGGGGCTAGGCGGGTCACGGCCTGGGACATCGGGGCAAGCTCCTCCGCGCAGAGATGACAGCGCGGGGCCGGATCGTCCAGCTTCGCCCGGCCCCGCACGCGCCGGGAGTGCTACTTGGTCGGCGTCGATTTCGTCGGCTGCGGCCGCTGCGGGGCGAGGGCGCCGAATCCGGTTGGTGTCGCTGTGGCGGCGGTCTTCGAGGCTTTCGGTTTCTTCACCTCTCGCCCGCTGCGTTTCTGACCCTTTGCCATGGCTGTGTTCCCCTGGGGCATGTTGCCCGGGGCGCAGCGGACGCCGGTCGGGTCGCGGCGTCAAGCGCCGCGGCACCGCGCACGCCATCCCGGCCGAACAAAAGGAATCGACTGCTCAGCCCTGCGGCGCCCGCAGCCGGTCGATCGGCACCAGCTTGCCATCCTGTTCGAAATGCCAGAAGGTCCAGCCGTTGCACGACGGCGCGTTCTGCACCGCGGCGCCGACCTGGTGGATCGATCCCTGCAGTTCGCCGCAGCGCAGCGTGCCGTCGGCGACCACCACCGCCTGCACCCGGCGCATGCGGTCGGTCAGCAGGGTGCCGGCGGCCAGCAGCCCGCGCTCCACCAGCGAGCCGAACGGCACCCGCACCGCCTCGCGCTTGGTCGGGGTGGCGGCCAGCGCATCGGTGGCCGCCGGACGGACCCGCCGCACCCGGCCGAGGGCGGCCTCGACATAGGCGGGGTGGCGCTCGATGCCGATGAAGTGGCGGGAGAGGCGGCGGGCGACCGCCGCGGTGGTGCCGGTGCCGAGGAACGGGTCCAGCACGATGTCGCCGGGGCTGGTGCAGGACATCAGCACCCGGTGCAGCAGCGCCTCGGGCTTCTGGGTCGGGTGCAGTTTCAGCCCGTGCTCGTTGCGCAGCCGCTCGGGGCCGGTGCAGAGCGGGAAATACCAGTCGCTGCGCATCTGCACGTCGTCGTTCAGCGCCTTCATGGCCTGGTAGTTGAACCGGTAGCGCGCGTCCCGCCCCGGCGCTGCCCAGATCAGCGTCTCATGCGCGTTGGTGAAGCGCCGGCCGCGGAAGTTCGGCATCGGGTTGGCCTTGCGCCAGACCACGTCGTTCAGGATCCAGAACCCCAGCTCCTGCAGGATGGCGCCGATCCGGAAGATGTTATGGTAGGTACCGATCACCCAGAGCGTGCCGTCCTTGCGCAGCAGGCGGCGACTTTCGGTCAGCCAGTCGCGGGTGAAGGCGTCGTAGGCGGCGAAATCGGTAAAATGGTCCCAGTCGTCATCGACGCCGTCCACCACACTGTCGTCGGGGCGGCGCAGTTCGCCGCGCAACTGGAGGTTGTAGGGCGGGTCGGCGAAGATGCAGTGGACGGAGGCAGGCGGCAGCATGCGCATGATGCGCACGGCTTCACCCAGGATCACCTGATCCAGGGGCAGTTCGCGGATGATCTCCACGGGCAGAGGCGCCTCCGGTGCTGGGGGGAATGGTGGCGGAGCACGGCCCGCCGAGGCAACTTGAATCGTGTCCGCCGTGACCGCGTCAATCGGGGATCGCGATCAAGGCAGGCCTGGTTGCCCCAGTTGGCGCACCAGGCCGAAGCTGGCGCGGTGGTGCGGGGTCGGCCCCAGCGCCAGCAGGCCGGCACGGTGGCCCGCGGTGCCGTAGCCGGCGTTGCGGTGCCAGTCATAGCCCGGATAACGCACCGCCAGCCGCGTCATGGCGCGATCCCGCAGCACCTTGGCGACGATCGAGGCGGCGGCGATCGACAGGCTCAGCCGGTCGCCGCCGATCACGCAGCGCACCGGGCAGGGCAGCGCCGGCGGGCAGTTGCCGTCGACCAAAGCAAGGTCCGGCAGGTTGGGCAGCCTGGCCACCGCCCGGCACATCGCCAGCAGCGCGGCCTGCAGGATGTTGACGCGGGCGATGTCCGCCACCGAGGCGGCGCCGACGCCGATTTCCACCTGCCCCGCCGCGCGCGCGGCGATCAGGGCGGCAAAGGCGGCTTCGCGCCGGGCGGCGGAGAGCAGCTTGGAATCGTTGAGCAGCGCCGCCAGCGCCGGCGGCACCCGGCGCGGCAGCACCACCGCAGCGGCCAGCACCGGGCCGGCGAGCGGCCCGCGCCCGGCCTCGTCGATGCCGGCGACCCGGCCGCCGGCCGCCGATTCGAGCGCGTAATCCGGCATGGGAACGCCGGCGCCGCCTCAGCGCCTGAAAAGCAATCGAACTTGAAAAAGAACGCCCGCTGCCATCATTGAGTTTTCCGTCATTGTTCGGCGGCTTGCGGGCATTCTTTTTCAAACTCTCAGTGCAGCCCGGTGGCGAGGCTGCGCAAGGCGGCATGGTCGCGGATGAGGATGTCCGCGGCGTTGGGAATGTCGATCAGCCGCTCGCTCTTGAACCGGGTCAGGGTGCGGCTGACCGTCTCGATGGTCAGGCCCAGATAGTCGGCGATGTCGCTGCGCGTCATCGGCAGGGTGACTTTCTCGGCGGCGCGGTGGCCGCAGGCGGGCGCGCCGTTGCCGGCGCAGACGCCGCGGGTGACCAGGAACGAGGCCAGACGCTCCCGCGCCGTCTTGCGGCCGAGCAGCAGCATCTGCTCCTGCGCGGCGACCAGCTCGTTGGAGGCCACCTCCAGCAGGCGCTTTTCCATCGCCGGGAAATCGTCGAGCAGGGCGCGCAGCTTGGGGCGGGAGAACCGGCAGATGCGCATCGGCTCCACCGCCTCGGCGCCGAACGCATAGGTGGACGACACCGCGAGGCCGAGGAACGTGCCCATCGAGGCGAAGCCGGTGATCTGCCGCCGCCCGTCCGGCAGCAGTTTGAACAGCTTGGCGGTGCCGGCGGTGACGTTGAAGAAGTGCTCGGCCGGGTCGCCTTCCTCGATGAAGGTGCGGCCGGCATCGACGCTGAGGCTGACGGCGAGCGCCGCGAGGCGCTCGATGTCGCGCTGGTCGATCGCGTTGCAGACGCTGAACGGCCGCGCCTCGCAGGCGGCGCATGGCTCTGATGGCCGAACGGATTCGACGATCAGAGGACGAACACGGAGGTGCGTCATCGGCCATCCACACAGGAAACTGCCACCAAGTGGCAGCAATCCGTGATCTTAGCCGAGGCACCCCGCAGCGTGAACCTCTTTTACGCGGCGCTGCCAGAACCTGCCTTGATGCAGATCAAGGCAGCAACGCCGCCATGCGGCGCACACTTAACCAGTGAGCGGAACAATGGCGAGCATGTCGGCTTTCACGTGCAACAATCTGTTGCCGGATCAGGTCCATACTGTCTATCCGCTGGTGCGGGAGGTGGTTCCGACCCTCGACCTGAAAACCTGGATGCGCATCGCCAAGCGCATCGCCAATCCGCGGCGCGCCGACCAGGGCGGCATCCGGGTGGTATTGCGCAGCCCGCGCCAGTTGCCGTGCGGCCTGTTCCTGTACCGTCGCGAACACGATCTGGCGCATGGACCCATCCTGATCGCCGAACACATGGTCGCGGTGGACGTGCTGGACCCGCAATCCGTCATGTCCGCCCTGGTGAACGAGCTTGACGCGCTGGCCGAACGGCTGGGCTGCTCGGCGATCCGCACCATGGTGCTGGGGCAGACCTCACTGGCGGCCTCCGGGCTGTATGCCGCCGGGCACCGGCCCGAGGGGGCCACGCTGTGGAAGCCGATCGAGGAGACGGCGCCCAAGCGGAAGACCTGCAACGCCGGATAAGGCCGCCGTACTTCAGGCTTTCCGGATCAACCGTTTGAATATTGCCGAAATCCCATGCCGCCGCGTCTCGCGTCTTGCGGCGGCTTCGTCCACCATCCAGTTGAACATGACACAGCGGCGCACGCCGCTATGCGGGTGGTGGCCGTGGAACGAGGTGTCGCTGCGGCGGAACGCCACCAGCGTGCCGTCCAGCGGCAGCACCTCGCCGGCCATGTCTTCCAGGTCGTCGGCGCTGCGCAGCAGGCGCAGCCGGCCGCCCTGGTGGGGCCAGTCCTCGTTGAAGTAGATCAGCCCGGTGACCACCTTGTCGCGGCTGTCCACGTGGATGCGGCCGTCCTGCGGCCGGCAGCGGCTGCGCAGGTGGATCATCAGCGTCTCGGGCACCAGATGGACGCCGAAAATTTCGGAGAACAGCGCACTGGTGCGCGGCTGGCGCAGCGCCGTCAGCAGCGCGTCCAGCTTGTCGCCTGGGGTGCGGCTGTGCGCCGGCTTCACCCCGCCATGGTCGGCCACCGGGAAACACGTGCGGATGGCGGCCGCCTCGGCGGCGGGAACGAAGCCGGGCACGACAACATGATCAAACGGATCACGTTGCAGCCCGGCCTGCCGCAGAGCGTCGGCGTCGAGCAGCCCTGCGGCCATGGCTACACCACGCGCGCGTGCTTGGCCTGGTCCGGCTTGAGGTAGGTGTCGAACACCGCCGCCACCGTGCGCACGAACGGCCGTGCCTCCGGGCGGATGGACACCGTGCTGCCGTCCCAGTCCACCACGCCGTCATCGGCCATCGCCTGCAGGCGGGGTTCGGCGGCGCGCAGCGTCGCGGGGTCGGCACCGTGCCGCCTGGCGATGCTGGCGATGTTCACCCGGCCCTGGCACATCAGCTGCTCGATGACGTCGCGGCGCAGCCGGTCCTCGGCATTCAGCGCGATGCCGCGCTTGGTCGGCAGTTCGCCGGCGCGCACCTTGTCGCGCCATTCCGGCAGGGCGGCGGCGTTCTGCACATAACCTTCAGGCAGCGAACCAATCGACGAGGCGCCGAAGCCGACCAGCACCGGCGCCTGGTCGGTGGTGTAGCCCTGGAAATTGCGGCGCAGCGACTCGCTGTCGAGCGCGGTGGACAGGTGATCGTCGGGCAGGGCGTAGTGGTCGAGGCCGATCGCCCGGTAGCCGCGCGCGGTAATCACCCGCTCGGTGACCTGCAACTGCGCCCAGCGCTCCATCTGGCCGGGCAGCGCGTCCTCCGGCAGCAGCAATTGCTGCTTCTTCATCCAGGGCACATGGGCATAGCCGAACACGGCGATCCGGTCGGGATTGAGGTCAAGGGCGCGGCCGACCGTTTCCACCGTGCCTTCGGCGGTCTGGTGCGGCAGGCCGTACATCAGATCGACATTGATCGAGCCGATGCCGCGGGCGCGCAGCGCGTCGGCGACCGAGCGGGTCAGGTCCCAGGACTGCACCCGGTTGACCGCCTGCTGCACCTTCGGGTCGAAATCCTGCACGCCGAGGCTGGCCCGGTTGCAGCCCATGCGGACCAGGCCGTCGAGCACGTCCTCGGTGGCGGTGCGCGGGTCGATCTCGACGGCGATCTCGGCGTCGGGTTCGAAGGTGAAGCGGGCGCGCAGGCGGTCCATGATCTCGGCCATGCGCTTCGGCGGCATCACCGTCGGCGTGCCGCCGCCCCAGTGCACATGCTTGACCCGCAGCTTGCGGCCGATCGCGCGGGCAACGGTGTCGATCTCGGTCAGCAGCGTGTCGGCGTAGGATTCCACCGGCTCCGGCTTGTTCACCGCGGTGGTGTGGCAGCCGCAGTACCAGCACAGCTGGGCACAGAACGGCACGTGCAGATACAGCGACAGCACGGCGTTTTCCGGCAGGGCGGCCAGCCAGCCGCCATAGACCCCGGCATCCACCGCCGGCGAGAAATGCGGCGCCGTCGGGTAGCTGGTGTAGCGCGGCACGCGCGCGTCGTATTTCTCGATGATCGCGGTGATGTCCATGGGGGCAGGATGCTCCTGGCTGCCGGGCGGCTTCCTTGATCTGCGTCAAGTGCCACGCTGACGGCAGGAAGGCCAGGGGCGCTACACGGTGATCTGGTCTTCCGGTTCCGCCACCGGGCAGGCGCCGGGGGCATGCCGGCGGCAGGTTTCATCCACCACCGGCCCATCGGTTTGCAGGCCGATCCACGCCGCCACCAGCGCCGGCTCGAAGCCGGCCTCGCGGCGCCCGCCCACCTGCAGCAAGGGGCGGCGGATCAGCAGCGGGTCGGCCAGCAGCAGCGCCAGCGCCGCGGCTTCGTCCAGCGCCTCCGGCCGGATCGCGCCCGATTTGATGCGCGGGGCGTTGCGGTTGAACCACTCGGCGACCGGCCGGTCGCCGAAGAAGGGCCGCAGCCGCTCGGCGGTCCACGGCTCGGCGCGCAGGTCGCGCGCCGACACATCGTGGCCGGACGCCGCCAGCAGCGCCTTCTGCCGTGCGTTGCCGGCACAGCCGGGCTTCTCCCAGAACAGCACCTTCGCCAAAGTTTTCGTCCCCCTGGTCGGCAGCGTTTGCGCAGCTTCCACAGGCTGGTGCCGTCGCACCGCCGGGGGCCTTGATCCAGATCAACGCCGGTGCGCCTGGAAAGGTTCATCTAGAATATACCTTTCGGTGGCGCGGCATCGCGAACCAGGTCGAAGGGCAACGGCAACGGGTGGATTGAACGGCATGTTCTGCTTTCAGTGCGAACAGACGAACCGAACGGAAACGGCCGCCGGCTGCGCGACCACAAAGGGCGTGTGCGGCAAGGACGCGGTCACGGCGGATCTGCAGGACCTGCTGATCCATCAGCTCAAGGGCATTGCCCAGTACCGCACGCGCCTCGCCGCTCTCGGCGGGTCCGATCCCGCGGCCGACAGTTTCGTGCTGTTCGCCATGTTCACCACCCTGACCAACGTCAACTTCAACCGCGCCCGCTTCGTCGCCCTGATCGCCGAGGCGGCGACCGTCCGCGACCGGCTGCGGGCGGCGTACGCGGCCGCGCGCCACGCAGCCGGGCAGTTGCCGGAGGTGCCGGACGGGCCGGCCGGCTTCGTGCCCGCCGACACGCTCCCGGGCCTGCTCGCCCAGGCCGGCGCGGTCGGCGTTCGGGCCGGCATCGAGACGGTGGGCGCCGACGTCATCGGCCTGCGCGCGCTGCTGCTGTACGGGCTGAAGGGGGTCGCCGCCTACGCGCACCACGCCGAGGTGCTCGGCCAGCGGCGTGACGCGATCGGCGACGGCATCGCCCGCGCGCTCGATGTCCTCGCCGGCGATCCGACCGACCTGGACGCGCTGCTTGCGGAGGTGCTGGCGCTCGGGCGCTGCAATTTCGTGGCGATGGAAGCACTCGACGCGGCGAATACCGGCACGTTCGGCACCCCCGCGCCGGCGCCGGTGCGCACCACCCCGGTTGCCGGCAAGGCCATCCTGGTTTCCGGTCACGACCTGCGCGATCTCGCCGCGATCCTGGAGGCCACCCGCGACACCGGCATCAACGTCTATACCCATGGCGAGCTGCTGCCGGCGCATGGCTATCCGAAGCTGCGCGCCCATCCGCATCTGGCCGGCAACTACGGCGGCGCCTGGCAGAACCAGCAGAACGAGTTCGCCGCCTTTCCGGGGCCGATCGTGATGACCTCGAACTGCCTGATCGAGCCGCAGGCGGCGTATCGCAACCGCATCTTCACCGCCGGCCCGGTCGGCTGGCCGGGGCTGCGGCATATCGACAACGGCGATTTCGGCATCGTCGTGCAGGCCGCGCGCGCCCTGCCCGGATTCGCCGCCACCGCACCGGAGCAGACCATCACCGTCGGCTTCGGGCGAGACGCCGTGCTCGGCGTGGCCGGCCAGGTCATCGAGGCGGTGAAATCCGGGGCGCTGAAGCACTTCTTCCTGATCGGCGGCTGCGACGGCGCCGCACCCGGCCGCAACTACTACACCGAGTTCGCCGAGGCGGTGCCGGCGGACTCGATGGTGCTGACGCTGGGCTGCGGCAAGTATCGCTTCAACACGCATGATTTCGGCACCGTGGCCGGGCTGCCGCGGCTGCTCGACATCGGCCAGTGCAACGACACCTATTCCGCGCTGGTGATCGCCCAGGCGCTGGCCGGCGCGTTCGGCTGCGGGGTGAACGAATTGCCGCTGTCGCTGATCGTCTCCTGGTTCGAGCAGAAGGCGGCGGCGGTGTTCCTCACCCTGCTGGCGCTGGGTGTGCGCAATGTGCGGCTTGGGCCGACGCTGCCGGTGTTCCTGACCCCGGCTTTGCTGGATGTGCTGGTCAACCGGTTCGGGATTCAGCCGATTACCACCGCCGAGGCGGATATCGCGGCTGCGCTGGCAGCCTAGGAAGGCCAGGGCGCTGCCCTGGACCCGGCAGGGGGCAGTGGCCCCCTGCACCCCATTCCCCAAGGTCTCACATGCCCGAAATCACCCTGCGCACCCGCGACGGCGCGCGCTTCGAATTCCCCTGCGCCGATACCGACACCGTTCTGAACGCCGCGGAAACCGCCGGCCTGTATCTGCCGGCCATGTGCCATGAAGGCACCTGCGGCGCCTGCCACGCCCAGGTGGCCGAAGGGCGGTACACGCTCGGCCAGACCGGTGCCGGCGTGCTCGCCGATGCCGCAGCGGGCGGTGTGCTGCTGTGCCGCTGCCGCCCGGAAGGCAATCTCGTCATCAATCTTCCCTATGCGCAGACCGACATCCGTCGCCAGCGGGTGCCGCAGCGGGAGGCGACCATCACCGGCCTGACGCCGGCCGGCAGCGGGGCAATGGCGCTGACGCTCACCCTCGATGCCGATCCGGCCCTTGGCGCCGCTGCCGATTTCGTGCCCGGGCAGTACATGGAAGTGTCGATCCCCGGGACGACCATCCGCCGTGCCTATTCGATGGCCAACCTGCCGAACTGGGACGGCCGGCTGGAGTTCCTGATCCGGCTGCTGCCGGGCGGAGCCTTCTCCACCTGGCTGGCCGCGCGGGCACGTCCGGGCGACCGCCTGGTGGTGCGCGGGCCGCTGGGGCGCTTCATGCTGGACGAAACCAGCCCCCGGCCGCGCTGCCTGATCGGCGGCGGCTGCGGCTTCGCCCCGGTGCTGGCGATGCTCCGGCATCTGGCCGAATTCCAGGACATGCAGCCGACCACGCTGATCTTCGCGGTGAACCGGGAGGCGGAATTGCTTGCCGCCGAAGCGATCCGCGCGCTGGAGGCGGCCTTGCCGATGCTGACGGTGGTGCTGAGCGTCTGGCATCCGCAGGGCGCCTGGTCCGGCTTCACCGGCACCGCCGCCGATGCCTTTGCCGCCATGCTCGACGAAGCGGTGGCGTTGCCGGATGTCTATGTCTGCGGACCGCCCAGGCTGGTTGATTCGGTGCTGGCGGTGGCCGGGGCGCGCGGCCTGCCGCCGTCACAGATCTTCACCGAGGAGGTGCAGCCGCGTTGAGGACGCGGGCAATCCGCGCTATTAACAGGCATGCGTCTGACGCGCTTCACCGATTACGGCCTGCGCACGCTGATCTTTCTTGCGGTGCGGCCGGAGCAGCTTGCCTCGATCGCCGAAATCGCCGCGGCCTACCGGATTTCCGAAAGTCACATGACCAAGGTGATCCACGCCCTCGGCAAGGCCGGGCTGATCGAGACATTGCGCGGGCGGCATGGCGGGCTGCGCCTTGCCCGCCCTGCCGCGAAGATCGGCCTGGGCGATGTGGTGCGCGCGACCGAGCCGGAAATCGCCCTGGTCGAATGCCAGACCGGGGCTGATTGCGCCATCGGCGATGTCTGCCGGCTGCGCGCGATCATGGATGAGGCGGCGGGCGCATTGTTCGGCGTGCTCGACCGCTACACGGTCGCCGATGTCGCCGGCCCGCACAGCCGCGTCCTGCTGCAGCGCTTTGGCCTCGCCGCGGATGCGCCAGCGCCGGGCGGGCCGGTGTAGACGGCTACCAGTCGAACAGGTTCAGCCCGTGCGCCCCGGCGACGGCGCCCGCCACGGTGAGCAGGCTCAGCGCAAGCAGACCCCGGTGCAGGCGTTCGATCAGGCGATACGTCGCCTCCGGCTGGCGGGCCGCCCGGCGCGCCAGCAGACGGTCGAGAAACAGCGGTTCGATGACGAACAGCATCAGGGTGAACACCGCCCAGGTCGCGACCATGGCGTGCATCCACCAGAATTCGGCTGCTGCGAAACGGTCCCACAGGTCGAGCCGCCACGCCATGTAGACCCCGGTGGCACCGGCCAGTCCGGTCGTCCAGCGCGCCTGCCGGGCGAAACCATGCTCGATGGCATGGAACTGCGCGAACCGGCCGGCGGGCGGATGCTGGCGCCGGATGGCGGGCAGCAGGACGGTCGTGACCATGCCGACGCCGCCCAGCCACAGCACGATCGCAACCACATGCAGCGCCCGGGCAAGGGTGATGTCGATCATGGCCGGACGTCACCAGACCTTGGCGGATGCCGCGAAGATGCTGCGTTCGGCGATCGCCACCATCGCCGGCAGTTCCGCCAGCGGACGTTCGGACAGCAGGGCGTGCGCCAGCACCACGCAGTCCTGCCAGCGCCCGGCCGGATCGGTGGCGGCCGATGCGGTGGCAGCGGGGCCGGCCTGCAGCCACAGCGCCAGCAGCAGCGCCCGTTCCGCCCACGCCGCGCGGCGGGCCGGCAGCACCTCCTCCAGCACCCGCCGCACCGCCACCTGCGGCTTCGGACGCGGCTTGCCCTCGACCAGCGCCCGGATCGCCGCGTCGTCCTCGAACCAGGACTGCATCATCGGATCATGCGCCAGCCAGGTACCACTGCGCCGCAATGACGCCGTGACCGCCGCCGCGCTGCCGGCCGCGGCCCCGAGCCCGCTGAACAGCCGCTCCGTCTCCGCCGCCACGTCGATGCCGCGGTCCTTCCAGTCGGCCGCGCCGAACGCCTCGGCCACCGCGACGATCGCCGCCTGCGGCAGGTGGCCGGCCGTCAGGCCGCGGCGGATGTGGTGCTGCACCACCAGGTCGAGGTGATCGCGCCCGGTCGGATGCCACGTCATCGTCCGCTGCGTTTCCCTGAGCGCGCGGTTGATTTCCGGCCGCGGCAGCGACGCGTCGCACCAGGCGTCGCGGATGCCGTAGCCCTGCTTGAGCAGCAGCCCGATGAACAGCCCGGTTCGCCCCTTCGGCGTGGTCACCAGCAGGCTCTGCGCGCCGGAACCGTCCACCATCGAGCACTGGATCGCCAGCGCCGGCGGCGGCGCCCATTGCGCGCAGGTCACGCCCTTCAGGCGCGCCTTGCGGACCAGCCGGTCGATCGGCTCGCGCTCGGCCTCCGGCACCCAGTTGCGCACCAGCAGCGCCCGCCGCAGCATCACCGGCGACACCGTGTCCGGACCCGCCACCTGCTCCAGCACCGCGGCAGCGGCCTGGCGCACCGCCGGCTCGGGATCGAGCAGCAGCAGCGGCACCGCCTCGCGCAGCACCGCATGCGGCGACAGGCCGAGTTCGTGCGTCATGTAGACGCGCAGTTCGACCGGCATCAGCGTGCCGGTTTCCGCCAGCCCCTCGACCACCATGAACGGGTCCTCGGTCGAGCGGCCGAGCGCGTCGAGCATGCCGCGCAACTGGTGCGGGATTTCCTCCGGCGATGGCACGTCTTCGGCGGTTGCGTCGGCGGCGGCCATGGTCAGCGCCTCGGCCATCCCGGGGCGGATCGGCACCTTGGCGATCTTGAGCAGATTGACCAGTTCGAACCAGTCGGCTTCCGGCAGGGCATGGGCCTGAACCAGCGCGATCAGCTTCTCCTGGTAGGCATCGAGCATCGCCTGCGCCCAGTCGTGGCCGCGTTCGAGCCGGTAGCGGATCAGCTCCAGCTGGTTGGCGAGCAGCCAGCGGCAGGCGGTGACCTGCGCCTCGTTCCGCCGGCGCGCGGTGCAGGCAGCCACGGCGGCATCGAGCAGCGGCCACAGGCTGTGCGGCCGGTCTTCCAGCCAGGCGGTGGCGGTGGCGTCCAGCGACGGCGCGCCGCGCTCGCGCAATGCGGAGACGACGGCGCGCACCAGGGCCTTGGCGCGCCTGGTGTCTTCGGCAGTGGCGGAAGGATATGACATGGGATGCCGCTTTGCCAGAAAAGCCAACCCGATGCCATCCCGGCGCGGCGTTGCCCGAGGTGCACCGGGCCGCTTCGGGCCGCTGAAGAAATTGGTAACCGTGGACGGGCAAGACTGTTCCGCCATCGCCCGCTTCCTCAGACCGACCAGGGAGATGCCCGAATGGAGGCATGCCGCGCGGCCGCTGCCGTTTGCGGGCCTGAAGAGCTTGACTCCGCCACCGTGTGCCGTCTGCTGACCGGCAGCCGGGCGGTTCCGTTCGCCGTGGTGCGGATGGAACGGTTTGTCTTCGCCAACCCGGCGTTCATGGCGTTGTTCGGCGCCGGCACGGGCATCGTCGGGATGAAGCTGATCGAGGTGATCGCCGCCCAGGACCGGGCGGCCATCGGCAGGGTGCTGGCCGATCCGGCGGAAATGCCCGCGACTTTCCGGGGGCGGGCGATCCGGCGCGACGGCACGGCGTTCGATGCCGAACTGTTCCTGGCCCGCGAAACATTCGACGGCATGCCGACAATCTGTGTGTTCGGCGATGATGTCACCTGCCGCCAGCTCTCCGAGAAGCACCTGAGCGACCTTGCCTACACGGACATGCTGACGGGGCTGCCGAACCGGGCGCTGGTGCTGGACCGGCTGCGGGATGCCATCGTCGAAGCCCGGAGCGGCCAGTCCGGGCTGGCGGTGTTGATGGCGGACCTGGATGGCCTGAAATCCGCCAACGACACCTATGGCCACCAGGCGGGCGATGCCGTGCTCCAGGTGACCGCCCAGCGCTTCCTGGCGTGCATCCGGGACCGCGACACGCTGGCCCGGCTCGGCGGGGACGAGTTCTGCGTCGTGCTGCCGCGGGTGCGGGGTGGCCACGACACGGCGCTGATCGCCGCCCGGCTCGTCGAGGCCGCACGGCAGCCGATACCCATCAAGGGACGGGACGTCTGCGTCGGCGTCAGCGTCGGGATCGCGCTGTTCCCCGACCATGGCGGAACCCCCGATGAGCTGATCGCCGCGGCGGACGCCGCCCTCTATGAGGCCAAGCGCGGCGGCAGGAGCCGCCATGTCACCGCGTCCGCACGGGGTTCGCCGGCCGCGAGCGCATTGCCGCTGATCATCTGGTCGGCCGCCCATGAGGTCGGGATTGCGGTGATCGACAAGCAGCACCGGAAACTCGCCGGGCGTCTGAATGACCTTTCCGCCGCGCTGCGACGCGGCGACAACGCGGCGGCGATCTCGGACATGCTGGCTTCGGCGCTTTCCTATACGCAGCACCACTTCGCGACCGAAGAACGCCTGATGGACGAGCACGGGTTTGCCAACGCCGCCGCGCATCGCGCGATTCATGCGCATCTCCTGGACGACCTGCGGAACTTCTCGGCAGGATGCGACAAGCGCAGCCTGAGCCTGACCGCGCGTTTCCTGCTGGAATGGCTGCTGCGGCACATCGACAGCGCGGACCGCGAACTGGCCACGGTGCTCCGATCCCGCGGCGTTCAATAGGCGGCTGCCGCCGGTTTTTTCGTTGCAAACCGCGCGTACGGGAGCGTGGCGTCGTGAGTGGCGCCGACTGTTCGCATCGTCGCCGCGTTTCAGGTATCCGGGCCTCGATTGCGGCAGAGGACAAGGTTCGCATCGTATTCACATCCCCGTGACCATCAGCCATGTCTGGCGTTGATTGATCTGAGTCAGTGCCAAAGTGATCCGGCCATCCCATCATGGCTATCGTTGATCAGCGCAGGTGGCGGTGGGTGGCGCGTGCTTTCGCACGGTGCGGTCGCCAGCGCCGCACGCACCGCGTTCAACGCTGCTGATCACTGCCCAGGTCGTTGCCCGTCGCCACCATTTTCAAAGGGACGCAGCCGCGATGAAAGGCGCTTACCGCCGACCCGCCGCCAGGCCGGGGCGCGTTGCACGCAGCGCTGCGGCGCGCCCGCCCCCCCGATCGCCGCTCGCCGCCGATAAGCCGCCGCACCACAGCGGCGCGTTCGCGCGTGACGGCATCCCGAGCTTCGAGACGTTCGACCGTATGGTGCGGGCCGTCCAGGCCCGGCTGACGCAGGGCATCTCGCCCACGGCGGTGGCCAGCGCCTGGACCGACTGGGCGGTGCATCTCGGTTTCGCCCCCGGCAAGCAACTCGCCTTGTCCGCACTCGCCGCCAGGATGATGGCCCGCTATGGCATGTGGCTGGCGCAGTCCGCCCTTCGGGAGGGGACCGAACCCGTCGTCGCGCCAGCACCCGGCGACCGGCGCTTCGCCGACCCGGCCTGGGCCGGATTTCCCTTCAACGCCGTCGTCCAGTCCTATCTGCTGGCCGAAACCTGGTGGCAGGACGCGGTGGACGGGGTGCCCGGCATGATCAGCCAGCACCGCGACGAGGTCGCCTTCATGCTGCGCCAGTTGAGCGACATGCAGGCGCCGTCGAACATTCCCTGGCTCAACCCGGTGGTGATGACGCGCAGCGCGCAGGAGTGCGGCTGCAACTTCCTGCGCGGCGCGCAGAACTGGCTGGAGGACATGGACCGCCTGGTCGCCGGCCGGCCGCCCTGGGGGGCGGAGGCCTTCACCCCCGGCACCACCGTCGCACTGACGCCGGGCAAGGTGGTCTTCCGCAACGACCTGATGGAGCTGATCCAGTACGCACCGGCAACCGCCGAGGTCCACGCCGAGCCGATCATGATCGTGCCCGCCTGGATCATGAAGTTCTACGTGCTGGATCTCAGCCCGGGCAACTCCTTCGTCCGCTGGCTGGTCGGGCGGGGGCATACCGTGTTCATCCTGTCCTGGAAGAACCCCGATGCGCGCGACCGCGACATCGGCCTCGACGACTACCGCCGCAAAGGCATCATGGCCGCGCTTGACGTTATCGAAACGATAATGCCAGGCCGAAAAGTCCATGCCTGCGGCTATTGCATCGGCGGCACCATCACGATGATCGCGGCCGCCACCATGGCGCGCGAACACGACGAGCGGCTCGCCAGTCTCACCCTGCTCGCCGCCCAGACCGATTTCGCCGAGGCAGGCGAGCTCATGCTGTTCATCGACGAACGGCAGCTTGGCTATCTCGACGACCTGATGTGGGACCAGGGCTATCTCGACACGCGCCAGATGGCGGGCGCGTTCCAGGCGCTGCGCTCCAACGAGCTCGGCTGGTCACGCCTGCTGCACACCTACATCCTGGGCGAGCGCGAGGCGATGACCGACCTGGCGGCATGGAACAGTGACCAGACCCGTATGCCCGGGCGCATGCACAGCGAATATCTGCGCGGCCTGTTCCTCGAGAACCGGCTGTCGGCCGGGCGGTTTGCGGTGGACGGGCGGGTGATCGCCATGCGCGATGTGCGCGTGCCGATCTTTGCCGTCGGTACCAGCAGGGATCACATCGCGCCGTGGCGCTCCGTCTACAAGATCAACCTGTTCGCCGACACCGATGTCACCTTCGCGCTGGCGACCGGCGGCCATAACGTCGGCATCGTCTGTCCACCGGCCGCGCATAAGGGGGCGTTCCAGATGCTGACCCGTCCGCACGGCGAGCAGTATATCGACCCGGACAGCTGGGCCGCCCTGGCGCCGCGCTACGAAGGTTCGTGGTGGTCCGCCTGGGAGCGC
This sequence comes from uncultured Acetobacteraceae bacterium, assembly GCA_903907955.1. GTDB lineage: Bacteria > Pseudomonadota > Alphaproteobacteria > Acetobacterales > Acetobacteraceae > Rhodovastum. The sequence goes on along the minus strand of CAIVPZ010000068.1, from coordinate 6,535 downwards.
TGGGTGGTGGCCGCGGGCTCGAAGACGCCGGTCGCGCCGCCGCCGATGGGAGCGCCGGCACGGGGCCTGCCACCGCTCGACGATGCGCCGGGGCACTACGTGCACATGCCTTGATACGCGGCCGCGGCCGATCGCCAACAGGCCAGGATGACCAACCGACCGAGGAGGCGCGGCTTCGTTCAGTCCTGGTCGAGTTCGATGCCGATCTTGCCGAACTGGTGCCCGGCCTCCAGCCGGTCGAGGGCGGCATGGATGCCAGCGAGCCGGTGCCGGCTGTCAATCACCGGACGGAACCGCCCTTGTTCACATGTGGTCAGCAGATCCCGGAACTCGGCGAAGGTTCCATGCGTCGAACCAAACACCTGCAGCTGACGGATGAACACACGGCGCAGATCCGCCGAAGGCCGGTCGCCGCTGGTGGCGCCACAGGTGACGATACGCCCGCCGCGGACCAGGGATTTCAGCGCGGCCGACCAGACTGTCTCGCCAACATTCTCGATGACGACGTCAACGCCGCGACCGCCGGTCAGTTCAAGTGCACGGACCGCGACGTCCTCGGTCGCGCCATTGATCGTCGCATCGGCACCGAGTTCCGCCGCCCGTGCCAGTTTGGCGGAATCGCGCGAGGTGACGATCGCGCGGCCGCCGATCATCTTCACCAGCTGCAGCGCCGCGAGCGAGACGGAACCGCCGATGCCGAAGATCAGCACCGTCTCCCAGGGCTGGACGCGCGCCTTGGTGAACAGCATGCGCCATGCGGTCAGAGGCGCCACGCCGAGCGAAGCGGCCTCGATGAAATCCAGTCCGGCCGGCATCGGGAAGACGTTCCGGGCGGGCAGGCTGACATAGTCGGCGAATGTGCCGTCACAGTGCTCGCCGAGAAACTTCATTGAAGTACACAGGACGTGCTCGCCGCGCAGACAGAACTCGCAGCGGCCGCAGCCGATGCCCGGGTGGAGCACGACAGCCTGGCCGGCCGACAGGCGGCGCTCGTCGTCGTCGACGTCAACCACCGTCCCGGCGCCGTCGAGGCCCATTATCTGCGGTATGCGATGGGAAATGCCAGCACCGCTGTCGCGCATGTAGAGGTCCACACGGTTCAGGCCGCCGGCCCGCACGCGGACCAGGGCTTCGCCGCGCGCCCGCGACGGCACCGGGCGCTCGCCGACGGCGACAACCTCATTGCCGCCATGCCCGGTGATGGTGACAGCCCGCATCGTTTTCATGACGCATCTCCTCGCCGTTATCCCGGGCACTTCACCGGCCGCGCAACCGATCCTTCCCACGTATGGCGACCGTCAGCCGACCATGCTCAGCCCGCCGGAGACGGACAGTACCTGGCCGGTGACATAGGCCGCCGCATCGGAGGCGAAGAACAGGATGGCCCCCGCCAGATCCTCGGGCTGACCGATGCGGCCGAGCGGAATGGCGCGCCGGAACGCCTCGGCCAGTTTCTCCGGATTGCCGGCCCCCTTCCTGTAGTCCTCGAACAGCGCCGTCTCGGTCGGACCCGGACAGACGACATTGAGGGTGATGCCGTCGCGGGCGTGCTCGCGGGCGAGCGTCTTGGAGAGCGCCACCAGGCCCGCCTTGCAGGCAGCATAGACCGCCTCGCCGCTCGATCCGACGCGCGCGGCATCCGATGCGATATTGACGACGCGGCCGGATTTGCGGGCGACCATCAGCGGCAGAACAACGTGATGCATGTGCAGGGCACCGACGAGATTGATGGCGATCAGGCGCTCCCAATCGTCGGGCGAGGTCTGGAGGAACGGGCGGAACACGTCCCAGCCGGCGTTGTTGACGAGGACCGCGATCGGGCCGAGTTCGGATTCCGTCGCGGCGACCGCCGCCTCGACAGCGCCCCGGTCAGTGATGTCGCAGGCATAGGCGCGCGCCACACCGCCGGCTGCAGCGATATCGGAAACCGTCCGCGTCGCGGCCGCAGGATCGCGATCGTAGACGGCGACACGCCCCCCCTGGGCGGCAAAGCGACGCGAGGCGGCACCGCCGATGCCACCACCACCTCCGGTCACGACGACGGTCTTTCCTGCGAACTCCGACATGGCGCGGCTCTTTCCAGCGAGGACGATATATCAATGGTGTGATGTATCACGCATTATGTCAATGCATTGCTCATGTTTTCGTGGTATCCGATTGCCATGCCCGGGGCTGCGGAAGCCCGGAAGAGAAAGCGAATCCATGTCCCGCCGAGACAGCGCGCCCCGACAGCAACAATTCGAGGTCGCCAATCGCCTGTTCTTCCGCCTGTACCAGTGTTCGAATCTGCTGCACAAAAACGGCACCCGCCATATGAATGCGTTCGGGGCCACCACCCAGCAATGGGCCGTGCTCGGTGCCCTGACGCGGCCCCTGGTGCGGCGCAAGGGGATGTCGGTCAAGGATCTGATCGGGTTTCTGCTGCTCAGCCGGCAAAACCTGACCGCGGTGCTCGACCGGCTGGAGGCGCGGGGCTGGATCGAACGGGTCAGGGACCCGGAAGATGGCCGCACCCGCCTGATCCGTCTGACCGAGGAAGGCGATCGGGTGTGGGCGCAGATGCAGCAACCCATCGCCGCCTTCTATGCCGGCGCCCTTGCCGCGCTCGGCGAGGCCGAACAGGCACAACTTTGCGTGCTGCTTGACCGGCTGAGAACCGGGCTCAGCACGGTGTGACCCCTGGCGCCGCTCAGGCATCGTCGAGCAGGCTGCCGGCGGCCGCGAGGCATCCGAAGTGATGGTCGAGGTCGCCAAACTGCCGTTCGATCATCGTCAGCCGCTTGAAGAGATGCCCAACCTTGTATTCCATGGTCATGCCGATGCCGCCATGCAGCTGGATTGCTTCCTGGCCAATGAACCGGGCCGATTTCGCCGTCTGGATCTTGGCCGCCGACATCGCCCTGCGACGCCGGGCGCCATCGTCATCGGCGGCTGACATGACGGCGAGGAACGCCATGCTGCGCGCCTGTTCGAGCGCGATGAACATGTCTGCCGCCCGGTGTTGCAGCGCCTGGAACGAACCGATCGGCACACCGAATTGCGTGCGGGTCTTCAGGTAGTTGACCGTCATGCCCAGCGCCGCCTCCATCGCGCCCACGGCTTCGGCCGCGATCGCGGCAATGGCCTCGTCGATCGCATGTTCGACCACCGGCAAGCCGTTGGCTACATCGCCAAGCACATCCTCCGCGGGCACCCGGACGTCCTGGAAGCCGATCTCGGCGGCGCGCTGGCCGTCCTGCGTCGGATAGCCGTGCACCACGACGCCCGGGGCCTTCCGGTCGACCAGGAACAGACCAATTCCGTTCGGATCGCGCGGCGCGCCGCCGGTCCGGGCGGACACGATCAGCCGATCGGCGCTTTCCCCATGCAGCACCAGCGATTTTGCGCCCGACAGGCGCCATCCGCCCGCGGCCTCGACTGCCCGCGTGGCGATATCGGCGGTATGCCAGCGTGCCTGCGGCTCTCCGTGCGCCAGGGCAAGGACAAGGCTGCCATCGGTGATCAGCGGCACCAGGCGCCGCCGTTGTTCCGCGGACGCGCCATGACGCAGCACCGCACCGGCGAGCACAACCGTCGGCAGATAGGGTTCGACCACCAGCGCGTGCCCGAATGCCTCCATGACGATCATGGTTTCCACCGGTCCGCCGGCGAAACCACCATCCGCCTCGGCAAACGGCAGGCCCAGCAGCCCAAGCTCCGCCATCTGCGCCCACGTCGCGCGGCTCCATCCTTCGGGGGAGGCGAGGATGCGTGCGCGGTGTTCGAACGCATAGGATCGCGCAAGCCAGCGCCCGACGCTGTCCTTGAGGAGCCGCTGGTCTTCGGAAAGATCGAAGTTCATCGTCACAGCCCCAGTATGGCTCTGGCGATGATGGTGCGCTGAATCTCGTTGGACCCGCCATAGATCGACAATTTGCGAAGGTTGAAATAGGTGGACGTGCCGCCGCGCGCCCAGTCGAACGCCGCCGGCCCGCTTTCCGCATGCCGGACCAGGCCGGCGGGGCCGAGCACGTCCATCAGCAACTCGGTGGTCGCCTGCTGCAGTTCCGACCCCTTGATCTTGAGGATCGACGAGGCCGGATTTGGCCTGCCCTGTTCCTTGTGCCGCTCGTCGGCGATCACCCGGAACTGCGTCAGCTCCAGCGCCCTGACCTCCACCTCGAGTTCCGCCAGCTTGCGGCGGAAAACCGGGTCCTCGATCAACACCGGTGCGCCGTTGCGGGGGGTGGAGGCGAGCGCACGGATGCGTCGCAGGCGCGCTTTCGACAGGCCGATGCGCGCCTGGCCGCTCCGTTCGTTGGTGAGCAGGAACTTGGCGTAGTCCCAGCCCCTGTTCTCCGCGCCGACCAGGTTTTCCAACGGCACGCGGACGTCATCGAAAAAGACTTCGTTGACCTCGAAGCCGCCATCGATGGTCTGCACCGGCCGCACCGAAATCCCCGGCGAGGTCATGTCGATCAGGATGAACGAGATGCCCTGCTGCTTCCTGGCGGAACCGTCGGTCCGGGCGAGCACGAAAATCCAGTCGGCATGTTGCGCGAGCGTCGTCCATGCCTTCTGGCCGTTGATCACCCATTGCGCGCCGTCGCGGGTTGCCCGGGTCTTGAGCGCCGCCAGGTCGGAGCCGGCCCCCGGCTCGGAGAAGCCCTGGCACCACCAATCCTCGAGCGTGGCGATGCGCGGCAGGAAGCGCCGCTTCTGCGCGTCCGAGCCAAAGGTGTAGATCACCGGCCCGACCATGCTGGTACCGAAGGACAGGGTTTCCGGCGCCGGAAACTGCTGGACCTCGTCGCGGAAGATCATCTGCCGCACCGGGTCCCAGTCGACGCCGCCCCATTCGACCGGCCAGTGCGGCACCGCCCAGCCCCTGGCATGCAGGATGCACGTCCAGCGGACGAGGTCCGCCTTGCCCAGCCGGCATCCTTCGGCCAGCTTGCGATGGATCTCCGGCGGCAGCGATTCGCGCAGGAACGCCCGGACCTCCCGACGGAATGCCAGTTCCTCATCCGTGAAGCGCAGGTCCATCGTCAGCGTCCTCCGACGTCCTGTCCGTCAGTCTTCACGCTTTCGTTCGAAGTGACGGCGGAAATCGGGCTTGCGCTTCTCGCGGAAGGCAACGCCGCCCTCCTTCGACTCGTCGGTGTCGTAGTACAGGCTCAGCGCCTGCATCCCCATCGACGCGATGCCGCGGATGCTTTCGGTATCGGCGTTGAACGAGCGCTTGGCGAGCGCCAGGGCGGTCGGCGAGCGTTCCATCAACTCGGCGCACCAGCGATCGACCTCGGCATCGAGTTCGCTGTGCGGAACAACGGCATTGACGAGCCCCATGGCGAGCGCCTCGGCGGCGCTGTAGCGCTTGCAGAGATACCAGATTTCGCGCGCCTTCTTCTCGCCGACGATGCGCGCGAGATAGGCGGTGCCGAAGCCGGGATCGACCGAGCCGACCCTGGGGCCAACCTGACCAAGCTGCGCCTTGTCGGATGCGATCGTCAGATCGCAGATGGCGGCAAGCACATTGCCGCCGCCAATGGCAAATCCGTTCACCCGGGCGATGACCGGCTTGGGCACGTCGCGGATCAGGCTCTGCAGTTCATCGATCGGCAGGCCGATGGTGCCGCGGCCGTCATACTGGCCCTCATGCGCGCTCTGGTCGCCGCCGGTGCAGAAGGCCTTGTCGCCGGCACCGGTCAGCACGATGACGCCGATCGATTTGTCCCAGCCGGCGCGCTGGAAGGCGTCAATCAGTTCCTCGACGGTCTGGCCGCGGAAGGCGTTGTATTTATCGGGCCGGTTGATCGTGATCCGCGCCACCCCCGCCGGCCGCACCTCGCAGATGATATCCTCGTAGCTGGTCATTGCTTTCTCTCCATTGCGGGACGGCTGCACGTCCCGGGCCGCTGCCTGGAAAATAGCGGTTCGTCAGACCCGGACCGATGCCTTCGCGATCTCGCGCAACCGGAACTTCTGGAGCTTGCCGGAGGGTGTCCTTGGCATCTCCGCCAGGATCTCCAGCCGCTCCGGGATGTACTGGAGCGCCATCTTCTGCGCCTTCAGATAGGCCACCATGTCCTCCAGGGTCAGCGTCGCGTCCTCGCGCAGGACGACGAAGGCGCAGGCCCGCTCGCCCAGGCGCGGGTCGGGGGTGCCGACCACGGCAACGGCGGCGATGGCCTTGTGCCTGAACAGCAGGTCCTCGACCTCGACGACGGGGATGTTCTCGCCGCCGCGGATGATGATGTCCTTGGAGCGGCCGGTGATGCGGATGTAGCCATCGGCATCCATGCGCGCGAGGTCGCCGGTGTCGAACCAGCCATCGGCATCGATCCGCGCCAGGTCCGGACGCTGCCAGTAGCCGACGAAATTGGAGCAGCCGCGCACCTGGAGCTGTCCCTCCTCCAGGGCCATCCGGTTCTCTGTACGATACTATATTCGTGATTACTCACACGCCCTTCATGACGCAAACGGAGGCAACGTCCTGTAGGTTGAGCCAGAAGCCGTGCTGGATGTTGTCGATGCCGTTGGCACGCCCGAGGTT
>CAIVPZ010000067.1 GCA_903907955.1 uncultured Acetobacteraceae bacterium | reverse complement strand
CCGAGATGAAACAGCAACTCGTCGGCTTTCTCGCTGGCGCTGCTGCCGTAATCGCGGGTCACTTCCACCGTGATGTCGTCCGGCAGCAGCCGGCCGTGCAAATTCGCCAGCCGGTCGACAATGGCCTGCGACACCACCACCGCATTGGCGCCGGCGCGCTTGGCCAGCGCCAGCGTCGCCGCCGGCGCGCGCACCAGCCCGTCCGGGCCGCGCGCGATCGACCATACGCGCGCCTCGCCGCTGCCAGGCCCCACCACCACGCGGGCAACATCGCGCACGTACACCGGCCTGCCGTCGCGGGTGGCGAGCAGCAGCAGGCCGATATCCGGCACCCCCTGCAATGTCTGCCCGGCGGTAACGGTGCTGATGCCGCCCGCATCGCGCACATGCCCGGCAACGAAGGAGCGGTTGGCGTCTCGAACCTTTGCCACCAGTTGCTGCAGCGTGACGCCGAACAGCGACAGTTTTTCCGGGTCAGGCTCGACCCGGATCTCATCGAGACCGGCACCCACGATGGTGCTCAGCCCGACATCCTCGACCTTGGCCAGCTCCGCCTGCAGCTTCATCGCCAAATGCTGCAGGTCCTGGTCGCTCCAGCGAGCGGCCGCGTCCGGGCGCGGCGACAGCGTCAGCGTGACGATCGCCACGTCGTCGATGCCGCGGCCGACCACCAGCGGCTCGGCGATGCCCGGCGGGATGCGGTCGAGATTGGCGCGGATGCGGTCGTGCACCCGCAGCACCGCCGAATCCTGGCTGGTGCCGACGCGGAAGCGCACGGTCACCATCACGCGGTCGTCCTGCGTCTGGCTGTAGACGTGCTCGACGTCCTTGATCGCGTGGACGATGGTCTCCAGCGGCTTGGTCACCAGTTCGGCGGCATCGGCGGCGCGCAGCCCGTCGGCGGCGACCAGGATGTCGACCATCGGCACGCTGATCTGCGGCTCCTCCTCGCGCGGGATGGCGAACAGCGCGATCAGCCCCGCAGACAGTGCCGCGAGCAGGAACAGCGGCGTCAGTTTGGAGCGGATGGTCGCCTGGGTCAGGCGGCCGGACAGGCCGAGATTCATGGCTGCACCAGCACGTCGCCGGCGCGCAGCCCGGAAAGTATTTCGATCCCATCGGGCAACTCGGCGGTCGGATGCGGCTGGCCGCGCTGCACCGGCACTTCGATCATGCCGCCATCGCGGCGCAGCCGCACGGTGTCGAGGCCGAACCGGGTGACCAGCAAGGCCGCGGGCACCACCAGCCCGGTGCGCGTGCCGGCGGCGATCCACACCCGGATGCGCGCGCCGACGAAGCCGTCGGGCAGGGCGGGAACCTCCGCGTCGGCCACCACGCGGCCTTCCTCGATGCGCGGATAGACCAGCGTGATCCGGCCAACTTCCGCCGCCACGCCACCAAGCTCGGCGGCGTCGATGCGCACGGGATCGCCGGCCTTCAGGAAGGCGGCGTGCCGCTCCGGCACGCGCAGACGAAGCACATAGGTGTGCTCAGCGATGGTGGCGATCGTGTCGCCCGGCAGCACTACGGAACCGCGCGTCACCGGCACGTCGAGCACGCGCCCGGTGGCCGGTGCGAGCACCTCGCCCTCGGTCACCTGCTGGCGGAGCACCTCGCGCTCGGCGGTGCGGGCGCGCAGCGTGCTGGTGGCGATTTCGGTGGCGGTGCGCGCCTGGTCGAGCGTCACCCGCGGGCCGGAGCCCTGACGGAACAGCGTGTCGGCGCGGGCGAAATCGGCCTGCGCCTGCGCCAGTTGTGATTGCGCGCCGGCGATCTGGGCGTCCAGCGCCCCCATCTGCAACGCCAGTTTCTGGTCGCCGACCACCGCGAGCACCTGGCCCAGCGTCACCGCGTCGCCGTTGCGCACCGCGCGCGCCACCACGGTGCCGCCGATGCGGGCGCGGGCCGGCACGACGTTGAGGCTTTCCACCGTCGCGAAGGCCGCCTTCTCGTCGGCGATCGGCGCGGCCCGCACGACGAACCCGGCCGGCCCGGG
>CAIVPZ010000066.1 GCA_903907955.1 uncultured Acetobacteraceae bacterium | reverse complement strand
GGTCATCACCACACTGCCGATCTGACGTGCTCCGCGACACAACCCTTGCCCCGCACCGTCAGCCACGCCATCTCTCCACCACGCAGCGACCGGCCATCCTTGCTGTCGCTGACCGGCCATCCGAGCTGTCGCGCTATAGGCTGGACCGACTTCGCCGCCAGAGCCGCAGGATTTTTCCTCGCAACGACCAAGGCAAATGTGTGAATGCCGTAGGCTTATGGCGGGTGTAGTGCAGCAACAGACCCATGGACCGAAGCCGGGCTTCTGTTGTCTGCGTAGTGTCGAAGGCTATCTCGGCCATGGCGGTAATAGCTTCCCGCGCCAGACCTGCATCAATGGTATCCTGTGGCTCAAGTATCCCCAGGGTGTCCATATCCTCCGCCAGCCGCTCCGCCGCGGTCTGCGAATTCCGCCGTATGATACCGATTTCCTCCTTCTTCCCTGCCCAGCCATTCGGGACGCCCCTGCGGTTTAGCTTACCGGCGTCCTTCGCGGTCTGGTGGTTCTGCCGCAGGGTGGCAACGCGACGGTCAAAGCCTTCCTGAGTGAGCGGATAGCCGGGCATCTTGCCTGCCGCTTCGGGGTTCCAGACGCCCGGCGGGGTGTTCGCCAGTAGGGGGTGTCCTTGCCCTGGACGCTTCGCGCGCGGGGTCGTGGTCGTGGGAGTATTCGCCATCGTGGTAGTCTCCATGGAGTAGCGGCCCGACATCGGGATGATGCAGTGGTTTCATTAGATTGGCTGTAGGGGGGCATCCCGGCTTCGGGCCGAGATGTGAGACCCCAAGTTATCCGGTCATGGTGGTGATTATATTCATCGCCGCCGTGTCAGGCTCAGGGGCGGCTTCCAGGCGCCTCGAAGATACTTAGAAGCCTCCCCCTCCGGGGGTGCCTCTGGTGACTTCGAGATATCTGGAAGTGGGCTGTAAGTTGGACATGGGCGGGTGGAAATATGATACCCTTCCCATGGGGTCTGCGGCGCAGCCGTGAACTATTCGATGGTTGTAGCAACACCAGGGGTTCGTGTGGTCCCGCTACAACCGTCGCCACGGTGTCCAGACTATTCGACTTGGATACCAACACCAGGGGTTCTTATGGAGATGGTATCCCGGTCGTGGTGGTGTCCAGACTATGCGACTACACGCACGGACAGGGCGCGGCGTGCGCCCCGATGTATTTCGCAGCCCAGCCCTACTACAGCGTTTCGCCAGTCGTCTGTGTCGGATACGTGCTTGGTGAAGTTGCTGCTACTCAGGTGCAGCGCCTCCCTGATCTCGGCATACGGCACCGCTGTCCGCCCGGCCTCAAGCGCCTGTGCGACATACTGCACGGACAGCTTCGTGTTTCCTTTCAGTTCCTTACGGAACGGCTCCCACTTCGCCACCTGACAGCCGGGGAAGATTGACGATACCGCCGCCGGGATGCCGCTCTTTGGGGATGCGATTATGTAGGCGTCCATCGCCATAGCCTTCGAGCCTACCGACTTCCTGCACCGCCCCCGGCAGACAGCTTGCAACGTGACATCCGCCAGTTCCCCACGCTTGGTTGCCTCGATCTCCGCCGATGAAACCAGACCCCCGGCGACGGGTCTGCCCTGTGCGGCGTGGGTCATGGCTGCATACAGGCTCAGGGGCGCAAAGAACTGCCCGGCCAGGATGACGTTTTCAACGTCTGCATGGTCATTGGTCGCCATGTGATTACCGAACGTCAAAAAGGATACGCGGGGCCTCACGTTGACCGGCAGCGCCGAACGCACGGCGGCTTCTACGTCCTTTACTCTTGACCCGGCCTTGTGCGTCACTACCAGCCAAGTCCGATCCGGCTTGGTCAGGATAGTATTGACCACGCCTTGAACGATCTCCGCCCCGCGCTTGGCAAAGGCGGACTTGGCGCCGCTGGTCTGCCAGATATGCAACCGCAAATCGGCATAGTCCTTTACAGCATCCGGCAGCCTGACAAATCCGCCCCGGTGTGTTTCCATGTCCAAGTAGGTCTGCCGCACGCGAATGGATGCATCAAGGACAAGAATAGGGCGGATATCGTCCGGGATACGCTGCTCATAGGACAGCGCCACGGCTCCGCGTTCATTCTCAAGGTATGCCCTGGCGATGTTTCCATTCAACGCCCGCAGATTACTGGCGGCCCGTATCTCAAGGCTTGACCCGTCGCTGCCTGCAAGCCCGGCCTCAACGTCACGCCAAGATATGCCGTGGTCTGTCTCAAAGTCCGGCACGGCTATCTCTGCGCCCATTTCGAGGCCCTGCACTGTCCCTGCGAAGGCAAACAGGGCCTTGGCAAACTTGGGGCTGATCGCCATGGCGGTGCGGGATAGGCCAGCGATATCCGACCATAACAAGGTAATCGGTGCGCCAAACTCTATCGCCTCGTCCCACACACGGACGGCGCGCGGGGCATCCTTGTAGTAAAACGCAGCGGTATCCGCAAAGCGGCTGCCGTGGGTTCGCCGCTCTATTAGCTGCTGCGTCGTAAGGAGTATCGGGGCCTCGTTCACGGCGGCGGCGGATAGAGCGTTACAGGCCGCGTCACTGGTCAGCACTGCCAGCGAGCCTTCCGGCAGGCTCAGGGCCTTCGCCATGTCGCGCACCTGCGACAGCCGACCAAGGCAAATCACCATCCCTGCGCCACGGTGCGCCGCAGAGGACACCAGGGCGCGGGCAAAGTGGATTGCGGTCTGTGACTTACCGATACCGGGGTCCAGCGCGGCAAGGAGGACAGACGGCGGGCATGTTCCGTCTGCCATCGCCTCCATAGTCCGCGCGACGGCTGCCAGCGCGGCTAGGTGTTCTTGTGACGGGTGGTTATTGCTGGCGGTGTAGAAGGCTTTCAGGCTGGCCATGGCGGCGGATGCCAGCGGGCCGGCGGTGGCGGTAGGCGCTTCGGTCATGGGGTGTTCCTTGGCAGCGGTGGCGCTGCGGTGGCGGGGGTGCAGGCATGAAAACGCCCGCGCGGCGGGGTGCCGGCGGGCTGCCTACGGCGGGCATGGAGTGGACAGGGCGCGGCTGTCAGCCGGCGGCGGTGGCGTCGGAAATTCCCTGACCAGGGCGGGCTATCGGGCGCCCAGGATGGCTTGGCGCGCCCCGGACGGGCGACGGGTCACGCCCGAACCGGAGCGGCCTGAGGGCGCAATTCCCGCTCCCACAGAGGCGGACTTCGGCAGAGCTTCCCCCGCAGCAGTCCAGGCACTTCGCACGGATCGCAGACAGGACAGCGGCCTTGGTGGTCATGTCAGCAGCCCCCGGCGGCGGCGGTCAAGGTTCCCGCTGCGATGCGCAAAGCCGCCCGCACGGTATCGGACAGGGACACGCGGGGCCGTAGCGTGGTGTCCTGCATCGCGGCGGTTATCGCGGCTACGTTGGCTTCATCGTCCGCAGTCAGGCGGAACGTAATCCGGGTGTATGCGTCGGTCATGGTGGTTCCTAGGTTGTTCGGCCTTCATCAGCCGGTGTCGGACGCGAAAAGACGCAGCGCCCCGGTATTCGGGATGCCGCGCCAAGGTGGCGGGTTGTTCGTTGGTCAATGGGTCCGTTTGGAAGGTGCATAGTATCCACGCGACGGCGGACAGCATGGCGTGGGACTTGCGCCTGTCAGTAGGTCCGCTTTTCAGCAGCGCCCTGGCATACTCTCAGACACCGCCGGGGCTGGCAGACACCTTGCCCGCTACAAGGATACCGCCCGCCAGCCGCAGGGGTTCCCACGGTATTCTGTGAGGCCCTGCGGTATTGGCGGGTGTTGGGGGTTATTCGGCCTGTGTGTGGAGTTCTGTCAGATACGCCAGTGCCTCCGCCATGGTGGGAAACTTGTTCGTGGTGTTCATGTAAGCGTCGTCTACGTTAAAGCCGCCCTCACCATGCCAGACAACCAATTCGATTTGCGGCAGGGCTTGAAGCGGGCTTGGGGCATATTCGCGATACGGGCCGTAAACTTCGAACGTCTCCGGGAATGCGTCATGCCCTGTATAGAACTCCGCAGATATCCCGCTCTCTGCCGCATCGCACATCCATTGTATCGCCTGCGTCCTGTCGGAAGGCTCGAAGTGGAAACCACGGATAGCTTCGGCAACGGATACGGTAGCATTCATGTGACTATTCCTTAGTCAGTGTGTGTTACGAAAGACACGCTGCGGCGAAATTCTTTCATTCAAAGCCCGCCGCTGTAACCGCTCATGCTCAACTTTTAATCACATCGGACCCCCTCGGCGCTGCGGGATACAGCGAGGCATCGGGGTAGTACGATCCGCCATGGAAGTACAGGACTAAATTGCCCGCCACGGCAGAAATCTCTTAACCGTCCGTTCCATCGGCCGGCGCCGCTTTGCCAAGCATCCGGTAGACACTGCTCCGCGCTATCCCAAGGTGACGGGCGATACTGGCAGGCTGCATCCCACCCGCCGCTAGTTCCTGCACCGTGGCAGGTTCAATGGATGGCTTGCGGCCAAGATACTTCCCCTCACCCTTGGCCTTGGCGATACCTTCCCGCTGCCGCTCTAGCATTATCTCTCGTTCCCACGTCGCCACGCCTGCCAGGATGGTCAGCATTAGCTTTGACGTGGGGTTGCGGGTGTCCAGACGTTCGCCACCCATGGACAGGACGAGTAACCCAACCCCGCGCTTGGTAAGGTCCGCTTCGATGGACAGCAGTTCCGCCGTAGACCGCGCCAGCCTGTCCGGTTTGGTCACTGCCAGGGCATCGCCTGTCCGCACGAAATCCAACGCCTGCCGCAGTCCGTCGCGCTTCCCGACGCTGGAAACCTGCTCCGCAAACACCCGCTCCGCCCCCGCCGCCCGCAAGTCGCGTTCCTGAGCGGCAAGGCCCGCCGCCTGCTCCGCCGTGCTGGTCCGTGCGTATCCAACGATCATGGCTTACCTCCGATGTGTCCGAATAGGGCCTAGACCGTATGCTCCCCACCGTCCGATAATGCAATACCTATTTATATAGGACGTTCTGGACACGGTTCCGGCCGGTCATCGGACGTAGCACTAGGGCATGGTCTAATAGGACACCCCGCCCGATGCCCGCCGCCAAGGGTGCCTGCCTGAGAGGCACCCCGCCAGCCGACCAACGCCAACCCCCGGCCCCCCCCACGACACCGCCCGGCCTACTGCCAGGTATCCATGCGCTGCCGCAGCGTGGCCTTGCATATCTCTGCACCGCTGCCGATGCCTGCCGCAGTGGCGCGGGTGGCAGACTGGCGCGCGGCGGCGGCGGAGAGAAACCGCCGGGTGTTTCTCAGAGGGGTGGGGAGTCTCCTAGGCTCTCCTTCAAGTTTCCGGTAAAGGGTTGTTATTGTTATTCACCCCGGCCGGCCTTGAAAGGAAAGCCCGCCCGGATTTCGGAGGGGGTGGGGGTATCTGGGGAAACTTGCTGCACAACGGGGCACCTGTTTCAGGAAGGGCAGACCCACCCAGGGGCGGGCCGTGCGGTGCGGCTGGCGTGCGGTTGACGGGTCATGGACCGGCACAGCGGCGGCTAACACTACCGTAGGCTTCCCCACGATACCCCAGATCACCCCCGCCACCGCCAACATCCGCGTCGTGACCCTGGACGGCACCCCGTGGTTCGTGGCGGCGGATGTCTGCCGGGCGCTGAGGCTTGAGAGCAATCGCGGCTATTTCGGCCATCACACCGAACGGCTCGGCGCGGAGGAGAAGCGCATAACCCCCAGGTCTAGCATAGGGGTTTCGGGACGCGGCGGTCCCCTAGGGCTTGTCTCGGAAAGCGGTCTCTACAAGCTGGTCCTCCGCTCCGACAAACCCCAGGCCCGGCCGTTCCAGGATTGGGTTACGCGGGACGTGCTGCCGGCCATTCGGAAGGATGGCGGCGCCCGGACGCGAGGGGGGGGGTCTGTTCCCGACTCGCAGCCGATGCCGGGGCCTGTTCCATGGCACCGCCCGCCACCGGGGGGACCGGGGCAGCCCCTCCGCCCGCTAGGGGCAAACTTGTGGGGGCATTAGTGGGGGCAGTGCAAACCCGGAATGGAAAGTTTGCTGTATATGACTGCAAGTTTCCATACAAAGGAGGCTTGGCGGAGGGGATGGGATTCGAACCCACGTAAGGGCTTGACACCCTTAAACGGTTTAGCAAACCGCCGCCTTCAGCCGCTCGGCCACCCCTCCGCCGGGAGCCGCATTAGGGCCGGAGCCCATCACGACGTCCGCCCAATTGCTTCTAGAGCCATCCACTCGCGAGGTCAAACATCAGCGGTTCTCAATGCGGCTGAGGCGCATTGGCGCCCGGTGGCCCCCGTCCGGGGCATGGTGGTGAGTTCGGATTGCTGCAGTGTCGGCGAAACGGCCCGCGGCACCAGATTAGGCGCATCGAAACGTGCGGATTCCAACGCAAAGCGGCCAGGCATTCCGTCAAGAGTTTCGGACGCCGAAGGAGTACGAAAGTCTCCGGAGAACGACCCCGCGTAAGCGCCCGGTCTCCCGCGTGTGGCGGTTTCCGGTTTGGTGCCCCAAGCTGGCTGCCTCGGGAGCTGCTTCTGTAGCTCCAGAAGGAGGGTCGGTTGGGTGAGGTGGAGATTTTGCCGCGGGTAGAGCGGCGCAGGAAGTGGACCGAGGCGGAGAACGGAAGGTGGTAAGGTTCTTGCTGGTGTTGGACTTCAACAGGCGATCCATGCCGAGGCTTTCGCCAACGGCGCCGAGCAGGGTCAGCAAGGCGGTGGCGAAGGCACTGATCAGCAGCAGGCGGTCGCGACGCAT
>CAIVPZ010000065.1 GCA_903907955.1 uncultured Acetobacteraceae bacterium | reverse complement strand
AGGATCGACGCCGACAAGGCGATCCCGTGGGTCGAGGGCAAGACCGGCCTCGTGTTGGCCGACAGCCAGAAGCAGGCCGTTCGCATGGCGCTGTCCTCGAAAGTCTTGGTGATCACCGGCGGTCCAGGCGTGGGCAAAACGACGCTGTTGAGCTCCATCCTGAAAATCCTGATGGCCAAGCGGACCGAGGTGGCGCTCTGCGCCCCTACGGGCCGGGCGGCCAAGCGTCTGTCGGAAAGCACCGGCCTCGAGGCCAAGACGATCCATCGTCTGCTGGAGACCGACCCTGCAAAGGGCGGCTTCCGGCGCGACGAATCAAATCCCCTGAGCTGCGACCTGCTGGTGGTGGACGAGGCCAGCATGGTGGACGTGCTGCTGATGCGTGCGTTGCTGCGCGCGCTGCCGGGCCAGTCGGCGCTGCTGGTGGTGGGCGACGTGGACCAGCTTCCATCGGTCGGCCCTGGGCAGGTGCTTGCCGACATCATCGGCTCGGCCGCCGTGCCGGTGGTCCGACTGACCGAGGTGTTCCGCCAGGCGGCGGAGAGTCGCGTCATCATCAACGCGCACCGGATCAACCGCGGGCAGATGCCGGAGCTCGACCAGACCGGGCCGGGATCGGATTTCTACTTCGTGGAAGCTGCCGACCCCGAGGACGGGCTGCAGAAGATCCTGACGATCGTGCGGGACCGTATTCCGAAAGCGTTCGGCCTCGACGCCGTGCGCGACATCCAGGTGCTGTGCCCGATGAACCGCGGTGGCCTTGGCGCCCGGTCACTGAACGTCGAACTACAGAAGGCACTGAACCCGCCGGGGGAGGAGAGGGTGGAGCGGTTCGGCTGGACGTTCTGCCCTGGCGACAAGGTCATGCAGGTCGAGAACGACTACGACCGCGAGGTCTACAACGGCGACCTGGGAATCATCAGCCGGCTCGACTTGGAAGAGTCAGAACTTCACGTCACCTTCGACGGCCGCGACGTCACCTATGGCTTCGGGGAATTGGACGAACTGGTGCTGGCCTATGCGACGACGATCCACAAGAGCCAGGGATCGGAGTATCCCGCCGTCGTCATCCCGGTGACGACGCAGCACTACACCATGCTGGCGCGCAACCTGCTCTACACCGGCGTGACCCGCGGCAAGCGGCTCGTCGTGCTGGTCGGCCAGCGCAAGGCGCTCGCCATTGCGGTGCGGAACCAGGGGGCGCGACGGCGCTGGTCGAAGCTGCGGGAATGGCTGGTTGGAACGGCGCAAATCGCATGACCAGGCATGAGCTTCGCGCCGCTCCCGTTTCCACCCGAGGCTTGTCCCACGACGGAACCAACCTCGTGTTGCCGCGCTCTACTCCGTGCCGGCTTCGGGCGAAGGTGGGGACGGCGGCACGCTGCGGGTGGGCGACTTCCGTTTGGCCGGCTTGGCCACGAGCTTCTTCTTTGCCGGCGCCTTCTTCGCGGCGGCCGGCTTGCTCGGTGCGGCCGGTGCGCGCCTGGCTGGCGCCGCCTTCGTGGCCTTTCGCGCAGGGGTTGCCTTCGCTTTTGCGGCTGGCTTCGCTTTTGCGGGTGCTTTCGTCTTTGCAGGCGCCTTCGCCTTTGCCCTGGCGGCAGCTTCCTTGCCCTTCAGGCGGCGCGCTTTCACCTCGTCGCGAATGCCGGCGAGCGCTGCGGTAGCAACGGCTGCCTGCTGGTTGTCCGGAATGCCGTCGAGCGCTTCGAAGAAGGCCTGTGTCACGTTCTTTGTCCCGCGCGGCGACCGCGTCCGGGCGTCGTCCTTGATGGCCATGGTCGTCTGGTTCCTTTCCGACCGGGCGCTGATGCAATTCGGCAGCCCAGATCATCATTCACATTAGCGACGCCGCCGTGGCCGCTGCAAGTTCGGTTCCCGGACCGTTTTCCAGGGAACTGGAGGACTATCCCATTGTCCTGAATGCACAGGCGCCGTTTTCGCTGCCCGTGCCTTTGGCCTTTTCTGCCTTACGCAGTCAGCCGGTCAGGTGTGGGTCCGAACGGGAAGTCGATGTCCTCTTCGATAATCACCGGCACCGTTGTCGTTGATGGCGGTGCCCGCCAGCGCGGCCTTGCGCTTTCGTGATCACCTCGTCGACCACCTCCATCAGATCGTCCAGCGTCCTCGACGTGCCGATCCTCTGTGCCGAAGGCAGCTTCACCAGCCGCCGACCGCATCAGACCTACTGACCTTCAGCCACGTGGGAGCACGGCGACATGACTCTCGGCCACGCTGTTGGCGGCGCCCTCCTTGCGCCGCTTTCCTGCGCGGCGTCATGCGGATGGGTTCGTAGAACTCGCGCTGTTCGGGTTTGAGCGTGATCCGGCGCAGGGAGAAGCCACTGCTCGCAGCGCCGCCCTTCTTGGTCGGGCTCGGGGGCTGATCTTGGCTGCGCCAAAGAAGCGCGCAGAATCAGAACGAACCACGGCCGCAGCCGCGCGGGCTGCGTGTCATCAGCGGCGGTTCCGGCACCTGTGCGCTGCCGGGAATGTCGAGGTGGCGGAAAGTTTTCGGAAGGGTCCGTTCCGTTTTGCGCGCCTGGTGCGCGGCCACAATCTCATGGGGCGACACAACGCCGAGAAAAACGTCATTGATTTCTTCTATAACCAACGAAGTTGCAGGCATATTTTGCTCAAAAAGCCGGACAAATACGGCTGTATTTCTGCGTTTGTCTCAATTAAAAACAAAGCCACGGCCGAACATTTGAAATTATTTATGTGATGCCGGATCAATATGAAACTGGCAAAATACTATGGTCTCTGGAGGAATCCACATATCTTACCAATTCACGGTTGCGTTATCTGGAGTGTTCGTGCTCTTACGCCGCCGACGCCGGGACAATTGGCGACTGAACAACCGGGGAACTACATTCCCCCGTCGTGGGGAACTGTATGTTTTCTGGCATTCCATTGCGCAATCAGCGATTCTGGGCACATCCTGTGCCCGGCTCGCCGTGCGGCGAGGGGCCCGGACCACATAGGGTGCCGGTCGTTATCGCGGCTGCGTGTGCTGCCGCGATAACGATTGCAGGCCCGGCATGGGCCGATCCGCTCAGCGTCAGTGAGTTCGGTCAGCTCGCCTTGCGTTGTGGCGCGTCTGTTGCGCCGTCCACTCTGGCCTCGATCGCACGGACCGAAAGCGCCTTTCAGCCGCTGTCGATCAACGACAACACGACGGGAACCAGCGGCGTTCCCGCCACCCGCGACATTGCGATCCAGATAGCGTCAAAGCTGCTCGAAGCAGGCCACTCGGTCGACATCGGCATCATGCAGATCAACTCGGCCAACTTCGCCAGTCTCGGGTTGACGCTGGAAGCCGCCTTCGATCCGTGCAAGTCGGTTGCGGCCGCCGCCGTCATTCTGGCCGGCGACTATGCCGGTGGCGACACTCATGAAGGGCAGCAGGCAGCGCTTCGCGTCGCGATCTCCAGATACAACACCGGTGATGCGCAGCGCGGCTTTGCCAACGGCTACGTGCACAAGGTGGAACTGGCCGCCCGGCATCTCGTTCCGGCCATCGACGTGGGTGCTGCACCGGCCGCGATCGATAGCCAGCCGGCAGCAGCGGCTGCGCCGACGGCTCCCGTGGACCCGAATGCGCCGCCGTCATGGGATGTGTGGCCGTCCTACGAATACGCCGCCGCTCGCCACCATGACGTTCAGCCTCCGGCCGCGCCGACCTCGGCAGCCGGTCCGGCGGTGTCTGCCGCTGCGGAAGGAGGACCGGCCACAGCGGTCCCTGTCTCTGGTCCAGCCGTTGAAAGGTAACGAATGACCAATCGTCTTGCTTTGGCTGTCGAACGCCGCATGACCAACGCCTACGCGAAGGGGCTCCTCCTTCTTGACCGGCACAACCCTGCGCGCATCGCCGGCGCGCTGGCGCTGGGGGCCGTGGTGGCTTTTCCGGTGCTGGCGCATGCCCAGACCGTGACCGGCGGCGCGTCGCCGGCGACAATGATCAACAACATCTGCACTTTCATTCTCGGCCCGTTCGGCCAGTCGCTGGCGGTGCTCGGCATTATCGCCATCGGCCTGTCGTGGATGTTCGGCCGGGTCTCGCTCGGCCTGATTGCCGGCGTGATCGGCGGCATCGTCATCATGTTCGGCGCGTCCTACCTCGGTTCGACCCTCACCGGCGGGACCGCCGGCTAATGGCTGAGCGGCTGGAGGAGCACACGTTGTATCTTGCGGCAACGCGGCCCGCGCTGTTCGCCGGCGTGCCTCTTCCGGTCGCGGGGGCGTTCCTGATGCTGGCCGGGTTCGTCATCGTGATCCTGCAGAACCCGTTATACGAGCTGGTCATGCTGCCCTTGTGGTTTGGCGCGCGGGTGGTCGTCTCCCGAGACTACAACGCCGTCAACGTCGTCTACCTCTACCTCCTGACGGCGGCACGTGGGGTCGATGGCGCGACCTGGGGCGGGGCATCGGTCAGCCCCAATCCGATCCGGGTCCCGGCGCGCGGCCGGGGGATGATCTGATGCTCGGCGACAGCGGCTACAGCGAGCGGTCGGGCGAAATCTATCTGCCCTATGTCGGCCACGTCACAAACCAGGCGGTTCTGCTGCGGGACGGCTCGGTGATGGCCATGGGCCATGTGGGCGGCATGGCCTTCGAACTGGAGGAGCCGGAGATGCGCAATGCGCGTCTACGGAACCTCAACACCCTGTTCCGCAACATCGCCGACGACAACGTCAACGTCTGCACGCACCTGATCCGTCATCCCGACGTGCCGGATCTGCCGCACGCCGCGTTCCGGTCCGGCTTCGCGGCCGGGCTCGACCGGACCTATCGCGACCGGGTGCTGAACGGACGGCTGTTCCGCAACGACTACTTCTTCTCGCTGATCGTCTCTCCGCGCAATCTGCTCGGCAAGGCCGGGAGCAGGATCGCGCGGTTTCGCAAGGGGCCGGCGTCGGATGGCGACGCCGGCGTTCTGCGGACGCTTGAGGACCTCTGGCACGTTCTGGCGAACGGCCTGGAAGCCTATGGCATCCGCCGCCTCGGCCTCCGCGAGAAGGGCGAGGTGGTTTTCACCGAAATCGGCGAGGCGCTGCGCCTGATCATCACCTGCCGGTGGATGCCCGTCCCGATCGTGAGCGGGTCGCTGGGGGCGTCAATCTACACGGACCGGGTGATCTGCGGGAAGCGCGGCTTCGAGATTCGCGCGCCTGACAAAAGCGCCGTGGGCACGATCTTCTCGTTCCGCGAATACCCGGCCAAGACACGGCCGGGCATGCTCAACACCCTGTTGAGCGCCGAGTTCCCGCTCGTGCTGAGCCAGTCGTACTCCTTCTTGACCCGCGCGCAGGCGCATGGCCGGCTGGCGATGAAGTCGAGCCAGATGGCGAGCGCCGGCGACAAGGCGCTGAGCCAGATCGAGGGGCTGGCGGAAGCGGAGGACGCCCTGGCGTCCAACGAGTTCGTCATGGGATCGCACCACCTGAGCCTGGCCGTTTACGCCGACGATCTGAAGCAGCTCGGCGACCGCGGCGCGCGGGCGCGCGCCCGCCTCACCGACACCGGCTCGGTCGTGGTGCAGGAAAGCATCGGGATGGAGGCGGCCTTCTGGTCGCAGCTCCCCGGCAACATCGAGTGGCGCACCCGGCCGGGGGCGATCAACTCGCGCAACTTTGCCGGGTTTTCGAGCCTGGACAACTTCCCTGCGGGCAAGACCCAAGGCCATTGGGGGCCGGCGCTCGCCCGGTTCCGTACCGATGGCGGCACGCCGTATGACTACGTGCCGCATGTCGACGACGTGGGCATGACAGCGATCTTCGGCCCGATCGGCTCGGGCAAGACCACGTTCCTCATGTTCCTGCTGGCGATGCTCGAACAGTCCATGGTCGAGCGGGGCGGGGCGGTGATCTTCTTCGACAAGGACCGCGGCGGCGAACTGCTGGTCCGCGCGACGGGCGGCACCTACCTTGTACTGCGCCGTGGCGAGCCGAGCGGCCTGGCGCCGCTGCGCGGCCTGGAAGACACGCCGGCCGCGCGGGACTTCCTGCGCGAATGGGTCACCGGCCTGATCGAGGGGGACGGGAAGGGGAGCATATCGTCCGAGGAAGCGCGCCGGCTGGAGCGCGGCATCGCCCGCCAGCTTTCCTATGAGCCGGACATGCGGTCGCTGGCCGGGCTGCGTGAGTTCCTGCTGCATGGCCCGGCTGAAGGTGCCGGCGCCCGCCTGGAACGCTGGTGCCGCGGCAACGCGCTCGGCTGGGCGTTCGACGGCGACGTCGATGAGGTGCGGCTTGAGGCGTCGATCATCGGCTTCGACATGACGCACCTGCTTGACTACGAGGAGGTCTGCGCGCCGGCCGCCGCCTATCTGCTGCATCGCGTCGGGTCAGTGGTGGATGGGCGCCGTTTCGTCATGTCGTGCGACGAGTTCCGCGCCTACCTGCTCAACCCGATGTTCGCCGCCGTGGTGGACAAGTTCCTGCTGACGGTGCGCAAAAACAACGGGATGCTGATCCTGGCGACGCAGCAGCCGGAGCACGTGCTGGAATCCAAGCTCGGGTCGTCCCTGGTCGCGCAGTGCATGACCAAAATCCTCTACCCGTCGCCCACGGCGGACCGCGAAGCCTACATCGACGGCCTGAAATGCACCGAAGGCGAGTTCAAGGCCGTCCGCGAGGACATGGCCCTGGGCAAGCGCCGCTTCCTTCTCAAGCGGGAGTCTGGCAGCGTCATCTGCGAGTTCGACCTGGGCGACATGCGCGAATACGTCGCCGTGCTGTCAGGCCGCGCGAACACGGTGCGGTTTGCTGAGCGTCTGCGCCGTGAATTTGGCGAGGAACCATCTGCCTGGCTGGGTCAGTTCATGGCCCGCTATCACGAAGCCCGAGACTGAACCAAGGGACGAACACATTGAAGATGAAACTTCTGGCAACGGTGGCGGTGGCCGCCTGCCTGACGCTGAGTCATGGTGCGTGGGCGCAACAGGCTGTTTTCGACGCCAGCAATTTTGCCAACACGTTGAAAGAAGTGGTGACGGCCGGGAAGGAGCTTGCGCAGCTGCAACAGCAGCTGCAGCAGCTCGTGCAGACCTACCGGATGTTTACCAACCCAACGAACATCACCGGGATGCTCCCCGCCCTGAACCAGCCGTCGCTGCAGAACCCGATGCCGGCGGCGAGTTCGATACCGGGCCAGGTTGCCGGCCCGGCCAACACGCTGTCGAGCCAGGGGCAGGCATTCTTCAATCTGAACCACGTCTTCACGGCGACGGGTACCGATCCGCAGGCCACCCTGCTCAACCGCTCTGCCATCTCCATGGCGAACGTCCAGGGGATCGCGGCGGCCAATCTGGCGTCCATCGAGCAGCGCCAGGGGAATCTGAACGCCATGCAGGCCGAGTTGCAGGATGCGACCGACATCAAGCAGGTGACGGCGATCAACGGCCGCATTGCGATCGAAAGCAACGCGATCCAGGGTCAGCAGGCCCAGGCGCAGAACCTTCAGGCCATGGTCACGGCGCAGGCGCAAGCCGATCAGCAGGCAGCGCTCCAAAGCACCCGGCAGAGCCATGAACAGGCCGCAGCCATGTTTACCGGAACGCTCAAATGATACGCCTCCGTGTGGTCGGGTTGGCGGCGGTTCTCGCAGTGAGCGCGGCTCCTGCGTTTGCGCTCGAGCGTGCGCAGCATACCGTTGACTGGTACCAAACCCATCAGCAGGAGCGTGAGAGCGTCCTGAAGATGTGCCAGAACGATCATAGCTACGACAACTCAGCCGACTGTCGGAACGCCACGAGCGCGATGCATGGCGCAACGGCCGACAGCTTTGTGAGGGCGGACAAGACCGATCCAGAGGCCGATCCAGCCTATTACGGTCATGACGCGGGTGCGATTGCCATGACTCTCTCGATGTGTTCTCGCAACATGGCGCCTTTGGCGTGGTGCCAGGCTGCGCGAATCGCATCGGCGCACCTGCCACGGTAGCACATGGACCAGACCCCATTCACGAACATGGCGACGAATTTCGGTGAGGCATTCGGCAACGGAATCCAGTCGTCCATAACATCCTTGCTCGCGGCAGTGGCGACGCCACTGATGGCGTGCGTTACGCTCTGGATTATCATCCAGGGAATTTTGGTGATGCGCGGCGACATGGACGCGAGAGGGGGCATCACCAGGATCATCAAAGTCGCTCTGGTTGTGGGCATCCTCACATCTTCTGGCTTGTTCACGAACTACGTGCAAACGCTATTCATGACGACAATTCCAAACTGGTTCGCGACAGCGGCGAGTGGGTCTCAAGCCATTGTCACTGCCACTCCTGCGACTTTCGATAATGTGTGGCAGGTCACGGAACACACGGTCGAAACCGTCGGTAAGCAGATTGCAATCTATGACATCATCGACGCGGTCAGCCTCGTGCTGATCGAGCTTGTGATAATGGTGCTGCTTGTCGTGACGTTCGCGATCTACGAGTTCGCCATCATCGTCACCGGGATCATCGTCGCGATCGGCCCTGTTGTGATCGTTGGCTATCTGTTCGAGGCGACAAAGGCGGTGACGCACCGCTGGATTGGGATGCTGATTACCTACAGCCTTCTGACCTTGCTGATAAACGTCACGCTGACCATCGTGCTGACGGGCGAGAAAACCTATATGCGGTACATCTTGGCGCAACAATCGTCTGGGCTAGAAGCGGTGTCGGTCGAACTCAAGATTCTGATCGAACTCGCGATGTTCTTCGCCATGGGCGCGTTCATTATCATCTCCCTGCCGGCGATCGCCGCGACGATCGGCGGCGGCCTGGGCACTAGCCCTGGGGCGGCGGTCATGAACGCGTTCACCAGCGGCGCCTCGCAGGTGGTGAAGATGGCCACGCGAAAGCCGACGTAGAGCGGCGTCACCCAACGCTCCCCCCAACTGAAAACACGAGAAGGAGAACGTGGGTGAGAACCCTTGTGACTCTCGCTGCGCTGATCGGCCTGGCTGGGTGCAGCCACACCGAGGTTCTGGCAACCCCGACGGGTCCTGTCTTCGCGCTGAACACCGGCCACTGGCAGGCGAGCCCGGCGGACCTTCAGCTACCGC
Organism: uncultured Acetobacteraceae bacterium; assembly: GCA_903907955.1. Taxonomy (GTDB): domain Bacteria; phylum Pseudomonadota; class Alphaproteobacteria; order Acetobacterales; family Acetobacteraceae; genus Rhodovastum. Next base: position 3,040 of record CAIVPZ010000065.1, on the reverse strand, counting down.
ATTCCGGCGGGGCGGAATGAACGCCGAGAGCCTTGCGCTGCCAGTCGGCCGGGCTGGCCTGAGTGACCACTACAAGCAGGTCGAATCCTTTCAGCGTGACCGGACCAACGCGGTGAGGCGCACCTCGAAGGCGCTTGCCGTCGTCGCCGGCATCGCCATCCTCGCCGATCTCGGGCAGGCCTGGACGATAGCTTCGCTGCTGCCGTTGACGAAGGTCGTGCCGGTCTATCTGTGGGTACGCCCGGACGGGACGGTGGACAGTTCGGTCGCCCTTTCCCGGCTGCCGGCCACGCAGAGCCAAGCGGTGGTGACGGCGGCGCTGTGGGAATACGTGCGGTTGCGCGAGGGCTACAGCTATGACACCGCGCAATACGGATATGACGCCGTGTCCGGCATGAGCGCCGACGCGCCCCGCACGCAGTACCAGGGCTGGTTCAACTACCCCAACGCGGCGTCGCCGCAGATGACAGTCGGGAAGAAGGGCGTGATCGAGATCCAGCACATCTCGTCGGCGAACATCGCCGCGGATGTGCAGCAGATTCGCTACCGCCGCGTTCTAACCATCACCGGACAGCAGGCCGTCGTGACGACGTGGACGGCGACGCTGCAATTCGGGACGGTTGCCACGCTGCCGATTGCGCTGCGCCTGAGGAACCCTGGCGGGGTGATCGTCATGTCCTATCAGGCTGCGGAGGACAGCGCCCAATGAAACGCTTCGCGTTGGTACTGCTCTGCGCATCCGCCCTGTCATTGCCCGCCTGGGCGGAGGAGCATCCGGTCCCCGGCCGGCAGGATGCGCGCATGCGTTACCTCGCGTACAACCCCGGGCAGGTGGTGCATCTCTCGACCGCGGTGGGCGCGACGCTCGTGGTTGCTTTCGGTCCCAGGGAGACGGTCACGGCCGTTGCGGTGACCGACAGCAAGAACCTCAAGGCGATGCCGAAGGGCAACTTCCTGTTTCTCAAGTCGCAGGAAGCCTTGCCGCTGCAGCCGGCCATCGTGCTGACCTCGACGGAAGGCGGCGAGATGCGCCGCTACGTGTACGAGATCACGACCGTCCCGGCCGAGAGCCTCAGCGTGACCGCACCCGGGATCTACTACAGCGTCCAGTTCACCTATCCGGCCGATGACGCCGCGCGGCAGAGTGCGGCGGCGGCGGCGCAGGCCGCCAAGGACCTGGCCGAGGCTCAAGCCAGGGCCGCGCAATACCAGTTGCAGCTTGCGCATCAGCAAATGGAACAGAGGGCGAGGGACCCGTTCTCGGGCGAGCGGAACTGGCACTACATCGCCCAGGGCAACCGCACCCTGTTGCCGCTGGAGGTGTTCGACAACGGCTACAGCACCGTGTTCCGCTTTCCAGGCAACGTCCGCATTCCCTCCGTTTTCGTCATCAATCCCGATGGCAAGGAGGCCACGCCGAATTACGCGGTGAAAGGTGATCTCGTGCAGGTGGACTCGGTGGCGCGTGGCTGGCGGCTGCGGGACGGCGACACGGTGCTCGCCATCTGGAACCGCGCATTCGATCCGGTGGGCAAGAACCCGGAAACCGAAACCACCAGCCCGAACGTACAACGCGTCGTCAAGGATGCACCACAATGAGCGGCAACGGGAACAATGGCGTGCCGGGCGGCGTCAACGCCCCGGGGTCGATCGTCTCGGGTGCGCCAGGCCGCCAGCTTACCGCGGTGCAGAAAATCGGCGTCGCCGGCCTGGTGCTGGTGGTGTTCCTCTCCTTCATCTGGATCAGTCACCTCACCAAGGCCACCCAGGAGGTGAAGCCGCAACCTGACCTGGCCGCCTGGACCGGCGGGGCATTGCGTCAGCCGCCGCCACAGTCACCGCCCCCCACCGCCGCGCCCGGCGCGTTGCCCATGCCGGCGGCGGCGCCGGCGGCCGCGATGTTCGCGCCGCCGCGGCAGCACGAGATGACACCGGCGGAAAGCCCCATCTTCGCTTTTTCGGGCGGCGGGGGCGTGGTGGAGCCTGCGGCGGCGCTGCCGTCTCCTGCCGGCCTGGTGACCGGCGCCCAGGCAAGCCTGGCTGCCGCACAACCATCGGCGCTGGCGAACATGCTCAAGCCGACGGTGCTGAGCGGCTCCAAGGCCCGGCTGCTGCCGCATCCCGACATGATGGTGACCATGGGGACGATGATCCCCTGCACCCTGCAAACGGCGATCGACAGCCAGCTCGCCGGCTACGTGAAATGCGTGCTGCCGCAGGACGTGCGCAGCACGACGGGCAACGTCGTGCTGCTCGATCGCGGCACGATCGTCGTCGGCGAAATCGGCCATGGCCTTGCCCAGGGCCAGGATCGGGTGTTCGTGCTGTGGGACCGCGCCGAAACGCCGGACCATGCGGTGATCGAACTGTCCTCGCCGGGGACGGACGAGCTGGGCCGTTCAGGTCTACCGGGCGGCGTCAACAATCACTGGTGGGAGCGCTTTGGCTCGGCGATCCTGCTGTCGGTGATCCAGGGCGGCCTGCAGACCGGCACCGCGCTGGCCGCCAACGCGGGATCGGGCGGCGGCACGTTCTTCAACTCGTTCCAGTCCAACGGGACGAACGTGTCCGACACCGCCTTGCAGGCTACGATCAACATCCCGCCCACGCTGGAGAAGAACCAGGGCGACAACGTCGCCATTTTCGTCGCCAGAGACCTCGACTTCTCGGACATCTACAACCTGCGCGTGACCGGCGCCGCCTATGGCCAGTGAGGCCGCGCCGCAGCTCCGGCATCTGCTCAAGCCGATCCTGCACTGGCTGGATGATCCGGCGACCGAGGAGATCGCCATCAACAAGCCCGGCGAGGTGTTCGTCCGGCAGAAGGGGGTGTTCGCCCGGCACGATCTGCCGTTCGACTATGACGATCTGGAAGACATCGCCATCCTCGCCGGCGCGTTGCGCCGGCAGGATGTCGGGCCGAGAAGCCCGCTCTGCGCGACGGAACTGCCCGGCGGCGAGCGGCTGCAAATCTGCCTGCCGCCGTCGGTTCCGGCCGGCACGGCGAGCCTGACGATCCGGCGGCCGGGCACGTCGGTGT
>CAIVPZ010000064.1 GCA_903907955.1 uncultured Acetobacteraceae bacterium | reverse complement strand
GTGGAACACCCGATACCTGGAGCGCGCCGTCGCCACCCTACGCAAGACGGAAGACGTCCCCGATCGTCTCCTGGCCCATCTCTCCCCTCTGGGCTGGGAGCACGTGAACCTGACCGGTGATTACGTCTGGGTCACAGACCGAAGGACGGCGGAAACCGGAGACGGGTTGAGGCCGCTCCGGACCCCGCCCACGCCGTTCGCCAAAGCGGCTTGATGTTCATGTTTCGTCCCGTTATTCGTACCAGGAGGCCAGTTGGTTAGTTCTGGCCGGTTGAGGGCGCTCCCGCGACCGGCCATAGAAGAGCGCTCAACGACGAGGCCTTCGTTCGCCGGTGCCGGCACGCCACCTGGCAGCATGCTGGCGGCGTCCGGCTGAGCAGGCGCCGCCGGAACGACGGCCGCTGCGGGGATGTCTGGTTCCGGCGGCGCAGAAACGCTGGCCTCCGGACGTGGGGCGATCATCGTCACATCGCCGCGCACCGGACGCGCCGTGGTCTCGGCCGCGGCACCGAGCGCGCCGCGCAGCAGAAGCTGTTGCCGCCAAGCGTAGAACTGCCCGCTGCTGATCCCGTGCCTGGCCGCTACTGTCGCCGCCGACGCGCCCGGCTCCAGGCTTTCGGCCACGATCTGGCGCTTTTGCTCGGCCGTCCAGCGTCGGCGGGGCTTGCCGCGGCCGGTCACCACCACACCCGGATTGCGACCGCTCGTATGACCAGTCGTATGAGCGTCCCTTGCGTCCGAAGCCTGCCGAGCCATCACGTCGCCCTCCGCAATGGACGACATCTGGCCTGAAACGCCCCGCGCCGCGCAACGTGGCGTCCGCGCCCCGCTTACGGCCCGACGACTCTCGGTCATTTTGTTATGTGGCGTTCAAATGCCGCCACCCGGCCCTGGCGGCCACCTTCGGCGCTGGACGCCACATATCCACCGGCGCCACATTACGCATCAAATGTGGCGCGCCACATTTGATGCGATAGTTCCGCACGTCCGGTTCGATGAGCGGCGACAGGAAACGGAGTCACGCCAGCCCGGATTGAGGGGGCGGCGCGAAAGCGCCACCAACAACCCACCGGGAGGCTACAGCCACCGCGTCTGTCGCCGACTCTATCAGATAACAGATCACGCTATGACCTCAGTCCGAGTGAGGTCAGGGCGCCCCGGCTCTGCGCGATGAGCTGGCGCGATTGTCCGCGGCGGCTGCGGCCCGATCGGCGGGCGTCACGCAGGCGTGGTCGCCCTCATAAGCGTCGCGCCAGACGAACCCTTGCGCGCAGGTGTCTGGTCCGGACGCGCCTCCGTCCGGCGAGCGACGGGCGTCGGCCGCGCGGTTCTGCGCCTCGGTCGCGTCACGGGTCGCCGGGGTCACGCAGACATGGTCGTCGGGGATCGCTTCGCGCCAGACGAAGCCGGATTTGCAGGTGTCCGGTCCGAACGGGAGCGGGCTCGGCGCCGCGAGGGTCGCGCGCATGAGCATGACCTGGTAGGGGTTCCACGTGGACATTACATAGTAGATGGTCGTCTGCTGCGGTCCGCCGCGCGTGTAAGGCTTGATGACGTAAGGTGCGTAGACGCCGCCGTCGGCGACGGATCCGTCCGAATTCCTGGGCGTCTCCGGATCGGGTTCAGGGCCGCAGCCGTTCGGACCGTACATGAAGTGGCAGGAGCCGGCGTCGGCGCTCGCGTCGAACAGCAGGGCGGGATCGCTCCACGGCCCCCACGGCGTGCGCGAAACCCGCGCGACGACGCCGTTGAAGCCCGGAAGCCCGCAATTGTAGGTCATCAGCCATTCGCCGAGGTTGCGGTTCCATACGACCGACAGTTCCCCGACGCAGGCCTGCTCGAACAGCTTTCCCACGTTGGGGTCGGGGTCCGGCGCCGCGCCCCAGATGGGCAAGCCGTGGCCGTCGAGGCCGTTGAAGTAGCGGACGGCGGCCTTGTTCTCGACCTCAGCGAGGGGGAGGACAGCGAGGTGCGGGTTGCTCTGGCGGTAGAACTTGCCGCTTCCCCAGATCATCAGGCTCTTGCCCTCGCCGAGGTCGAGGCCGGGGACGTCCCGATTGTCGACGACGGCCGCAGAAAGATAGACGAGCTGGTCGCCGAGACGATCCCAGATCAGCCGATACGTGCGGCCGTTGTCGTCGGAACGCAAAAGGGCCGCGTGCCCGACCGGATCGGTAAAGTGGCCGCCGCCGAGGTCGCGATGGTCCGTCCAGACGAACACGTACATCGCGCCGTCGGCGCTGAAACCCGTGGTCGGCACCTCGAACCATCCCATCGAAACGCCGGGGGCGGCAACCGGGACGAAGGCGCCGCCGCTGGCCTCGAAGGTCAGATGCAGGCAGGCCTCGGGCTCGCCATCGCGGGTGAAGGCGAGACTGTCGGCCCCGGCCGGAACGTCGGCGTCGGAATGGGTGTCGCCGAACGCGAAATAGAGGCGCCCGTCGTGTAGGAAGGGGTATCCGAGATCCGTGCCTTTCGCCTGGGCCCGGGATTGAGTGAGGTTGATGGTGGCGTGGCTGGTCTGGCGGTCGAGATCGCCGGTTAACTGGCAGATCTTCTGGCTGCGGGCGATCGGGGAAACGATCTGCGCGGGCCGCCAGGGCAACGTGGCGTCGCTATTGTCGTGGAAGAAATGGCGCGTCTGGTCGCCGGTCAGCGCGACCGCCTCGAAATTGCCGTGGCCGCTGCTGGCGAAGTCGCTCTGAATGAGGCCGACCCGACTGCCGCCGACGCCGGTGGCCACCGTCTGCCCGCGGCGCCAGGGATTGGCGACATCGCCGTTGTCGTGGAAATAGTGGACGAGGGAGCCGCCTTCGACGGTCACGACCTCGAAATTGCCATGGTCGCCGCTCTTGAAGTCGCTTTCGATGATTTCTGCCGCCGATCCCGGGGAGGTCGAGATCGTCTGCGCGCGACGCCATGGATTGGCGACGTCGCCGTTGTCGTGGAAATAGTGGACGAGGTTCGCCCCTTCGCGAACCACGACTTCGAAGTTACCGTGATCGCCGCTCTTGAAGTCGCTCTGAATGATCGCGCCGCCGCTGGTCGCTGCGGTCGAGATGACTTGGGCGCGCCGCCACGGACTCGTCACGTCGCTGTTGTCGTGGAAGTAGTGGACGAGGTTGCGGCCCTCGAGGACGACGACCTCGAAATTGCCGTGATCGCCGCTCCTGAAGTCGCTCTGGATGAGGCTCGCCGGCCCGGTCGCCTGCGTCGAGATGATCTGCCCGCGCCGCCACGGGCTCGTGACGTCGCCGTTGTCGTGGAAGTAATGGACGAGCGCGCTCCCCTCGGGGACGACGACCTCGAAGTTCCCATGATCGCCGCTTTTGAAGTCGCTCTGGATGATGCAGCCCGGCCCGGTGGCCTCACTCGAGATGACCTGGCCCCGCACCCATCCGGACGTCACGCTGCCGTTGTCGCGCCAGTAGTGAACGACGTCGCGGCCCTGGAGGACGACCGTCTCGAAATTGCGATGAGGGCCGCCGCGTTCGCTCCGGAAGTCGCTCTGAATGAGGCACCCCGCGTCGGTGCTCGTCGGCAGCGGAATGGGGACGGGGGGCGGCGGCGGCTCCGCGGCGGCTCGCACGCCGGCCGTCAGTCCGAGCAGAATGAAGGCGACAATCCCCCTCATGCGCTTATCCTTTTTCAGCGAACGCCAACGAAAGTAACATGAGGCTAAGTGTAGCGGCGCGCAATCGAAATGTGGCCGACGCGCAATCAAGGGCGGTTTCTGACGCAGATTAGCTGAGACTATAGGGCACGTCCGACGCACGCTGTTTGAGAATGAGCGCACGATCGGTGAGACGGACGCGAGATCGAGGAGACCGTCCAATTTGTGGGGGGCCAGGGCGGCCTGATCGGCCCGGGCCCGCCAATTGCGCTGCACGGCGGCGGTTGACCCGCTCACCCGCGATAACCCCCAAGTTATCGAGTCTGATCGGGTCGATCGCCGCCGTGCAACTCAGCTGGGTGGGGCCAGGCCGATCAGGCTGGTCAAGGATACCCCCCAGGTTTTAGACGGTCTCCGAGGACATGGTCGGACATTGGGGAAACCCGGAGACGTGGCGGCGCGACGGTTGTTAGCGCGGGCGGAGGGCGGGATTCAAGACGAGGGGGTGCGGGCCGCGTTGGCGTCTGTGGGCTGAATGGCGCGCCTGAGCGAGGCCGGGCGAATGCCGATTTTGGTTGCCACACGACACCATATCGGCCATGAGTAGACGTTACCGAAACTCAGGCGCAGGGGCCATGACCGGACGCTACCGGGTCAGCCGAAAGGGAATGGGCGGCCGTCCGCGCAGCGAGCCGACCACGGTTGTGCGCCTGCCCGTCGCCGTGGCGAGGCTCGCCCGCACCTTGTCGGCCAGGCCGCTCCGCGCCGGGGATATCCAGGCCTTCCTCGACATCGAGCAACGCACACGCGCGAGCGTGCCGCTGGCGGGGGCGCGCGCGCCGTGCGGCTTTCCGTCGCCGGCCGACGACTATCTGGACAGCCCGCTTGACTTCAACGAGCTGCTGATCCGCAACCCGGCCGCCACCTTCGCGGTGCGGCTGGCCAGCGATAGCATGACCGGCGCGGGCCTCTTTCCCGGCGATATCGCCATCGTCGACCGCTCGGTCGAGCCGACCAACGGCTGCATCGTTGTGGCGCTGCTCGACGGCGAATTCACCGTGAAGCGCTACGAGCGCAGGGCAGGGGGTGTGAGGCTGCGCGCCGAGAACCCGGCTTTCGCCGACATCGAGGTCGGCGAGGGGCGCGCCTTCGAGGTCTGGGGCGTCGTCACCCGATCCATCCGCATGCTGTGAGGGCGGCCATGCCTGCCCCGATCGCGCTGGTCGACTGCAACAATTTCTACGCTTCCTGCGAACGGATGTTTCAGCCGGCGTTGCGTGGCAAGCCTGTGGTCGTGCTTTCGAACAACGACGGCTGCGTGATCGCCCGGTCGAACGAGGCCAAGGCGCTTGGCATCGCCATGGGCGAGCCGTGGCATGTGTGCCGGAAGCGCGTGGACACGCAGGGCGTGATCGTGCGCTCGTCGAACTACACGCTCTACGGCGACATGAGCGCGCGGGTGATGCGCACCCTCGCCGGCTTCACGCCGGAGCTGGAGGTCTACTCGATCGACGAGGCGTTCCTCGATCTTCGCGGTTTCGGGAGCCGGCTGGACGCGCATGCGCGCGAGCTGCGCCGCACCGTGCTGCAATGGACCGGCATCCCGGTCTCGGTCGGCATTGCCGCGACAAAGACACTCGCCAAGGTGGCCAACCGCAGGGCCAAGAAAGACCCTGCCTGCGGCGGCGTCTGTGTGCTGCTCGACGAGGCGGCGATCGATAACCAGCTTGCCGGCATGGAACTCGGCGACATCTGGGGAATCGGCGGCCGCCTCGCCCGAAAGCTGCAGGCGCTCGGCATCGGCGATGCGCTGGCGCTCAAGCGCGCCGATGCCCGGTTCATCCGCGAACGCTTCAGCGTCGTGCTGGAGCGTACCCAGGCCGAGTTGCGCGGCATCCCCTGCATCGAGATCGAGGAAGCGCCGCCGGATCGGAAGAGCATCATGGTGTCGCGTTCGTTCGGGCAGATGATCGAGACCCGGGCGGAGATGGAGGAGGCGGTCGCCACCTACGTCATGCGCGCCGCCGAGAAGCTGCGCCGGCAGCATCTGGCGTGTGGCCGGGTGGTGGTGTTCGTCATGACCAACCGCTTCCGGCCGCAAGACGCCCAATATGCGCGTGAGCAGGCGGTGCAACTCGGCGCTGCCACGGCCGACACCGGCCGGCTGATCGCCGCCGCCCGGCGCGGCCTCGCCGCCCTCTGGCGCGACGGCTTCCGCTACAAGAAAGCGGGTGTCATGCTGCTTGACCTGCTGCCGGCGGCGAGCGTGATGGGCGGCCTATTCGACTGGCCCGACGACAGCCGCTCGCGGGCGCGCATGCGCGCCGTCGATGTGCTCAATCGTCGCTACGGGCGCGACACCGTGACCTTCGCCGCCTCTGGCATCCGCCGCGCGTGGAGGCTGCGCCGCGAGCATGTCTCGCCCCGGTTCACCACCTGCTGGGAGGAACTGCTGACGGTGCGGGACACCCCGCGCGCGGCGGCCGGGGTGTAGCGATGGGTGAGTAGGCCGAAGGAGTTTCACCTTCGGCCCCTCTCAGAACCGGACGGGAACCTCTCGGCTCATCCGGCTCCCATCACCCAGCCTACGACTGATATCCCAGCGACCAATGAACGAACGCACCCGGCTGTCGTTGCGC
>CAIVPZ010000063.1 GCA_903907955.1 uncultured Acetobacteraceae bacterium | reverse complement strand
GTGGAACACCCGATACCTGGAGCGCGCCGTCGCCACCCTACGCAAGACGGAAGACGTCCCCGATCGTCTCCTGGCCCATCTCTCCCCTCTGGGCTGGGAGCACGTGAACCTGACCGGTGATTACGTCTGGGTCACAGACCGGAGGACGGCGGAAACCGAAGACGGGTTGAGGCCGCTCCGGACCCCGCCCACGCCGTTCGCCAAAGCGGCTTGATGTTCATGTTTCGTCCCGTTATTCGTACCAGGAGGCCAGTTGGTTAGTTCTGGCCAGGAAGGGGGACGGAACGCACCCGCGCCGGCACGTCCGTTGCCGCGCGGCGGCCGGCCAGAGCAGCAGGGGCAATGAATGGAGCTGCATTGCAAACACTGCGTTTTATCGTTATCGTAACACGCGGCCAGCTTTTATATGGGGGACACTGTCCCAAAATGTGGCGGGGTCGCTGGTGCGGTTTGCAATCCCGATCCTAGCGGCTTGGGACGGCCGTGACCAAGGGTAATGGTTGTTCTGGAAATGCGGATGATTCAAAGGTTGTCCCATATTACATCTTATTCGGAGCGCACTGGATGTTGACAGTTTCGGTAATCGTCCCTGTATTTCGTGCAGAACAGACGCTGCGTGATTTATATTGTCAAATTACTTCGGCAATGATGGTTATAACGCCAGTGTTCGAGATTATTTTTGTCGAGGATGATGGCGGAGACAGGTCTTGGTCAATCATTGCAAGCTTGGTTGGCACCGACCCGCGGGTGCGCGGCATTCGGATGAGCCGTAACTACGGCCAGCATAACGCCCTTCTTTGCGGCATCCGGGCGGCGCGGCACGATATCATCGTCACCATGGACGACGATCTGCAGCATCCGGTAAGCGAGATCGCGCCAATGCTGACGGCGCTTGGAGACGACCATGATGTTGTGTATGGCGCACCGCAGACCGAACAGCACGGGTTCCTGCGCGACATTGCGTCGCGTTTGACCAAGCTTGCCCTTGCCAGCGCCATGGGCGCTGAAACCGCACGCAACGTGAGCGCATTTCGGGTCTTCCGGACACGTCTCCGTGAAGGCTTCCGGGAGTATCGCAGTCCCTCCGTGTCGGTCGACGTCCTGCTGACCTGGACCACCGCGCGCTTCACGGCTATCAGGGTGCGTCACGCGCCGCGCGCCGCGGGCGTGTCTGGTTACACGGTTAGCAAACTTATCCGACATGCGTTTAACCTGATGACTGGCTTCAGTACTTTCCCGCTGCAAATCGCCAGCATGGTTGGATTTGCCTTCGTTCTGTTTGGTGTGTCGCTCCAGATTTTTATTATTATAAATTACTTAATCCGTGGCAGCGTAGTCCCGGGATTTGCCTTTCTTGCGTCTATTATTTCAATTTTTTCTGGCGCGCAACTTTTCGCTCTCGGCATCATCGGCGAATACCTTGCTCGTATGCATTTCCGCACGATGGATCGCCCAGCCTACGTGATCGCGGAGGTTCTTGCTGTTTCCGACCCCGACGGACCTATCGTCCAAGCGGTATCGGATCCCAGTTGGACAAAGAACGGTGTTTAGTTATTTCGAGGAACGATCCGAGAGCCCTGCGCTCAGCCTGTGCTACCATCTAGCGCCTTGGGATCGGCCTATCTTTCAGGCCAACACCGCCGCCATTTCGTCGATCCACATGGGAATAGGGCCTAATGCAGCCCAAACCTTTGACGTCTTCCGCGACTGGTGCATAGGCAACGACGTCAAGTTGGTCAGTTGCCGGCTGGCCCAGGACCGTCTGATCGAATGCGCGTTCCTGGAGGCACAGGGCTTCAGGTTCATTGAATTAAACTACCGGCCGACCGTCGGAAGACTCGAGAGGTTCACCGAAGACGCCGGGATCGTCATTTGCCCGGCGGTTGGGGCGGACGCGGCGGAGATAACCGCTATTGCGGCGCAGATTTTCGAGACGGGGCGGCTCCACGTCGATCCACAGGTGGGCCCGGAAATCGGCAATCGCCGCTATGCCGTGTGGGCGGCGAATGCCTTTCGGCACCCCGGCCAGCGCGTGCTCAAATGCCTGATGGGCGGGCGAATCATTGCTTTTATGGTGGTGGAACAGCCAACGCCAGCCAGCCGCTTCTGGTCCCTCGTCGGCCTCGCCCCTGGCCTCGCGGGACAGGGGCTTGGAAGGCGCGTCTGGCAGGCGATGCTTGCGTTCCACCATCGCGAGGGAGCACAGGAGGTTTCTACCAGCATTTCCTCGCACAACGTCGCGGTTCACAACCTTTACGTGTCCTTGGGCTTCCGGTTTCCCGCGCCGGCCATTACGCTGCATTGGTGTCCGTTCGGGCCGGTGAAGCTGCCGGCGTCATGATCGGCAGACAGTTCATCCGCTACGCCGCCATCGGCCTGGGCCTCAACGTCGCTCTGTATGGCGCCTATCTGCTGCTGACCTATTCGTTGTTGGGAAGCCGCGCCGCGATGACCTGCACCTATTGCACCGGTGTCCTGGCCGGTTTCCTGCTAAATCGCCGTGTGACATTTCGCTATCACGGCGGCAATTTCGGTGCATTGCTGCGCTATGTCGCCACTTACGTCATCGGGTATGTGATCAATTTCGTGACCCTTGTGATTTTCGTGGACGGGGCAGATATCGCCCATGAGAGGGTGCAGGGCGGAGTGATCCTGACACTACCTGTTCTTCTGTTCGCTCTTCAGAAATACTGGGTGTTTCCCACTCCTGCCGGAAACGATTTTTCCTTCCTCACAAGGTCTGCGCCATGACGATCCACATCCCCTTCAACAAGCCCTGCATCGTCGGGTCGGAATTGATCTATGTGGGCCAGGCCGTAGCCGGCGGCCATGCCAGCGGCGACGGGCCGTTCACTCGGCGCGCCCAGAGACTGATGGAGGATCGCTTCGGCGCGGGGCGCATCCTGTTGACCACGTCCTGCACGTCGGCCCTCGAAATGGCGGCGCTTCTCTGCGACCTGCAGCTCGGCGACGAGGTGATTCTGCCATCCTACACCTTCGTCTCCACCGCCAACGCCGTCGTGCTGCGGGGCGCCAAACCGGTGTTCGTGGACATCCGGCCGGACACGCTGAATATCGACGAGCGCCTGATCGAAGCGGCGGTCACCCCGCGCACCCGGGCCATTTTCCCGGTCCATTACGCCGGCGTTGCATGCGAGATGGACGAGATCATGGCGATCGCTCGGCGCCATCACCTGCTGGTTGTCGAGGATGCTGCGCAAGGTGTCTTTGCCAAGTACAAGGATCAATGGCTGGGTACGATCGGCCATATGGGCTGCTACAGCTTTCACGAAACAAAAAACTTCTCCTGCGGAGAGGGCGCGCACTAATCATTAATGCCCCTCAGTTGGTGGCGCGGGCGGAAGTTATTCGCGAGAAAGGCACCAACCGCAGCCAGTTCCTGCGCGGGCAGGCAGACAAGTACACCTGGGTGGATATCGGGTCCTCTTACGTGATATCCGATATGCTCGCCGCCTTTCTGGTCGGCCAACTCGAGAACATGGACAAGATCACTGCGCGGCGGGCCGAGGTCTGCGACCGCTATGCCGGCATGCTTGCCCCGCTGGCCGAGCGGGGCTTGATCCGTCTTCCCAGCGTTCCGCAGCACTGTACTACAAACCATCATATGTTCTATGTCTTGGCTGCCGATCTTGGCGAGCGGACAGCGCTTATCGCGCATTTGCGCCAGGCCGGCATCCTCGCAGTTTTTCATTACGTGCCGCTGCATTCCGCACCTTTCGCCCGATCCCTGGGCGTGCCGCAGGCAAGCCTGCCGGTAACCGAGGACGTCAGCAGTCGCCTGCTGCGGCTGCCGATGTACTTCGACCTCACGGACCGCGATGTCGCAGAAGTGGCTGCGGCCGTGCTCGGCTATTACCGGGAGAAGGAACGGCCATGAGATGTCCCTGATGTCCATGCCCCTCGATCTTGCATCCCTTGCGCCTGGTCTCGAACAGCGCGATAATGGCCTCTGGTTCGCCTGCCAGCAGGCACGGGTTTCTTACCCCGCAAACGGCAATGCTGCCTGCCTCGCGGTCGAGGACAGATCGTTCTGGTTCCGCCACCGCAATCGCTGCATCATCAGCTTGGTTCGTCGCTTCCCGCCGGATGGCCCGTTTCTCGACATCGGCGGCGGTAATGGTTACGTGGCGAAGGGCCTGACGGACGCGGGCATTGCCTGCGTTCTGGTTGAACCTGGGATCGATGGCGCCCAGGCTGCCCGTGCCCGCGGCCTGGAACCGGTAATCTGCGCGCGGCTGGAAGACACTGGGTTGCCATCAGGTTGCATCGCGGCGGCAGGCATGTTCGATGTGCTCGAGCACATTGAGAACGACGCTGCCGCCTTACGACAGTTGCATACGCTACTAAGGCCGGGTGGGCGGCTGTTCCTGACCGTTCCGGCCTATCCATTCCTCGCCTCTGGCGACGACGCGATCGCTGGGCATTTCCGCCGCTACACGCTTTCCAGTCTCGCCCGTGTACTTGCGGGGTCACGTTTTCGAATCGAGTTTGCCTCCTACATGTTCGCTCCGCTGCCACCGCTCATTTTCTGCCTCCGTACGGTGCCAAGCCGCCTTGGCCTGCACCGCGGGTCTGATCCTGAGCGCGATGCCGCGGAACACGCCCCGGCGGGCGCGGCGGCGTGGCTGATGGACCGCTTGCTTGCAGTCGAATACGGTCGCATCGAGGCTGGGCGGACGCTGCCGATCGGCGGCAGTTGTATATGCACGGCGGTCAGGGAATGATGGTGTTGTCGATCCGATAAAGATCCGCGACCGACGAAGTTGCAACCTGCCGAAGATTAGCCGGCAGCATTGATGGCCGGTTGTCGAAATGCTCGATCAGAACATAATCGAACTTGGCTTCCCAGCCCAACCAGTAGATTCGCTGGCCTGTCCCACTCGATTCGGCCCCGGCTGGACCATCCCTGCGCCCCAATCCATCTGCCAGGTCAGACAAACTAATTGGACGGCCATTCGGCGTGCTTGAGTCCCGCAATTCAGGCGCAGGGCGCACGGTGCTCAAGCCGGTGAAAAGAGTGGGCACGAAGGCGTCGCGGTCGATCACTGCAACCATCGCCATGTGCCATGTCGTCGACCACGGTGCGAGGGAGTGCACGGGACCGGACGCGTTTACCACCAGCAGGCGCATCCCACGCGGCATCGTGCTGACGACTTGGCGCATGTCGGAAATCTGCCCATCGACTTTCCGCAACACGGTGGCAATATCTGCCGAGCTGAGCGCGGTTAACGCCAAAAGACCGCCAAGCACGACACTTTGTAGAACTCGGCCGGTCCGTTCGGTCGTGTTGGTTGCGCCGATGAGGAGCAATACCACCAACAGCGGCAGGCGAAAATCCATGCCGTAGGTGCCAAACAGCACACTCGGCATGCAGACAGCCGCCGCGCCGACGGCGAGGATTGCTGGCAAGACTGCGGATGCCAGGCGCAGCCGACCGCTCAGCAGGCCAGAGGTCAGCACGATTAACGCGAAGCCGGCGGGGAGCATGTTAGAAACGTGGTCGCGGAAAAACCAAACGGGCGAAGAGAGTGCGAACCACTTGGTGCCCAGGTCGCCATAGACCGTCTGTACGGGACCCGCAAACGGGCGTTCCACATCGACGCTCAGGACAAGGATAATGGCCGGAATTGCCTGCAGCCCGGCCGCTAACCAGTCGGCCATGATCTCGCGCCAGGGGCAAAAGCCGCTTCGCCAGGCGCGCCCCAGTTCGAAGCCTCCTACCATAAGGCAATAGGCCCCGAACGCCACCAGATGGCTGAGATATAGCGCCAGAGCCAGCAGGGAGAACAGCGCCGCGCGCGGCCATCGCGGCCATCCAGCACTGCCGATCCAGCCAGCAAACAGAATGACCGCAAGGCAGAGAGCAGGCAGATAATTCAGGAACCCCCACGCCAGCAAGGCGTTGTAGCAAAATAGAAACGCCGTTGTGGGAACAAAACTCAGCTGGCGGTATAATACAAAATGCAACATTGCCACGCTAAAAACCGGTAGCAGTATACAAATCCCAATGAATATCCGCCCAGCATCGTAGATTGTCGCAACGTTGTTTAGAACCACGAACGAAGCGTCCATCGCAAGGTACGGTATCGCTTGCCAGTGTACCCTGTAGGAGCTGCTTAGCGCCTCCGAGTGGTCAATGTTAGCCAGAATATGCATCCGCGCCAAGTGGTTCAGGTAGTCAACCAAACAAGGCGCCTGAACTGTATAGATCGGGTACAAGACGATTGCTGTCATAACCGCATAGAAGGCGATTACTTGCCAGACGGGTGCTTTTTTTTCGCTTTGTAACATCATTCTGCTCCGGTCTGGGCATCCGAGGTGACGAGGAATTGAAGATAGTATATTTGGTTGTATTGCTTGTGTCCGTGCATGACAAAAATCCTCGCCAACCCCAAGGAGAACCGCACACACGGCAACGAAACATTGGTGCGCGCATAGGGCAATCCCTCATTGACGTCAATAACGCAGCCGCATGCAGCGGGACGATTCTGTTCTGAATTCGTTTCTTATTCGCGGAAGCCAGAGGATGCGGCCGGGGCGAGCACGCCAGGTGAACACGGGGTCACCACACGATTTGTACAAAACTGCACGCTAACGGGCCTTGCAGATGGGCATTGCCTTTCGGCGCGATTCTGAAAGAGGGTTTTGAAAGGGAAAATCGGCAGAAATCCGTCAGGTCTCGCCTCCGTGCAAAAACGAACGTGGCTCATACTGGATTCCGGGGTGGTGGAGATCAGCGTGTTTTCAGTGGGTTGTAGACGCTTGCGGTAACCGGGGCAAAACCCCGGGTAAGCAGGTGCAGCATGCGTCCGCCTGCGGAACGGCCGCCGCAGAAATCCGCCAT
>CAIVPZ010000062.1 GCA_903907955.1 uncultured Acetobacteraceae bacterium | reverse complement strand
CATCCCCAAGCATCCAGATAACCATGGTCCCAAGACGAAACCATGCCAAACCAAATGCCCACACCTTCACACTCACGTGCTCAGGATAAAGGACGCCGCCAACGTATCCCTTCCAATCCCAGATTTACTTGTCAATGAACAAAACCGATCCGACCAGCCCCGCTTCACGGAAGCCGATCGGTTCCTTCTCGACTGAGACCTCTCAGCGCGAGGCCGAGAGTTTTACCGGAAGCTCGGTGGCCTTGCAAGCCCCCCGTTCGTCCGGTGGCCGGTTTCTAGGGGAGACGCCGGACCCGGTCAACCCCCTTTTCGCCGTCCTGTCACAAGATCGTCCGCCGCCACGCCAGCAACCACGCGGCGAACCGCGGAATCCCCTCCGACAGCGGCGTCCGCGGCGCAAACCCGGTCAACGCGGAGATCGCTTCCACCGCCGCGCAGGTCTCCTCCACATCCGCCGCCGGACGCGGCGCAAACCGCACCACCGCCTGCCGCCCCAGCGCCTGCTCCAGCAGCGCGACCAGCGCCGAGACGGACTCCGCCTG
The DNA here is from genome assembly GCA_903907955.1 of uncultured Acetobacteraceae bacterium. Lineage (GTDB taxonomy): Bacteria > Pseudomonadota > Alphaproteobacteria > Acetobacterales > Acetobacteraceae > Rhodovastum. The sequence goes on along the minus strand of CAIVPZ010000062.1, from coordinate 19,391 downwards.
GTTGTTGCCGATGTTCAGCAGCCGCACCGGCGGCGCCCCGGCCGCCGCCGCAGGCGGCCGGTCCAGGCAGCCCACCACCCCCGCCACGATGTCGTCGATATAGGTGAAGTCCCGCTTCACCCGGCCCTCGTCGTACACCGTGATCGGCTCGCCCCGCAGGATCGCCTCGGCAAAGCTGAAATACGCCATGTCCGGCCGCCCCCAGGGTCCGTAGACCGTGAAGAACCGCAGGCCGGTCTGCGGCAGCCCGTACAGGTGGCCGTAGGCGTGGCTCATCAGTTCGTCGGCCCGCTTGGTCGCGGCATACAGCGACAGCGGCGTGTCCACCCGGTCGGCCTCGGCGAATGGCAGCGTCCGGTTGGCCCCATAGACCGAGGACGAACTGGCGTAGACCAGGTGGCGCAGCCGGCGCAGGTTCCGCGCGGTCTCCAGGATCACCAGATGCCCCATCAGATTCGATGCGGCATAGGCGAACGGCGCCACCATGGAATACCGCACCCCGGCCTGCGCCGCGAGGTGCACGATGCCGGTGATCCCCGGCTCCGCCGCCGCCAGCCCCGCCATCGCCGCGCGGTCGGCGATGTCGATCGCATGGAAACGAAAGCCCGGCCGGCCGGCCAGCCGGTCGAGCCGCGCCCGCTTCAGCCGCACATCATAGTAGTCGTTCAGGTTGTCGATCCCGACCACCCGCTCGCCGCGATCCAGCAATGCCCGTGCGACATGGTGCCCGATGAACCCCGCGGCGCCGGTGACCAGGACAGTCACCTCCCCCGCCGCGCTACTGCGACACCCAGCCGCCGTCGATCGAGATCGGCGCGCCGGTCATCGTCGCCGCCGCCTCCGAGCACAGGAATACCGCCAGCGCGCCGATCGACTCCGGCGTCGAGAACTTCGCCATCGGCTGCTTTTCGGTCAGCAACTCGTGGGTGATCTGCTGCAGCGACTTCCCCTCCCGCGCGGCCCGGTCGTCGAGCTGCTTCTGCACCAGCGGCGTCAGCACCCAGCCCGGGCAGATGGCATTGGCGGTGATCCCGCTGTTGGCCAGTTCGAGCGCCGCCACCTTGGTCAGCCCGACGATGCCGTGCTTGGCCGCCACATAGGCGGCCTTCTGCGTGCTCGCGACCAGGCCGTGCGCCGACGCGACATTGATGATGCGCCCCCAGCCGCGCGCCTGCATGCCCGGGATCGCCGCCTTCATGGCGTGGAACGCGCCGGAGAGGTTGATGGCAATCACCCGGTCCCACTGCCCGGCAGGGAAATCGGCGATGCTGGCAACGAACTGGATACCGGCATTGTTGACCAGGATGTCGGGGCCGCCCAGCTCCTCGGCCGCCTGGCGCACCATGCCGGCGACCTCGTCCGGCCGGCTGATATCCGCCCCCGAGTAGCCGACCCGAACGCCAGACGCGGCCGCAATCTCCTGGCGCAGCGCCTCGATCTGGCCCGGGTCGCCGAACCCGTTGAGCAGGATGTCCGCCCCCTCGGCGGCCAGCGCCCGCGCGATACCGAGGCCGATGCCGCTGGTTGAACCCGTCACCAGCGCGACCTTGCCATTCAGGCTCATGGCGTTCTGTCCTTTTTTGCTGTAGCAATCCGCAGTGATCGCCTTAGTCAGCCACGCTGCACGGATCAAGGCCAGTCACAGACGAGGGCGCGCGCGGCGTGCCCGGGCAGCCCCCACCCCCTGACGACCGGGGGCGCCGGCGGCAGGCACGGGCAGCGGCGCACCGAATCAAGCCTGAACGGAGTGCCGGCCAAGCCTGAGTATAGGATCATATTCCTTTTTGATGGACGTCAACCCGGAGTGCGCAAACCAATCTTCGCCAAATCACCCCTGTAACGGGCTTTAAGCCGGCACGTTGCCGGTCATTCCGGCCATTACCACAGGAACTCCCATGCCCCCAGATACAGTTTTCGTGTCGCCCGCAGACCTGTCGTTGCTGCCCCCACGCCGCACGGCTGCGCCTGCTTGCACCCCCCGGAGCGCCGCCCACCGGGATCCCTTCGCCCTTTCACCCACCCGGGCCCGAGCGTGACCGCCGCTCCTGACAGCTCCCTCGCCGCCTATCTGCCGCGCTTCGCGGGCCGCACCGTGCTGGTGCTCGGCGACGTCATGCTGGACCGTTACGTGCTGGGCGAGGTCCGCCGCATCTCGCCGGAGGCGCCGATTCCGGTGCTGCAGGCCGAACGCCGCCGCAGCATGCTCGGCGGGGCCGGCAACGTGGCGCAGAATATCGCCGCACTGGGCGCGCGCGCGGTGCTGGTCGGCATGATCGGCGCCGATGTCGCCGGCGACGAGATCGCGCAGATCCTGCACGGCTCCGCCGGGGTCGCCGCCCAGCTGGTGCTCGCCCCGGATCGCCCCACCACGGTGAAAACCCGCTTCATGAGCGGCGCCCACCAGTTGCTGCGGCTGGACGAGGAACGCTCCGATCCCACCGGCCCGGCCATCGAGCGGCAGGTGCTGACCGCCTTCGCCGCCGCCATCGAGAGCGCCGATGCGGTGGTGATCTCCGATTACGCCAAGGGCGTGCTGACCGACAACGTGCTGGCCCAGGCGATCGGGCTGGCGCGCGGCGCCGGGCTGATGGTGGTGGTGGACCCCAAGCGCTCCGATCTGTCCGCCTATACGCATGCCGGCGTGCTGACGCCGAATGCCGCCGAGCTGGCGCGCGCCACCGGCCTGCCGGTCGGCACCGACGATGAAACCGCCGAGGCCGGCGCCCGCGCGGTGGAGCTGGCCGCGGCCGATGCCGTGCTGGTGACGCGATCCGAGAAGGGGCTGACCCTGGTGCGCCCGCACCGGCCGGCGCTGCACCTGCCCACCAGGGCGCGCGCGGTCGCCGATGTCTCCGGCGCCGGCGATACGGTCAGCGCGGCCCTCGGCATCATGCTGGCCTGCGGCGCGCCGCTGGCCGATGCCGCGCTGATGGCCAACATCGCCGCCGGCATCTCGGTCAGCAAGCCGGGCACCGCCACGGTCGGCTACGCCGAACTCGCCGACGCCGTGCACCAGCGCGAACTGCAGGCCATCGACGGCAAGATGGCCGACCTGGAAACCGCGCTGGCCCGCATCGCCGCCTGGCGCCGCCAGGGCCTGCGCATCGGCCTCACCAACGGCTGTTTCGACCTGATCCATCCGGGCCATGTCCGCCTGCTCGCCCGCGCCCGCACCGCCTGCGACCGGCTGGTGGTGGCCCTGAACAGCGACGCCTCGGTCCGCCGCCTCAAGGGACCGAGCCGGCCGGTGCAGACCGAGACGGCGCGTTCCACCGTCATGGCGTCGATGGCCTCGGCCGACCTGGTGATCCTGTTCGAGGAGGACACGCCCGAACGGCTGATCCGCGCCATCCAGCCGGACCTGCTGTTCAAGGGCGCGGACTACCGGCTGGACCAGGTGGTCGGCGCCGACATCGTGCAGGCGCATGGCGGGCGGGTGGTGCTGATCGATCTGGAGCAGGGGCACAGCACGACCGAGACGATCCGGCGTATTGGCACAGCTTCGTCGGCTGCGGGGTGATCCTGTCGGGGCGCGTTGCCCCGAACCCCACCAGGGGCTTTGCCCCTGGAACCCGATGCAATAAAAGCTCAGCCGGCGCAGAACATGCCGTGCAGCGTCAGCAGGATGGTGCGGACGCGGTCGGAGGCGATGCGGTAGTGGATCGTCGTCGCCTCCCGCCGTGTCGCCACCAGCCCCTCCTCGCGCAGCGTGCCGAGATGACGCGACAGGTTGGATTGCGTGAGGCCGAGCCGCCGACTGAGTTCGCCGGCGGAGATCTCGCCCTCGATCAGCGCACACAACACCATGAGCCGATGACGGTTGGCGATCGAGCGCAGGAAGGATTCGGCAGCCGCGGCATGCGCCTCCAGCTCGCTGGCCGGCGACACCTCGATCCCGTCCGGCTGCGACATCGCAATTTCCTCCTTGGCCGGTTCCACTTTAGGGCGGCGGGTGACATCCCATTTATTATTACATTTCACACTATAATCAAGGAAAAACGCCTCGCAACAACGGCGCAACCAGACCGCTGCCGGCCGCCGCTCCTGATCTGTTGCGCGGCCACCCGGCGGTCCGGTTCTTCCCCTGTCCGGTCAGCTTCGTTAGGCTGGTCACGGAGCATCGCCGGTCGTGGCTGAATGGGCGTGGCTGAATGTCCGCTGCCCGATCTGCGGCTGTTGAGCCAAGGCCACCAGGCTGCGGCCCCCGTCAGTACGCAGCGGTGTCCAGCGAAATGACGATATGGAGGATCCGATGAAGCGTCTTCATGCCCCCGCCGCCGTTTCGGCGCTGGCGCTGTCCTTGGTCTTTGCGGCACCGGCCATGGCGCAGCAGGCACCAACCCCGGCACAGCCGGCCCCGCAGGCAGCCGCCGGCGCAACCGGCCCGGCGGCTGCGGCCACCCCTGGCCAGCGCGAGGTCAGCGGACGCGAGCTCATGACGCCGCAGGAGCGCCGCAGCTTCCGCGACCAGATGCGCGCGGCAACGCCGGAACAGCGGCAGCTGCTGTGGGCGCAGAAGCGCACGGAACTGGAGCAACGGGCCACCCAGCGCGGCCTGGTGCTGGCCGAAGCCGGCCCCCGCTGGGGTGGCCGCGACGGCAAAGGCGGGCGCAACGCCGCGGAAGGCAACCACGGCGAGGGCCGAGGCTCGATGCTGATCCTCATGACGCGGCAGCCGCCCCGCGCCCCCTGAGCGATTGCGAAAGAATGCCCGCTTCGCCGCGATCCTGCCGGAAACGCGCAATGATATCAGCGGGCGTTCATTCGCAGGTTCGATTGCATCGCAATCCCTGACCGCTGCCGCGCGATCCTCCCGGCTGATCCGGTGCGGTCAGAGCCGGGCCAGGAACAGCCAGAACCCGCTGCCGCCGGCCGGCTGCATGCGGGCGCGCAGCCCGTGCAACGGATCGGACAGGCCGGCGCCGCGGCCAAGCTCCAGGTCCAGCGCGCCGCGCTCCAGCGCCCGCGCAATCCGCCCGCGCACCTCGGCGCCGGCGAGCCAGGGGGCGACCTCGTCGTAGAATGACCGGCCGATTGCGCCGTCGCCCCGGATGCCAGGCAGCGCGGCGGCGGCCCGGTTGAGGGCACGCACCACCCCGGCGCCGTCCACGCGGATGGCGGCGAAGTCCAGCCCGTCCAGGGCATGCGGCGACAGCCCTTCCAGGCAGGCGGCAAGGCCCGGCGTGTCGTAGCCTGGCGCCGTCATGTCGGGGCAACGCCCGCCGCGCCGGCAATGACGATGCGTGGCCCCATGAGTCGTCTCCCGCTGCCCGTCGAAGACGGGCACATTAGCCGCCGACGACGATACGGGAAGACACCAATGAACTGGACTGCCCCATGAGCCGGACCGATCGGCGGCGCGCGTTCCGTGCCATCCTTGCCGGAGCCGACTGCGTGCATCCGGCTTCGGTCTACGACCCGATCTCGGCGCGCATCGCCGAGGATCTCGGCTTCGAGGCCGGCATGTTCGCCGGCTCGGTCGCCTCGCTCGCGGTGCTGGGGGCGCCGGACGTGGTGGTGCTGACGCTGACCGAGTTCGCCGAACAGATCCGCCGGATGACGCGCGCCACCACCCGGCTGCCGCTGCTGGCGGACGCCGACCATGGCTACGGCAACGCGCTCAGCGTCATGCGCACGGTGGAGGAACTCGACGTCGCCGGCGTGGCGGCACTGACCATCGAGGATACGGCGCTGCCGCGACCCTACGGCCAGGGCGGGCTGCACCTGCTGTCGCGCGCGGAGGGGGCGGACAAGCTGCGCGCGGCACTGGCGGCGCGGAGCGATCCCGACCTGGTCATCGTCGGGCGCACCAGTGCGCTGCAGGCCGGCGGGCTGGACGAGGCGCTGGCGCGGGCGGGCGCCTTCGCCGCGGCGGGGGCGGATGCGCTGTTCTTCACCGGGGTGAAATCGCTGGAGCAGGTGCGGGCGCTGCACGCGGCGACCGGCAAGCCGATCATTCTGGGCGGCACCGAAGGCGAATTTCCCCCTGCGGCGCTGGCCGCGGCGGGGGCGCGGATCGCGCTGCAAGGCCATCAGCCCTTCATGGCGGCGGTGCGCGCGGTGCAGGAGACGCTGGCGGCGCTGCGGGCCGGCACGCCGCCGAAAGCCTTGCAGAACCAGCCTTCAGTTGCATTGATGCAGCAGGTGACGCGGGAAGCCGCCTATGCCGCGGCAACCCGGGACTTCCTCGGCGGAGGCTGAGCGATGGGGTCTGGCGATTCCGGACCGATCATGCCGCGGATGGTGCGGAAACTCGCGGCCTGGCTGGCGGGGATGGCCGCGGTGGTCGCGCTGTTCGTCGGCTGGATGGCGACGATGGCGCTGGATGCCGGGCGCTGGCGGCTCTCGCACATGCCCGTATGGTTGCAGGCGGCGGGGGCGGCGGGAATGGCGCTGTCCGTGGTGGTCGCCTGCCTGGCGTTCCGGGCCAACAGCTTCGCGTCGCCGGTGGTGAAGCTGCAAACGGCGCGCGGGCATCGCGTGGCGGAGGGTGGCCCATACGCCGTGGTGCGACATCCGATGTATGCGGGGGCGCTGTTCTATTTCGTCGGCATGCCGCTGCTGCTGGGGTCGTGGTGGGGGTTCGCCTTCGTGCCGGCGCTGGCAGCTGTGCTGGCGCTGCGCGCGGTGCTGGAGGAGCGCACGCTGATGGCGGAACTGGACGGCTATGCGGCCTATGCCGCGCGGGTGCGTTGGCGGTTCGTCCCCGGCGTTTGGTAGGGTCTCTTTGGTGATCCGGTGCAGGCAGCCTGGGATCAGGACGCCGGAACCGCCGCGACTATGTCGGATTGCGAAAAATCCTCCCCCGTGAACAGCAGCGGGAGCTGGTTGGCCCTGGCCAGGGCATAGGCCGCGCAGTCGGCAAAATTCAGTTTTGCCGGATGCCGCCCTTTGCCGAAGCGAAGAAACGCCTCCCGTGCCCCCCTTGCGAGGGCCGCGTCATGGGCGACGATCTCGATGTCCAACCGGGCCAGCAACGCATCCAGTGGTTCCCAGGCCGCAGCGTCCGCCAGCCGCCCCACGATCACCATGCCCGCTTCCTGCAGGCTGACCGCCGACATGAACCGGGGACTTGCCGCCAGGATCGCGTCAACGAAGCGGTTCTTCTCCGGTTCGTTGCGCAGGATCGCGATGATGGCCGAGGTATCGACGACGATCGCCATCAAAGCCCGTTCTCGTCGTACAGCTCATCGTCGGTCAGCGGCGGATACCTTTCCATCAGCGCCGCGCTGCGCGCCACGATCCGGTCGATATCGTCCCTGATCGCCTGCATCGCCGCCGGCGCGGGGGGGCTGCGGCGAACCCCCTGGTCGATGAATTCCACGCCGGCTTTCTCCAGTACCCGCCGCACCACCTCCACGGTGGTGGGGGCCACTTTCGACAAACCGCGATGCTCCTCCAGCCGCCGCAGGGTGATGACGGAGATGCCCGCATCCTGCGCCAGCGTGGTCTGGTCGAGCCGCAACAAGGCGCGGGCCGCACGGATCTGCTCGGGCGTGATCAGCATGAGCTATATATATCATCGCATGCCGTCGTCCGGCAAGGTCGTGCCCCCGCCTACGCGTCGTGCAGATGCGCCCGCGCTTCCTCGGCCGTCTCGTAGATATGCGGCGCCAGCCGCCGCCGGTCCAGCGCATCGCCCAGCTTGATGCGCAGGAAGCCGCTGGTGGTATAGCGCGTCACCCCCGAATAGAATCGCTGCGTCAGATCGGCCGCCATGGCCGAAAACGCGTCCAGCAGTTCCGGCACGATCGAGAAATTCTCGAAATTGACGATGGCATCCACCTTGTGGCCGATCGGCGCCAGCAGCGCTTCCACATGGGCGGCGATCTGCGCCACCTGGGCGGCGCTGCGCACGGCGTAGCCCTCCCAGTTGACGAAGAACAGATTGGCCTCCGGATCGTAGCTGAACCGCTCAGCCAGCGGGATCGACAGCAGCATCTCGCGCAGCCCCATCGGCGCGGGGCGGAAAATCCGCGCATCCATCTCCACCGGGGCGCGGATGACCGGCACGAAATCCATGTGGCGCAGAATATGCCGCTCGATATCGATCCCGGGCGCGATCTCGGCCAGTTCCAGCCCCTCCGGGGTCAGGCGGAACACGCAGCGCTCGGTGACGAACAGCACCGGCTGGCCGCGCCGGCGGGCATATTCGCCGCTGAAGGTACGGTGCTCGACCGCGCGCACGAACTTGCGGCTGCGCCCGTCATGCAGGATGGCGAGCCTGCCGTCCGCCACCTCGATCTTCAGCCCGCCGGCGTCGAACGTGCCGGTGAACACCACCTTCTTCGCCGACTGGCTGATGTTGATGAAGCCGCCGGCGCCGGCCAGTTTGGGGCCGAATTTCGACACGTTCACGTTGCCTTCGGCATCGGCCTCGGCGCAGCCGAGGAAGGCGAGGTCCAGCCCGCCGCCGTCGTAGAAATCGAACTGATAGGGCTGGTCGATCACCGCCTGGGTGTTGATCGCGGCGCCGAAATTCAGCCCGCCCTGGGGAATGCCGCCGATCACCCCCGGTTCGGCGGTCAGCGTCATCAGGTCGATGATCTTCTCCTCATGCGCCACCGCGGCGACGCCCTCGGGCATGCCGATGCCGAGATTGACCACCGCGCCGGGCAGCAGTTCGAGGGCGGCGCGGCGGGCGATGATCTTGCGCTCGCTCATCTCCATCGGCGCGAGCGAGCCGGCCGGGGCGCGCAGTTCGGCCGAGAAGGCGGGATTGTAGTGGGTGGCGAAGGTCTGCCAGTGATGCTCGGGCTTCTCGGCCACCACCACGCAGTCCACCAGCACACCGGGCACCTTCACCTGGCGGGGGTTGAGGCTGCCGGTTTCGGCCACCCGCTCGACCTGGGCGATCACCACGCCGCCGGAATTGTGCACCGCCATGGCGATGGCCAGCACCTCCAGGGTGAGCGCCTCGCGCTCCATGGTGATGTTGCCCTGCGGATCGGCGGTGGTGCCGCGGATGATGCCGACATCGATCGGGAAGGCCCGATAAAACAGGCATTCCTCGCCACCAATGGTAACCAGTTCCACCAGATCCTCGGTGGTGCGGGCATTGATCTTGCCGCCGCCATGGCGCGGATCGACGAAGGTGCCGAGGCCGATCTTCGTCAGATGGCCGGGGCGATGGGCGGCGATGTCGCGGAACAGGTGGGTAATCACCCCCTGCGGCAGATTGTAAGCCTCGATGCGGTTGGTGACGGCCAGTTCCTGCAGCCGCGGCACCAGCCCCCAGTGGCCGCCGATCACCCGGCGGACCAGGCCCTCATGGCCCAGATGGTTCAGCCCGCGGGTGCGGCCGTCGCCCTGCCCGGCGGCGTAAACCAGCGTGAGGTTGCCGGGCTTGCCGCCTTCCTGCAGCGGGCGCTGGTCGGGACTGAGCCAGAATTCCTCCAGCGCCACCGCGATACCCTCGGCGAAGCCGATGCCGACGAAGCCGCCGGTGGCAACGGTATCGCCCTCGCGGATCAACCGGACGGCGTCGGCGGCCGAAACCACCTTGCCGGCATGCCCCGAGCGCAGCGACGCCAGGAACGGATGCATCGCGCGCGGCATGGCTTTCCTCCCCTTGATATTTGCACCGCCAGGGATTTCGCCCGTGGACCCCGTTCCAAAGTCATGGGGTGCAGGGGGCCACTGCCCCCTGCCGGGTCCAGGGCAGCGCCCTGGCCTTCCTCACGATTTCTCAGACGATGCCGGTAAGGTAATAAACCCCGATCACCACGAACACCGCCGAAGTCTTGATGACCGTAATGGCGAAGATGTCCTTGTAGGACTGCCGGTGGGTCAGGCCGCACACCGCCAGCAGGGTAATCACCGCACCGTTATGCGGCAGCGTGTCCATGCCGCCGCTGGCCATGGCGGCCACCCGGTGCAGCACCTCCATCGAGATGCCGGCGGCGTTGGCCGCCGCGATGAACTGGCCGGAGAGCGCGGCCAGCGCGATGCTCATGCCGCCCGAGGCCGAGCCGGTGATGCCGGCCAGCGTGGTGACGCTGATCGCCTCGTTCACCAGCGGGTTGGGGATCGAGGCCAGGGCGTTCTTGATCACCAGGAACCCGGGCAGAACGGCGATGACCGCGCCGAAGCCGTATTCCGTGGCGGTGTTGATCGACGCCAGCAGCGCGCCAAGCACGGCAACCCGCGTGCCCTCGGAGAAACGCTGGGTGACCAGCCGGAAGGACAGCAGCAGGGTCAGCACGATGCCGCTGACCAGCGCCATTTCGAGCGCCCAGATCGGGATCGGCGGCGCGGCGATGACGAGCGGGGGTGCGAGGCCGCCCCCCAGGGTGGTCTCGAAATTGGCCCCGTAGAAACGCGGCAGTTGCAGGGTGAACACCTTGTTGAGCACGCCCACCGCGATCAGCGGCAGAATGGCCACCAGCGGGTTGGCCAGGCTCTCCTCCGGCACATGCTCAGGCTCGTTGATGTGGCCGGTGCCGTAGCCCTCGCCGGCGGCGGCGGCCTGGCGCATCCGCCAGGTGAGATAGGCCATGCCGGTGATGAAGATGAACACGCCGCCGATCACGCCGAGCCAGGGCGCGGCGTAGGCGTCGGTGTGGAAGAAGGTGGTGGGGATGATGTTCTGGATCTGCGGCGTGCCGGGCAGCGCGTCCATGGTGTAGCTGAAGGCGCCGAGCGCGATCGCGCCGGGGATCAGCCGCTTCGGCAGGTTGCCCTGGCGGAACACCTCGGCGGCGAACGGATAGACGGCGAACACCACCACGAACAGCGAGACCCCGCCATAGGTAAGGATGTTGCTGACCAGCACAATGGACAGCACCGCCCGCTGCGGGCCGACCAGGCGGATGACGGCAGCAACGATGGACTTCGAGAAACCGGACAGCTCGATGACCTTGCCGAACACCGCGCCGAGCAGGAACACCGGGAAGTACAGCTTCACGAAAACGACCATCTTCTCCATGAAGATGCCGCTGTAGACCGGCAGCACGCTGGCCGGATCGGTCACCAGCACTGCGAGCAGTGCCGCGATGGGCGCGAATATAATGACGCTGAAGCCGCGGTAGGCGACCAGCATCAGAAAGAAAAGTGCTGCAAGCACCACGAGAAAGGTCATGCGGGCATTCCATCTCCGGTTGCGCGCCGTTGCGGGGCCGACGCAGGCGCCTTATTGCTGCGTTCCGCTGCACTGCGCAATGCGGGACAGCCAACGCGGGTCTTACGGGGAATGCAGCCAGCCCGGCCAGGCGGTGCCGATCACCGCGTGGCCGCCGTCCCAGATCATTTTCAGGGCGACGTAAAGCACGATCAGCAGCCCCGCCCAGGCGACCCAGCGGTGGCGCTCCAGCAACGCGGCGATGGCCGCGGCGGCGCACCCCATCAGCACCACCGAAACCGTCAGCCCGGCGACCAGCACCCAGGTATGGCCCTGGGCGGCGCCGGCGACCGCCAGCACGTTGTCGAGGCTCATGGACAGATCGGCCAGCACGATCTGCAGCGCCGATTCCGACAGCGTCTTGGCCCGCGCGGGCAGGCCGGTCGCCTCGGCGGCCGAGGACTGGCGCAGCTCGCGGTACATCTTCCAGCACACCCACAGCAGCAGGATGCCGCCGGCCAGCACCAGCCCCACCACGGTGAGCAACTGCACGGTGAGCGCCCCCAGCAGGATGCGCAGCACGGTGGCCCCGCCGATGCCCAGAATGATGGCCGGCCGCCGCTGCCCGCGCGGCAGCCCGGCCACCGCCATGCCCACCACCACCGCGTTGTCGCCGGCCAGGGTGATATCAACCAGCAGCACCTGCAGCAGCGCAGAAAGCTCCGGCAGCGTCACGTCCATGCGTATTCCTTGCCCGCCCACCGGCTCCGGCCTAGATGAGGCCCTCCCTATCGGAGGCAACCGGACCGCCATGGTTCCCCGTTACACCCGTCCGGCAATGGCCGCCATCTGGTCGCCGGAAAACCGCTTTCGCATCTGGTTCGAGATCGAGGCGCTGGCGGCCGAAGGCATGGCCAGCATCGGCGCCATCCCCGAAAGCGCCGCCCAGAGCATCCGCGCCCGCGGCGGGCCGGCGCTGGCGTCCATCTCGATCGCCGACCTCGACCGCATCGACGCGATCGAACGCGAGACCCGGCACGACGTCATCGCCTTCCTGACCTGGCTGGCCGAGCATATCGGGCCGGACAGCCGGTTCGTGCACCTGGGCATGACCAGCAGCGACGTGCTGGACACCTGCCTGTCGCTGCAACTCGTGCAGGCGGCCAACCTGCTGCTGGAAGACATCGACGCGGTGCTGGCGGCCCTGCAGGCGCGCGCCGTTGAGCACAAATACTCCCTGACGATCGGCCGCAGCCACGGCATCCACGCCGAGCCGACCAGCTTCGGCCTCAAACTCGCGGGCCATTACGCCGAGTTTGCCCGCAACCGCCACCGGCTGGAAACGGCGCGGGCGGAGGTGGCGGTGTGCGCCATCAGCGGCGCGGTGGGCACGTTCGCCCATCTCGACCCGGCCGTCGAAGCGTATGTCGCGGCGAAGCTGGGGCTGGCGGTGGAGCCGGTTTCCACCCAGGTGATCCCGCGCGACCGGCATGCGGCGTTCTTCTGCACCCTGGGCGTCATCGCCTCGGGGGTCGAACGGCTGGCAACCGAAGTGCGCCACCTCCAGCGCAGCGAAGTGCGGGAGGCGGAGGAATTCTTCCACCCGGGCCAGAAGGGCTCGTCGGCCATGCCGCACAAGCGCAACCCGGTGCTGAGTGAGAACCTCACCGGCCTCGCGCGCATCGTGCGGGCAACCGTGGTGCCGGCGCTGGAAAACGTGACCCTGTGGCACGAGCGCGACATCAGCCACTCCAGCGTGGAGCGGGCGATCGCGCCGGACGCCACGGTGACGCTGGACTTCGCCCTCGCCCGGCTGGCCGGGATGATGGAGAAGCTGGTGGTGCATCCCGCGCGGATGGCGGCCAACCTGGAAAGCCTGGGCGGGGTGGTGCACTCCGGCGAGGTGCTGCTGGCGCTGACCCGCGCCGGCATCTCGCGCGAGGACTCCTACCGGATCGTGCAGCGCAACGCGATGGCGACCTGGGAAAACCTGGGCACGCCGGAGGGTCGCAGTTTTCGCGAAAATCTGGCGGCCGATCCCGACGTGGTGGGGCGGGTGCCGGCAGCGGCGCTGGATGCGGCGATGGACCCGCGGATTCACCTGGCGCAGGTGGATGCGGTGTTCGCGCGGGTGTTTAACTAGGCAAGGCCGGGGGCTTTGCCCTGGCCCCCACCGTCGCGGGCAGCGCGCCTTCGGCACGACGGGCAGTTGCCCCTTGGAACCCATTCCTTTTTTGCCAGTTGACGCCCCGATGGCCCGGGTCTAAATCGCCGCCTCCCGTTACCCCGGTTTCTCCGGGGGCACACCTGCCCAGGTGGCGGAATTGGTAGACGCGCAGGTTTCAGGTACCTGTGGCCGCAAGGTCGTGGAAGTTCGAGTCTTCTCCTGGGCACCACCCGCCGTGACGACGCGCCGCCTCCGCCGGCGGCGGCGGTCCAGCAATGCGGCGAAGCGGGCCAGCACGACACCTCCCAGCCCGATCAGCAGCGCATCCTCCGCGGCGAACGCCACCCCCTGCGCCGGCAGCAGCCGGAACACCGCGGAGGCGCCCCACGACAGGAACAGCCCGAGGCAGAACACCTCCAGGCTGTATTGCCCGATCCGCGCCACCGCCGCCGGCAGCGCGCGGTGCATCCACGGCGAATCGCGCGGCACCAGCGCCGCCACCACATAGGCCAGCGCCAGCGCATGCAGCAGCCGCGGCAGCGCCAGGTTCTCCTTGCCCTCGATCCAGCCCAGTTCCCCGAACGGCGCCCGCCACGGGACAAAACCATACCAGGTGAACCGCATGAGCAACCCGGCCGCGAGGACGGCAAACGCCGCCCACAGCACCGCGCGCGCGGCCGGCGCCCGGAACGGCAGTGCCTCCCCGCGCAGCAGCGCCCGCCGCCCCAGCCAGGCACCGCAGAGAAACAGCACCTGCCAGGCGAACGGGTTGAACTGGATGCGCCCGCCCGGCTCCAGGCTCGGCATTTCCAGCCCGAACACCCAGACCGCGGCGTAGCACGCCACCGGCAGCGCCAGCGCCGCCCCGCCCCAGCGACGCTGCACCGCGGCAAAGCCGGGCAGCAGCAGCATGCACCAAACGAACACCGGCAGGATGCCCATGAACTCCGGCTGATAGGTCATGCTCAGCAGCCCCGGCAGCGCCCGCGCCGGATCGGCCGGGAGAAAATCCCAGCCCAGCCGCGCCGCCTCGCCGGGCAGCATGGTCGCCCCCGCCGCCGCCACCATCGCGCCGAACAGCCCCGCCACCAGCAGGTGCATCCGATACAGCCGCCTTGTGCGCACCAGCAGGTCGATCGTCCCCGCCCGCCAGCCGCCCCGCGCCGCGTTGCGGGCGAACACGCTGCCAAGGGTGAACCCGGACAGGAACACGAACAGCTCGGAGCTGTCGGAGAACCCCCAGGCCGCATGGATGCACCAGCCGCCGATGAAGGTGCCGCCCGCATGGGTGGCGAAGATGGACAGCTGCAGCCAGCCCCGGACAATGTCCAGGCGCTGGTCGCGCGGCGGCCGGGCGGGAATGTCATGCATGCGCGTTCCAGGCGTACCGGGACTGTCTTACCGCAGCGGCGGGTGTTACGCCTCCCCGCCCGATCACCGTCGCTGGAGCGCCCGCATGCCCGTCATGTCCGACCGCTGGATTCGTCGCATGGCGACCGAACACGCCATGATCGAGCCATTCGTCGAAACCCAGAAACGCGACGGCGTGATCAGCTACGGCCTGTCCAGCTACGGCTACGACGCCCGCGTTTCCGACGCGTTCAAGATTTTCACCAATGTCGACTCGGCGGTGGTGGACCCCAAATCGTTCAACCCGACCTCCTTCGTCGATCGCACCGGCCCGGCCTGCATCATCCCACCGAACTCCTTCGCCCTCGCCCACACGGTAGAGTACTTCCGTATTCCGCGCGACGTGCTGGTGATCTGCCTGGGCAAATCGACCTATGCCCGCTGCGGCATCATCGTCAACGTCACCCCGCTGGAGCCGGAATGGGAAGGCCAGGTCACCATCGAGATCAGCAACACCACCCCGCTGCCGGCGAAGATCTACGCCCACGAAGGCATCTGCCAGTTCCTGTTCATCCAGGGCAACGAGCCCTGCGAGACCAGCTATGCCGACAAGCGCGGCAAGTACCAGGGCCAGCGCGGAGTTTCGCTTCCCCGGCTCGGCTGAGCCTGGGTAGAAACCACGCATGGACAGAATACGTATCCGCGGCGGCCGGCCGCTTTCCGGCGAGATCATCATCCGTGGCGCCAAGAACGCCGGCCTGCCGCTCATGACGGCCGGCCTGCTGACCGACGAGCGCCTCACCCTCACCAACGTGCCCCGGCTGGCCGACATCGACACCATGGGCACCCTGCTCGCCCAGCACGGCGTCGCGGTGGAGCGGCAGGGCGCCGACGGGCGCGAACTGTCGATCGGCGGCCCCATCACCAACACCGAGGCGCCGTACGACATCGTCCGCAAGATGCGCGCCTCCGTGCTCGTGCTCGGCCCGCTGGTGGCGCGGGCGCGGGAGGCGCGGGTATCGCTGCCCGGCGGCTGCGCCATCGGCACCCGGCCGGTGGACCTGCACCTCAAGGGCCTGGAGGCGATGGGCGCCACCATCCGGCTCGACGGCGGTTATGTACTCGCCAGCGCCCCGCAGGGGCTGCACGGCGCCGACTTCGTGTTTCCCTTCCCCAGCGTCACCGCCACCGAAAACCTGATGATGGCGGCCAGCCTCGCCGACGGCCGCACCGTGCTGGCCAACGCCGCCCGCGAGCCGGAGATTTCCGACCTCGCCGACTGCCTGGTGGCGATGGGCGCCCGCATCGACGGCATCGGCACCGACCGCCTGACCATCGACGGCGTGCCGCGCCTGCACGCCGCCACCCACGCCATCATCCCCGACCGCATCGAAACCGGCAGCTACGCCTGCGCCGCCGCCATCGCCGGCGGCCAGGTGCTGCTGCGCCACGCCCGCCTGGAGCATCTCGGCGCCCTGGTGCGCGCCCTCGCCGAAGCCGGGGTGGAGATGACCGAACAGGATGGCGGCGTGCTGGTCCGCCGGCTGAACGGCCTGCACGGCGCCGACGTCGTCACCGAGCCTTACCCCGGCTTCCCCACCGACATGCAGGCGCAGTTCATGGCGCTGATGTGCGTCTCCGACGGCGCCGCCATGGTCACCGAAACGATCTTCGAGAACCGCTTCCAGCACGTCGCCGAACTCAACCGCATGGGCGCGCGCATCAACGTGCACGGCGCCTCGGCGATCGTGCGCGGCGTGCCGGGTCTGTCCGGCGCCCCGGTCATGGCCACCGACCTGCGCGCCTCCTTCAGCCTGGTGCTGGCCGGCCTGGCCGCCGGCGGCGAAACCATCGTCAACCGCGTCTATCACCTCGACCGCGGCTACGAGGCGGTGGAAGAAAAACTCGCCGCCTGCGGCGCGGATATCGAGCGGCTGACGGACTGAGGGGGGCATAGGCGCACGCCTGCCTGATCCTATCGGGGCTTCGCCCCGCGCCCCACCAGGGCGTCGCCCTGGACCCGCCAAGGGCCAAAAGCCCTTGGAACCCAAACCGGTGGGCTGAAGCCCACCCTACTTGCTATTTATTTTAGGCCGGACTCTCAAAATAGTTTGTTCAAGAGCGCAGGCTCGCTAGACTTCAAGCGTTCGAGCATGTTGTTGACATAAAACATGTCGGGCGCTGCGTTCACCGGAAGGACAACGACCACGTAGTCTGGCTGCTCCTTGTTGAGCGTAAATGTAACAAGCCCCACGCCGTGGATGCTGCACAGCGACGTGAGTCTGTTCATGTCGTCGCTGCTCGTTAGCCTCGGCACGACGATATAGCTCTTGTGCGAAAACAGGCGATAGGCGACGGCCTGCCCGAAGGCAACGACCGGTTGGCTCGGCACCGCCTTGATTTCGGCAGTCACGATTTGCGGCGCGAACTTGAAAATGTCCTGCGCCCGCGGCTTGAGTACGCCGATAACATCAGGGGTTCCCCATTTGCCGCCTAGACTGCTTCCACCCAGCGCAGACGCGAAGGTGGCCTCATCATTTTCTTCAAGCCATGCCGCGAAGCTGGCATAGAAGTCCTGTTCGGTGAGTGTGTCTGATCCCGGAGTCTCCGGCTTAACCGGCATTGCAACCGTTGCAAGTTCCTGCGCGCTGGCGATGGCGTCATCAGCAACGACGAATTTGGCGAGTTGGTAGGTGCCGCGCGCGACCTTCGAAATTTCGGAGGTGCGCGTCGTCAGCAGATTATGGACGCCTCCATGGATACTGTTATGCGGGGTGCCCGGCGCGTTTTCTTCGACCGCTCGCAGCAGATCGGACCAACGAATGCCTTGCGGGTTGGCTTCAAGCTCCTGCATGGCCCGCTCTTGGATTTGTTGGCGGTTCAACTTCATGGCGGCCTCTTTCTCGCTGTCCGATCTGAGCGTCCGGTTGCCTCGGCCAGCAGAGTACCCCCCAGCAAGCCGCAGCAAGCCGTGGCGGATAAGCGAAGCGCCATCCGCCGTCGCAAGCCGCTGTCTGCACACCCATTTCCGGATCAGGCACGCGCTGCCGCAACGTGTCACCGCCGCTCTACCGCTTCCTGTAACGCGTTGCCGACATCGAGGAAAGCGCCGCTTGGCTGCCCCGCCGCCCCCGTCCGAAGGGGCCTTCCCCTGATTGCCCGCCCGCGCCAGCCATTATCACGTAGGGTGGGCTTCAGCCCACCAACGCAGCCGCCGCTCGCTGGCATGAGCCAGCAAGCCGCAGAGCGGATAAGCGAAGCGCCACCCACCAACGCAAGCTGCTGTCTGCACAGGCATTTCCGAATCGGGCGGGATTGCCGCAACGTGTCACAACCGCGCCGCCGCGGGCGCCGGCGCCATCCGACGGGGCTTCACCTGATCGGCCCGCCCGCGCCAGATTGCCGCCTTGCGTTGGCCGCCGTCACCCCACGCAGGCGCAAGCAAGCCCGAGACGGCGACGCGAGTGCGCGGCAGGATCGAGGCCGTGCTCGATTACGCCAAGGCGCGCGGTTGGCGCACCGGCGAGAACCCGGCCCGGTGGCGCGGGCATTTGGCCAACCTGATGCCGGCGCGGAAGAAGATCGCCGCTGTCGTGCACCATCCTGCGATCCCCTGGCAGCAGATCGCCGCCTTCTTGGCCGATCTACGGAAGCGCGACGGCAGCGCCGCCCTGGCCTTGGAGTTCACCATCCTGACCGCCGCCAGGACGGGCGAGACGTTGGGCGCGCGCTGGACAGAGATCGACATGGCCGAGGCGGTTTGGGTGGTGCCGGCCGAGCGCATGAAGATGAAGAAGGAGCACCGCGTTCCGCTCTCCGACGCCGCTCTGGCCGTGCTCAGGAAGGCCGCCGACATGCGCACCAACCGCGCCCCCAACGCGCCCGTGTTCCCAGGCCAGCGGCCTGGCCAGCCCCTCTCGGCGATGGCGCTCATGATGCTGCTGCGCCGCATGGGGCGGGGCGACCTGACGGTGCATGGCTTCCGCAGCAGCTTCAAGGATTGGGCATCCGAGCGAACGAGCTATGCGCGCGAGGTGTCCGAGGCAGCATTGGCGCACATCGTGGCCGACAAGGTGGAAGCGGCCTACCGCCGCGGCGACCTGTTCGAGAAGCGCCGCCGGCCTATGGCCGATTGGGCGGCGTTCTGCGCCCGCCCCGCCCCTGAAGCCGGTCAGCTGGTGCCGATCCGCGCCGGCCGGACGCCGGTATGAAGGGGTGGCGACGGGCGTTGCAACCGCCCGCCGCCGATGGCCCCGCAAGCGTTGGAGA
This sequence comes from uncultured Acetobacteraceae bacterium, assembly GCA_903907955.1. GTDB lineage: Bacteria > Pseudomonadota > Alphaproteobacteria > Acetobacterales > Acetobacteraceae > Rhodovastum. The sequence goes on along the minus strand of CAIVPZ010000062.1, from coordinate 546 downwards.
CGGCAATGAACGGGACCGATCGCGAGACTACCACAATCGCGACTGCGGGCGCTAATTGCCACACTTCGAACCTGCCCCGCCGCGCCATGCTAGCGGGCGCTGGCGTCGCCGCGATTCTGCCGGACGCTGCGGCACCAACTGCTGCTTCGTCCGGCACTGATGCGGCGCTGCTGCGGCTGGCGGCCGAGTTGCGCGGCGCAACGGAACGTGTCAACGACTTTGAGACAGCCGGGTTCAACATTTAGGCTCGGTTGCGTTGCCTTGCCCAGGAAGGGCTTGGCTCGGGCGAGTGGTCGACGGGTTGTGTTGGTCCCTGCTGGTCGAGGGTTGAGCTGTCGTCGTGCGTGGGCCCGTGTGGCGTGACGTAGCGGAACGCAGTGGCAACCGGCCCATTAGTGAGGGCGGCGTAATCGACCCGCGCGGGCTGGCCCGACTTCATCGGCACCGGTGTGCGCGTCTCGCGGGTCAGCTGCTTGGAGGTTTCATCCAGGCACACCAACGGCCGATCCGGATCGCGCGGCCGAGTGTACACCACCAGCACATCTT
>CAIVPZ010000061.1 GCA_903907955.1 uncultured Acetobacteraceae bacterium | reverse complement strand
CTGCTGGCCCAGCGCCAGCACCGGGCGGCAGACATTGCGCACGGTCAGCAGCCCGCCGCCGGCGCAGACCGCCCCGCAGGCCGCCATCGCCGCAACGATCAGCCACCAGCCGGTGCGATAGGTGCTGCCGGCGGTGCCGACGCCGGTCCAGGCCTCCAGCACCGTCAACTGGCGCATCGTGTTCACGCTGTCGATCAGCTTGCGGTAGGCGGGGGTGCAGGTCCGGTCGAGCAGGGCGGCAGCCTCCTGCTTCCTGCCGGCGCGCGACAGTTCGAGCACCGGGCCGGTGGAGTTGCGGTAGCCCGTCCAGGTGAGTTTGGCGGCGGCGAGCAGGCTGCGCTGCTGGTCGGATTTGAAGCTTGCGGCTGCGCCCTCGAACCAGCGGTCAACCAGCGCCGTCCCGTCGGCCACCTGGCTTTCGAGCTCGGCCATTTCCTTGGTGTCGTTCACGATGATGTGATGGAACACGTGGCGGCGCTGGTCGCTGATTTCCGATCGCAGGTCGCCGAGGACGGTGACATGCGGCAGCCATTCGGCGCCGAAGCGGGCCACCACGGAATGGAGCTGCGTTGTCTGCTGCAGGGAGAACAGTCCAAGCCCCAGGCAGGCGGCAAAGGCGACCGCGAATCCGATCAGGATGCGTACGCGGATGGTCATGGGGGGCGTCCCGGTTGTTTCCGGTCGCAGGTTCCCAGGAACCGCTTAATTACGTGTGAAATGGCGATTCACGGCAGGGCCACCCTCCAGGCGCCGCGTTGATCCCCTTGAGTTGAGTTGGATCATTTCCCATGTCGATACACCAATAGCGTCGCCGTCGCCTCCGGGAGGGGCGGGGACGCCAGGTCGCCTGAGACAGGGACACATGAACTATGGACATCGAGAAATTCACCGAGCGTTCGCGCGGCTTCATCCAGGCCGCCCAGACCATCGCCATACGGGAGTTCCACCAGCAGCTGACGCCCGAGCACCTGCTGAAGGCGCTGCTGGACGATGAGGAAGGTGCGGCGGCCGGGCTGATCCGCGCCGCCGGCGGCGATGATCGCGCGGCGCGCGCAGCCATTGATGCCGAGGTGGCGAAGCTGCCCAAGGTCTCCGGCGGCGGCGCCGGTCAGCCGCAGGCCACCCCCGGCTTCGTGCGCGCGCTCGACGCCGCGCAGCAGGCGGCGCAGAAGGCGGGCGACGAATACGTGGCGCAGGACCGGCTGCTGATCGCGCTGGCCGCTGCCGACGGGCCCGCCGGGCGCGCCCTGGGCCGCGCCGGCGCGACCCCGCAGGCGCTGGAGCGCGCGGTGGCCGACATCCGCAAGGGTCGCAAGGTCACCAGCGCCAACGCCGAAGCCGGCTTCGAGGCGCTGAAGAAATATGCCCGCGACGTCACCGCGCTGGCGCGGGAGGGCAAACTCGATCCGGTGATCGGCCGCGACGAGGAAATCCGCCGCACCATCCAGGTGCTGGCCCGCCGCACCAAGAACAACCCCGTTCTGATCGGCGAGCCGGGCGTCGGCAAGACGGCGATCGTCGAGGGCCTGGCCACCCGCATCGTCAACGGTGACGTGCCGGAGGCGTTGAAGGGCAAGCGGCTGCTGTCGCTCGATCTTGGCTCGATGGTGGCCGGGTCGAAATACCGCGGCGAGTTCGAGGAGCGGCTGAAGGCGGTGCTGAAGGAGATCGAGTCGGCCGCCGGCGAGATCGTGCTGTTCATCGACGAAATGCACGTGCTGGTGGGCGCCGGCCGCGCCGACGGGGCGATGGATGCCTCCAACCTGATCAAGCCGGAGCTGGCGCGCGGCGCGCTGCACTGCATCGGCGCCACCACGCTGGATGAATACCGCAAGCATGTGGAGAAGGACGCCGCCCTGGCGCGGCGCTTCCAGCCGGTGTTCGTGGGTGAGCCGAGCGTGGAGGACACCATTTCGATTCTCCGCGGCATCCGGGAGAAATACGAACTGCACCATGGCGTGCGCATCACCGACGGGGCGCTGGTGGCGGCGGCGACGCTGTCCAACCGCTACATCACCGACCGCTTCCTGCCCGACAAGGCGATCGACCTGGTGGACGAGGCGGCGAGCCGGCTGCGCATGCAGGTGGACAGCAAGCCGGAGGAACTGGACGAGCTGGACCGGCGCATCATGCAGCTCAAGATCGAGCGCGAGGCGTTGAAGCGGGAATCCGATGCCGCCAGCCGCGACCGGCTGGAAAAGCTGGAGCGCGAACTGGGGGGGATCGAAGAGAAGTCGAATGCGCTGACCGCCGCCTGGAAGGCGGAGAAGGAAAAGCTGACCGAGACGCAGAAACTGAAGGAGCGGCTGGACGCGGCGCGCAGCGAAGTGGAGATGGCGCAGCGGCGCGGCGACCTCGGCCGGGCCTCGGCGCTGCTCTATGGCGAGATTCCGGAGATCGAGAAGAAGCTGACGGCGGCCCAGGACGGCGGGCGGCTGGTGAATGAATCGGTGACCGAGGAGCAGATCGCCTCCGTGGTGTCCCGCTGGACCGGCGTGCCGGTGGACAAGATGCTGGAAGGCGAGCGGGCAAAGTTGCTGCGCATGGAGGACTCGCTGCGCCGCCGGGTGATCGGCCAGGAGGAGGCGCTGCGGGCGGTGGCCAACGCGGTGCGCCGGGCGCGCGCCGGCCTGCAGGACCCGAACCGGCCGATCGGCAGCTTCCTGTTCCTCGGCCCGACCGGCGTCGGCAAGACGGAACTCACCAAGGCGCTGGCCGAATTCCTGTTCGATGACGAGCGGGCGATGGTGCGCATCGACATGAGCGAGTTCATGGAGAAGCACAGCGTCTCCCGCCTGATCGGCGCGCCGCCGGGCTATGTCGGCTACGACGAAGGCGGGGTGCTGACCGAGGCGGTGCGGCGCCGGCCCTATCAGGTGATCCTGTTCGACGAGGTGGAGAAGGCGCACGAGGACGTCTTCAACGTGCTGCTGCAGGTGCTGGATGATGGCCGGCTGACCGACGGCCAGGGGCGCACGGTGGATTTCAAGAACACCATCATCGTGCTGACCAGCAACCTCGGCAGCGACATCCTGGCCGCCCAGCCGGAGGGCGAGGACATCGCCATGGCCTACAAGGGGGTGATGGAGATGGTGCGCCTGCATTTCCGGCCGGAGTTCCTGAACCGGCTGGACGAGGTGGTGCTGTTCCGCCGGCTGCAACGCAGCGACATGGCGGCGATCGTCGATATTCAGCTTGCGCGGCTGCACAAGCTGCTGGCTGACCGGAAGATCACGCTGGAGCTGGACCGCAGCGCCACCGACTGGCTGGCCCGCGAAGGCTACGACCCGGTCTACGGGGCGCGGCCACTCAAGCGGGTGATCCAGCGCAGCCTGCAGAACGCGCTGGCGGGGCTTATTCTTGAGGGCGTGGTGAAGGACGGCGAGACGGTGCAGGTCTCGGCGGGCGGTGACGGGCTGGTGATCAACGGGCGGCTGGCGGAGGCGGCGTAGGGAAGGAAGGCCAGGGATCCGCCCTGGACCCGCAAGGGGGCAGTGGCCCCCTTGACCCCAATCCGTGGCGGCTCAGCGCGCCGGCTGCCGCCGATCGGCCTGTCCGGCGGGCCGGAGCGGTCGGCAAGGCGGGGGGACGCGGCGCGGGCCGGCGTGGTCATGCGCATTCCGCATGGCTGCCCCTGGGGGCTTCCCGCCGTGGGTCGGGCTGCCCAGATAGGCGTGCTGGCGCTGGCGAAAAGCGCGGTTTTGCTGGGTTTTTCGGGTCGGCGGACGGAATGTGAAAATGGCGACGTAATCTCGTTGACACCGCCGGCGCCCCCTACTAGAAAGCGCCTCCCGACGCCGAGACGACTGGCGCCGGACCCGGAGACGGGATGTTCATTGACAAGTAAATCTGGGATTGGAAGGGATACGTTGGCGGCGTCCTTTATCCTGAGCACGTGAGTGTGAAGGTGTGGGCATTTGGTTTGGCATGGTTTCGTCTTGGGACCATGGTTATCTGGATGCTTGGGGATG
>CAIVPZ010000060.1 GCA_903907955.1 uncultured Acetobacteraceae bacterium | reverse complement strand
GGGCAAAACCCCGGGCGAACACAGAACGGAAGCGGGTCAATCCGGGTTCGACGGCCAAAAAATGGCGGATTTCTGCGGCGGCCGTTCCGCAGGCGGACGCATGCTGCACCTGCTTACCCGGGGTTTTGCCCCGGTTACCGGACATCTGACCATCGTGTTGATGTGGTTTGCGTTCGTATCGCTGGCGTGCATGAACCCCGCCCCTGGAAGGATCAGCCGATGCAGTCGACGTGAGCAAATCCGTTGGGATTGATCGGCTGAGGTGACCAGGCACCGCCGCCAGTGCCTGCCCGCGCGATCCGCGCCCAACCCAAGCCCCGCCAGATCGGCTAGACTCCCCAACATGGTCTCCACGCTCGCAATGTCTGACGCAACGACTCCCAGCCGGCTTTCCGACTGGTTCGCGACCTCCGGCGACAGTGCCCTGGCAGAGGCTCTCGGGTTTCGGCATGCAGCCGGAGGGGTACACCTCTCCAAGACCATGATGCTCACCGAGCTGACCGCGGTCATGGACTCCTGTCCTGATCACGACCCAGAGGCGATGACGCGCGCCGTGCTCGTCAACAACGTGCTCGCCAAGGCAACCGGCACGGCACGGCGGCTCGCCTTGTCGCGGCTCAATACGCTCTATGGCATCCTCACCCCGAGGCCGATCCAGATGGCCGCCCTGCGGCTTTGGCCGCGGGGCGTCGCGGGCAGACCGTTGCTCACCCTCCTCTGTGCCCTGGCTCGGGAACCGCTGCTCCGCCAAACCGCTGGGGTGGTCCTCCGCGCTCCGCCAGGCGCCTCCGTCCGCTGGCCCGACCTCGCCGCCGCGATAGCGACAGAATATCCCGACCGCTACTCCCCCAAGATGATGAAGTCCCTGGCCCAGAACTGTGTGTCCTCATGGACCCAATCCGGCCATTTGCGGGGCAAGGTAAACAAGCGCCGCAGCCTGGCCGAGCCGTCCGCCGAAGCGGCGGCATTCGCTGCCCTCCTCGGCACGATCGCCGGCTTCGGTGGCCCAGCCCTTCTGCACTCGCCCTGGATGTGTCTATTGGACCGTTCGGAGGCCGATCTGCTGTCGCTCCTTCGGCGTGCCGAGTCGGCCGGACTCGCGCGGGTCAGAGCCGGCGGCGGGGTGGTGCAGATCGATGTCCGCCGGCCCATGGCCCAAGCGTTGGAGGTTCCCGCCCTTGCCGACCGTTGATGATCTTCTTGGGCAGTTCCGCCGGCAGGTTTCCCTGCCATGGTCGCCGGACACCTCTCGCGACTACCGCGTCTGGATCATGCATTACGACCGCACCCTCGAGCGCCGAATTCAGGGCCGCCTGCACGAGTTCGAGGCCCTCGCCCGCCAATACGGCCATGGCTGGACCTCGCTCAGCCTGGCCTCCCTGGTCGCTCCCTGGTTCGCCGCGCACGAGCTGTTCGAGGCACTGGCCAACCAACCGGACGAGCTCCCCGGTTTGCTGCCGGACTTCGAGGCGCATGTCGTCGGCACCGTCCGCACCCACCTGCGCGCCCTGGGAGAGCAGGACATCCTGGCGCTTTCCGGTGCCGGTGCCCTGTTCGGTTTGATGCGCGTCTCGACCCTGACGGAAAAGGTGGCCGCCGACATCAAAGGCCGCCTCCTGCTGCTGTTTCCAGGCCGGCACGAAACCGGCGTATACCGGCTGCTCGACGCCCGCGACGGCTGGACTTATCGCGCCCTGCCGATCCCGGCATAACCGGTGCGTAAGCGGAATTGGCGAGGACCCGGACAGTGTTGAACCGCGACGTTTTCCAGGAACCGCCCGAGACCTACCGCATCCCCAATGACGGGGTGGCGAAGATCGTCTTTCCGCCCGCTGCTGGATCGCCCACCCAGACCCTGAAGGACGAGCTTCGTACCTTCATCACCGATGGCGAATTCGGACGGGGGCTGCTCCGCATCCTCGAGTCGTTCCGCTCCGGCCTCGGCCAGGGCAGCCAGAAAGCCGTCTGGATCAGCGGCTTCTACGGCTCCGGCAAGTCCCATCTCGCCAAGATGCTGTGCGCCCTGTGGACCGACCTGCCATTCGACGATGGCGCGCGTCCCGGCGCTCTCATTCCCGAGCCGCCCGCCGAACTGACCGCCGAACTCCGTGCCCTCCGCGCCGCCGCCGACCGCGCCGGCGGGTTGCACGCCGCCGGCGGCACCCTCGGCGGCGGCGCCGACGACCCGAAGCTCGCCACCCTTGGCATCGTCCTGCATTCGGTCGGCCTGCCGCTCGACTTCCGGGCCGCCCGCGTCGCCTTCTGGCTGGCCGACGAGGGCATCCTCGACGCCGTCCGCGCCCGCCTCGGCGAGGCATTCGACTTCGCCATCCGCAATTTCGTGCTCTCGACCGCCTTCCAGCAGGCCGTGCTGGCGGAGAAACCATCGCTGGCCGCCAACCCGCGCGACCTCTCCGACCGGCTCAAAGCCAACTTCCCGCAGCCGCCGGAAATCACCGTCGCCGACCTCTCCTCGACCATCCGCCGCGCCCTCCTGCTCGGCCGCAAGGAACTGCCGCTGACCCTCGTCGTGCTCGACGAAGTCCAGCAATTCCTCAAGAACGACCCCGGCCGCGCGCTCGACATGCAGAACATCGCCGAACGCTTCGCCGCCGATTTCGACGGCCGCCTGCTGCTCGTCGGCACCGGCCAACAGGCCCTGAACGAACTGGAAAACCTCCAGAAGCTGCTCGGCCGCTTTCAGGTGCGGATCAACCTGGGCGAAGCCGACATGGACGCGGTCATCCGCAAGACCGTTCTGCGCAAATCCAGCCAGGGCGCCGACCAGGTCCGCTCCATGCTCGATGCCCGCGCCGGCGAAATCTCCCGCCAGCTTCGCGGCAGCCGTGTCGCCCATCGCGCCGAAGACACCAATGATGCGGTGCTGGACTGGCCCTTGCTGCCAAGCCGCCGCCGCGTCTGGGAGCGCGTTCTCCGCGCCCTCGACAAATCCGGCATGGCCGGCGCCCTGCGCACGCAAATGGCCGTCGCCCTGGAATCCGCCCGCCTGGTCGGCGCCGCCCCGCTCGGCCACGCGGTCCCGGCCGATTTCCTCTACACCCGCTTCGCCGACGACGCCTTCGCGGCCGGCGAACTGCCCGAGGAAACCCGCGCCCGCATCACCCGCCTGCGCGAGGGCACCCAGGACGAGCGCCTGCAGGCCCGCGTGCTCATGCTGGTCTACATGCTCGGCCTGATCCAGGGCGACGCCGATCTCCACGGCATCCGCGCCACCAGCGAAACCCTCGCCGACCTGCTGGTGGAAGACCTCGCCGCCGGCGGCGATCTGCGTGCCGCCGTGCCGACCGCCCTGGCCGCATTGCAGGACATCAGCGCCGTCATGCTGCTGGACGGCGTCTGGCGCCTGCAAACCAAGGAAGCCGCCGAGTGGGATGCCGCCTACCGCGCCGAACTCCGCGGCGTGCGCAACAACCCGTCCGAACTGGCCAGCCGCCGCCGCGCCGCCCTCGAGGCCGCGCTGTCCGAGGCCCTGAAAGGCCTGTCCGCCGTCGCCCAGGGCCGCAGCGCGGTCTCCCGCAAGCTGGTCCGCCTCTCCCCTGACGAGCGCGCCCCCGCCGACGGGCTGATCGTGCGCATCCATAACGGCTGGGACGAAACCCTGAAGACCGTCTCGGCCGACATCGCCGCCCAGCCGGACACCGACGCGACCATCCACCTGCTGATCGAGCGCCACGACGCCGACCGGCTGGAGGAAGCGTTGCGCCAGCGCCTCGCCGCCCAAACCGTGCTCGACCAGCGCGGCGCCACCTCCACCGTGGAAGGCGACCAGGCGCAGAAATCCATGGTCGCCCGCGTCAGCGCCGCCGATCGCACCATCCGCGAAATCGTCGAGGCCGCCGCCCGCGACGCCAAAATCGTCCTCGCCGGCGGCGCCGAGCAATCCGGCACCTACGTCAAGGACCGGCTGCACGCCGCCGCGCAGGCGGCGCTGGTCCGCCTCTATCCGAAATTCGACACCGCCGACGATCCCGGCTGGGAACGCGTGGTGAAGGCGGCCCAGGGCGGCCAGGCCGACGCCCTCAAAGCGGTCGGCCACAACGGCACGCCGGAAACCAACCCGGTCTGCCAGACCATCCGCGCCCGCCTCGGTGCCGGCCGCAAGGGCCGAGAGTTGCGCGACGAATTCGAATCATCCCCCTACGGCTGGCCGCAGGACGCGGTGGATGGCGCCCTGCTCGTGCTGTCCCATGCCGGCCTGATCCGCACCCTGGGCGAGGACGGCAAGGAAGCGGTGCTCCGCTCCCTGCCCCGGCAGAAAATCGGCCTCTGCCGCTTCCTGCCGGAAACCCACACCGTCACCACCACCCACCGCCGCGCCATCCGCGCCATCGGCCAGGCGATCGGCAGCAACGTCCCGCCGGACCAGGAAGCCGAGCAGCTTCCCTTGCTGCTGCGCACCCTGCGCGACGCCGCCCAGGCCGCCGGCGCCGAGCCGCCCGCCCCGCCGCCGCCGGCCACCCCCGAACTCGACGCCCTCGACGCGCTCTCCGGCAACGAACGCCTGATCGAGGCGGCCAGCAGCGGCACCGCCCTTGCCGCCGCCTATGCCAACTGGCTCACCCGCCGCCAGACCATCGCCGCCCGCCTGCCCGCCTACCGGACCACCCGCCGCCTGATGGAACTCGGCGCGCACGGGCAACAACCCGCCCTGGACGACATTCGCGACCGTCGCCGCCTGCTGGACGAGCCCGACCCGGTCCCGCCGCTCCGCCAGGACGCCGCGGCCGAACTGCGCCTGCGTCTGAACGCCGCCTTCGACGCCTACGCCGCCGCCCTCGCCCGCGCCGAGGCGGCGTTGCAGGCGGATACGAACTGGCAGAACCCGAAGCTGACTCCCGACGACCGCCACGCCATCCGCGCCGATAACGGCCTGCTGCCAGTGCCACGCCCCAACCTCGCCAGCCCCGACGACATCGCGGCGGCGCTGACCGCGCGCAGCCTGTCCGCCTGGGCGGACCTGACCCGCGGCGTGCCCGCCGGCGTGCAGGCGGCGCTGGACGAAGCCGCCGAGCGCCTGCAACCGCAAGTACAAGCAGTGACTCTGCCCCAAGCCGGCACGCTCAACGACGCCGCCGCGCTGGACTCGTGGCTAAAAACCGTGCGCGCCGCCCTCGCCGCCGCCCTCGCCAACGGCCCCGTCCGCCCGCGCTTCTGACGCCGGGCCGGACTGCCGGTGCGTTTCCATGGAACGGCTCCTGTTCACGGCACCTTGATCTTCTCCCTGCTCCTGCCTGCCGGGCGGAGAAGGCACGTCAGCCCGGTTGAGCCAGAGGACTGGGCGTGTTAGACAACACCATCCCTTTGTAAGACAGCGCGGAGGAGAGCGGAATGGCAGCCACAAAGAAGGCGGGGCGGTCAGACCCAAGACCGGACGACATGACGGTTTTGCTCGCTCCGGAGATGACTGCACTCCTTGAGGAAGCGCAGAAACGGGGCCTGCTGGGAGCCAAGGACCGCCAGATGAGCGGTCGCTTCCCATCCGCACTGGTGGAGGCGGCGCAGGCGGCGACAAGCATCACCGAGCCAACCGATTTGCTGACCTATGCGCTGGTCAAGGTGGCTTTCGAAGACAACTACGGCCGCAAGCTGCTGGAACTCAAAGGCACCGTGCCGCCGGGAACCTTCGGTGAATATTGACCTCGCCCGGTCGCTTCGCCGCATCAAGCCGGAAAAGTGGACGGGCAGCCTGACGCCGCGGCCTGCCACCGCACTCAATTTCGTTGATGCCGCGGACGCCTTCGGTCCGCCAATACTCCTCGACACCAGCGTGTATCTCGACACCCTGCAAGGGCGGCTGCCGCCAGCCGCCCAGAAACTTCTCGTAACCCGGCCAATTCGCCATGTGTCCGTTGTGCTGGGGGAGCTGAGCCACAGCTTCGGTCGTCTGCCACCTTCACCGCAGAACAATGCCGCCCTGGCGAGACTGAGGCAGGCAATCGAACCCATTGACGATCGCCTGGTCGGCATTCCGAGTCCCGGCGTTTGCCTGGAGGCGGGCATCCTCGCGGGGCTCGTGTTCCGCCTTGGTGGCTTTCAGCTCGGCCAGGAAGTCGCCGCGCTCAACGACGCGACAATCTACCTGCATGCGCTGGAACACGGGCTGACGGCCCTGACGCGAAACCTGAACGATTTCGATCGCATGAATCAGATCGTGCCGGCAGGCCGGGTGCTGTTCTACCAGTGACCATCGGCAAGAAAGGAAACAGAACAAAAGTTTTTTGCTTCTTTTTTTCAAAAAAGAAGACTTGTTCTTTTTTGAAAAAAAGAACCAAAAAACTTTTATCCCTTTAAGGTTCCCGCCCATGCCCGACCTCTCCCGCGACCTTCGCCGCAGCCTGGAAGCGACCGTGAAGGCCGCGCGGGCGGCGGCGGAAACCGGCGCCGCCGCTTCGCTGCGCCGGCTCGGCGTGGACGCCGCCGACCTGCCGGCGCATCTCGAACCCCGCCGCGCCGAGCGCAACCGGCTGCGCGCGCACGCCCGCTCGCTGGGCGATCGCCTCGCCGGCAACGGCACCCACGAAATCCGCCGGCTGACCGAGGCCGCCGCCTATGTGCAGTGGCACCGCCTGCTGTTCGCCCGCTTCCTGCTGGAGCGCTTCCTGCTGCGCGACGAGACCGGCGTTGCCGTCTCGCTCACCGATTGCCGGGAAGACGCGGCGATGAGCGGCATCGGCGATGAATGGTCGATCGCCGCCGCCCACGCCGCCCGCATGCTGCCCGGCGTGTTTCCCCCCGACGATCCGCTGGAAGCGCTGACCCTGGCGCCCGAACACGCAAAAACCCTGCGCGACCATCTGCGCGGCCTCGACGCCGCCATCTTCCAGGCCGATGACAGCCTGGGCTGGACCTATCAGTTCTGGCGCGCCGCCGAAAAGAAAGCGGTGAACGAATCGCAGGTGAAAATAGGCGCCGCCGAATTGCCGGCGGTGACCCAGTTGTTCACCGAGCCCTACATGGTCCGCTTCCTGCTGCACAACACGCTCGGCGCCTGGTGGGGTGGAAAACTTCTCGCCGCACGTCCCGACCTCGCCCGCAACGCGGCGGACGAGGCGGCGTTGCGCACCGCCTGTGCCTTGCCGGGCTACGCCTGGGATTTTCTGCGCTTCGTGCGCGAGGACGGCGTCTGGCGCCCGGCCGCCGGGGTGTTCCCGGGCTGGCCGGCGAAAGCCGCCGCGCTGACGGTGCTCGATCCCTGCTGCGGCAGCGGCCATTTCCTCACCGAGGCGTTGTCTGCGCTCGCCGCCCTGCGCGCTGCCGAGGAAAACCTGTCTCCCGCCGCTTCGGTCGTTGCCGTGCTGCGCGACAATCTGGCCGGGCTGGAAATCGACGGCCGCTGCGTGCAGATCGCCGCTTTTTCTCTTGCCATCACCGCCTGGCGCATCGGCGGTGCGGGCACCGCGCTGCCGACGCCGCACGTCGCCTGGGTCGGCGCCCCGCCGCCCTTGCCGAAAGCGGAATTTGCCGCGCTGGCCAATGGCGACGCCGAACTCAGGCGCGGCCTGGAAGCCCTACACGATCTGTTTATTCAGGCCCCGCTGCTGGGCAGCCTGATCGAGCCGGTCGGCGGCGACCTGATCGACGCAAGGCGCGTCGCCCGCATCGAGGACAGTATTTCTCTCCTTGTCCAGCGGATGCGTGGTGCCGAGCCAGAACGGGCGGAGGGCGCGCTGGCGGCGCGCGGCATGGCTGATGCGGCGGCGATTTTGTCGCGGCGCTGGGTGTTGCAGACAACGAATGTGCCGTTCCTCGGGCGCGGGCGGCAAGACGCTGACTTGGCGGCGCATCTGGCAACACACTTCGATGTCGCGAAGGCCGATCTTGCAACGGCAATGTTGGAACGAATGCGCCAGCTTGCCGCGCCTGGCGGCACGACAGGGGCCGTGACGCCACAAAATTGGCTCTTCCTTTGGAGCTACAAGAAATTTAGGGAAGCACTGCTTAATCAGGCTTCATTGGAAATCGTAGCTCCATTGGGCGAGCATGGCTTCGATGGTCCCGCAGCAGCAGGGGCATTCACAACATTAGTGATATTGACTGAAACACCACCAGATATCGAAACACGATTTGTTGGTGTGGAAGCAAAAGACGGGCCGGACCCGGCGGCAAAATCGTTTTTGTTAGCGAATGGAGATGTCAAGGTATTAGGTCAAACGTTGCAGCTTCGTCATCCAGACCAAAGAATCTCTCTAACGTCGGAATCTTCTGAGATATTATTGCTACAGAGATGTTCGTCATTTCTTGGGCTCGGCACGGGGGATTCTCCCAGATACGTACGAAAATTCTGGGAATTCATCGCTGGTCGAGAGCATTGGGCACGCTTCCAGTGCACGGTTGAAGAAGCGCTCGAATTTGGCGGCCGCGAACATGTTGTGGCATGGGACACGACTCAGAACCGTGTCCTAGGGATGGGACCTGATGAGCGGGCGCAAATTCATAATCAAGACCAGAGCGGTCAACAGGCATGGGGAAAATTGGGCATCGCAGTTGGTCTTATGCGCAGTCTCAAACCCACTCTATTTACAGGAGAGCAATATGAAAAGGCTTTAGCCGTTTTAATACCAAAAGAAGCCTCAGATCTAGCTTCGATCTGGGCATTCTGCAGCACGCCGGTATTCCACGATGTTGTTCGGCAGATCGATAGGAAGGTTATCGTTGCGAATGGAACGCTTGTAAAAGTCCCCTTCGACCTCGCCCACTGGCAGCAGGTCGCGGCTGAAAAATACCCCAACGGCCTGCCCGAACCCTATTCCGACGACCCCACCCAATGGCTCTTCCACGGCCACCCGCGCCACGCCGATCCAGGGACAGGACTTCACGTCGCCCTCGCCCTCCTCGCCGGCTATCGCTGGCCGGCCGAGACCGACAGCACCATGCGCCTCTCGGCCGAAGCCCGCGCCCGCATCGCCCAGGCCGCCACCCTGCCGCCCCCCGATAATGACGGCCTGCTCGCTTTGGTCCCCGTGCTCGGCGAACGCCCGCTCGCCGACCGAATGCGCGCCTTCTGCGCCGCCGCCTGGGGCGATGCCTGGTTGCCCGGCACCGAAGCCGCCCTCATCACCGCCGCCTGCGACCGCGCCAAGGAAAAACCGCCCCGGCAACTCACCCTGGACTCCTGGCTGCGCACCCACGCCGCCCGCCAACATGCAAAGCTGTTCCACGAACGCCCGATGTTATGGGTCATAACCGACGGCCGCGCCGACGGTTTCACCGCTGTTATCCACTATCACCGTCTCACCCGCACCAATCTCGAACGCCTCGCCTGGACCGTCCTCGGCGACTGGCTCGCCCGCCTCGGCGACGACCCCCGCGCCGAAGCCGCCCGCGTCCTGCAAGCCAAACTCGCCGCCATCCTGGAAGGCGAAAAACCCTACGACATCTTCGTCCGCTGGAAACCCCTGGAAAAACAACCCCTCGGCTGGGACCCCGACCTCGACGACGGCGTCCGCCTGAACATCCGCCCCTTCATCGAGGCCGGCGTGCTGGCCCACGCCCCCAACGTCAAATACGGCACCGACCGTGGCAAGGACGTCGAGTCCGCCCCCTGGTTCCCGGTCTTCAACGGCGAACGCCGCAACGACCATCACACCACCCTGGCCGAAAAACGCGCCGCCCGCACCGCCACATGAGCCGTGGCAAGCACGTTGCGTGTGCATTCACCACGCGCTAAATATGCGCATTCATAAGCAGCAGGATGCGCGCATGCAGCGCCGGCTCTACGACACCGACGCCTCCAAGCGCCCGGTCAACCTGACGCTCAACAGCGACCTGGTGGCCAAAGCCCGGGCCGAGGGCCTGAACCTCTCCGCCCTCGCCGAGGACGCCGTCGCCTCGGCGCTCGCCAAACGCGCGCGGGAGAAATGGGAAGCGGAAATCGCCGAGGCGTGCCGCGCGCACGACCGCTACCTGGAGGAATACGGCTCCCTCTGGACGCTGCTGCATGAGGATTCCGGCACCGATGCCGCCGGGTAATCCGCGCCGCTTCGACATCGTCCGCCACAGCGCCCGCGGCGTGCGCGCGCCCTACCTGCTGGTCCTGCAACACCACGAAATCCCGTCCGCAACCCGGATCGTCGCACCGCTCACGCCGCCCGCCCCGGGTGACCACGACGCGATTGCGCCACGCATGCACGTGGACGGCACCGAATTCAGGGCACGGCTGCTGGACATGGCGGCGATCCCCCGTGCCCTGCTGCTGGAAACCGTGGCATCGGCCGCGGCGGAGGCCGACGCCATCACCTACGCCATGGACATCATTTTCGGCGGCTACCCGGTGGGGCGACCGCACTGACCCGTGGCTTCCAAACGCTGGCGCAGCGATCCCGGCGACGCCACCGGATAGGCCGCCGCCAGTACCGTCAGATCCTTGTCGCCGCTGATCAGCAGATCGGCGCCGCTGGCGATCGCCAGCTGCAGGAACACGGCATCGTCACGATCACGGCACGCCAGCGGCAACTCCGGGAGCTTGTTTGGCAGATGCACGATCTCGGCGAACGGCAGATAGTCGGCCAGCAGGGCGTCGCGCTCCGCCGCGTCGAGACGGAATTTGGGGTAGGTCAGCACCCGCAGCAGTTCGGCCGTCGTCTCGCGGCAGACGATCGGCGTGACGGCGGCGCTGGCCCAGGCATGCCGAAGCCAGGACAGGCGGCGCCCGAAGATCAGGGCGGACAGGACAACATTGGTGTCGAACACCGCCCGCATGCGGGCCGGCCCCCGGCGTCAGGACCCCGGCGTCACAATGGTTGTCGCGCCCAGGTAACGGCGTCGCCGACATCGGCTTCGGTAATGCCAAGCTCCGACAGCTTGCGGCGCACCGCATCGGCCGAACCGACCCGGGCGGGAGTGAGCAGGATGCTGCCGTCCCGCACCTCGACCTCGAAATAGGTGGGCGCCGCTTCGCCCCCGAGTGCTTCGAGCGCGCGCTTCGGCAGGGTGAGTTGATTTTTGGCAGTCAGTTTGGCGAGCATGGGCTACAAAGTAAGGAAGTAAGGAAGTGACCGCAAGTGAATGATCAGCCACGCATCCAGGCGTCCGCCGGCCAAGGCTGGGCCGCATGAGCACGCCGCTGGAGGCTCTGATCGCCGCATTGCGCACCGCCGCGGATCACGACCCACGCGCCGAAGCGCCTCCCGAGGCGGTGCTGTGGTGCGACGCCCCCGGCGATTTCCTGCCGCTGCTGCCCGCCCTGCGCCGCGCCCTGCCCAACCTGCTCACCTGCGGCGACCACGATCCGGCGCGGCGGCAAGGCCCGGCCGTATGGCTGCGCGCGGCGCTCGGCCGGGCCGTCCCCGGCGTCTCCTGGGCCGGCGACACCCCCGCCATTCTCTATCTGCCAGGCGTCGCACGGGAAACACTGCGCGCCGCCGAGGACTGCCCGAAGCCGCTGCAACTGCTGGCCTGGTTCGTGGTCGGCGGCGCTACCTTCGGCCACCCCAACGCCCGCGACTGGACGCTGCGCGGCTTCCTCTCCGCCAAGCCGGCCTATGGCGGTCTCGGCCTCGACGTGCCGCAGGATGAAACCACACGCGCGGCCCTCGCCGCCGCCGCGCCAAAGCTGTTCGACATGAACCTCGCCGAGCTTGCCGGCCGCCGGCTCGATGCGCCCTGGCTGCATGCCCTGCTGGTGCCGGATTTGGCGGAAGACACGCTCGCCTGGCTCGGCGGCTCGCTGACCCCGGACGGCGACAAGCCCCGCTTCGCCGCCTTCCGGGCGCGTGCCCGCGCCGAACTGAAACTCGACCCGGCCAAGGTTGCGCCGGCCACCGCCGCCGCGCGGATGCTGCGCCGGGAGGACGGCTGGGGCGCGGTATGGGACCGCTTCGCCAGCGGCGGGCGCGGCTTCCACGAGGATGTCGCCGCGGTGCTCGCCCCCATCGAACCGCCCGATCCGCTGCTGGCCTCCCCCGCCATCTACGCCCGTGCCAATGCGCGGCAGGAGGCGGACCTCCGCGCCGCCCTGGCGAAGCTGGCGGACGCCGACGAACGGACGGCGCGCGAGGCGGTAACGCGGCTGGCGGCCCAGCATGGCGATAGGTGCGACGGCCCCTGGGCGGCGCGCGGCCAGGCGCGGCTGGCGGTGGCGGTGCGGTGTCTGGCTCGGCTTGCCAATACCCCGCCGCTGACAGTGCAGACCGCCGACAGCCTGGCGGAAGCCTACGCCGCCGGCGGCTGGGAGGCCGACGACGCCGCGCTCCGCGCCCTGGAAGCCGTCGCCCCGCTGCCCGACGACGGCGCCATCGCGACCTTGCAGGAAGACCGGGCGGCTCTGGTGGCGGCCTTGCGCGCCCTTTACGCCCCCCGGCTTCAGCGCGAGGCGCAGGCGCTCCAGGCCCTGTTGCCCGCCGGCATGCCGCCGTCCGGCCCGCCGGTGGAGAGCGATGCAGTGCTGTTCGTCGATGGGCTGCGGATGGACATCGCCCACCGGCTGGCGGCACTGCTGCGCGCGCAGGGGGCGAGCGTGGAGGCGGGCTGGCGCTGGACCGGATTCCCAAGCGTGACCGCCACGTGCAAGCCCCTCGCCAGCCCCGCCGCCACCCGCCTGCGCGGCGCTGAGGCGGCCGAGGGGTTCGAGCCGCTGGCGCCGGACGGCAAGCGCGCCACCCATGCCGTGCTGATGCGCGAACTGGCCGCGCTGGGGTGGCGGACGGAGACAACACTGGTGGCCGCCGATCGCTGCTGGATCGAGGCCGGACATTTCGACAAGGACGGCCACGAGCAGCAGTCGCGCATGGCCGATGGCATCGGCGCCGCGCTGTCCGCCGTCGCGGCGGAGGCGCTGCGGCTGGTGCGTTCCGGCAGGCGAGTGCGTATCACCACGGACCACGGCTGGCTGCTGCTGGCCGGAGGCCTGCCGGTGGCGAGCCTACCGGCGGGCCTGACGGAAACCCGCTGGCGGCGCTGCGCCGTGGTCAAGGATGGCGCGGCGACCACGGTGACGCGGCTGCCGTGGAGCTGGAATCCGGCCGTGTCCATCGCGATTGCGCCCGGCGCGCATGTGTTTCTGAGCGGCGCGGAGTACGCGCATGGCGGCATCAGCCCGCAGGAAAGCGTTGTGCCTGAGTTGATCGTCGCACCGCTGGCCGCACCGCGTCGCGCCGTGATCGTGGACGTGGAATGGAGCGGCTTGCGGCTTCGGCTGCGTGCCGAGGGCGCGGATGGACTGGTGGCGGACCTCAAGCTGGGCGCCGAGGGCGACGGCGCCTCGATTGTTGACCGCGCGCGCGACCTGGACGCGGACGGTCGCACCAGCCTGCTGGTCCCGGATGATTTTCTTCTCGGCAAGCCTGCCTTGCTGGAGCTGCGCGCGCCGGACGGGCATGTGGTGGCAGCGCGCAGCGTTGTCGTGGGAGGGTAGGCGATGGAGATGGACGAGTTGGATCGCCTGGCGGCAGACGCATTCCGCGGCCTGATCGTGCGCAAGGATCTGGTGCGGCAGTTCCGCGGCCAGTTTCCGGTGCCGACCTACGTCGTCGAGTTCATGCTCGGCCGCTACTGTGCGACGACCGACGAGACGGAGATCGCCGAGGGGCTGGAGGTTGTCCGCACCCAGCTTTCGTCACGCACGGTGCGCGCGGGAGAAGACGAACTCATCAAGTCCCGCGCGCGCGAGACCGGCGCCGCCAGGGTAATCGACATCATCACCGCCCGGCTCGATGCCAAGTCCGACAGCTATTTCGCGACCTTGCCAAGCCTGCGTCTGACCGACGTGCGCCTCGCCGATGAGATGGTGCGCGAGAACGAGCGCATGCTCACCGGCGGCTTCTATGCCGAAATCGACCTCGGCTATGACGCGACCATCGCGCAGGAGAAAGGCGGCCGGCCGTTCCAGGCCAACGCGGTCCGACCGATCCAGCTTTCGACCCGCGGCATTCTCGACCGCATCGTCGAGGGCCGCGCAAAAATGACCACGGCGCAATGGAAAGACTTCCTGCTGCGCAGCGTCGGGCTGGAGCCGGAGCGCATGTCGGCGCGCGCGCGCGACGTGTCGCTGCTGCGGATGGTTCCATTTGTGGAGCGCAACTTCAACATGGTCGAGCTCGGGCCGCGCGGCACGGGCAAGAGCCACCTGTTCCAGCAAATTTCCCCGTACGCCCATCTTGTGTCGGGCGGCAAGGCCACGGTCGCGCGCATGTTCGTCAATATGGCGAACGGACAACGGGGTCTGGTCTGCCAGTACGACGTGGTGTGCTTCGACGAAGTGTCTGGCGTCTCCTTCGACCAGAAGGACGGCGTCAACATCATGAAAGGGTATATGGAGAGCGGCGAGTTCTCGCGTGGCCGCGAGAGTATCCGGGCGGACGGCAGCATCGTTCTGGTCGGCAATTTCGATGTGGACGTGCAGCACCAGCAGCGCGTCGGGCACCTGTTCGGGCCGCTGCCGCCGGAGATGCGCAACGACACCGCCTTCATGGACCGCATCCACGCCTATCTGCCCGGCTGGGATATTCCGAAGGTAAACCGCGAGCTGTTCACTGACCATTTCGGCATTGTCAGCGATGTCCTGGCGGAGGCATTCACCCGGCTCCGCGACGGTTCGCGCGCGGGCGTGCTGATGGGGCGCGTCCACTTCGGCGGCGCGTTGTCCGGCCGGGATCAGAATGCCGTCAGCAAAACGGTGAGCGGCCTGTTGAAGCTGCTCCATCCAGATGCGACCGCGACCATACCGGACGAAGATCTCGTATGGGCCGTGCGCCTGGCGCTCGAAGTTCGGCGGCGGGTGAAGGAGCAGCAGAAGCGTGTCGGCTCGGCGGAGTTTCGCAACACACAGTTCAGCTACAGCCTTGGCCCGGACGGGGTCGAGCACTTCGTGGCGACGCCGGAGTTGCAGAGCGAGGACAGCATCGGCGGCGATCCGCTTCCGGCCGGCCAGGTGTGGGCGATCAGCCCCGGCGGGCAAGACGAGGGGGCCAGCCTCTACCGGATCGAGGTCACCGAGGCGCCCGGCACTGGCATGCGAATTCTGAACCAGTCGCCGCCGGCGCCGTTCCGGGAGAGCCTCCGGATTGCCGAGCAGAACCTGTATAGCCGGGCGGGTGAACTCGTCGGCGACCGCAATCCGCGCGAACACGAATTCGCCGTGCAGCTCAGGTCATTTGATGCTGGAAAGAGCGGGTCGGCTCTCGGCGTCCCCGTGCTCGCCGCATTCTGCTCGGCGCTGGTCAACAGGCCGCTGAAGGGCGGCATGGCAGTGATCGGCGGGTTAAACCTGGGCGGCTCGATCGAGTCCGTGCACAACCCCCTCGATCTCGTGGAGCTCGCGATCGAAAAGGGGGCCACCTCGGTGTTGATGCCGGTGTCGTGCCGCCGCGCATTGGTCGACCTCTCCGACGAGGCGGCGGCGAAGGTACAGACTATCTTTTACCTCGATCCGGGCGATGCCCTCCGGAAAGCTCTCCACGACGGCTGAGAGAAGGCCCATCAGCCGTGTTGGCGTGTGCATGGCCGGCCGGATCGTCCTGAGACCTGGGGTTCGCGGTCACTGGGCACACGCGCGAAATCCGTAAGGCGGGGCAAGGAGTTACGAGGGACGGATTTTGGGCGTGTGTCTATGCCGAGGCCGGGGTGTCGGCCGCCTCGGTGACCTCCAGCAGCTGCTTGGGTATTGGAATCCCGAGCTTTTTCAGCAGATCGGCTAGCTCGCCGACGATTTTCGTGCGCTGAACAATGGTCCGGCCCTCGGCCACGTAGCGCACCGCCTTCAGCGTCCCCAGCAGGTGGGCGATGCGCGCCCACGGCAGGCCGGTGCGGATCTCGGCGGTACGCTGCACCTGCAGCGCCAGCACGCACAGCTTCACGTGCGCCTCGATCCGCCGCAGCGCCCAATGGAACATCGGCCGCACTTCCAGCCCGGTCTGTTTCATTCTGCGAAAGCAAGACTCGATGATCATTCCGCCTTTGTAGGCAAGTGCCACATCTTCGGCGGTCAGCGTGTCGTCGTTGGTGATCACCACCCACTTGCCGTCGAACTTTTCCGCCGCTTTCACCTTGGCCGCATCGAGCTTCGGCCGGCCGCGCCAGTCCGGGCTGAGGTAGCGCCCCCAGCGCCGCGAGGCCATCAGCGCGCAGGCGGCCTTCGGATGGTCCTCGTCGCGTTCGTCGAGCAGGTTGAGTTCGGCGGCAAGCTCGGTCAGCACTTCGATCCGGTGCTGTCGCTGGCGCTCGGCCTCGGCGGGATTGAAGCACAGCACATAGCGTTTGCGCCGCTCGCCATCGCCGACCCAGACTTCCTTGACCTCCAGGTTGTCGGCGACCTTCCGATAGCGGCCCGGCCTAGTCAGCACCTCGGCCTCCACGTCCTTGACGCGACGCATCGGCACCGCCAGCACGTAGCGGCCGAGGCCGCGGCTGAGTTCGGCCAAGTTGTCGGCCGAATACATGCCGGCATCGCCGACGAACAGGCAGCGGCCGAGCTGCCAAGCGTGCAGATCCTGCTTGATGCGCGCAACCGTCGCCACGTCGGCGGTGTTGCCCGGCAGCACCCACGAGCGCACCGGCATGCCGTCACGGGTGACGGCCATGGCGATGACGACCTGCGGGTTGGCATCGCGGCCTTCCTTACTATGGCCGCGCTGCCGTAATGGCGAGAACAGCTTGCCGCCCCACAGCTCGCAGTGCTCGTCGGGTTCGTCGATCTCGAAATAGGCCGTGGTGGTGTCATAGAAGATAAGGTCAACGTCGAGGCGCAGCAGATCGGCGCTGCGCAGGAACACGTCGCGCTCGATCTCCTCGGACCAGACGGCGAGGAAATCGAGCGCGCGGTAGAGCTGATCGACCGCAAGCTTGCCGGCCTCCGGCAGCCAGGCGATGTCGGGCAGCCAGCGTGTGGCGCACCTATAGCGCGACAGCTCGGATGGCCGGTCAGCGACAGCAAGGATGGCCGGTCGCTGCGTGGTGGAGAGATGTGTCGCTGGCGGCGTGAACCCGCGGAAAGATGGCGCACAGCCATTCCTGGACGCTTTCCTGGGGGGTGAACGGAGCGGCGTTCTGGGGTGACGGATCTGCGTTTCAGATGCTCCGGC
>CAIVPZ010000059.1 GCA_903907955.1 uncultured Acetobacteraceae bacterium | reverse complement strand
GCCCAAGCATCGCCCGCGAAAGGATGACGATGAGCGAGAACGCCGAACAGGGTCAGCTGCTTGAGCTGACGGCCCGGATCGTGGCTGCGCATGTGGGACACAACGAGGTCGCGCCGGCAGCGCTGCCTGAGCTGATCCGCACCGTGCATGTGACGCTCGCCGGCGTGGGTAAGCCAGCCGAGGTCGCCGAGAAGCCGCAGCCGGCGGTGCCGGTGAAGAAGTCGGTCTTCCCGGATTTCATCATCTGTCTGGAGGATGGGAAGAAGCTGAAGATGCTCAAGCGGCATCTCCAGACCAGCTACGGCCTGACGCCGGAGCAGTACCGCGAGAAGTGGGGCCTGCCTCACGATTACCCGATGGTCGCACCCAACTACGCTGAGAAGCGTTCGACTCTTGCGAAATCGATCGGTCTCGGCAGAAAGAAAGCCCCCGAGCCGGCCGTCGCGCCCCGGAAGCAACCAGGGCGCCCGCGCAAGGCTGCCGCCGAATAGGCTGCGGGGACCTGATCCCGCCACGTCATGCCGAGTGCGGCGGCCATGGTCATGCTGCCGTCCTCGCCTCTTGATGTTGCGGGCGTGACTCTGGGAGCGGCAGCCTACAACTCATCGGCCGGGAGGTTCACGACGTCAGCTCCCGCTCTGCGGTAGGCAGCCGCCACGACGCGCAGCGGCGCGTTCGACAGCGAGCCCCAGGGCGGCGGGTCCGCCGGCTGGCCGACCGCAATCATCGGGCCGCGCACCGCCAACCTGAACGCATCATCGAATGGCACTTCGCGGCTGTCGATGATCGGCAATCCGCAAGCGATGCAGGTGGCCTTTATCGATTCCCAATCGTAGCCGCTGAGTGTGCAACCGCGACTAAAATGCAACGAAAAGCCGCCCCGCCCAATCGAGAGATGACCTCCCTCGGTTCGCAGTGCGCGGCCGATCAGATCCTCGGTGCTATCCCGTTCCGGCGCGTTCATCGCCGGGTCTCCTGCAGGTCATGGATCGAGACCGTGCTGTCCCGGTCAGACACGAAGCCGGGAATGGCGAGGATGAGGTAGATCGTGGCGGAGAGAAGCGTTGCTCCCGCTGCGATTCGCAGGCTCTTGCCGATCATTTCCAAGTGTCGCTCCTGTTCTGGATCTTCTTCTCGAAGACCCATCCCGGCGGCTGCTTCGGGAGCGCCGGGGCAGGAGCGGGCGCAGGCGGGGACCCACGCGCCTACGCGTGGGGTGGCAAGCCCGGGAGCGCAGCGACGAACTCTTGCGGCGGCGCGCCTGCAAGCGGCAGCATCTTTTCTCGTCTCTCGGATTGGGCTTTTCCGATATGTCGGCCGCCGACGCCTCCTATGCGGAGGTTACGAGTTTCGGGTGGGAAGTTCGAAAATCTGCCGGCAGGGTTGAATGCGGGTGGAATCGCCTGCAATCAATGCTTATAATATCAGCGTTGATTGCAGGAGGGCGGCGATGGCCAGCATCACCATCCGAAATTTTGACGAGCCCCTGAAGGCGCGGCTGCGCATCCAAGCCGCCATCCATGGCCGCTCGATGGAGGACGAGGCGCGGGACATTCTCCGCTCCGCGCTCAGCCGCGAGGCGGCACCCCAAGGCAATCTGGCCAGCGCCATCCGCGCCCGCTTTGCGCCGCTGGGCGGGGTGGACCTCCCGGCGCTTCCCCGCGACCCGATGCGCCCGCCGCCGACCTTCGACGAATGATCCTGCTCGATACCAACATCCTGTCCGAGCTGATGCGCCCGGCCCCCGAGGCGGCGGTTGACCGCTGGCTTGCCGGCCAGCCGCCGGCCAGCGTGTTCATCTCCGCCATCACCGAGGCCGAGCTGCGCTACGGCCTCGCGCTGATGCCGGCCGGCCGGCGCCGTTCCACCATCGCCGCCGAGATCGAAGGCATGTTGGGTGAGGACTTCCGCGGGCGCATCCTGCCCTTCGACAGCCCGGCCGCCGTCGCCTTTGCCGAGATCGCGGCCGATCGCCGTCAGGCCGGCCGGCCGATCTCACAGGCAGACGCCCAGATTGCCGCCATCGCGCGATCTCGCGGGGCGGCTCTTGCCACGCGCAACGTGGCGGATTTTGAGGGATGGGGGATCGAGGTGGTGAATCCATGGAACGACGCGACGGTATGACCGGCGATGCGGCCCAGCTTCTTGCTGTCCCCGGTGTTGCCTGCATTCAGATGATTGCGAAGCCGGTCCAGCGTGTAGGATGAGTTGAAAAGGCACCGCCTTCGCAAAGAGATGGCCATCCTATGTCGTCCGGGTTTTTCGAACAGCCGATCCTGAACTCCCCCTATGAGCCGCCGACCCGGCATCATGCCCTGGATAGCGATGGACAGCCGCTCGACCTGCCGCCGGTTGCCGGCCGGCGGCGATCGGAGCTGATTACCCCGGTTCCGAAGGCCCGTAAGAAGCAAGGCAAGGGGGAACAATCCAGCTTCGTCCTGCCAGACGCGCAAGACCTTTCGACCGCCGAGCAGGAGTACAACCCGACCCCGATCATCAACGAAATCCGCCGCTATGTTGCGGCTTGGCGCGACCTGCGCAATCCGGCGGACTGGGGCGTCACGCCGGCGACGCAGCGGCTGCTGACGCATTGGCGGCACCACCCGTTTCAGACCGTCCGCCCGTTCTTCTGCCAGGTGGAAGCGGTCGAGACCGCCATCTGGCTGACCGAGGTCGCCCGCCGGGAACGCCGCCACGACAAGTTCCGCCAGCATCTGCTGGGCGCGAACGAGCAATCCAACCCCGACCTGTTCCGCATCGCCCTGAAGATGGCGACCGGCAGCGGCAAGACCACGGTGATGGCCATGCTGATGGCGTGGCAGACGGTCAACGCCGTGCGCACGCCGGGGAGCGGCCTCTACAGCCGGGGTTTCCTGATCGTCACCCCCGGCATCACCATCAAGGACCGGCTGCGGGTACTGCAGCCCAATGATCCCGACAGCTACTATCGTGGCCGCGAGCTGGTGCCGGCTGACATGCTGCCCGACATCGATCGCGCCAAGATCGTGATCACCAACTACCACGCTTTCAAGCCGCGCGAGACGCTGGAGATCAGCAAGACCGGCCGCTCGCTGCTCCAGGGCCGCGATGCGCCGCCGGACACGATCGAGAATGATGGCCAAATGCTGCACCGGGTCGCCAACGACCTGATGGGGTTCAAGGGCGTCGTCGTCCTCAATGACGAAGCGCATCACTGCTATCGGGAAAAGCCTGACAGCGACGAAGAGGTGGGGGCCGACGAGCGGGAGGAGGCCAAGAAGAACAGCGAGGCGGCACGCCTCTGGATCGCCGGGCTGGAGGCGGTCAAGCGCAAGCTGGGCATCACCGCGCTGTTCGACCTGTCGGCGACGCCGTTCTTTCTGCGCGGTTCGGGCTATCGCGAAGGCACGCTGTTCCCCTGGACGGTCAGCGACTTCTCGCTGATGGATGCGATCGAATGCGGCATCGTCAAGCTCCCTCGCATCCCGGTCTCCGACAATCTGCCCGGCGCCGAAGTCCCGATCTACCGCGACCTGTGGAAGCACATCGGCAAGGAGATGCCGAAGGCCGGCCGAGCCAAGGGCGGCAAGGGCAACCCGCTGGCACTGCCCAAGCGGCTCTACACCGCGCTCTATGCCCTTTACGGCCATTACGAAAAGACGTTCGAGGAGTGGTCGCGCGCCGGCATCGGCGTTCCCCCCGTCTTCATCGTGGTGTGCAACAACACCTCGACCTCCGAGCTGGTCTATGAGTGGATCGCCGGCTTCGAGCGCGACGGCGAGGATGAGCAGAACCGCTTCATCGACGGGCATCTCAGGCTGTTCCGTAACTACGACGAACACGGCGCGCGGCTGGCCCGCCCCAACACGTTGCTGATCGACAGCGAGCAGGTGGATTCGGGCGAAGCGCTCGATCCGGGCTTTCGCTCCGCTGTGGCAGCCGAGATTGAGCAGTTCCGCCGGGAGAAGATGCAGCGCGATGGTGCCGCCGCCGGCGCCGAGGCGATCCAGGACGCCGATCTGCTGCGCGAGGTGATGAACACGGTTGGCCGCAAAGGCCGGCTGGGCGAGACGGTGCGCTGCGTGGTCTCGGTGTCCATGCTGACCGAGGGCTGGGACACCAACACCGTCACCCACATTCTCGGGGTGCGCGCCTTTGGCACGCAGTTGCTGTGCGAGCAGGTGGTCGGCCGGGCGCTGCGGCGGCAATCTTACGAGCTGAATGCCGAAGGCATGTTCGACGTGGAATACGCCGACATCATGGGCATTCCGTTCGACTTCGCGGCACAGCCGGTGGTCACCAAGCCCAAGCCACCCAAGCCCACCACCCGTGTCCAGGCGCTGAAGGAGCGCGCGGCGCTGGAAATCGTGTTCCCTCGTGTCGAAGGCTACCGGGTGGCGCTGCCCGATGAGCGGGTCGAGGCGGTGTTCACCGCGGACTCACGCCTGGAGCTGACGCCCGAGAAAGTCGGGCCGTGCCGGGTGCTGCTGGAAGGCATCGTTGGCGAAGGGGTGGAGCTGACCACGGCGGTGCTGGAAGCGGTACGGCCGAGCGAGATCAGCTATCATCTCGCCAAGCATCTTCTCTACAACCAGTTCCGCGACCCGTCCGAACCGCCCAAGATGCACCTGTTCGGCCAGATCAAGCGCGCCGCCAAGCGCTGGATCGACGAGGGCTATCTGGTCTGCACCGGCGGCACCACGCCGGCCATGGTCACCTATCTGGAACTGGCGGATCAGGCGGCGGAGCTGATCTTTCTCGCCTGCCAGCCGGTCAAGCCGGCGGCCAACGAGATCAAGGCGATCCTCGATCCCTACAACCCGAAAGGCAGCAGCCGTTTCGTCAATTTCTCCACATCGAAGCCGCTCTACACCACCAGCCCGGCGCGCTGCCACGTCAACCACGTCGTCCTGGACAGCGATTGGGAGGCGGAGTTCGCCCGGGTCACCGAAGCGCACCCGCGCGTGCTCGCCTATGTCAAGAACCAGGGGATGCAGTTCGAGGTGCCGTACCGCGACGGCATGGTGCATCGTCGCTACTGGCCCGACTACATCGTGCGGATCGACGACGGCGGCGCCGAGCCGCTCAACCTGATCGTCGAGGTCAAGGGCTTCCGCAACACCGATGCGCAACTCAAGGCCGAGACGATGCGTGCCCTGTGGGTGCCTGGCGTCAACAACCTTGGCACGTTCGGTCGCTGGGGGTTTGCTGAGTTCACCGCCGTGTTCGAGATCGAGGCGGCTCTTGCCAAGCTGATCGACGCCCTGATCACCCCCACCAGCCAAGCAGCCTGACCGAGGAATCCTGATGTCCCGCGCGCCGAAATTACCCAAGGGGCCTCGCCCGGTCGAGACGCTGGTTCACGCCGACACCCGCCGCAACATCCCGACCGCCGAGTTCCAATCGCTGGCCCAGCAGTTGGAGGAGCAGGCGCCGGTCACGGCCGCGCATTTTCCGCGGGCGACGCCGCTGCCGGTGGGTGAAACCCGGCCGCGCAACGCCGATCTCGATCCCCAGATCGTCTGGCGCGGGATGCGCATCCGGCTGACCGAGGCGCAGCGGCAGCAACTCCAGGACACCAGCGAGATCGAGTTGGGCGATGCCCAGATCGTCTGGCGCGGCAAGGACACGCAGGACTGGTCCGACCTGGTGGTCAGCCCGCCGCCGATCTACATCCAGGAGAAGGTGCATCCGAAAGCGATCATCGACGGGCTGCGCAAGGAAGCCCGCGCCCGCGCCGAGGCGAAATCCGATGCGCCGGACCTGTTCGGCGATTTCAACGGGCTGAGCGATCCTGAAGCGCGGCTGGAGTTCTACCAGCACGACCAGCACTGGTCGAACCGCATGATCCTTGGTGACAGCTTGCAGGTGATGGCCAGCCTCGCCGAGCGCGAGGGGCTGCGCGGCAAGGTCCAGTGCATCTATTTTGATCCTCCCTACGGCATCAAGTTCAACAGCAACTGGCAGGTCAGCACCCTCAGCCGCGACGTGAAAGACGGCAAGCGCGAGGATGTGTCGCGCGAGCCCGAGCAGGTGAAGGCGTTCCGGGATACCTGGAAGGACGGCATCCATTCGTACCTGACGTATCTGCGGGATCGGCTGACGGTCGCGCGCGAGCTGCTGACCGAGAGCGGGTCGGTGTTCGTGCAGATCGGGGATGAGAATGTTCACCGGGTAAGGTCGGTGATCGACGAGGTGTTCGGCGCCGACAATTTTGTAGCGATGATCACCATAGAAAAGACCAGCGGCCAAACGCAGGATTATATTTCACCAGTTACTGACTATCTCTTGTGGAGCGCGCGCGACAAATCCGCCATGAAATATCGACCGTCACTTGTCTCAAAGGGGCAGGATGGCGCCGGCTCTTCGGAGTATACGCGCGTGGAAACACCAGATCTTGTTCGGCGGAGAATGAATCCACAGGAAGCTGAGAATCGAGATCTGATTGTCGATGGCGCACGAGTCTATCGGCAGGACAATCTGACCAGCCAGAGCATGGGAAGGGAGAAGGGGGAGGGAGCTGCATCCTGGTTCGACGTGCATGTAAACGGACAGGCGTTCCGGCCGAGTATGCAGAACCGATGGAAAACCAATGAGACAGGGATGGCCCGCCTCGTTTCGGCACGTAGAGTAGAAGCCAGAGGAACGAGCCTCAGCTACGTTCGGTTCTTTGACGATTTTCCCGTCATGCCAGTCAATAACATCTGGAAAGACGTAAAATTTTCCAGTCGATCTGAGGATAAGTCATATGTAGTTCAAACATCATCGCGGATGATTGAACGTTGCTTTCTGATGACCACAGATCCCGGCGACCTCGTGATTGATCCCACATGTGGTTCAGGTACGACCGCCGCCGTGGCCGAACAGTGGGGCCGCCGCTGGATCACCATCGACACCTCGCGTGTCGCACTGGCGCTGGCGCGCACGCGGCTGATGGCAGCGAAGTATCCCTACTACCTGCTCGCTGATAGCCGTGACGGCCGCGCCAAAGAGCAGGCCGTATCGGGCAAGGTTCAGCCCGACACGCCGACGCATGAAGATGTGCGCCACGGCTTCGTCTATGAACGCGCGCCGCACGTCACCCTCAAATCTATCGCCAACAACGCCGAGATCGACGTGCTGTGGGAAGAGGCGCAAGCGGTGCTGGAGCCGCTGCGCGCGCGGTTGAATGCCGCTCTCGGCAAAGCATGGGAGGAATGGGAGATTCCGCGCGAAGCAAATCCCTCCTGGCCGGACGCGGTGCGCAAGGACCATGCCGCGTGGTGGGCGGCGCGGATCGAGCGGCAGCGGCGGATTGATGCTTCGATCGCGCGCAAGGCCGACATCGAATACCTGTTCGACCGACCCTATGAGGACAAGTCCCGCGTCCGGGTGGCGGGGCCGTTCACCTTCGAGAGCCTGTCGCCGCACCGCGTCGTGCCCGCCGATGAAGACGATCTGCTCGACCTGCCGCACGCGCCGGGGAGGCGCCGCGCGGCTGCGGCCGTGCCGGCCGATTTCACCGCCATGGTGCTGGAGCATCTGCGCACCGCCGGCGTGCATCAGAGCCGCAAGGCCGACAGCATCCATTTCACCAGCCTGCAGCCCTGGCCCGGCGTCTATATCGGTGCCGAGGGCCGGTTCCTTGAAGGCGAGACGGAGCGCCGCGCCGGCATCCTGTTCGGCCCCGAGTTCGGCACGCTGTCGCGCACCGATCTGGTCACCGCGGCGCGTGAAGCCTCCGAGGCGCGCTTTGATGTGCTGATCGCCTGCGCCTTCAATTTCGATGCCCATGCCTCGGAACTGACGAAGCTGGGGCCGATGCCGATCCTCAAGGCGCGGATGAACCCCGATTTGCACATGGCCGAGGACCTCAAGAACACCGGCAAGGGCAATTTGTTCGTGGTGTTCGGCGAGCCCGACCTGGTGGTGGAGCCGGTGCCGGGTGAACCGGATCAGGTCCGCATCCGCATCATCGGCGTGGACGTGTTCGACCCGCAGACCGGCGACATCCGCTCCGGCGATACCAAGAGCATCGCCGCGTGGTTCATCGACACCGACTACAACGAGGAAAGCTTCTTCGTCCGCCATGCCTATTTCCTCGGTGCGCAGGACCCGTACAAGTCGCTCAAGGCGGCGCTGCGTGCCGAGATCGACGAGGAAGCCTGGGCCACGCTGTACCGCGATGTCTCCCGCCCGTTTGCCCGGCCGGCGACCGGGCGGATCGCGGTCAAGGTGATCAATCACTTCGGCGATGAGGTGATGAAGGTGTTCAGCGTATGATGAGCCGTCCTCGCAGAGGAGAACAGCCATGAGCATGGCACGCCATGTCAAACTCACCCGCAATGCCGGCGGCGATACAATCAGCATTCCGCCGGAGTTTGCTCTGTCGTCCGATGATGTGGTCATCAGCAAGGATGGCGACCGGCTGATCATTGAGCCTGAAACCGCCCAAAACCGCCGGGTCAACGACGCGCTGCTGGCGTGGCTTGCCACGCAGGAACCCCTGCCGCCGGAGGACGCGATCGACCCGGTGTCGCGGGGCGGAGCGACGCGGCCGGTGGAGCTTTGACCCTCTTTCTGCTGGACACGAATGCGGTCTCGGATTTGCTGCGACAGCCATCCGGCCCGGTCGCCCGCGCCATTGCCGGGCGGCGGGATGCCGAAATCGTGACCAGCCTGATCGTAGCTGCCGAACTCCGGTATGGGGCCGCCCGCAAGGCGTCGGCCCGGCTGCAAGCCGCGGTCGGGACGATCTTGAAGCTGGTCCCTGTTGTCAGTCCTGAACCGCCTTTCGACGAGGTTTACGGCGACCTGCGGGCGCGGCTCGAAGTGTCCGGGATCGTGCTTGCGCCACATGATTTGCTGATTGCAGCGCATGCCATGACCTTGGGTGCGACACTGGTGACGGATGACCAGGTGTTCAGCCGGGTGCCGGGACTTGCAGTCGAAAACTGGGTGCGGCCCTGATGGAATTCCGCATCGCCGCCACCTTTACCGCCGCGCTCGCCCGGCTTGAGGCAGCAGAGCAGAAGGCAGCCAAGACCGCGGCCTTCGATCTGCAGATGGACCCATCGGCGCCGGGGCTGAAGTTTCATCGGATCGACCGCTCACGCGATCCCCATTTCTGGTCGGTGCGGGCCGGCAGCGACGTCCGCATCATCGTCCATAAGACCGCGGCGAGCTTCCTGCTGGCCTATGTCGGCCACCATGACGATGCCTATCTCTGGGCGGAGCGGCGCCGCATCGAGGCGCATCCGCGCACCGGCGCGATCCAGATCGTCGAGATCAGGGAGCGGGTCGAGGAGCTGGTCACGCCGGCAGCGCCGGCCGAGCCCGCGCCATCCCGTCCGCGGTTGCTGTTCCAGGCGCTTTCGGCCGACGACCTGCTGGCGGTCGGTGTCCCCCAGGACTGGATCGCCGACGTGCAGGTGGCGACCGAGGACGCGTTCCTGGCGCTGACCGACCATCTGCCCGCCGAGGCGGGGGAGGCGTTGCTGGACTATGCCAGCACCGGCGTGCTGCGCCGTCCCGCGCCGCTCGTCCCAGCCGATCCGTTTGCCCATCCCGACGCCCTGCGCCGGTTCCGGGTGGTGGAGAACCAGGAAGCACTTGCCGTGGCGCTCGAGGCGCCGTGGGAGCGCTGGGCGGTGTTCCTCCACCCCGGCCAGCAGGGCATCGTGGATCGGAGCTATGCCGGGCCGGCGCGAACCTCCGGGTCGGCTGGCACAGGCAAGACCGTGGTAGCGCTGCATCGCGCCGCCCGGCTGGCCGGGCAGTCGCCCGACAGCCGCGTGCTGCTGACCACCTTCTCGCAGCCGCTGGCCAATGCGCTGTCGCGCAAGCTGGCCGTGCTGGTGGCGGCGGATTCGCCCGTGCTGCGCCGGATCACGGTCGCGCCCTATCGCACCGTGGCGGATGAACTCCACCAGCTTGCCTTCGGGCGCCGCGCCGTCGTGGCGTCCGACGAGCAGGTGGACGATGCGGTCGCCAAAGCGGCGGAGGCGGTCGGCGCCGGCGGTTTCACCCCGCGGTTCCTGCTGTCGGAATGGCGGCACGTCGTGGATGCCTGGCAGATCGCCGATGTTGAAGCCTACGCCAAGGTGCCGCGCCTTGGCCGCAAGAACCGCATGAGCGCCGGGCAGCGCGAGCGCCTGTGGCCGGTGTTCGCCGCCGTGCGCGCCGCGCTTGCCAAGCGCGGGCTGGCGACGTGGCCGGAAATCTCCGGCCGCACGGCGGCGTACTATGCCGGCCGCGACACCAAGCCGTTCACCCATATCGTGGTGGACGAGGCGCAGGACCTGGGCGTGGCCGAGCTGCGCTTCCTGAGCGCCATCGCGCCGGCCGCGCCCGACGCCTTGTTCTTCGCCGGCGACCTCGGTCAGCGCATCTTCCAGCAGCCCTTCTCCTGGCGGGAACTGGGCGTCGATGTGCGCGGGCGGTCCTCCACCCTCACGGTCAACTACCGAACCAGCCACCAGATCCGGCGGATGGCGGACAAGCTGCTGCCGACCGCGGTACGCGACGTGGACGGCAACGTCGATGAGCGCGACCGCACCGTCTCCGTCTTCAACGGCCCGCCCCCCGAAATCCGCCAGTTCCACACCGACCAAGCCGAGATCGCGGCGGTGTCGACGTGGATCACCCAGGCGACGGCCGAGGGCGCGCTGCCCGCCGAAATCGGTCTGTTCGTGCGCACCCGCGCCCAGTTGTCACGCGCCCGCGCAGCGGTCGAGGCGGCGGGCCTGCTCTGGCTGGAACTGTCCGAGCGCGAGCAGGAAGCCGAGGGCCACGTCCTGATCGGCACCATGCATCTGGCCAAGGGCCTGGAATTCAAGGCTGCGGCTGTGATGGCGTGCGACGACGGTGTGCTGCCACTGCAATCCCGCATGGAGACCGTGGCCGATGAGACGGAGCTCGACGATGTCTACGAGACCGAACGGCAGCTGTTCTATGTGGCCTGCACCCGCGCGCGCGACCGGCTGCTGATCTCGGGAGTGCGGCCGGTTTCGGAGTTCATCCAGGACATTCAGGCAGCGTCTGGGGAATGACCGCGGCCTGCTCCGGGCAGGTCATTCCCTTGCTGGCCGACGCGCGCTGGGACCGGGCGCGATCATGCGCTGCACCGCTCTTCGGCTCCAACGAACGAACTGCCCCTCCGGTACGAGTTTTGCAACGAAACGAGAACATCTGGCCGCTTTGGGGACCCGGCACCGCGATTTACAATTATGGAAGTGATTCCCAAACCACCGTTTGCAGACGCGCCCGAGCCGCGCCGCTCCCCTTCCACGCCCTCCAGATCCAGCGAAAGACTGGCCTTTCCGGCTCGTTGTCAGAAACGATTATGACAGGCAGACCGGGTGGCGACAGTGCCAGGTACGATTACCGCGCCTGTTGAGTGGCTGCCATAATTCGTCGATCGATAACGGAATCAGATTGTTATCCGGCAAAGCTGTGTCTGGCCGTCGCCGTTGCCGCCGAGGTGCAGCGGCCGCCTTCGGAAACCGATGTTCTCGTTTCGTCGCAAAACTCGTACCAAAGTGGCAGTTCGTTGGAGCCGAAAGCGGCATGCCAGTGTCGAGGAAGCCGAGGCGGATGTCCGCGCGTTCCTCGAGGCCGCGCGCATCCGCGTCGTGGCGATCACCGACAAGGAAACCGAAACCGCGCTCGGCGCGTTTTCCCGCTATGGAAAGGGGAGGGGGCATCCTGCCCAACTCAATCTTGCCGATTGCTTCGCCTATGCGGTCGCGAAAAACTACCGGACCGCGCTGCTGTTCACGAGCGATGATTTCGACAAGACCGACATCCGCTCGGCATATGACCGTCCCTGACGAGGGCTGATGCATGGCGTCACAGCCGGCGGATGGACCCCAGCCTAACTCGTCTTGCCGGGGCGCAACCGCGTCACTGAACACGGCGTGGCCGGCAGCGGTGTCCACGCGGCGATGGTCCGGGCGCATGCCCGTGCCTTCGCGTTATCGGTGATCCCTGGAAACCGCCGACGCAGTTCGATGGCAGCCGACAGTTCGCCCTCCTGATCGAAGGCGGTGCGGATCGCGGCGGCATCAGCTTCGGTGACGACGAACATTCCCGAAGGATGGGGATGCCGACCGAGGC
Source organism: uncultured Acetobacteraceae bacterium (assembly GCA_903907955.1). Taxonomy (GTDB): domain Bacteria; phylum Pseudomonadota; class Alphaproteobacteria; order Acetobacterales; family Acetobacteraceae; genus Rhodovastum. The sequence continues at coordinate 3,648 of CAIVPZ010000059.1, read as the reverse complement.
AGGCAAGCACGGACCAGCGAAAGCCACGCGAAGGCAGATCCGTTGCGGCCGTCACGGTGGTGTCGGGAAGGGTAGGGGAGGGACTTCCTACCCTTTATCTTTCGCAACCAATGTTACCAGTTCCGAGTAAGGCGGCAGGAGGGAATCGGTCGTGTAGAGCCGCACCGGCTCGGAGATGGCCTGAGCGATGAGCAGCCGATCGAAGGGGTCACGGTGATGCAGCGGCAGGTCGGCCACGAGCGTCGTGGCTCGCGCCCGCACCGGCAATTCGACAAAGCCGGTCTCCTGCGCCGCCAACAGGATCTCCTGCGGGCGAAAGGCGAAATCAAGGCGGCCAAGACGGGACTTGATGGCGATTTCCCAAATGCTTGCAGCGCTGAACAGCACCTCGTTCTCGGGATCCTCGAGGGCGGCGCGGGTGATGCTATCGAGTCGATCAGGTTCGGCCACGGCCCAGAGTAGCAGATGCGTGTCGAGCAGCAGGCGCATCAATGCCCCTCGAAACTGTCGAGCACGTCACCGGGCAGTGGTGCGTCGAAATCCGGCGGCACGGTTAGTTTGCCAGTCAGCACCCCAAGGCGACGGCGTGTCCGGACCGGCGTGTCCTGCAGCGGGACCAGCCGGGCGATTGGCTTGCCGGCGCGGGCGATCAGGATTTCCTCGCCGGCGGCGGCGGCATCGACCAGGCGAGAGAGATGGGTTTTTGCGGCGTGGATGTTGACGATGTGCATGGCAGCCCTCAACCAAACTAAGTCTAGTCCACCATGGTGGACATGGCCAGTTGTCGATCTCCATGAGGCGGCTCAACGGATGAATAATTATTTCAATATCTTGTGCCTTGGCACCTGCGGCGACCCAGGCCCATTGCGCGTTCCGTGTGCGGCGGCAGGGTCACCAGGCAGCGCCGTGGCCGCCCGGCGCCGGATTCGCCCATGCCGCCTTGCCGCCGCCCGGCCCACCGGAACAATTCCCCCAGGCGCGATAACGAAAGTCCCGGGACCGGCCGGCCTCGTCAAGCCGCACCGTCGCGGCGGCGGTTCGGTTGCGTCGGTATGCTGGGCTGGTTACCTTCATCTCCTCGGCCCAACGGACGCCAGGATCGGAGGAAGGCCCCGAATGACGGATCTCCAGGCCTTGGCGAAACGCGAGTGGATCGAGCGTGTGCTCGGAGTGCCGCTCGGCGCCACCGCTGATGGCACGCATGCCGGTGGCGGCCCAGGTGCCGACGAGGCGGAAGACGCGGATTTCGCAACACGCTGGAAGGCAGCGATGGCGGCTTGGCAATCCGGGATCGAGACGGTGGACGGGCAGATCGAACAACTCGGCCGCCATCTCGGCGGGTCGGACGACGAGCGGCTGCGCGGGATCGCCGAGAAGGGTCTGAACGCCATCACCGGCAACCACAAGGTCAAGGTGATGGCGGCGTTGCTGGGGGTAACGCAGGCGTCACCGACCGATCTCCCCGCGCGCGCAGCCAAGGCGGAGGGCTTGGTGCTGGAGTTCCAGGACCATCTGTTGCGCGATGCCCGCGTCGCCGCCTGCGATAGCAACCCGTTCGGCATCAACGTCGCGGTGTGCGCGACGCTGGTGCCGCTGCTCGGGCGGCTGGAAACGCTGTTGGCCAGCGTGGCCGGGTAAGGCGAGGGGCGCAGACCATGTCAATCAGCCAGCAACAGGCGGTCAACGCCTTCGTCGCCCCGTTCAACGCGGCCCCGGCCGCCGAACCGAACGATGCGCTGAAGCCGTTCTGGATCGACGCGATGCGCATCAACACGCGCAAGTTCGATCTTGACAAGATTCCGCCGCTCTCCGTGCCAGGCAGCTACATGCCCGCTCTGGTGCGACAGAACCTCGGCGTCGATCTGGCGCGATTCCAGGTGCTGGTAACGAAATGGACGCCCGGCCCAACCCCGCGCCCGGCCGCCACCGACATTCCCAACGATGTCCAGGAAATGGACCAGCTGTTCGGCCGCATCAACCAAGTCTGGCGGCTGTATTTCCAGAAACTCAGGGTCGATCTGCAGAAGGACGTGGCGCGGGTGGACAACCGGATCGTCCCAAACAGCCAGCTTTGGGACAACCTGTTTGCCGACCAGAGCCTGCGCGATTTGTCCCGGGCCGACTTCGTAACCGCGATCGGCGACAAGATCACCGCTTGGCGGCGGCCCCGTCTGCGCGACTGGTTTGCGGCGATGCAATACCCGGCGGTGGCCAACGGCCGCATCCGGCTGGAGGCGCTGAACCAAGTGCGCGGCTACGACACGCACCTGACCAACTACCTAGCGAATGTGGACGCGACCGCCTCGATCAATGACCCGATCGCCACGGTGATGGACGCGCTGATGCCGCCGGCGGGGGCCGACTGGCGCGGGCTGCACGTGACAATGGAACTGTTCGGCCAGGATGATGACCGCAACCCGAAATTCTTCAAGGGCCAGGGCTTCTACACCACCCAGGCCGCGAACCAGATGCTGCAGGGCTTGCAGGGCGGCATCAATGGCGTCAGGGGCGCGCTGCAGGCGGAACTGAACGCGGCGCTCCAGACCTATCAGGGACGGGTGCAAATCCTGATTAACGCCCGGCTGGCCTGCTTGGTCTGAGCCGCCCGGTACGAGGGGGACCGTCCAAAATTTGGGGGTGGCCAGGTGAACAAATGAAGAGTTGCCTTGTCTTTCAATGGGCTTACCTTCGGGGTCGCTGGGGGTGACCCCACATTTTGGACGATCTCTGCAGCACTAAAGGACAAAGTGCAGCGGTCAAGGAAGAATGACAACGTCTCAAGCCACCTCGAAAACGCTTAACTCAACGCGACGACCTAGCATTTTAAGGGCCGCCTCGACGCTGCCAATATGGCTCCGGAAGAGTGGGTCACGTAGGCGGCGAACAGCCTTCTCGTCCAGGCCGAGCCGCTTGCCGAGCACGACGTTGGAGATGCCGGCCGCGAGCATCGCGTCATGCAGCGCCAGCTTTGCGGCAACAAGAGACGGAACGACGGCGACCGGGCATCCATTCGCTGCGGAGGGGCGCGGCAGAGGCTGCCCATCATCGGTATAGAACGACAGCGCCGTCACCAGCGCGTCCTCCGCCATCGCGGCAACTTCTTCCTCGGTATCACCTTGGGTGATCGCTTCGGGCACGTCGGGGAACGTCACGGTCCAGCCGCCCTCGGTCTGGCGTTCCATGTCATAGGGATATGCGTACCGCATCGCTCAGTCCTCCAAGTCGGCTAGCGTCAGGCCAAGTTGCTTCAAGATGCCTTGGAACGTGCGGGGGTTCAGGTCGGTCGGGTGGCGCCCGATCACCGTCCGCCGCTCGCCTAGCCTTACCTTCGTATGGTTGCGGCCTTCCGCCACCTCGATTTGCACGCCGCGCCTGGTGGCGAGGCGATTGAGGCGGCGTAGGAGTTCCGCGGGCTTCATGTGCGAAGCATCGGACAATTTTGCCCGATGGTCAACGATCTTGGGTGAATGCCAGGGTAAGCGACGGTAGCGCCGGCTTCCGGGCGAATAAGGCGACGCCCAGAAATAGGCGAATCGGGGGCCGTTGGGGTGCGCTGGAGCGATTCTCAACGCAGCCGCCGCTACCTATAGTGGGGTCATGATCGATGAGCACCCCATCCGTATCCGGTTCCAAGCTGTCCGGCCGTCG
>CAIVPZ010000058.1 GCA_903907955.1 uncultured Acetobacteraceae bacterium | reverse complement strand
GCAGGAAAAGCTTCCGATCTATCTCGGGTTCTTCCAGTTTGTTCACAATGCCCGCAAGAGAGGCAAACAGCTGCTCGCCGCGCTCGTTGGTGCCCTGGTCGCCTGATCGCCAAGCCACCACCCCGAAACCCAGGATGAGCCTCGTCGTGAGTACGCACCGACCGACGGAGCGGGTTAGTCCAATGTGCATTATGGCGCAGCCGGACTGGCTCAGAATTCCTGAATTTCGCTTTTCCGGGCACAGCGAACGTCTCCTTGCGGTTGGTGCGTCGGTTGCGCTGAATGACCGAAGTGGGCGCAATTCGGCCGCTCATGGCGCAGCCGCGCTGATGGCCGCTCGACCCTCAACAACGGGCGCCGGCGCACACCCAGCACCAGCAGGGTTGAATCCACCCCTCAGTGTATTTGACGAAAATTGCACTGAAGGTGCTGGGGGTCTCCTCGGTCTGGGATGGGTTGGCACGGTCACCCAGTTTCAGCTAGCTTAAGCCGGTTTAGCGGAGTGCTTGACCATGCAGATCGGCGCCTTTGAGGCCAAGAACAAGCTCGGGCACCTGCTCGATCTGGTTGAAGCTGGCGAAGAGGTCACCATCACCCGCCACGGCAAGGAGGTTGCGCGGCTGGTGCCGGCGCGGGCCGCTCGCAGCCGGGAAGAGGCTTGGGCAGCGATCGAGCGCATCAGGGAGCGCGCGGAGCGGTTCAAGGCCGGCAAATTCGACTGGGCCGAGTGGAAGGGCTACCGGGACGAAGGCCGCCCGTGAGCCTGGTGCTGGACAGCTCCGTCACGCTGGCCTGGGTCTTTGGCGACGAGACCACCCCGGCAATCCGCCAAGTGTTCGAGGGCATCGCCGAGCGCGGCGCCGTTGTCCCCGGCCTGTGGTGGTTGGAGGTCGCCAACAGCCTGACGATGGCAGTCCGCCGGAAGCGCATCGATGCCACCTTTCGGCAAGCGGCGCTGAGCGACCTGGCGCTGCTCGATATCACCACCGACCAGCAGACCGTGTCGATGGCATGGTCGGAGACGCTGAACCTCGCGGACCAGCACCACCTGACCGTCTACGATGCGGCCTACCTGGAATTGGCCCGACGCAGGGGGCTGCCGCTCGCGACCCTCGACCAGGAGTTGCGCAACGCTGCCTCGGCAATCGGCCTCGCGCTCCTGGCTCAATAGCGGAGCTTGCCGGCCGTGGTGCGCCTCGCCATTCTCTTTGAATGTTCGTCGTCACCGAAGCCGATGCCGCCGCCATCCGGGCCGTCTTCAACGAAGAGGGCGAGTTGTCGGCGGCCATTGAACTGCGCCGGCGGTTCCCGGGGATCACCGACAACGCCAAGGCGCGTGCATGCGCCCGGACCATCGCCGGGTGGACGCCGCTGCCGAAGCCGCCGTGCTCGATGACGCGGTTGCATTCTGGCAAGGATAGATAGCCGCATGGGTCAGGCCGCCAAAACCCGGAACACGAAGGCTCAGGGCAAGGCCGCGTCGCCGTTCGATAGCTTCAACGAGATATGCACGATCAGGATCGAACTGCTGGAAACCGATCCGCTGATTTGGCGACAAGTCGAGGTGCCCACTTCGATTACGCTCAAAGTCTTGCACGATATCGTCCAAATCACCATGGGATGGCTCGATTACCACCTCTGGGAGTTCACAATCGGCAAGCAGAGATATGGCCCACCGACGGATGAGGAGTGGGCCACGCCTCCGCGCATCGACGCCATCAAAGTTCGTCTGCGCGACGTGCTGAACCCGCGTAAAACCAGAATCAACTACCTTTACGACTTCGGTGATTGCTGGGCGCATCGGCTTATCGTGACCGATGTCCGCCAGGGCGAGCCCGGCGTCTCGTATCCGCGATACGTCGGCGGCGAATGGGCCGGACCACCCGAAGACAGCGGCGGCATTCCCGGCTTCTACGAAAAACTTCGCGCCATGGCCGATCCCGACCATCCTGAGCATGCCGACATCGTGGAATGGCTCGAAGACTACGACCCAAGGGACATCGACGAACTCCCGCTCAAAATCGCCCTTGGCCGTATCGCAAACCGCCGCAATGCGGCCAGAACGCGCCTGGCCAAGCAGGAGGGTTGATCGGCCATTCGATCCCGGCCAGCCCCGACCGTGGTCGTAGTCGGACGGGGTATGCAACACGATGACATCAACCGCCCGCATTCCGCGCCCACCACGGCGGAAGCGATGGGGGCGCGTATCATAGGCTGCGGCTTGTCCATGCGATTCCGCGCACGCGCTGACGCTAATAGTGCAGTTCAGGGAAAATGCACCGGCCGCGAGGACACAACACCGATGACAGGGGCCTGCCATGTCCGCTCTGGGGGGGGGGAAGCGGCTGTCGGTATCGGTTTCTTATTGCATTCACATTGCGGCCCACGCACGAAGACCCCTCTCCGGCCTCACGACTCCCCTCATTTTCTCTGTCCCACATCTTGTGCCGATTCGTGCCGATTCTCTACCAGGGGTGAGAGTTTTCTGGGATGAGTGGACGGCATGGACATGGAAGCGGCGGACCTGCGCGATGGTGGACGACTGAAG
>CAIVPZ010000057.1 GCA_903907955.1 uncultured Acetobacteraceae bacterium | reverse complement strand
CTTCAGTCGTCCACCATCGCGCAGGTCCGCCGCTTCCATGTCCATGCCGTCCACTCATCCCAGAAAACTCTCACCCCTGGTAGAGAATCGGCACGAATCGGCACAAGATGTGGGACAGAGAAAATGAGGGGAGTCGTGAGGGTCATGACAACATCAGATGGCACGCTGACATCGTCGGCACCGCTGTCGACCGCAAAATTCAATGTGAGAGCATTGTTTATCCTTACTGGAACAACCAGAACTCCCGCTTCCTTTTTCAATGTTATTTCTGAAACATTATTTCGAGGCGCGCTATATTTTGTAATGAGCTTGTCGTCGCGGAACTCTCCATCGTAGCGTTCACCATTGGTGTTGCTGTAGACACCCCGGCCGTTTCGCCTGCCGTCGCGGAATTCGCCATCGTAGCGGTCGCCGGTTGCGAAGGTGTAGACACCCCGGCCGTTGAACCGGTCGTCGCGGAATTCCCCGTCGTAGCGGTCGCCATTCGCGATGATGTAGACACCCCGGCCATTGCGCTTGCCGTCGCGGAACTCGCCATCGTAGCGGTCGCCGGTCGCGAAGGTGTAGACGCCCCAGCCGCTGAACTTGTCGTCACGGAATTCCCCATCGTAGCGGTCGCCATTGGCGAAGGTGTACACACCCCGGCCGGTGAACCTGCCATCATGGAATTCGCCATCGTTCGTTTCCTCGAATCTGCCGTTCTTGGACCACTGCAACACGCTCTGGCCTGGCGCCATGCCATTCTGGCAGGACCCTGACGGAACGGCGCTTCCGTCCGGCAGCGTGAGCGGGGTCCACACCCGCCAGCCGGTTCGCTGATCAGTACCCCAGCCCGGCTGCGGGGGCTGCGCCAAAGCAGGCACCGCAACAAACAACAGGAGGAGGCCGAGAGGTGCGGGGAGGCGCATCGGGGTCTCCAAATATTACTTAGTCACCCGGTGTCGATTAACCCGATCTTGCAGCGGGCCGCCCATCGTTGCACGCTGCGTTCTCAGGCCACGCGCGCGTCCGACTGCGGAAGAGTTCCGCAAACCTACCAGTGCGGTCGTCCTGGTGCCAGAGCGAAGATCATCCGTCGGTGGCAAGGACATTGCGGTGGTGGTTTTGGGCGGTCCAGGCCGCCTCCCGTCGTCAATTCGCCAGGATCGCCATCCGCCGCAATGACGCTGCCTTGTCAAACGCCGCCACCTTGCCAAACTCGTTCATCCTGACGGATACCGCCGGGCCGGGCAGTGCCGGAGGGACCAGGGATGGAGGCCAATCGCGTGCTTCCCGCGACTGACGGCGTTGCCGCCGAGGCCGATGTGATCACCCGCGCGGGCGGGGAGGCGATGGCGGCCGGAGGCTGGTGGCCACGCGCGCTGCGCAATGGCACGCTGATCGGTGCCCTGGTGCTTGCCGCGGCCGTGCTGCTCAATGGCACCGACATCGCCGCCACCGGGGCGGTGCTGCGGACCTTGCCGGCGGGCATCGCCATCTCGGCGGCGGTCCATCTGCCGCAGATCGTGATGACCGCGTTGGCTTGGCAGGCGCTGGTGCCGGCCAGCCGGCGTCCTTCCGTCGGCACGATGAGTCTGCTGCGCTGGTACCGTGAATCGGCCGGCACGCTGCTGCCGGTCGGCGGCCTGGTCGGCCAGGTTGCCGCGGCGCGCCTGTTGACCCGGTTCGGTGTTCCGGGCGGGATCGCCGGCGCGACCGCGACCGTCGATCTGACGTTGGAAATGGTGGCCCAGGTTTGCTTTACGCTGGCCGGGCTGGCGCTGCTGTTGGGCAAAGGCGGGGCGGGCGGTATTGCCGGTGTTGCCGCCATCGGCGTCGGCGTGGTGGCCGGCTGTGCGCTCGTGCTGATCGCTGTGCAACTGCTGCCCCGGCAGCGCTGGGTCGGGACGCGGCTTGCGCCGCTCATGTGGCGCTGGCCGGCTTTGCAGTTGCATCGCCTCGATCCGCTCATCCAGGCCCTGCTTCGCCTGCATGCGCAACCGCGCGCCCTGGCGGCCGGGCTGTGCTGGCACAGCGCAGCCTGGGCCCTGGGCGCGGTCGAGATCGTCGGCGTGCTCGGCCTGCTCGGCCAACCGCTGCGCCTCGCCGACGGTTTGATCATCGAGAGCATGGCGCAGGCGCTGCGCAACGCCGGGTTCATGCTGCCCGGGGCGATCGGCGTGCAGGAAGCCGCGCTGGTTGGCGCCGCCGCGCTGGTCGGCGTCCCGCCGGCCCCGGCCCTGACCGTCGCCCTGGTGCGGCGAACCCGGGAGGTGCTGACCAGCATGGCCGGGCTGCTGGCCTGGCAACGCTCCGAGGCGACCTGGGGCGTGCCGGTGCCGGTTGCCGCCAACAGCGGCGAGACGGCAGGAGAAGCCGGACCGCCCGGGTTCAGTCCGCCTCGCTCGTGATCCCGAAATGCTGCATGTAGCGGGCAAAGCGTTGGCGCAGTTCCGCTGGGTTCAGCCCATGGTCCTCGAACCGGTAATGGTGCGCCCCATAGCCACCATTCGGCTTGTGCTGCACCTGGAGGCGAATGCGATCGGCGGCCGCCGGGGCCAGGCGCAATCCGAAATGCCCGTACAGCCGCTCCACCGTGCCGAGCGGATCGTGCACGAGGTCCAGGTAGTGGATGTGGCAGACCGGCGCGGCGAACGGCCACCGGGAATCGGCGGCGATCATCGCCTCGGCCCCTTCCAGCCAGCGCACGCCTTCCTGCCGGCCGAGTTGTGCCCGGTCGATATGCCGCACGAACGGGCGCCGCACCACTTCGGTCAGCCGCGCCACCGAGGGCAGCACCTTCAGCGGGTCGCGGTGCACGAACACGATGCGCGCATCGGGATAAACGGTTCTGATCGCATCCAGCGCGAACACATGGTCGGGGCATTTCAGCACCCAGCGCTGGCCCGCTCCGCCCTGCTGCTGCAGGTGCTGCCGCTGCAGGTGCTGCAGAAACCGCCGGTGGAACCGGTAGGCTTCCAGATGGCCGGTGCGGTCCAGCCATGCGCGATAGGAGGGCACATGATACGTGCTGTCGAAGCGCAGGCTGGCGAACACGTGGGCGGTGATTTCCGAGCATTCCTGAGGCGAGGTCGCGGTCAGCGGGTGCAGGCCGTGGAACTCCGGCGCCAGCCGCCCGAACGCCCGCAACTGCCGGTCCACCATCGCGATCCGGCGATCGGGCGCGCCATTCCGTGCGCCGTGCTCGGGATAGGGATAGATCGTCTGCCACACGCGCGGGACCATGCTGGTGGGGTCCTGCATCAGCAGCGAATGGAGAAACGTGGTGCCCGAGCGCGGCAGGCCGGTGATGAAGACCGGCGCCACGACCGGCGCCGCGGCGATCGCCGGGGCCGCCGCTTCCGCCTGCTGCATCCGCAGCAGGTTGGACAGCAGGCGCACCGCGTCCCACCGCGTGGCGATGCGTCCGACCAGGGTGAGGTCCGACTCGGCGACGCAACTGTCCAGCAGGCGTTGCAGCGGCTCGTTGAAGCCGACATCACCGAATGCCGACAATCCGGTGGCGCGCTGTGCCCGCGTGATCAAGCCGGCGGCCGGGATCGGCCGCGTCAGCAGACCGAAGGCGCCGCAGACGGCATCTGCGACCCCCAGCACGACGCGTTGCACCGTCATCGCAGCAATCCGCCGACCCCGCACCGCGGCATGGTCAACGACACGCCCGCCTCCGGACGTCCCCCGCAGCATCCGCATTCGGGGGGGATATCGGTGGTCTGGTGGCCAACCTGCATTGCATCCATTCCGGCGGCCATGCGGCGGGTTGGCCCTGTCCCGATCGCATTCAGGCCCCTGGTCAACGACAGGATCAAATGCTTTATTTGCCTGTGGCCGTGGGAACGGATTGCAAAAACGATCCGGATGCAAGCTAACCGTATGATTGAAATGATGTCAATGCGCGCGCCATGCAACTGTAGCCGGGGCGGCATTCGAATGATCGACCGTCGCGCCATCGTGCTGGGCCTCGCCTGCCTGGGCGTCGTCGTTTCGTTGCCCGGGCGCGCCGTTGCCTCCGAGGCGACGGCGCCGGTGGAGCGGCTCTATGCCGCGTTGCTCGGCATCATGAAGCAGGGCCGGTCCACGCCGTTCGCCCAGCGCTACGACGCCATTGCACCGGTGGTCGATGCGGTGTTCGACCTGCCCGGCATCCTTCAGGTCTCGGTCGGCCAGCACTGGGCGGCATTGCCGGCCGACGAGCAGGCGGCGCTGCTGGAGGCCTACCGGCGCTACACCGTTTCCACCTACGTCGCCAATTTCGACAATTTCAACGGCCAGCGCTTCGAGGTGATGCCGACATCGCGGACCGTCGGCAGGGACGAGGTCGTGCAGAGCCGCATCATCTCCGCCAGCGGCGCCCCGCGGGAACTCGACTACGCGATGCGGCCGGTGCGGGGGGCGTGGCGGATCGTTGATGTGCTGTTCGATGGTTCGATCAGCCGGCTGGCGGTGCAGCGGTCCGACTTCCGGGGGCTGATGGCCGGCGGCGGCGCGGCACTGCTGGCCAGCCTTCGGCAGAAAACCGCCGATCTGGAGGCCAACGCGCGATGATGCGCGGAACGCCGTCCGGCGACGGCAGCTGACGGCGCGGCCCGCGGGCAGGATGGCGATGGGACGGATGTCGGCGAGCCGGGCGATCGGGCAGTTGGTTGCGTTCGCGCAGCGACGGGCCGGCCCGGTGGTTGCCGCCGGCCTGCTGGCCGCGCTGTTCTCGATCTGGTTCGCCGCCGGCCATCTGGGCATCACCACCGATATCGCGTTGCTGTTTTCGCCCGAACTGCCCTACCGCCAGCGCGCGGTGATGCTCGAACGCGCCTTCCCGCAATTCCAGGACCTGCTGGTGGCGGTGATCGATGCCGAGGTGCCGGAGGAAGCGGACGCAACCGCCGCCGCGCTGGCCAGCGCCCTGGCGGTCGATACCGCGCATTTCCGCACCGTCCGCCGGCCGGATGCGCTGCCCTGGCTGCACCGCGAGGGCCTGCTGTTCCTGGCGCCTGACCGGCTCACCGACCTGCTCGACCGCACGGTCGATGCCCAACCGTTCCTGGGCCGGCTGGCCGCCGATCCCAGCGCCCGCGGGCTGTTCGGCGCCTTCTCCTTGCTGGCGATCGGGGTGGAGCAGGGCGGGATGAACCTCGACCCCTACCAGTCGGCACTGGAGGGCGTGCACCGCACCATGGCCGACGTGATCGCCGGCCACAGGGAGCCACTTTCCTGGATGCGCCTGCTCGGCGGCGACCTCGCCGACATGGGCGGGCGCTACCGGTTCGTGCTGGCGCAGCCGGTGCTGGCGCGCGGCGAGCTGGAATCCGGCGGGGCCGCCACCAGGGCACTGCGCGAAGCCGCCGCGCAACTGGAATTCGTCCGCGCCGGATCGGCGCGGGTGCGCATCACCGGCCAGGTGGCGTTGTCGGATGAGGAGTTCGGCACCGTTGCCCGCGGCGCCGTGCAGGGCATGGTGATCAGCATCACGCTGATCACCCTGTGGCTGTTCCTCGCCGTGCGGTCGTGGCGGCTGATCGTGCCGATCCTGGGAACCCTCGCGCTTGGGCTGACGCTGACCCTGCTGTTCGCCGCCGCGGCGGTCGGCACGCTCAATGTGGTGTCGGTCGGTTTCGGCATTCTGTTCATTGGCATCGCGGTGGATTTCGCCATCCAGTTTTCCGTGCGCTACCGCGACATGCGCCACCGCCACGGCGACCCGGTGCTGGCCATGGAGGAGACCGGGCGTGCCGTCGGCGCGCAGATTCTGGTCGCCGCCGTCGCGACGTCCGCCGGGTTCCTCGCCTTCCTGCCCACCGACTTCCGCGGGGTGGCGGAACTCGGGCTGATCGCCGGCACCGGCATGCTGATCGCCTTTGCCTGCACGGTCGTTTTTCTGCCGGCCGCGATTTCGCTGATGCGGCCGCGCGGCGAGCCGGCGGAGGTGGGGTATCGCCTGGGGGGCTGGCTCGACTCGGTGATCCGCCGGCGGCGCCATGCCGTGCTGGCGGTGTTCGTCGCGCTGGGCGGGGTCGGCGCCGTTCAGGTGCCGCATCTGGTGTTCGATTCCGACCCGCTGCACACCAAGAACCCGGCCACCGAGGCGATGCGGACGCTCTACGACCTGATGGACTCGCCGCTCACCAACCCGTTCACCATCACCATCCTGGCGGCCAACCCGGCCGAGGCGGAGGCGGTGGCGGACAGGCTGCACCCGCTGCCGCTGGTGGAGACGGTGCTGTCGATCAACAGCTTCGTCCCGGCCGACCAGCCGCAGAAGCTCGCCCTGATCGCCGATGCGGCCAACATCCTGCAGATCGGCCTGACGCCGCGCGCGGTCGCCGCGCCACCATCGGCGGCGCAGATCCGCGCGAGTGCGGCCGCGGCCTCGGACGATATCGCGCGGGTGCTGCCGAAACGCCCGGCCGACCGGACCCTGGCAGGGATTGCTGCCGACCTGCGCGCGCTTGCCGGCGCCTCCGATGCGACGCTGCTGGCGATTGACAGCGCCTTGACCCGGTTCCTGCCGATGCAGCTTGACCAGTTGCGCACCGCGCTGTTGGCCGAGCCGGTGACGCTCGCCGCCATCCCGCCGGAGCTGGCGCGCGACTGGCTGCTGCCGGACGGGCGCGCGCGGGTGCAGGTGCTGCCGCGCAATGCGGCGCGCAACAGCGCCGGGCTGGCCGCCTTCGTCGCCGAGGTGACCGCGGTGGCGCCGCAGGCCGGCGGCTCGGCGGTGACCATCCAGGCCACCAGCGCCACCATCGTCGGCGCCTTCCGTGCGGCGGCGCTCGGTGCGCTGGGCGCCATCGCGGTGCTGCTGGCGGTGTCGCTGCGGCGGGCGCTCGATGCCGCGCTGGTGCTGGCGCCGCTGCTGCTGTCGGCGCTGCTGACGGCGATCGCCATGATGCTGCTGCCGCTGCCGCTGAACTACGCCAACATCATCGCCCTGCCGCTGCTGCTTGGCGTGGGGGTCTCGTTCAACATCTATTTCGTGATGAACTGGCGGGCCGGGCAGGTTGCGGTGCTGGGCTCCCCGACGGCGCGGGCCATCCTGTTCTCGGCGCTGACCACCGGTACGGCGTTCGGCTCGCTGGCGCTGTCGGCGCATCCGGGCACCGCCAGCATGGGCATGCTGCTGATGACCAGCCTGCTGTGCACCCTGGTGGCGAGCCTGGTATTCATCCCCGCGCTGCTGGCCTGTCTGCGCCCGCGCTGAGGAAAGGGGTCAAGGGGGCCACCGCCCCCTTGCGGGTCCAGGGCAGCGCCCTGGCCCTGCTTCCCTTAATTATTAAGCCGCCGCCTCAGCCTCAACCCGCCGCTCGAACCGCTTGCGCTCATGCGGGTCCAGGTAGCGCTTGCGCAGCCGCACGGCAGCCGGCGTCACTTCCACCAGCTCGTCGTCCTCGATGTAGGCGATCGCCTGCTCCAGCGACATGCGGCGCGGCGGCACCAGCAGCAGCGCCTCGTCCTTGCCCGCGGCGCGGATGTTGGTGAGCTTCTTTTCCCTGACCGGGTTCACGTCCAGATCGTTGTCCCGGGAATGCTCGCCCAGGATCATGCCGACATAGACCTTCTCGCCCGGATTGACGAACAGGGCGCCGCGGTCCTGGATGGAGAACAGAGCATACTGCACGGCTTCGCCGTTCTCGGTGCTGATCAGGCTGCCGTTGCGGCGGCCCTCGATCACGCCCGTCCAGGGGCCGTAACCGGCGAACATCCGGTTCATGACGCCGGTGCCGCGGGTGTCGGTGAGGAATTCGCCGTGGTAGCCGATCAGGCCGCGGCTGGGCATGCGGAACGTCAGCCGCACCTTGCCGCCGCCGGAGGGGCGCATGTCCTGCAACTCGGCCTTCCGTTGGCTCAGTTTCTCGATGACGATGCCGGTATAGGGCTCATCGACATCGGCCAGCACGTCCTCCATCGGCTCCTCGCGTTCGCCGGTTTCGGGGTTCTGCTGGGTCAGCACGCGGGGGCGGCCGATGGTGAGTTCGAAGCCCTCGCGGCGCATCTGCTCTATCAGCACGCCAAGCTGGAGTTCGCCGCGGCCGGCGACCTCGAAGGCCTCGCTCTCGTTGCTTTCGGTGATGCGGATGGCGACGTTGCCTTCCGATTCGCGCAGCAGCCGGTCGCGGATCTGCCGCGAGGTGACCTTCTTGCCTTCGCGTCCGCCCAGCGGGCCGTCATTGATGCGGAAGGTCATGGCCAGGGTCGGCGGATCAACCGGAATGGCGTGCAGCGGGCCGGCGAGATCGGGGGCGCCGATGGTGTCCGGCACGGTGGCGTCGGTCAGCCCGGCGACGGCGATGATGTCGCCGGCCACCGCTTCCTCGACGGTCACCCGGTCGAGCCCGCGGAACGACATCAGCCGGGTCAGCCGGCCGGTTTCCACCACGGTGCCGTCGGAGCGGAGCACCCGCACCGGCATGTTCAGCCTGGCGCGGCCCTGCTCGACCCGCCCGGTCAGCACCCGGCCGAGATAGTTGTCGTAGTCGAGGATGGACGCGGTCATGCCGAACGGGGCGTCGCGGTCCAGCACCGGGGCGTGCACGTGGCGCAGCACCAGGTCGAACAGCGGGGCGAGGTCGGTGCGCGCGTCGTCCAGGTGCACCACCGCCCAGCCCTGCCGGCCGGAGGCGTACAGCATCGGGAAATCGAGCTGTTCGTCGGACGCCCCCAGAGCGGCGAAGAGATCAAAGATTTCCTCGTGCACCTCGTGCGGGCGGCCGTCCTGGCGGTCGATCTTGTTCACCACCACGATGGGCTTCAGGCCGCGGGCGAGCGCCTTGCCGACGACGAACTTGGTCTGCGGCAGCACGCCCTCGGCGGCGTCCACCAGCACGATGGCGCCGTCCACCATGCCGAGGATGCGCTCCACCTCGCCGCCGAAATCGGCGTGGCCGGGGGTGTCGACGATGTTGATGCGGGTTTCGTGCCAGACCACGCTGGTGCATTTGGCCAGGATGGTGATGCCACGCTCACGTTCGAGGTCGTTGCGGTCGAGCGCGCGCTCGGCCACCACCTGGTGGTCGCGGAAGGTGCCGGATTGCCGCAACAGCTGGTCCACCAGGGTGGTTTTGCCGTGGTCGACATGGGCGATGATCGCGATGTTGCGGATGTCCATGGGGCGCCTTGGGGCCAGTGTGTCGAGGAGCCAGCTTGCCGAAAAGCCAGTGTCGGTGACGAGTCAAGGGCCGCCCCCGGGGTATCCCGTGAGCGGCCCGTCATCATGCGGACCACATATAGGCTATCCGCGCCGGAATTTCGACCTTTCTGATCGGGCCGGCGCCGCCTGTGGCCGGAATGTCACGCCAAACCGGATTAGCGAACGCCCGGCGCTACAACCCGCCACCCGGCCCACCCATCACAAGCACCTGCGTCACCTGTTGCTCCGCCTTCGGGATGTTGCCGTAGCCGAGCGCCTGGCGGGCCTCGAAGATGCCTGCGACAGGGGGGCTGTTGTCCGGCTGGTCGATCGCGTCCGGGGTGGTTGCGCGCGTGAGCAGCCGGGTTTCGGCGCGTTCCATCGCCTCCTGGGCGAGGCCAGCCGGCGGTGGTGCCTGCGCGAAGGCGCCGCCGGCCGTCAGGCCAAGCAAAGCGGCCGAGGCAAGAAGTTTCCCGTGCATCTGGCGTTCTCCCTTGCAAGGTCAGCCGTTGCGCCTGCAAGTTCAACCGAGCGGCCCGGCTGACACGCGAACAGTGCAGCGGATATGGGCAGGCGTTCTTCTGCGCCCATGCAAGCATGCGTGAGCCAGCCATTGCCGGCTGGTCACGCTTTCGCCATGTTACATTTGGTTCAGGTTACGGTTATGTCGGCAGGCTGGCGCGGTCAGTTCACCAGCGCCGCCAGTTCGCCACCCAGGTCGCGCAGCGGCCGGGCGCCGAGATGCGAAATCACCTCGGCGGCGGCGATGCTGCCCAGCCGGCCGCAGGACGCCAGCGACCGGCCGGCGGTGTAGGCGGCCAGGAACCCGGCGGCATAGGCATCGCCCGCGCCGGTGGTATCGACCACCCGGGTCGGCACCGCCGCCACCTCCACCGTCTCCGCGCCGCGGACGATGAAGCTGCCGGCCTCGCTGCGGGTCAGCGCCGCCAGCGCGACGTCCTGCCGTGCCAGCGCCGCCGCCGCCTCGAAGCTGTCGCGCTCATACAGCGCGCAGATTTCGGCCTCGTTGGCGAACAGGATATCGACATGCCCGGACACCAGCTCGCGGAAAGCGGCGCGGTGGCGGTCGACGCAGAACGCGTCCGACAGCGACAGCGCCACCGCACGGTCGGCCGCATGCGCCGCCGCCGCCGCGCGCCGGAACGCCGCCTGCGCCGCCGGCGGATCGAACAGATAGCCTTCCAGGTAGGTCACCGCCGCTTCAGCCACCAGCACCTCGTCCACCTCGTCCGGGCCGAACGCCACGCAGGCGCCGAGATAGGTGTTCATGGTGCGCTGCCCGTCCTGCGTCACCGCGATCAGGCAGCGCGCGGTGGGGGCGCCGCCGGCCAGCGGCGGGGTGGGAAAATGCACCCCGGCGGCGGCGATGTCGTGGCGGAACACGCCGCCGAGCTGGTCGTCGGCGACCCGGCCCAGGAACGCCACCCGCGCGCCCAGCGCCGCCGCCACCGCGCAGGTGTTGGCGACCGAGCCGCCGCTGCTCTCCTGCCCGGCCGGCATGTCGGCATACAGCCGCTCGGCGGTGGCGGCGTCGATCAGCGCCATGCCGCCCTTGCGCATGTCGTGGCGGGAGAGGAACGCCTCATGCACCGGCGCCACCACATCGACGATCGCGTTGCCGATGCCGAGAATATCGAAGCGGGGCTTTGCGGCCGGTGCGGTCATGTGCTGCATCTCCTGCGAAGGCCGCCCGCCTATCACCCTGCCCGGGCGCAGGCAACCTTGCCCTGAGGAGCCACGATGAAGCTGCTGCTGCCGTTGATCCGCGCGCTGTCGCAACTCGACGAACCGGTGTTCCTGGGGGTGGTGCTGCGCAGCGTCGGCTGGACGCTGCTCGCCTTCGCCGTGCTCGCCTGGCTGCTGTCCTGGGGGACGCACGAGGCGGTGCTGGAGGCGGTGCTTGCCTGGGGGCCGGCTGCTTCCGCCCCGCCGGCGGACGACCCGGGCTGGCTGGACTGGCTCGGCTATGCCGCCGGCCCGGTCGGGGCGGGGCTGCTGGCGTTTCTGCTGTTTCTGCCGGTGGCGTGCGGCATCGCCACGCTGTTCGTCGATCGGGTGGCCGATGCGGTGGAGCGCCGCTGGTACCCCTGGATGCCGCCGGTCGCGCCGGCGCCGCTGTCGCACCAGTTGTGGGACGGGCTGGCGCTCGGGCTGAAGGTGCTGGGCCTGCAACTGCTGGCGGTGCTGCTGTCGCTGCTGCTGCCGGGCATCGGCCTGCTGCTGGGCTGGCTGATCGCCGCCTGGGCGATCGGGCGCGGGCTGTTCGTGGCGGTGGCGATGCGCCGCATGGGGCGGCGGGAGGCGCGGCTGCTGTGCCGGCGCCGTCTGCCCGCCGTGCTGGTGCAGGGCGGCTGGGTTTCGGCGCTCGGGCTGGTGCCGCTGGCGAACCTGATGGCCCCGGTTCTGGGCATGGCGGCGCTGGTGCATGTGCTGCACGCGCCGGAGAGTCCGCCGCTCCGGCGCTGAACCCGGATCATTTCCCGAACCATTCTATCCGGCCGGCACTGTTGTTCGCCCGGCGGGCCGCGTGTTAGGTCATTCCCCCTTGCAACCAGCGAATGAAACGGATTTCCCTTGTTCAAACGCCGCAAACCCGACGATCCGCCGGCCGCCGAGCCGCCCCTGCACGCCCCGCCCGGCGGCCAGGGCGAGGCCCAGCCGGGCGGCATCGCCGCTCGCGGTGACGCGGGTGCCGCATCCCGTCAGGCCGATTCCGGGCTTGGCGTGCCTCCCTTCCGTCCTGCCCCTCCGAAAGAGGCATCATCCATGAGCCGTCCGCCATTCCCTAATTCGCCCGCTTCCGCCCCGCCCGGCGCTCCCCCCGCGACCGCTCCGGCCGGGGTGCGGCCCGGCGTCGCGCCTGGCCGGCCGCCCGGCCGCGAGCCTGCCGAGCGGCGCACCCTGGTGGTCGGCCGCGGCATTTCGGTGCAGGGCACGGTGCAGGATGCCGAGCGCCTGGTGGTGGAGGGCACGGTCGAGTCCGACATGATCCATGCCACCGAGCTGTCCATCTCGCCGGGCGGCACGTTCAAGGGCGGGGTCGAGGTGGAGGACGCCGAGGTTGCCGGCACCATCGACGGCACCCTGACGGCGCGCGGCAACCTGATCGTGCGCGCCACCGGCAAGCTGCTCGGCAAGGCCCGCTATCGCCGCCTGCAGGTTGAGGATGGCGGGCAAATCGCCGGCAGCATCGAAATGATCACCGAACCCGTTCGCCCCGGCGCCCCGGCGATCCCGGTTGTCCTGCCGCCGGCACAGGACTGATCCGATCTCCCTGCCGCGTGGCGCCAACCCTGGCGTCACGCGGCAGGGCGGCTCAATAGTCGAGCATCGCGACGATCGTGGTGAGCGCGCCGAGGACGAGGTTGACGATCAGCAGCCGGCGGATCTGGTGCACGGCAATCCCGGCCTCGGTCAGTTTTTCGTCCTTCAGCGCCTGGAGGAAGTCCCGCCACGGGAACAGCGCAATGGCCACGAAGATCGCCGACATGACGAGGCCGGTGACGGTCATCATCTGCAGCGGCCAGGGAGAGGCCCCGATGCCGCCGTAGAACAGGTATTGCAATATGATGCCTGATACCAGCATGGTCGGCATGACGAGCCAGATGGCGAAGAAGAAGCGGTCCAGCACCCGCTTGTGCAGTTCCAGCCGCAGCGGACCTTCGAGAAACGCCATGCTGGGGCGCAGTATGGCGAGCACGAAATACATGCCTCCCACCCAGAGCATGGCGCCCAGCGTATGCAGGGCGAGCAGCATTGCACCAAAGCTCATTGTAATACGTCCTCGATTTCGGCCAGCAGGGCACGCAGCTCCTGCGCGGCGGTAGAGCGGGGCGCGGTCTCGGTGACGCCGAGTCCCTGCGCGAAGGCGCCGGCGAAGTCGGTGCGGTTGCCCAGCGTGGTGGCAAACACCGGATAGCCGTGGCGGGCGATGTCGGCTTCGACGCCGGTGCGCAGCTTGCCGCTGGCGGGCACCCGGTTCAGCACCAGACGCACTTTGCGCTTCTCCTCGCCGGCCAGCTTCAGCGTGCCCTCGGCGGCCCACAGGTCGGGCGGGCTGGGCTGCACCGGCACCAGCACCAGGTCGGCGCCGCGCACCGCGATGCGGGCGTCGGTTTCGATCTGCGGCGGGCTGTCCACGATCAGCACGTCGTAGCGGCGGCGGATGCGGTCCAGTTCGTTGCCCAGCCGCCAGCCCGACACGTCGGAGAAGCCGATTTCCGCCGGCCTGGCCGGGCGCCCGGTGCGCAGGGCGTGCCAGTGGGTCAGGCTGCGCTGCGGGTCGATGTCCAGCAGGGCGACCTGCTTTGTCTCAGCGAGCAGGGCGGCCAGGTTGGCCGCCAGGGTTGTCTTGCCGGCGCCGCCCTTTTGCTGGGCGACTGTGATCACGACCGCCATGCGTTGCGACTCCGGAGCATCAGGGCACATTAGACCGCAGGCGGGCAGTCAGGAAGGAAGGCCCATGCTGGAACTGCTAACCCCCGAAGAAACCGCCGCCGCCGATCGTGCCGCGGCGGCGCTCGGTCGTCCGGTCGCCTGGCTGATGGAGAATGCCGGCCGCGCGGTGGCGAGGGCGATGCGGGCGCGGCTGCGTCCCTGCCGCACGCTGGTGCTGTGCGGCCCGGGCAATAACGGCGGCGACGGCTATGTGGCGGCCCGGCATCTCGCCGCCGCCGGCTGGCCGGTGCGGGTCGCGTCGCTGGGGCCGCCGCGCTGGCACGGCCTGCGCGCGCCTTTCACCGCCGAGGCGGCGGCGCGGGCCGATCTTGTGGTGGATGCGGTGTTCGGCGCCGGGTTGTCGCGCGACCTCGATGGCGGCCTGGCCGATGTGCTGCGGGCGGCGCGGCGCGTCGTTGCCGTGGATGTGCCGAGCGGGCTGGATGGCGCCACCGGCGCGGTGCGCTTCTATGCACCGCAGGCGGCGTTGACCGTTACCTTCTTCCGGCTGAAGCCCGGGCATCTGCTGCTGCCCGGCCGCACGCTGTGCGGCGAGACGGTGCTGGCGGATATCGGCCTGCCGGACGCGGCGATGCCGGCGGGCGTGCGGACGTTCCGCAATCACCCGGCGCTGTGGACGCTGCCGGCGCCGGACCCGGCCGGCCACAAATACCGCCGCGGCCATGTCACGGTGCTGGGCGGCGCCGGCATGACCGGGGCGGCGCGACTGGCCGCCGCCGCCGCGCGGCGGGCCGGCGCCGGCATGGTGACCATCGCCGCCACCGGTGCCGCCGACATCTATCGCGCCGGCGCGCCGGGGGTGATGGTGGACGAACGCCCGGTCGCGGAACTGCTGGCCGATTCGCGGCGCAATGCCTGGGTGTGCGGACCGGGACTCGGCGTGATCGCGGCGGCGGCGGCGCTGCCGGCGCTGCTGGCGGCCGGGCGGCAGGTGGTGGTGGACGCAGATGCGCTTTCTGTGTGCGCCGACGACCCGGAGCGGCTGCGCGGCGCCGCCGTGCTGACCCCGCATGCCGCCGAGTTCGCCCGGGTGTTCGGGCCACCCGGCGCCGACCGGCTGGCGGCGGTGCGGGCGGCGGCGGTGCGCACCGGCGCGGTGGTGCTGCTGAAGGGGGCCGACACCATCGTCGCCGCGCCGGACGGGCGCGCGGTGGTGAACGACAATGCGCCGCCCTGGCTCGCCACCGCCGGCGCCGGCGACGTGCTGGCCGGGGTGATCGCGGCGCTGCTCGGGCAGGGGATGCCGGCCTGGGAGGCGGCCTGCGCCGGGGCCTGGCTGCATGGCGCGGCGGCGACCCGCGCCGGCCCCGGCCTGATCGCCGAGGACCTGCCCGCGCTGTTGCCCGCCGCCTTCGACGCGGCCCGCGGCGGACGGTAGAGTGCGCTGCGCCGCCAGGCGTTTGCGCTTTCCCTGACCGCACGGAGGCCCGGCTTGATCCGCCTGCATGTTTTCCCCGACCCCTGGGGCCTCAACCCCAGCCCGTTCTGCCTGAAAGTGGAAACCTATTGCCAACTGGCGGACGTGCCGTTCCGCACCGTGCGGACCCCGCCGGTGCGCGCGCCGCGCGGCAAGCTGCCCTTCCTCGAGGATGCCGGCGAGCGCATCCCCGACAGCGGCGAGATCATCGCCCACCTGAAGCGCTGGCACGGCGACCCGCTCGACCGCGACCTGGACGCGCAGCAGCACGCGCGCGGCCACCTGATCCGGCGCACCTGCGAGGAGAGCCTGTACTTTGCCCTCGTCTATTGCCGCTGGATCGACCCGGAGGGTTGGGCGGCGATCCGGCCGGTGTTCTTCGGGTCGGTGCCGGCGCCGCTGCGCGACATCGTGGCCTGGACGGCGCGGCGCGGGGTGCGGCGGGCGTTGCATGGGCAGGGCTACGGGCGGCACGGCGCCGAGGGGGTGCTGGCGCTGGGCGCCGCCGATCTGGTGGCGCTGGCGACTCTGCTGGCGGAGCGGCCGTTTGCCGTGGGCGAGCGGCCGAGTTCGTATGATGCGTCGCTGTACGGGGTGCTGGCGAATATCCTCGACGTGCCGGTGACGACGGCGCTGACCGCCGAGGCGCGGCGGCATGCGGCGCTGGGGGCTTATACAGCGCGGATGCGGGGGGTGCTGGAGGGGTGAGGCGGTGCTGCGCCCCATCGGCGCGAACATTGGGCGACGCCCGGAAATAGGCGAATCGGGGTGATTGGGGGACGCTGGAGCGATTCTCAACGCGACGGCCGCTACCTGCAGTGGGGGCATGCTCGATGAGCATCCCATCCGTATCCGGTACCAAGCTGTGCGGCGGTCGCTGGATGAGCGTGGCCGGTCGTCGCACGTGGCTGCTGATGATTGCCCTGTGCACCGTGCTTTGTGGCGGTCAAGGTGCGGTGGACATGGCGCTGTTCGCGAAAGCAAAAGAGCAGTTCCTGCGTGGTTTTCTCAAACTCAAAACATTGCAACAATTAACGATGCGTTCAGCCGGCTGTTCCGGCCGCTCGATCCAGTACAGTTCAGTGAAGTTGCCCGCGCGTACTGGGGCGTTGAAAACCGGCTGCACTGGCGGCTTAATGTCGTCATGAATGAAGATCAGGACAGGAGCCGATTGAGCAACGACCCACAAGACCTCGCGATTCTGCGCCATTTGGCTCTGAACGTCATGCGAAAGGATGCCGGCAAAGGCTACTTCCGCGGCAAGCTCAGGCGGGCAGGTTGGGACGACGCCGACCTTTCCAAAGTCCTCGGACTGTTTTGAAGTGCGATTGCCCTGCCCAGCAGCCACAACGGGCGTGCGGCATGGCGTTGCGCGGGGCGAGCGGTGGCCAGTTCGAGACAGGTTTTCCGGTCCCCGGCGCAAGGTGCGAAGCTTCCCGGCCCGTCCGGTATCATCCATGCCGCAGATTTGCCGTATTGTCCTGACGAGGACACCAGGAAGCAAGCACAAACCATTGAAATCGCTTGGCGACCCCTACGGGGCTCGAACCCGTGTTACCAGCGTGAAAGGCTGGTGTCCTAACCACTAGACGAAGGGGTCGTCCGGGCCGGCCGTGGATAGACAAACACGCCCGGCCTGCCAAGCGAAAATCCGCAGTCTTGCGCAGGGAGACGATCTGGCCGGCAATCTGGCAGAGTGCGGCCATGCGGTTCTTTCCCATCTTTCTCAATCTGGCCGGACGACGCGCACTGGTGGTGGGCGACGGCCCGGCGGCGCGACGCAAGGCCGCCCTGCTCGCCGCATCCGGCGCGGTGGTGCTGGCACGCCCGGCATTCTCGCCCGACGATCTGCGCTTGTGCTGCGTGGCCGTCGGTGCCGACGCGCCGGAAGCGGATTTGCGTGCGTTGAGCGAAGCGGCGCAGGCGGCCGGCGTGCCGGTGAACGTGGTGGACCGGCCGGAGTTGTGCAGCTTCATCATGCCGGCGATCATCGACCGCGACCCGGTGGTGGTGGCGGTCTCGACTGGCGGTGCTGCGCCGGTGCTGGCCAGGCTGTTGCGTGCGCGCATCGAGGCGGCGCTGCCGCCGGGCATCGGCCGGCTCGCCGCGGTGGTGGGCAGCGTGGCAGCGGAACTCCGCCGGCGCGTGCCTGACATCGGGAAACGGCGGCGGGTGCTGGAAAGGGCGCTCGCCGGCGTCGCCGCCGAGCTTGTCTTTGCCGGACGGGAAGCCGACGCGCGGGATGCCCTGCTGGCCGCCGCCGCGGCAGACGCGCCGGCGCCGGGATTTGTCCATTTCGTCGCCGCGGCGGCGGAAGTGGACCTGCTGACCATGCGGGCGCAGCGCCTGCTGGGCGAGGCGGATGTGGTGCTGTACGACCAGGACGTGCCGGCAGCCGTGCTGGACGCGGCGCGACGCGACGCCGGGCGGCTGCCCGCCGCGGGTGCCGACGCGGCGGCTCTGGCAGCGGCGGGGGCGCGCGTGGTGCGGCTGGTCGCCGGCGACCCGCAGGCAGCGTGCTTGCGCGAGGCGGCGTCGCTACGGGGCATCGCGTTCGCTGTGGTGCCACGCGGCTAAAGGGTGTCACGCGGCTAAAGGAAGGCCAGGGCCTATGCCCCATAAGCGCGAACTTTGGGAGAAGGCTCATCCTGGGCGTTGGGGCGGCTTTCAAGTCATGGCGCAGCTCGCGTTCCGCCACGGCAGCCATCGAACACCAGCGCAGTTCCTTACTGCACCCTCCCGGCCATCCAATCGAACACCGCGCCGGCATCGCCTCCCCGCGGCGCCGCCAACACCGCCACCGCCCCGGCAAACCGGCCCAGCGTCGCGACCGTATCCTGCAACCTCACGCCACTGCCCGGTGTTTCGCTCACCACCAGCGCCGCTACCGCGACTCCGTGGCGAAGCAGCACGTCGAGCGCGCACAGCGTATGGCTGATCGCCCCCAGGTAACTGCCGCACACCAGCACGCTCGGCAGGTCGAGTGCCGTCATCCAGTCTAGTACCGTACGCCGGTCGTCCAGCGGCACCATCACGCCGCCGACGCCCTCGATCACCACCACGCCCTCGAACGCCGCGATGCGCGCGCGACAGAAGCCGGTCAGCGCATCGACATCCAGCGCGCCGCCCTCCAGCCGCGCCGCCATGTCGGGCGACAGCGGGGCGCGGAACCGCCAGGGCGCGATCTCGGCCACCGCATCCGGCGTTACCGCGCGGCCGAGCGCGGCCAGCAGCACGGCGGGATCGCTCCCCGCCGCTGCGTCGGGGTCGAAGCCGCTGACCACCGGTTTCAGCGCCGCGACCGGCCGGCCGGCCCGGCGCAGGGCGCGCACCAGCCCGGCGGCGACAAAGGTTTTGCCCACCTCGGTCCCGGTAGCGGTGATGAACAGGCCGCTCATGCCGCCACCATGATTTCCGCGCGCACCAGGGCGGCCAGCCGGGTGATCGCATCATCGCTGTGCTGGGCGGTGAAGGTGAAGCGCAGCCGCGAGGTGCCGGCGGGCACCGTCGGCGGGCGGATGGCGGAGACCAGGAAACCGGATTCGGCCAGCAGGCGGGAGGCCGCCAGCGCCGCCGGCGCCGCGCCGATGATCACCGGCACGATCGGGCTGACGGCTTCGGGCAACCCCACCAGCGAGGTGAACAGCCGCGCCTTGCGTACCGGCAGCGCGGCGTAGTCCGGCTGGGCGGCGATCAGGTCGAGCGCCGCGATGGCGGCGGCGACGGTGCCCGGCGGCAGGCCGGTGGCGTAGATGAACGTCCGCGCCCGGGTGCGGATCAGCTCGATCACCGGCCGCGAGGCGCACAGATAGCCGCCATAGGCGCCGATCGCCTTGGACAGCGTGCCCATCTGCAACGGCACCCGGGCCGGCTGGTCGCCGGCATGCACCGCGCCCCGGCCGCCGCCGAGCACGCCGATGCCGTGCGCATCATCGGTCATCAGCCAGGCATCGTGCTGTTCGGCCAGCGCCGCCAGAGCGGGCAGGGGGGCCAGGTCGCCATCCATCGAGAATACGCTGTCGGTCAGGATCAGCGCATGTTCGTGGTGTGGCCGGGCGCCGGCGAGCATCTGCGCCGCATGCGCCGCGTCGTTGTGCCGGAAGCTCAGCACGCTGCCGCCGGCCAGCCTTGCGCCGGTCCAGATGCAGGCATGCGCCAGCTCGTCCACCAGCAGCAGATCGTGCCGGCCGACCAGCGCCGGGATGATCCCCGCATTGGCCAGATAGCCGGAGCCGAACACGCAGGCCGCCTCGGTGCCCTTCAGCCGGGCCAGCCGGTCCTCCAGCGCCGCATAGAGCGGGTGGTTGCCGGTCACCAGCCGCGACCCGCCGGCGCCGACGCCGAACCGGCGCGTCGCCTCCAGCGCGGCTTGCACCACCGTCGGATGGGTGGTCAGGTTGAGGTAGTCGTTGCAGCAGAACGACAGCATGCGGCGGCCGTCGCGCTCCACCCACGGGCCTTCCAGCTGTGTCGTCTCCGACAGGCTGCGGCGCAGGCTGGCCTGGTCGAGGGCGGCCAGCTTGGCGCGGGCGAAGGCATCGAGCGAATCCATGGGGCAGGCTCCGGGGACGGCTGAGGTTGCCGGGCAAAATGGGTCCGAATACACTCCGCCACCAGATAGGCCGGCGCGGGGCACCCCCGCCCGGCCGTTTGCCATGCCTGCCCTTTGCCATGAAGGATGATTGCCGATGTCAGCGAGCACACTCTCCCGCGGCGCGGTGCGGCCGGATGACGGTCTGCGCCACGACTGGACGCGGCCGGAGGTGCGGGCGCTGATCGACCTGCCGTTCCCCGATCTGCTGTTCCGCGCCCAGACGGTGCACCGGCAGAATTTCGACCCCACCGCGGTGCAGATGTCGGCGCTGCTCTCCATCAAGACCGGCGGCTGCCCGGAGGACTGCGCATACTGTCCGCAGAGCGTGCACCAGGAATGCAAGGTGGAGGCGACCCGGCTGATGCGGGTGGAGGCGGTGCTGGCGGAGGCCCGCGCCGCCCGCGCCAACGGCGCCACCCGGTTCTGCATGGGCGCCGCCTGGCGCGCCCCCAAGGAGCGCGACATCGACGAGATCTGCGCCATCGTGGAGGGCGTGAAGGGCCTCGGCCTGGAGACCTGCGCGACCCTCGGCATGCTGACGCGTCCGCAGGCGGAGCGGCTGAAGGATGCCGGGCTGGACTACTACAACCACAATCTCGATACCTCGCCCGAGCATTACGGCAGGATCATCACCACGCGCACCTATGCGGACCGGCTGGAGACGCTGGAGCATGTGCGCGAGGCCGGCATGCATGTGTGCTGCGGCGGCATCGTCGGCCTGGGCGAGGATGCCGATGACCAGGCCGGCCTGCTGGTCGCCCTGGCCAACCTGCCGCAGCATCCCGAAAGCGTGCCGATCAACATGCTGGTGCGGGTGGCGGGCACCCGGCTGGCGGAAGGCGATTCGGTGGACCCGATCACTTTCGTGCGCATCATCGCCGCCGCCCGCATCATCATGCCGCGTTCCTTCGTGCGGCTGGCGGCCGGGCGCGAGGACATGAGCGACGAAACCCATGCGCTGTGCTTTCTCGCAGGCGTCAACTCGATCTTTTACGGCGCCAAGCTGCTGACCACGCCGAACGCCGCGGTCAGCCGGGATGCCGCCCTGCTGGAGCGGCTCGGCATGGCTCCGATGCGACTCTGATCGCGGCGCATGGCTGACGCGCCGCCCGGCTGGTACGTATCCGGCCTGCCGCATATCTGGCTGCCGTACAATCAGATGAAAACCACGCCGCCGCCGCTGGCGGTGGCGCGCACGCACGGTTCGCGCATCGTGCTGGCGGACGGGCGGGAACTGATCGACGGCATCGCCTCCTGGTGGACCGCCTGCCACGGCTACAATCATCCGGCGATTCGCGATGCGGTGCGCGCGCAGCTCGACGCCATGCCGCATGTCATGTTCGGCGGTCTGGTGCATGAACCGGCGCTGACGCTGGCGCGCAGGCTCACCGCCCTGCTGCCGGCCGGACTCGACCGGGTGTTCTTCACCGATTCCGGTTCGGTCGCGGTCGAGGTCGCGATGAAGATGGCGGTGCAGTACTGGCTGAATCGCGGCGAGCGTGGCCGCACCCGGCTGCTCGCCTTCAAGGGCGGCTATCACGGCGACACCTTCGCCACCATGGCGGTGTGCGACCCGGACGAAGGCATGCACAGCCTGTTCGCCGGCGTGCTGGCGGAGCATCCGGTGATCGCGCTGCCGTGCACGGAGGAAAGCGCCGACGCCTTCGACCGCTTCCTCGAACAGCACGCCGATACGCTCGCCGGCATTCTGGTGGAGCCGCTGGTGCAGGGCGCCGGCGGCATGCTGTTGCACAATGCCGCGGTGCTGCGACATCTGCGGCGTGCCGCGGACAAATATGGCCTGCTGCTGATCTTCGATGAAATCTTCACCGGATTTGGCCGCACCGGTACGCTGTTCGCCTGCGAACAAGCCGGCGTGACTCCGGATATCATCACGCTGTCGAAGGCATTGACCGGCGGCACCATGGCGCTGGCCGCCACCGTTGCATCGCATTCGGTGTTCGAAGCGTTCTGGTCGGACGACAAACTGCACGCGCTGATGCACGGGCCGACCTACATGGCCAACCCGCTTGCCTGCGCTGTGGCCAATGCCTCGCTCGATCTGTTCGCGCAGCAGCCGCGCCTGGCCCAGGTGGCGGCGATCTCGGCGGCGCTGGTGCAGGGGCTGGCGCCGTGCCGGGGGTTGCCGGGGGTGCGCGATGTGCGGGTGCTGGGTGCGATCGGGGTGGTCGAACTGGACCGCATCGAGGCGCTCGATGCGTTGAAGGCCCGCTTCGTTGCCGCGGGGGTGTGGGTGCGGCCGTTCCGCAACATCGTCTACCTCACCCCGGCGCTGACCATCGATGCGGACGATCTGGCGCTGCTGACGCGGGCGGTGGTGACGGTGCTCCGGGCGGACAAGAAATGATTCCAGCCGCCCTGATCTTCGATGTCGATGGCACCCTCGCGGAAACCGAGGAACTGCATCGGCAGGCGTTCAACGAGACCTTCGCCGCCTTCGGGCTGCCCTGGTTCTGGGACCGCGCGCTGTACCGGAAGCTGCTGGAGGTAGCCGGCGGCAAGGAGCGGCTCGGCCATTACCTCGATGCCCATGATCCGCCGGCCGCCGCCGCCGCGGCCGGGCGCATCGCCGCGCTGCACGCCGCCAAGACGGCGCGCTACACCGCGCTGGTCGAGGCCGGCGCGGCGCCGCTGCGCACCGGGGTCGGCCGGCTGATCGGCGAGGCGCGCCGGCAGGGCATTGCGCTGGCGATCGCCACCACCACCAGCCTGGCCAATGTCGAGGCCCTGCTGCGGGCGACGCTCGGCCAGGACGGGCTGGCTGCGTTCGCAACGATTGGCGCCGGCGACATGGTCGCGGCCAAGAAGCCGGCGCCGGATGTCTATGGCCTGGTGCTGGAGCGTCTGGCGCTGCCGGCCGGGCGCTGCGTCGCTTTCGAGGATTCGGCCATTGGCCTGGCGGCGGCTCGCGGCGCCGGGGTGCCGACCGTGGTCACGCCGAGCGTCTACACCGATGACCAGCCTTTCCCGGCCGCGTTGGCGGTGGTGAGCCACCTCGGCGAGCCGCGCGATCCCTACTGCCACCTGGCCGGCGCCGGGGCGGCGGACGGCATGGTGACGCTTGCGGCGCTGGCACGCTGGCTCGACCCGCCGCCCGACCGGGTGGCGCCTTAACTGAGCAAAGAAAACCGGCCGCGCTTTGCGTGTTGCAATGCAATTTGCGGAACCACATATTGAGAAAAGGTTAACGGATCAGCCGGAGCACGACTGACATGGTGGAACCCGGGTTTGCCGCCCAACTGGCGCAGGACCTTGAACCCGAAGATATTCGCCTGGTGCTGGGGGTGTTCCACCAGGACGTCGAGCGGCTGACCGGGGTGCTGGACGGCAACGCCGCCGCGGCCGATGTCGGCGACTTTCGCCGCACCTGCCATGCCCTGGCCGGGGCCGCCGGTGCGGTGGGGGCGGTGGCGCTGGAGCAGGCCGCCCGCACAGCCATGACCAACGGCGACCTTCTGCCGGCGCAACTGCCGGCCATCGCCGCCGAAATCCGCACCCAGGCGGCGGCAGCGCTGGCGGATATGGCCGCCTTCCTCGCCGCGTTGCCGCAGGGCTGAGCGCATGAGCGTGAGTTCGCCCGCCCGGGTGCTGGTGGTCGAGGACACCCCCACCCAGGCCGAGCTGGCGCGGGTCCTGCTGGAAGGGCTTGGCCACGAGGTGCGCATCGCAACCGCTGCCGCCCCGGCGCTGGCGGCGGCGCGGAGCTGGCAGCCCGACGCCATCGTGCTGGACATCGAACTGCCCGACTACAACGGCCTCGAACTGATGAAACGCATGGCCGCCGAGGGCATCGATGCGGCCATCATCGTGCTGACGGCGAACGCCAGCATGAATCTGGCGGTCGAGGCGATGCGCGGCGGCGCGGTGGACTTCATCGCCAAACCCTACCCCCGCGCGCGGCTTTCGGTGACGCTCACCAACGTGCTGGAAAAGCGCGCCCTGGAGCGCGAAAGCAGCCGGCTGAAACAGGCCAACGATGCGCTGACCAGCCGGCTGGAGACGCTCGACCGCCGCCGCTTCCATGGCTTCATCGGCGCCAGTCCGCGCATGCAGGCGGTGTATCGCACCATCGAGAGCGTGGCGGCCAGCCGCGCCAGCGTGTTCATCACCGGCGAGAGCGGCACCGGCAAGGAACTGGCGGCCGAGGCGGTGCACAAGGCCAGCCCGCGCGCCGGCCAGCCATTCGTCGCGCTGAACTGCGGGGCGATCCCGCGCGACCTGCTGGAATCCGAGGTGTTCGGCCACGTCAAGGGCGCCTTCACCGGCGCCACCGCCGATCGCCCCGGGGCGGCCAAGCTGGCCGACAGCGGCACGCTGTTTCTCGACGAGATCGCCGAAATGCCGCTGGAGATGCAGGTCAAGCTGCTGCGCTTCGTGCAGACCGGCACGTTCAGTGCGGTGGGCTCGGGCAAGGTGGAAAAGGTGGACGTGCGCTTCGTCTGCGCCACCAACCGCGACCCGTTGCTGGAAGTGCAGGCCGGGCGGTTTCGCGAGGATCTCTATTACCGGCTGTATGTGGTGCCGGTGGAACTGCCGCCGCTGCGCGAGCGCGGCGAGGACGTGCTGCTGATCGCGCGGCATTTCCTGACCGTCTACACCCGCGAGGAACACCGCCGCTTCCGCGGCTTCTCGGCGGAGGCGGAGCGGCGGCTGCTGGCCTATTCCTGGCCGGGCAATGTGCGGCAGTTGCAGAACGTGGTGCGCAACATCGTGGTGCTGCACGATGCCGAGCGGGTGGAGGCGGAGATGCTGCCGGTGCTGCTGCACCGTGCGGTGTTGGCGCCGGTTGCCGCGCCGCCGCCGATGACTGCACCGCCGGTTGCCGAGCTGCCGGTTGCTGAGCTGCCGGTCGCTGCACCGCCGGTCGCCGAACCGCCGGTTGCCGTGTCAGCCGCGGCCGCGCCGGAGCCGGTGGTCTATGTGCAACCCGCACCGCCGCCGGTGCGCGCCGCCGCCGAGCCGCCGCCCTTGCCAACGCTGCCGCCGGTGCCGGAGGAGGATGTGGTGATGCCGCTGGCGGTGATGGAGCGGCGCCTGATCAATGCGGCGCTGCGCCGCACCGGCAACGACGTGCCGCGGGCGGCGGCGCTGCTGGAGGTCAATCCGAGCACGATCTACCGCAAACTGCAGGCCTGGCGCTCGGAAGGGTCGGCGGCGTAGCGGGGGATCCGGCTCGATTGGCTGTCTGTCCGCAACCTGTAACCCCCGCCGCCACACGTCCCGCGTGCCCTCCGCCGCCCTTCCTGCTATCTGTGCCGCCGGACCGGCCGCCAGCCGCCAGGACACCACATGACCCCCGACGAAATTGCGGCCCGCTCAGGCGAGGCCCTCGCCGATGCGACTCTGCCCGAACTGCCCAACCATCACCCCGGCAAGGTGCGCGACAACTACGACCTGCCGGACGGGCGGCGCATCCTGATCGCCACCGACCGGCTCAGCGCCTTCGACCGCATTCTCGCCGTCATCCCGTTCAAGGGCCAGGTGCTCACCCAGACCGCCCGCTTCTGGTTCGAGGCGACGCGCGACATCTGCCGCAACCATGTGCTCGGCTATCCCGACCCGAATGTGGTGATCGGCCAGCGGCTTGATATCCTGCCGGTGGAGATCGTGGTGCGCGGCTACCTCGCCGGCACCACCGCCACCTCGGTGCTGACGATGTATCGCGCCGGCCAGCGGGAGATGTACGGCGTGCACCTGCCCGACGGCATGCGCGACCATGAGCGGCTGCGCGACCCCATCATCACCCCCACCACCAAGGCGGATGCCGGCGGGCACGACGCGCCGCTGACGCCGCAGGACATCATCCGCCGCCGCCTGCTGACCGAAGCCCAATGGGGCGAGGTGCAGGCAACCGCGCTGGCGCTGTTCGCCCGCGGTCAGGCGATGGCGGCCTCGCGCGGCCTGCTGCTCGCCGACACTAAATACGAATTCGGCACCGATTCCGACGGACGCATCGTGCTGGCCGACGAAATCCACACCCCGGACAGCAGCCGCTACTGGATCGCCGAGAGCTACCCGGACCGCGTCGCCAGCGGCGCGCCGCCGGAGAGTTTCGACAAGGATGTGGTGCGCGCCTGGGTGGCGGCGCGCTGCGACCCCTATCACGACCCCATTCCGCCGATCCCGCCGGAGATGGTGCTGCACACCGCTGCGGTCTACATCCGCGCCTTCGAGACCCTGACCGGCCAGGTCTTCGTGCCGCCGCCGCCGGGGCCGCCGCTGGCGCGCATCCGCAAGGCGCTGGCGGGGGTGCTGGCCGCTTCATAGGGCGCGCGGCGCGGTTCGTTTCACGGGCGCATGATCGGCGGCGTTCTCCCGTTGACACCCGCGCGCGCCCGCGCCCACCCTTCGCCGCCCACGGTGGGATTGCACGCGGAACAGGAGAGGACAGCATGAAGCTGCTGCGCTGGGGCGCGCCGGGCGCCGAGAAGCCCGGGCTGATGGACGATCTCGGCCATGTCCGCGACCTCTCCGACTTCGTCGAGGACATCAACGGCCACGCCCTCCAGCCCGAGGCGCTGGCCAAGCTGACCGCCATCGACCCGCACACCCTGCCGATCCTGCACGGCGAACACCGCATCGGCCCCTGCGTCGCCCGGCCGCTGAACTTCATCTGCATCGGCATCAACTATGCCGACCACGCCGCCGAGACCGGCGCGCGCATTCCCAAGGAGCCGATCGTGTTCCTGAAGTCGCTCGGCGCCTATTCCGGCCCGTACGATGACGTGAAAATCCCGCGCGGCTCGAAGAAGACCGATTCGGAGGTGGAACTCGCCGTCGTCATCGGCGCCCGCGCCAGCAGCGTGCCCGACCACACGGCGATGGACCACGTCGCCGGCTACTGCATCGTCAATGACGTCAGCGAGCGCGAATTCCAGGTCGAGCGCGGCGGCACCTGGGACAAGGGCAAGGGCTGCGACACCTTCGGCCCCACCGGCCCCTGGCTGGTGACGAAGGACGAAGTGCCCGATCCGCAGAACCTGGCGCTGTGGCTGGAAGTGGACGGGGAGCGCCGGCAGGAAGGCAATACGAAGAACATGATCCACAGCGTGCGCACGCTGGTGTCCTATGTCAGCCACTTCATCACCCTGCATCCGGGTGACATCATCGCCACCGGCACACCGGCCGGCGTCGGCCTGGGCCGCAAGCCGGAGCCGGTGTTCCTGCGCGCGGGCCAGGTGATGCGGCTCGGCGTGCAGGGCCTGGGCGAGCAGCGCCAGACCCTGGTCGCCAGCTGAGTCACGCAAACGTGAAGCCTGGGCCGTGACGGGCGGGATGACCCCCGCCCGCAGCCTTCGTCTGCTCCTTGTGCTGATCGCCGGCAGCGCGCTGCTGCGCCTGCTCGGCGCGGCGGGGCTCGGCCTGGGGATCGACGAGAGTTACATGGTGGCGTCCGGCCGGGCGTTGCACCTCGGCTATTTCGATCACCCGCCGCTGTCCTGGTGGCTCGCGCGCGGGGCGGCGCTGCTGCTGGGCAGCGAGCAGCCGGTGGTGGTGCGGCTGCCTTTCGTGCTGCTGTTCGCGCTGTCCACCTGGCTGGTCTACCGGCTGGGCACGCTGGTGGAATCGCCGGCCGCCGGGCTGTGGGCGGCGGTGGCGCTGAACCTCGCGCCGGTGCTCGGCATCACCACCGGTAGCTGGGTGTTGCCGGACGGCCCGCTGGTGTGTGCGTTGCTGGGCGCCGGCTGGTGCCTCATGCGCGCCCTGCCGGCGCCGCGCGGCTGGGGCTGGTGGCTCGGCGCCGGTGCCTGCGCCGGGCTTGCCTTGCTGTCGAAATATTCCGCCGGGCTGACCCTGGCCGGCGCGGCGCTGTATCTGCTGACCAGCCCGCTCCACCGGCGCTGGCTGGCCCGGCCGCAGCCCTGGGTGGCGCTGGCGCTGGCGGCGGCGCTGTTCAGCCCGGTGCTGGCCTGGAACGCATCGCATGACTGGCTCAGCTTCGCCTTCCAGGGCGGACGGGCGAGCGCCCACAAGCTGAACCTCGCCGGCCCGCTGCTGGTGCTGGCCGGCGCCGCGCTGTTCCTGCTGCCCTGGATCTGGGCCGGGCTGATGGCGGTGCTGGTGCGCGGCATGCGCGCCGGCCCGCTGGCCTGGCGCAGCTGGCTGCTGTGCTGGCTGGCCCTGCCGCCCATTATGCTGTTCGCCGTGGTGGCGCTGTGGTCGCGCCACGTGCTGTTCCACTGGGCGGTGCCCGGCTACCTGTTCCTGTTCCCGCTGCTCGGCGCCGCCCTGGCGCGGCTCGGCGCGGCCCGCCCGGCGCTGCTGCGGCGCGCCACCGCCGGCACCGCGGCGCTGCTGGCGGCGGCGCTGCTGATCACCGCGGCCGAGTTGCGCTGGCACTGGCTGGGCGCCGTCGCGCCGGGCTTCGACCCCGCGCTGCAGGGGCTCGACTGGACTCCGCTGCGCGCCGAACTCGAAAACCGTGGCCTGCTGCACCGGCCCGATACCGTCATCGCCGGCGACGCCTGGTGGGTCGCCGGCAAGGTCGATTACGCGCTCGGCGGCGACCCGCCGGTGATCTGCCTCAACACCGATGCCCGCGAATACAGGCTGTCCCCCGGCCCGGAATCCCATCTCGGCCAGGACGTGCTGCTGCTCGCCCCGACGCCCGGCAACAAGCGGGTGCTGCAGGCGTACGGCCGCCTGTTCGATGCGATCTACGAACTGCCGCCGGTCCGGCTCGATCTGCCCGGCCGCCCGGCCACCGCGATTCCGCTGTTCCTCGGCCACCACCTGAACACCTGGCCTTGAATTCGCGGGTCGGCGCGCTGCACAAAGGGGGCGAAACATCCCGCCCCCGCCGACCGTCAATCATAGGATAAATCGATGCCCGGTCTGTTCGACCCGATCGCCCTCGGCGAACTCCGCCTGCCCAACCGTATCATCATGTCGCCGCTGACCCGCTGCCGCGCCACCCCGGAAGGCCGGGTGCCGAACGCGCTGATGGCGGCGTATTACGTCCAGCGCGCCAGCGCCGGGCTGATCATCAGCGAGGCCACGTCGGTGACTCCGATGGGGGTCGGCTACCCCGACACCCCGGGCATCTGGTCGGACGCGCAGGTTGCCGGCTGGCGGCTGGTGACCGAGGCGGTGCACGCGGCCGGCGGGCGCATCGTGCTGCAGCTTTGGCATGTCGGGCGCATCTCCGACCCGTTCTATCTGGATGGCGCCCTGCCGGTGGCGCCCAGCGCCATCGCCGCGGCCGGCTATCTGAACCTGTCCCAGGGCAAGAAGCCCTTCGTC
Organism: uncultured Acetobacteraceae bacterium; assembly: GCA_903907955.1. Classification (GTDB taxonomy): domain Bacteria; phylum Pseudomonadota; class Alphaproteobacteria; order Acetobacterales; family Acetobacteraceae; genus Rhodovastum. The sequence continues at coordinate 113,366 of CAIVPZ010000057.1, read as the reverse complement.
ACCCCGCGCGCGCTGGACATCGCGGAGCTGCCCGGCATCGTCGCCGCCTATCGCCACGGCGCCGAGAACGCCCGCAAGGCCGGCTTCGACGGCGTCGAGGTGCACGGCGCCAACGGCTACCTGCTCGACCAGTTCCTGCAGGACGGCAGCAACCACCGCACCGACGCCTATGGCGGCCCGATCGAGAACCGCGCCCGGCTGCTGCTGGAAGTGACCGATGCCTGCATTGCCGTGTGGGGTGCCGGCCGGGTCGGCATGCACCTGGCCCCGCGCTGCGACTCGCAGGACATGGGCGACAGCAACCCCGCCGCCACCTTCGGCTACGTCGCCGCCGAGCTTGGCCGCCGCGTCCTGGCTTTCCTGTTCACCCGCGAAAGCCTGCTGGCGCCGCGCCTGACGCCGCAGCTCAAGGCGATCTTCGGCGGTCCGGTGATCGCCAACGAAGCCCTGACCCAGGCGAGCGCCGAGCAGGTGCTGGCGGACGGCGAGGCCGATGCGGCGGCCTGGGGCAAGCTGTTCATCGCCAACCCGGACCTGCCGCGCCGCTTCGCCGAGGGCGCGCCGTTCAACCCGCCCGATTTCAGCACCTTCTTCGCCAGCGGGCCGCGCGGCTACACCGACTACCCGGCGCTCGAAACCGTCGCGGCATAAGCATCGCCGCCGCGACATGCCTCTGCCATAGTCCCGCCGGGGAGGAGGGACCGAGGGCATGCCGCGGATGATCGCCTATGTTTCCTGTGCCGCCGAGGCGGTGATTGCGTGTTTCCGGCTGGACAATGCCACCGGCGTGCTCACGCCGGTGGGGCGCGTCACCGTGCCGGGCTGGGTCGATCCACCGCCCACCAGCATGCCGCTGGCGCTCGCCCCCGACTGCCGCACCCTGTATGCGGCCTGCCGCAATCCGCCGTTTCCGGTGTCGTCCTTCGCCATCGGCGCGGATGGCGGGCTGACGCTGATCGGCACCGGCCAGATGGCCGATGCCATGGCCTATATCGCCACCGACCGCACCGGCCGGTTCCTGTTCGGCGCCTCCTATCACGGTGCCAAACTGTCGGTGAACCCGATCGGCGCCGGTGGCGTGCCCGGCGAGCCGTTGCAGGTGGTGGGCACCCCGCCCAAGGCGCACAGCATCCTGCCCGATCCGGAGAACCGCGCGGTCTATGCCGCCGTGCTTGGCGGCGACGTCATCCTGCGGCTGGGCTTCGATCCGGCATCCGGCCGGCTGGCCGGGCCGGCGACCGCGGCAGCGCACACGGCACCCGGAGCGGGGCCGCGGCATATCCGCTTCGCCCGCGCCGGCGCCCTGTTCTACGTCCTCAACGAGCTGGATGGCACGCTGACCGCCGCCGCGCGCGATTCCGCCACCGGCGCGCTGACCGAATTGCAATCCATCCGCCTGGTGCCGCCCGCCGCCCCCGGCCAGACGCTCGCCGCCGCCGACCTGCACCTCACCCCGGATGAGCGCTTTCTTTACGCCAGCGAGCGCCGCAACAACCTGCTGGCCGGGTTTCGGCTGCGCCCTGACGGCACGCTGGACGCACTCGGCACCGTGCCGGCCGAGAGGGGGCCGCGCGCCTTTGCCATCGACCCGTACGGGCGCTGGCTGCTCTGCGCCGGCCAGCAGACCGGCCGGGTGGCGGTGTATGCCATCGCCGCCAGCAGCGGCGCGCTGACCCGCCGCGCCGCCATCCTGGCCGGCGGCAACGCCACCTGGATCGAGATCATCGAACTGCCGGCGGTCTCCGGCGGAACCGGGGCCTTGCCACGCTCCCCCGCCATCGCCTGCTGATCGCGCCGGAAGTCACCGCCCCGCGGCTAGAGCAACATCGGCCAGACCGGCGACAGCCGGCCGATAAAGTTGCTCGCCAAAACAAAGAGCTAGAGCGCGCTGACCGTTTACGGTCAGCCTGAAAGCGCTCTAGGCCACGCCGAACGCCGTGCTGGCCACGAACCGCACCCCATGCGTGTGGCGCAGATGGTCGCGGGCGTCATCGACCGTCGTGCGATCCGGCCCGCTCGGCAGGCCGATCCCGCGGCAGGCATCTTCCACCACAACCACCGCGAACCCCGCCCGTACCGCGTCCTCGGCCGACCAGGCCACGCAGTAATCGGTCGCCAGCCCGGCCAGGAAAACCCGGACGAAACCGCGCCCCCGCAGCCAGGCATCGAGGCCGGTGGAGGTGGCATGGTCGTTCTCGCGGAACGCCGAATAGCTGTCCACCGCGGGATGGAACCCCTTGCGGATGATCAGTTCGATCCGCGACTGGTCGAGCCCGGCATGCAGTGCCGCGCCCGGCGTGCCCTGGACGCAGTGGTCGGGCCACAGCGTCTGCGGGCCATGCGCCGCCGTGATGCGCTCGAACGGCGCGCGGCCCGGATGGGCGCTGGCGAACGAGGTGTGGCCGGGCGGGTGCCAGTCCTGGGTGGCGACGGCGTGGCGGAACGGGCCGGCGAGCAGGCGGTTGATCACCGGCACCACCTGGTCGCCGCCGGGCACCGGCAGGGCGCCGCCCGGCATGAAATCCGGCTGCACATCCACCGCCAGCAGCACATCCGTCACCGGATCGACAAGCATGGGGTTATTCCCTGCTTCAGGCCGCGGCGATACGCTCCACCCCGCCCATGTAGGGCCACAGCGGCGGCGGCACAAGAATGGAACCGTCGGCCTGCTGGCAGTTCTCCATCACCGCGATCAGCGTCCGCCCCACCGCCACGCCGGAGCCGTTCAGCGTGTGCACATAGGCCACCGACTTGCCGTCGGTGCTGCGCCAGCGGGCGTTCATCCGCCGCGCCTGGAATTCCCGCGTGTTGGAACACGAGGAGATCTCGCGCCACATATGCTGCCCCGGCAGCCACACCTCGAGATCGAACGTCTTCGCCGCGCCGAACCCGGTATCGCCCGACGACAGCACCACCCGGCGATACGGCAGATTGAGCAGCTCCAGCACCCGCTCGGCGCAGCCGGTCATGCGTTCGTGCTCGGCGTCGCTGGCATCGGGGTGGACGATCGACACCAGCTCGACCTTGCGGAACTGGTGCTGGCGGATATAGCCGCGGGTGTCGCGCCCGGCCGCCCCGGCTTCGGAGCGGAAACATTCGGTCAGCGCGGTCAGCCGGATCGGCAGCCGCTTCTCGGCGAGGATTTCGCCGCCGACGCTGTTGGTCAGCGGCACCTCGGCGGTCGGGATCAGGTAGCGGCCGTCCGTGGTCTTGAACAGATCTTCCTCGAATTTCGGCAACTGGCCGGTGCCGTAGCTGGCGGCGGCGTTCACCAGCAGCGGCACGATGGTTTCCTCGTAGCCATGCTCGCGGGTGTGCAGATCGAGCATGAACTGGCCGAGCGCCCGTTCCAGCCGCGCCAGTTGCCCGCGCAGGATGGTGAACCGCGCCCCGGCCAGCTTCGCCGCGGTGGCGAAATCCATCAGGCCGAGCGCTTCGCCCAGTTCAAAATGCTGTTTCGGAGCAAACCCGAGATCGCGCGGCGTGCCCCATTGCTTGAGCACCACATTGGCGCTTTCGTCCGCCCCGTCCGGCACGTCGGCATCGAGGATGTTGGGCAGACCTTCCAGGATCGCCTTGATTTGTCCGTCCATCTCCGCAGCGCCGCGTTCGTCGGCCGCCATCTCCAGCGCAAGCTGGGCCGATTCGGCTTCCAGCGGCGCCGTGTCCGTGCCCTGCCGCCGCAAATGGCCGACCTGTTTGCTGAGGGCGTTGCGCCTGGCCTGCGTCTCCTGAAGCCGGGTCAGGTGATCGCGTCTGACCCTGTCGAGACCGAGGATGTCCCCGGCCAGCGGCGGCAGGCGACGGCGGGCCAGCGCCGCGTCGAACGCTTCCGGTTCGGCCCGGATGAATCGGATGTCGTGCATGATCAGACCTCGACCGGCTTTGGCTCGACCAGCTTGGCGGCGATGATGGAAACCTCGTACAGGCCGATCAGCGGGATCGCCAGGCCGCACTGGGTGATGATGTCGGGCGGCGCCAGGATGGCGGCGATGATGAACATCCCCACGATGGCATAGCGCCGGTAGCGCTTCAGTCCCGCCGAAGTGACGATGCCCACCTTGGCGAGCAGGCTCAGCGCCACCGGCAACTGGAAGGTCACCCCGAAGGCGAAGATGAGTTTCATCACCAGATCGAGGTATTCCGATACCCGCGCTTCCAGCTCGATCGGCAGCCCGCCCGCGCCCTGCGGCGTCTGGAAGCTCAGGAAGAAGCCCCAGGCGATCGGGAAGATGAAATAATACGCCAGCGCGCCCCCCATCAGGAACAGCACCGGCGAGGCCACCAGGAAGGGCATCAGCGCCTTCTTCTCGCTGCGGTACAGCCCCGGGGCGACGAACAGCCAGAGCTGCGTGGCCATGATCGGGAACGAGATGAAGGCGCCGCCGAACATCGCCACCTTGAGGTAGGTGAAGAACCCCTCGGTCAGCGAGGTGTAGATCATCCGCCGGCTGCCGCCGAGCCGCTCCTCCACGTCCGCCAGCGGCTGGGCGAGGAAGGCATAGAGTTCCGCGGAAAAATGGTAGCAGACGAAGAACGCCAGCAGGAACCCGCCGAGCGACCACATCAGCCGGCGGCGCAGCTCGATCAGGTGCTCGAGCAGCGGCATCGGCTTGTCGTCGATGGTGTCCTCGACCGGCGGCGGCGGCGGGGCCGGCGCGGGCCGTTCGGAGCGCTTCGTCAGGAAGGGGATGCGCACATGCGTCTCTGGGTTTGGCCGGCTGTCAGAGTTTGTGAAGCAATCGAACCCGTGAATGAACGCCCGCCGATATCATGGCGCGTTTCCGGCAGGATCGGAGCGTTGCGGGCATTCATTCACAAACTCTCAGGTGCGGAGTCGGCCGGAATAGTACGGCCCCGGCGTCGTCATCCCGGGCGGGATGAAGGCGGGTGGCGGCTCGGACTTCGCGGCGAAGGCGGGCGGGATGAAGGCGGGGGCGTCCGGCGCGGGCAGCGCCGCCCCGGCGGTGTCCGGGCTGTCGATCGATCCGGTCCCGGCCGCCCCCGTCGGCTCCAGCGGGTTGCCGGCGAAGGTCTGGCGGATGGTGCCGTCGGCATCGACCGCGTCGACGATGGTGCCCTTGATGTCGAAATTGCGGAGTTCGTTGATCTGGGCGCGCACCTCGTTGAGGTTGGCCTCGCGCATCATCTCGTCGACATGGCCCTGGAATTCGCCGGCCATGCGGCGCGCCTTTTTCACCATCCCGCTCGCCGCCTTCATGGCGACCGGCAGGTCCTTCGGCCCGATGGCAATCAGGGCCACCACGCCGATCAGCACGATCTCGGACCAGGCAAAGTCGAACATGCGCGCGTCACACTCCCGGGGCCGGCTGGTTAGCAGGAAACCATGCGGATGTGAAACCGGGCCGCCATTGCCGCGGCCTCACCGGCCGGTCAGGGCTCGGGGGCTGCGGGCGGCGCCGCCTCCGCCTCGGCTGGCTGGGGTGCGGGCGGCTCGACCAGCAGGTCTTCCCGCCGCGGCAGGTCACGCAGGTCCTTCAGGCTGAACTGCGCCAGGAAGGCGGTGGTGGTGGCCCACAGGGTCGGCCGCCCCGGCGCCTCCTTGCGGCCCTTGGGCGCGATCAGCCCCTGCTCCAGCAGCGCATCCAGCGTCTGCTGCGACAGCGAGGCGCCGCGGATTTCCTCGATCTCGGCACGCGTCACCGGCTGGTGGTAGGCGACGATGGCCAGCGTTTCCATCGCCGCCCGCGGCAGCCGGCGCGGCACCTGCACCACCCGGCGCAGCCGCGGCGCGAGGTCGGCGGCGGTGCGGAACTGCAGCCCGCCGGCAACCTCCGCCAGTTCCACGCCGCGCCCGGCATAACGCTCGCGCAGCGCCGTCACCACGGCGTCGGGGTCCACCCCCACCGGCAGCAGATTGGCCAGCGTCCGCGCCGTCACCGGCGCGGCGGCGGCGAACACCATCGCCTCGGCCAGGCGCACGGCGTCGTCCAGCGCCTCCGCCGACAGCGCGGGCGGCGGCGTCAACAGCGGCGGCTCTGGGTCCGGCGGGGCAGGGGGGGGGTCAGGATTCGGGTCGCTCATCTTTTTCCTCGGCGCGGTGCAGCAGGATCGGGCCGAAATGTTCCTCCTGGCGCAGCCGCAGCATGCCGCCGCGGGCCAGCTCCAGCCCCGCCACCAGCGTGCTGGCCATCGCCGCCCGCCGCTGCAGGGGGGTGCCGCCGGTGCCCTCCGGCAGGAATTGTTCCAGGCAGGTCCAGTCCGGCAGCGAACCCAGCAGCGCCGCCAGCCGGGCCAGCGCATCCTGGATGGTCCACACGCTGACCACCGCCGGCCGGTACTGGCGGTTGCCGGCGCTGCGGCGCAGGGCCAGCAGGTAGGCCCGCATCAGCCCGGGCAGGTCGAGCGCCAGCCGCGAGCGGTCGGTTTCGGTCAGGTCCTCCGGCACGCCGCGGGCGAACACGTCCTGCCCCAGCACCGGACGGTTGGACAGCCACACCGAGGCCCGCCGGATCGCCTGCAGGTCGCGCAGCCGGGCGGCCAGCAGTTCGGCCGCCTGCTCGCCTTCCTCCTGCGCAGGGCTGCCGGCGGGCAGCAGCAGCCGCGATTTCAGCCAGGTCAGCCAGGCCGCCATCACCAGCCAGTCGGCCGCCAGTTCCAGGCGCACCCGCCGCGCCCCTTCGATCATCGCCAGGTATTGATCGACCAGCGAGAGGATGGACATGCGGGCGAGGTCCACCTTCTGCCCGCGCGCCAGTTCCAGCAGCAGGTCGAGCGGCCCTTCGAACCCTTCCAGATGCACCACCAGCGCATCGGCATCGGGCGCCGGGGCGGGCGGGTCAGCCACCGCCATCCGCACCGAAACTGTGCAGGATCAGGAACAGATCGCGCGGATACCCGGCGGCGGCGGCCAGCGTCCGGAAGATCGGATCGCCGATGGCGTGCAGCCAGGCCCAGAGCGGGTTGAACTGGATGCCATACTGGCCCAGCAGCGAGGGCAGCACGAACACCCCCAGCAGCACGATGATGATGCCGACCCGCTCCAGCCGCGCCCAGACCATGGCCAGCCGCTCGGGCAGCAGCCCCACCATCACCCGCCCGCCGTCCAGCGGCGGGATCGGCAGCAGGTTGAAGGTGCCGAGCGCGATATTGGCCATGATGAAGACGCCGAGGAAGCTCAGCACATACGCATGCACCGGCCCCGCCAGCAGCGGCGTGAAATTCAGCGCGAGCAGCGACAGGAAGGTGAGCGCAAAATTGGCCAGCGGCCCGGCCAGCGCCACCAGCATCATGCCCCGGCGCGGATCGCGGAACCGCCAGGGCGCAATCGGCACCGGCTTGGCCCAGCCGAAGAACACCCCGCCGCCGGTGTGCAGCGCCGCCTGCGCCAGCAGGAAAATGCCGGGCAGGATGATGGTGCCCACCCGGTCCACATGCACCAGCGGATTGAGCGACAGCCGCCCCAGTTTCTTCGCCGTGTCATCGCCCAGCGCGAGCGCCGCATAGCCGTGCGACACCTCGTGCAGGATGATCGCCATCACCAGCGCGGCGAATGACAGCCCCCCTTGGAACCATTCGTTCACGTCATCAACCTGTCTCGTTCATCCGCCAGTGCCGCCCCATTCATTGCCGCAACATCCAGCGCCGCGCGCCGCGATGCCGCCAGCGCCCGCGCCGCTTCCAGCCGCGCCGTCGCCGCCCCGGTCAGCGCCGGGCAGCGCGCCAGCACCCCGGCGGTGGGGCCGGTTTCGCCGCTGCAATACAAGGCCACGTCGCAGCCCGCCGCCAGCGCCCCCAGCGCCCGTTCGGCCGGCGTGCCGTCGAGCGCCTGCATGGCCAGATCGTCGCTGACCAGCACGCCGCGGAAGCCGATCCGGCCGCGAATCACATTTTCGATGATGCGCGCCGACAGCGTGGCCGGCGCGGTTGCGTCCAATGCCGGATAGAGGACATGGGCGGTCATCATCCACGGCAGATCGACATTGGCGGCGAAGGGCAGGAAATCCGCCTCCAGGTCGGTGTCGGTCACCACCGGCAGTTCCAGGTGGCTGTCCGCCAAAGCGCGGCCGTGTCCCGGCGCGTGCTTGCCCACCGGCTGCACGCCGGCGGTCAGCAACCCTGCCGCCATCGCCCGGCCGAGTTGCGCCACGTGCAGCGGGTCGGCGGCGAAGGCGCGGTCGCCGATCACGCCATGCGCACCGGGTAGGCGCAGGTCCAGCACCGGCGCGCACACCACATCGAACCCGGCGCCGGCGCAGTCCAGCCCGATCAGCATCCCGGTCAGCCAGGCTGCCCGCAGCCCGGTTTGCGGGTCGCGGGCAAACCGGGCGCCGTGGGTGCCGGCCGGCGGATGCGCGCGCCAGTGCGGCGGCCGCAGCCGCGCCACCCGTCCGCCCTCCTGGTCCACCATCAGCACTGCGTCCGGCGGCAGGGCGTGGCGCAGCGCCACCACCAGCGCCGCCAACTGGTCCGGATCGGCGATATTGCGGGCGAACAGGATAACGCCCGCCGGCGGCTGCGCGCGGAACAGCGCCGCCTCCGATTCGGTCAGCGCGGTGCCGGCAATGCCGACGATGGCGGCTTTGGATGTCACCGCAGGGCGATAGCACCCCGCGGCGGCGTGCGTCACCCCTCGGCCGGTTCAGGTATTTTTTTCGCTTCCGCGGGGCGGGCGGAGGGCGGCTTGCTGACCGGCGGCGCCGGCTCGGGCCGCGGCGGCCCGGAGCAGACGTCGAAATCGACGGTATCGCGGGGGGTGTAGCGAAAAATCAGCCGGGTCATGCCGGGTCTCCTTCAAGGGGACCGCACCACGTTCGGCGGACATCGTTTTCAGGGGTCGTCACCAACGAAAGCCGCCTCTGTGGGGCGGCTTCGGGGTCATCGTCGGGTGCGAGAACCTAGGCCGCCGGAGTGTACCGCCAGCGGCGCCAAAATCGGGTGGATGGGATCATCGCGTCCATGGGATGACCATAGACTGCCGATGGTGCGGTGCGCAAGGCCGCGACCCACCCCTTGCCGCCGCCTGGCATTACGCGCAAGCCATGAGGGCCGTGAGACTATAGCCCTTTTCCCGGATCAACCGCAGCGCCGCATCGACCACCTCGGCGTCATAGATACGGCCGCGCCCGTCGGTGATCTCCGCGATCGCCAACCCTTCGCCGAGAGCTGGCCGGTAGGGCCGGTGCGCGGACATGGCTTCAAGCACATCCGCCACCGCCAGGATGCGGGCTTCCAACAGGATGGCGTCTCCCTTGATCCCTCTGGGATAGCCCGAGCCGTCCATGCGCTCGTGATGCTGGCGAACCATCTCCGCCAGCGGCCAGGCAAACGGCAGATCCTTCAGGATTTCATACCCCTTCTCGGCATGTGTCTTGACCAGTTCCATCTGGATATGCCCCAGGCGGCCCGGGTAGGTGAGGATCTCGGTCGGTATGCTGATCTTGCCGATGTCGTGCACCAGGCCGGTCAACTCGAGCTGCTCGCATTGGGCCTCGGTCAGTCCCATCTCCCTGCCGATCGCCGCTGCGATCTGGCCGACGCGCCTTTCATGCCCGGCGGTGTAGGGATCGCGCTGCTCCACCATCCTGGCGACGGCTTCCAGCGTTCCCCGCAAAGCGGCCTCCATCTGCCTGATCCGGTCGGAAACCTCTTCCTCGGCCATGTGCTGCGCCGTGATGTCGGCGACCGCGGTGATGAATTCGAGCAGGTTTCCGGCGCTATCGCGGCGCGCCGACACGGCGGCCCGCCCCCAGACAATCTCGCCGGTCCTGCGCACGAACCGCTTGCTGAAGGCGATCGATCGCTGCTCGCCGGCGCGCAACGCGTCGGTGGCGGCGTGAAACACCGCCTGATCGTTCGGACAGATCGTGGCATCGAGGTCCAGCGTGGTCACCTCCTCGGCCGAATAGCCGAGGAACCCGCAGAATGTTTCGTTTGCGGCGAGCCATCGCCCGTCCAGCCCAAGCCGCGCAATGCCGACCGCCGCGTTTTCGAAAGTGGCCCGCAAGCCCTCCTCGCTTTCCCGCAATGCGTGCTCGATGCGGTCGCGTTCGGTGATGTCCTGGAGCATCAGGATGGTGGAGCCCTGCTGGCCGTTCGGTGATCGGCTGAAGTAGCATTCGACGATCATCGCCTGACCGTCGCGGCGCTTCGCCGGCATCCTGAATGGCGCGGGCGACAGGCCTCCTTCCAGCTTTCGCTCGACGTCACCGATCAATGCGGCATGCCCGGCCTCGATCCAGTTGAACCTTCCCTCGGTCAGATCGGCCGGCAGGCAGGCGAAGATTTCGGCGAACCGGTCGTTCGCGTAGCGGATATGCCCGGAATCAAAAATCGCAATGCCGGCCAACGGCGATTCGACCAGGGACCGGAATCGCTGCTCGCTCTCGCGCAGCCTGATCTCGGCGCGCACCCGTTCGGTCTCGGTCTCGACGGCATCCATGGCGAAGCTGACGTTGGCGGCCAGTTGGCGCAGCTGCACGATTAATTCCTCGTCGAAGAAGTTGACCCGGTTCGCGTAGACTGCGATCTGGCCGACCGGCTTGCCTTGCAGGTGCAAAGGGAAGGACGCGGCGGCGGCGAGCCCGAACTGCTTCGCCGCGTCGTGCCAGGGGCCGGTGATCGTCGATGCCGCATAGTCGTTGACGATGATGTGCCTGTCCTCGCGCATCGCCAGTGCTGTTGGGCCTTGTCCGGTCGGCAGGGTGGGGTCCAGACTGATGAAGAGATGCTTGGCGTACTCCGTCGCCGGGCCGGCCTGGGCCACGCATCGGACTGTTTCGTGCTCCGGGTCGGCCATGCCGATCCAGGCCAGTTGGAATCGGCCCTGCGAAACGCAGGCCTGGCAAATGCCGTCGAACAGGTCGCTCAGCGGCAAGCCGCGGGCGATCATCTCGTTCGTGCTGCTCAGCAGGCTTTTCAGGTCGAGCAGGGTTTCGATCCGCTGGTGGGCGGTTTGCGCTTCGGTGACGTCGCGGCTGATGGACAAATAGCGGCAACCGGTTGGGTCGCCGGGGTCGGCGACGGCCACCATTTCGGTTTCCACCCAGCGGAAGCCGCCATCGGCATGGCGCCCCCGGACGATGAAACGCTGTGGGGTACCTGAGCGCTCAAGCCCGGTGAGCGCTGCCTCGACGGTGGGCGTATCGGCGGGCAGGACGGTGCTGCCGAACCTGCAGCCGATCAACTGCTGCGGCTCGATGCCGAGCAAGGTGCGAACGGCCGGGCTGACGAAAATGTTGCGCAGCCCGGCATCCTGCAGGCAGATCACGTCGGTGGCCTGCTCGGCAATATGGCGCAACAGCCCTTCGCGTGCGGCGAGGTCGTGGGTGCGCTGGCGCTCCGTCGTCAGGCTGCGCTGTCGCCGGATACCCACGCTCACCGACACCGCCAGACCGGTCAGCGCGAGGGCGAACCCCGCGGTCGCGCGACGGATGGTGGTGATGGTTGCCTGCGCCTGTGCCATCCTGTCGGCGGCGTTGAGACCGGTCACGACCACGATATCGGAATTGGGAACCCGGCGCGCCGCGTAGAAGCGCAGCACCCCGTCGCGCGGGCCGGGGAGGAGCGCTTCGGCCGCGCCGCGTTGCCAGGCGGCAAACCATACGGAGTTCTGCGGCGGGATGACCTCGCCGATGTGCACGTTCGGATTGCGCGCCAGCAGCAGGCCGTCGTTGCGGACCAGGCTGATGACGCCGCGATCGGCGATGTCCAGTTCGCTGGCCAGCGCCTCGGCCCATCCGGTATCAACCGAAACCACCGTAATGGCCCGCAGCGTGTGGTCGGGATCGCGCAGGGCCTCGGCGAACTGGAACGACCAGTGCCCGCTCACCGCGCCGCGCACCGGGCCGCCGATGAAGCTGTCGCGGCCATCGCGCGCGATCGCCTGGTAATAATCGCGCTGTGCCAGGTTCAACCGCTCGGGCGGCATCTGCAGGATGGTCCAGATCAGGTCGCCGGCGGGGTCCAGCGCCGCGACCTGCAGGATGCTGGAGCCGGCCAGCAGTGCGGAACTCCGCAACTCCGCAAGCAGCTCCGCCCCGTTGCGGCTGCCGTTCAGAGGCGCCCGGGTGACCAGCCGGGCAAGACGCTGCAGCGCGTCGATCCGCTGCCCCATCCCGGACCAGTGCAGCTTCAGCAACTGGGCCAGGTTGCCGGATTCGGCGAAGGCGTTGGTGATCCCCTGGCGTTCGGCTGCCGCTTCCATGCGCTGCGAAACCGCCCAGGTCATGCCCAGCGTCAGCACGAACACCAGCCCGATCACCACATCGGTGTGGAGCCGCCGCAGCCGGACGGATAGGCCGGGCAGCCGCAAGGCAGGCATTGTCATGCGGGGGAAACGGAGGCCGCGGGCGCGGCGGCGGCGTGTATCGCCAGGGAACGGTTCAGGCCGGGCTGGCTTGTCGCCGCTGTCTCTGTTCGCATCCTCAGGACATCTCGGTGCGAAGCGGATGGCCTTCTGACCTGGGCTGACAACTGCCGTCCGCACCGGATGTCATGAGCATGTCCAGGAAAATAGCACATGGAATGGCCGCGAAAGGATGATCGCCCGGTGAACGCTGGGGGGTGGTGCTCCGGACGCCAGCTCGCGGGATGCGCGACACCGGCCAGCCGCCGCATATTGGCGAAGCTGGACGTCAACGCGCCGGCCGTTCCTCGGGAGTCCTGCGCACCGGTCGCTCACGATGGCATCTTGCACGAACTCCGCGTGAACGGACAGTGCCGAACCGTAAATGCAATGTTCGGTTAACGGAATGTTGGAATTTTGCCTTGGCCCGGCCGGTTGCCCGCCGCCCGCCTCAGAGAAGGGCGGCCGCCGCCCCGGCAAACCGCCCGGCCGGGTTGCCGCAATACTCGAAGCTGCCGACATGCGTCAGCCGGCTCTGCGTGTCGAGCCAGATGCGCCCGCCGACCGCCCGCCAGCGGTGGCAGAAGGCATAGTCCTCGCTGAGGTATTCACCGGTCTCCGGCAGGATCATGGTGTCGAACAGCGCATGCCGTTCGCGCTCCGGCCCGGTGGGCAGCGGCCAGGCGTGGATGGCGCGATAGCGGGTTTCCGGATAGGCGGCGATCATGCGCGCCACCGCCGCGCGGGTGACCATCATGAAGCCGGTGCCGGCATAGATGGCGGTGACCAGCCCGTCCTCATGCTCCCGCTCGGCCGGGTCGCAGGGCCGGCCGACATAGAGCAGGCAGGCCGCATCGTCCGCCTCGCCGTGCAGGTGGCGGTGCCGCGCCGCCTGGCCCCAGTTCAGCGACTTGATCGGGTACATGCCGGCGGCGAAGTCCTTGCCGGCGCGCAACAGCCGCACCACCTGCGCCGGCAGGAAGGCGATATCGCTGTCCACGAACAGCAGGTGGCTGGCGCTGCTGTCCATGAAGCTGCCCAGCAGCGTGCTGCGGCAGCGGGTGATCAGCGCGTCGTGCCCGAGCAGCGCATGCGACAGGTCGAACCCCGCTTCCCCGGCGACCTGCACCAGGGCGAGCACCGACTGCATGTAGCCGGTAGTGACCAGCCCGCCGAAGCAGGGCGTCGCCAGAAAGATGTGCGGGCGGTTCGACATGCCGGCCAGTCTGCCCCCGCAGGCGCAAAGACGGCGTTAATGCAGGCCGCTTTCAGGCCCCGAACACCTCCGCCCACGCCGCCATCAGCGCCCCGTCCGCCTCCGCCATCGTCACCGGAATGCCGAGCGCATGCAGGCTGGTCACCCCGTGTTCGCGGATACCGCAGGGCACGATGCCGGCGAAATGCGACAGGTCGGGCGCGACGTTCAGCGCCACCCCGTGCCAGCTTACCCAGCGGGTCACCCGCACCCCGATCGCGCCGATCTTCGCCTCGGTCCCGGCGGCGCGGTCGGCCACCCAGATGCCCACCCGGCCGGCGCGCCGCTCGCCGCGCACGTTGAACCGGTCCAGCGCGCGGATCAGCCATTCCTCCAGCCCGTGCACATAACTGCGCACATCATGCGGGCGCATCGCGCCGTGCGCCCTGGTCAGGTCCAGCATCACATAGCCGGTGCGCTGCCCCGGCCCGTGATAGGTCCATTGCCCGCCGCGGCCGGCGTCATAGGTGGGGAAACGGTCCGGCAGCCGCAGGTCGGCCCGCGCCGCCGAGGTGCCGGCGGAATACAGCGGCGGGTGCTCCACCAGCCACACCAGCTCCCGCGCCGTGCCGGCGCGGATCGCCGCCACCCGTTCCCGCATCGCCGCCAGCGCCAGCGGATAGCCGGTCAGCCCGTCGCTGATCCGCCATTCCACATTCTCTGCAACGTCGTCCATTGATGCCGCCCGACTCATCCGCTATATCCCCGCGCCTCACCCCGACGGGCGGTCGTGGCGGAATGGTAGACGCGCAAGCTTGAGGTGCTTGTGGGGGAAACCCCGTGGAAGTTCGAGTCTTCTCGACCGCACCAGTTGGACAGGTAAGCAAGGCCAGGGCGCTGCCCTGGACCCGCCAAGGGGCAGTGGCCCCCTGGACCCCATTCATTCAAGCGGATGCGGCTGCAATGCGGCCTAGCGCCTCATCGCGCCCCAGCGCCACCAGCACCGCGTCTATGCCGGGGCTGACCGTGCTGCCGGTGAGCGCCGCCCGCAGCGGCTGCGCGACACTGCCCAGCTTGCGGCCGGTCTGCTCGGCATAGCCGCGCAGCGCCGCATCCAGCCCGGACGGAGAGAAATCACTCGCCGCCAGCGCCGCCGCCACCTCCCGCAGCATCAGCCGGTTCTCCGCGGTGAGCAGCGCGGCGGCCTTCGGCTCCATCGCCAGCGGCAGCGGATGCGCCAGGAAAGCTGCAGAATCAGCAAGTTCCACCAGAGTCTTCGCGCGCTCCTTCAACTGCGGCAGCAGCGCCCGGATGCGGTGCGCGGCAGCGGTGCCGAGCGCCAGACCCGGCTGCCGGGCGAGTCGCGCCAGCACCTCGCGGGTCAGCCGGTCATCGTCGGCGGCGCGAATCCACACCCCGTTCACATGCGCCAGCTTGGCATAGTCCATCCGGCTCGCCGCCCGGCCGACGCCGTCGATGTCGAACAGGGCGACCGCCTCGGCGCGAGACAGAATCTCGGCGTCGCCATGGCCCCAGCCGAGCCGCAGCAGATAGTTGCACAGCGCCTCGGGCAGATAGCCCATGTCGCGGAACTCGGTGATCGACTGCGCGCCGTGCCGCTTGGACAGTTTTGTTCCATCGGCCCCGTGGATCAGCGACACATGGCCGAAGCGGGGCTTTTCCCATCCCATCGCGTCGTAAATCTGCACCTGCCGGAAGGTGTTGGTCAGATGGTCATCGCCGCGGATGACATGGGTGATGCCCATGTCATGGTCGTCCACCACCACCGCATGCTGGTAGGTCGGCGAGCCGTCGCTGCGCAGGATGATCATGTCGTCGAGTTCGGTATTGGCCACCCGCACCTCGCTTTGCACCAGGTCGTCCACCACCGTCTCGCCGTCGCGCGGGGCGCGCAGGCGAATGGCGAACGGCGCGCCGGGCGGCGCTTCGGCCGGGTCGCGGTCGCGCCAGGGGCTGTCGATGCGCGGGCCGCGGCCCTCCGCGCGGGCCTGCGCGCGCATCTGCTCCAGGTCGGCGGCGGTGAGGAAGCATTTGTAGGCGCGGCCGGCCGCCAGCATCTGCTGCGCCACCTCGGCGTGGCGGGCCTGCCGGGTGGACTGGAACAGCGGCGCTTCGTCGGTCTCCAGGCCGAGCCAGGCCAGCCCGTCCAGGATCACCTGGGTTGCTTCCGGGGTGCTGCGCGCGCGGTCGGTGTCTTCGATGCGCAGCAGGAACTGGCCGCCGTGGTGGCGGGCGAACAGGTAGTTGAACAGCGCGGTGCGGGCGCCACCGATATGCAGCAGGCCGGTGGGCGAGGGGGCGAAGCGGGTACGGACGGTCATCGCAAGGGTTCCGGGCATCTGGGCGGCGCTTCTAGCATGGCCGCGGATGACGGCACGAGGCGTGCCGGCGTAGCGTGAAGGTCATGCAACAGCGCGCCGCCACGGCGATTCCCCGTCCGGCCTGGGCCGAGGCCCCCCGCGAACGGCTTGCCGCCTGGGCCGAGGCCGAGCGCGGCCGGTTTTTCCTCTGGCTGCCGGTGCTGATGACCGCCGGCGCCGTGGTATTTTTTTCCCTGCACGCCGACCCGCCGCCCTGGCTGGCGCCATCCCTGCTGGCGGCTGCGCTGGCCGCCCTGGCGGGTGGCTGGCGTTGGTTCCCGCGGCGCGCCGCCGCTGCCGGCGCGGTGGCGGCGGCGCTCGGGTTTGCCGCCGGCCAGTTGGCCACCTGGCGCGCGCCGCCGCTGATGGAGGTGCCAACCCGCGCCGTGGTGGCGGAAGCTACCGTGCGCGCGGTCGAGCCGCTGCCGGAAGGCCGCCGGGTAACGCTGGAGGCGGCGCGGCTGGATGGCGGGGCGCCGATCTCCCGCCTGCTGCGCATCCGCCTGCGCGCCACCGATGCCACCCCGGTTGCCACCGGCGATGCGCTGCGGGTGCGGGCGCTGCTGATGCGCCCGGCGCCGCCGGCCTATCCGGGCGCCTGGGATCTGCAGCGCGACGCCTTCTACCAGGGTATCGGCGCCTACGGCACCGCGCTGGGCGCGTCCGCCCGGCTGGCCGAGGGGGCGCCATCCTGGCCGGCGGACCTGCTCCAGCGCACCCGCGAGACCATCGCCGCGCGGATCGGCGCGGTGCTGCACGGCAGCACCGCCGCCATCGCCACCACGTTTCTCACCGGCACCACCAGCGCCATCCCCGAGGCCGACCGCCGGGCGTTCCGGGATTCCGGCCTGGCCCATCTGCTGGCCATCGCCGGGCTGCATATCGGCATCGTCATGGGGCTGGTGTTCGGCGGCACCCGGCTGGCGCTGGCGGTGTGGGAATGGGCGGCGCTGTACTGGCCGACCAAGCAGATCGCGGCGCTCGCCGCCCTGCTGGCGGCTTCCGGCTACATGCTGCTGACCGGCGCGCATGTGCCGGTGCAGCGCAGCTTCGCCATGGCCTGCCTGTTCACCCTCGGCGTGCTGGCGGGGCGGCGGGCGCTGTCGTTGCGCGGGCTGGCGCTGGCCATGGCGGCGCTGGTGCTGCTGGAGCCGCATCTGGTCATGAGTGTGAGTTTCCAGATGAGCTTTTCCGCCGTGCTGGCGCTGATCGTCGGCTACGAGGCGCTGCGCCCCTGGCTGCTGCGCCTGCGCGGCGAGGGGCGGTGGCGCGGGCGGCTGGCCAGCCATGTGGTGGCGCTGGCGGTGACGGCGGCGCTGGCCGGCACCTTCTCGGCGCCCTTCGCCGCGTATCATTTCGGTCAGGTGCAGGTCTACAACGTGCTGGCCAACATGGTGGCGGTGCCGCTGACGGCGCTGCTGGTGATGCCGGCCGGTCTGTTGTCGCTGGTCCTCATGCCGCTGGGGGCCGAGGCGGTTGGGCTGGTGCCGATGGGCTGGGGGGTGGACGCCGTGCTGTGGGTCGCCCGCTTCGTGTCGTCCTGGCCGGCCGCGACCATCATGGTGCCGCACCTGCCGGCCTGGGGGCTTGCGGTGGTCAGCCTCGGACTGGCCTGGGCCGGGCTGTGGCGCACCCGGCTGCGGCTGGCCGGCTGGGCACTGGTGGGGATCGGGCTGGCCTCGCCGGCCTGCGAGCGCCCGCCCGACCTGCTGATGTCGGCCGACGGGCGCATGGTGGGGCTGCGCGACGCGGAAGGGATGTATGTGCAGACCGCCGGCAGCGCCGCCCGTTTCACCCTCGACGCCTGGCGGGTGCTGTGGCGGGCGCAACTGGCGCAGCCGCTGGGCTGCGGCCGGGCGCCCTGTGAACTGCGCGCCCGGCCGGATGACAAGGTGGCGCTGCTGGTGCGCGGCGACCCGCCGGACAGCGCCTGCACCGCCGCCGTGGTGATGTCGCTGGAGCCGGTGCATCTGCCCTGCGCGGTGCCGCTGCCGGTGGTGGACCGGTTCTCGGTCTGGCGTGACGGCGCGCAGGCGATCTGGCTGTCGCCCGATGGCGCGCGGGTGCTGTCGGACCGGGCGGAGCGGGGGGAGCGCATCTGGATGCCCCGCCCAACCCCGCGCAACCGGCTGCCACCCGGCCTGGTGCCGGCGTTGGCCGAGGAGTTGCCGGCGGAGCCATAGATCGCGCGGCGGTTCCCGCGTAGAATACGGGGCAGGGGACCGATCGGGAGAACCAGCCACCATGCCGCTGTTCAGCTATCACTGCACCGGGTGCGACACCGATTTCGAGGCGCTGGTGCTGAATTCCGAGCCGCCGGCCTGCCCGAAATGCGGCGGCACCGCGCTGGAGCAATTGCTGTCGCGGGTCGCCGCGGAGGCGCGCACACCCGGGGTGGTGAAGGCCGCCCGCGCCCAGGCGGCCAAGGAAGGTCACTTCAGCAACTATTGACCGGCCGCATTTGGCAGCAGGGCCGTTCCGGCATAGACTGGCTGTGCCCCAACCGCTCCGGAGACCGCAGCGCCATGCCGCTGTTCAGCTATCACTGCACCGATTGCGATATCGAATTCGAGGCCCTGCTCATCGGTGCCGACGCGCCGATCTGCCCGCAATGCGGCAGCATCGAACTGGATCAGCTCCTGTCGCGCGTCGCCCCGGAACCGCGCGTGCCGGAGCCGGTGGGGGCCTGCTCGAGCTGCGCCCAGTACGGCGGGTGTGCGGCGGGCCGCGCCTGAGAGTTTGTGGATGAATGCCCGCGACGCTCCGGTCCAGCCGGGAACGCTCAATGATATCAGCGGGCTTTCATCCACATATTCGATTGCTTCACAAGCTCTGACACCCTGCTGCGCGTGCGCTTCATCCATACTGCCGCCGCGGCGCCCGCCGTTCCGGGTGCCTATCTTCTGCTGATCGCACTGCCGGTGAAACTGCCCGTGGCGCTGCCGCACCGGCCCGAAACCATCCTGCCGCCCGGCCGGTATCTCTATGCCGGCTCGGCCCGCGGCCCGGGCGGCCTGCGCGCCCGGCTGGCCCGGCACATGCGCGCCGACAAGAAACCGCACTGGCACATCGACCGCCTCACCGCCGCCGGCGCGGTCGAAGGCGCCTGGGTCATCCCCGGCGGCGACGAATGCGCGCTGGTCGCGGCCCTCGCCCACCTGCCGGTGCCGCTGCCGGGCTTCGGCAGCACCGATTGCCGGACCTGCGCCAGCCACCTGCTGCACTGGCCGGCCGGGGCAAAGCTGCCGTTCCGGCACCGCAGGGCAGGGGGCCGCGCTTCCGGCAGGCCGGGCATGGCATTGCCGGCGCCATGCATTTCCTGACCGATTTCGCCGATCAGGCGGTCATCCTGCCGCTCATGCTTGCGGTCGCCCTGGGGCTGGCGCTGGCGGGATGGCGGCGCGGTGCGGCCGCCTGGCTGGCTGGCATTGGCGCCACCCTGCTGGCCGTGTTCCTGGCCAAGCTGTTCGTGTGCGCCGCTGACCCGCTCCCGGGCCTGAAAAGCCCAAGCGGCCACACCGCCGCCGCCGCGGTCATCTGTGGCGGGCTGCTGGCATTGCTGGCCCCGCGCGGCCGGCGCGCATCGCTGCTCGCCGTGGCCGGAGCGATGGCTGCCGCGGCGTTGATCGGCTGGTCGCGGCTGGCGCTCGGGGTGCACACCGGGGCTGACGTGCTGGCCGGGGCGTTGCTTGGCGTTGCCGGCGCGGCCTTGCTGGCCCGGCTGGCCGGTCCGCGCCCGCCCGGCCTGCGCCGCGCCCTGCCGGTGGCCGCGGCGCTCGCCATGCTCCTCGCCTTTCACGGTGCCCACCTGCACGCCGAGGCGGGCATCGTGCATGTCTGCCGCGTCTTCTGGCGCTGACGCTCCGGCGCGGTGCCTGCGGCAGTCGCTTGCCGGTGCCCAGGCACAGACCGTGTTGCCGAATCCGTTGCGGACAGCACACGGGTTGACGGATCAGGTATCGGATCAATTGACGTTCCAACCCGTTCCATTCGACACCTTTCCTCACTTGACATGCATCAAGGCCCTCGCCGCCCCGCCTCCCTAGCATCCCCGCATGCCACCCTGGGGGGACGGCGATGGCCAGGCAACCGGCGGACATGACGCGTGCGGTCGATCTGACGGCCGAACGGGGTGCCGGGCCGGTGCGCACCCGCCACCCGGAATGGCTGGATCTCCTGCCGCCCTGCAACCACGCATGCCCGGCCGGCGAGGACATCCAGGCATGGCTCGCGCTCGCCCAGGCCGGCGAATACCGGCAGGCCTGGGACGTGCTGATGCGCGACAACCCGTTGCCCGGCGTGCACGGCCGGGTCTGCTACCACCCCTGCGAAGACGCCTGCAACCGCCGCGAGCTCGACGCCCCGGTCGGCATCCACGCCGTGGAGCGCTGCCTCGGCGACATGGCCGTGCGGGAGGGCTGGACGCCGCGCCTGGATGGATCGCCATCGGGCAGGCGCGTGCTGGTGGTGGGTGCCGGCCCCTCCGGCCTGTCGGCCGCCTACCATCTCACCCGCCTCGGCCACACGGTGGAAATCCACGAAGCCGGACCGCTGCCCGGCGGCATGATGCATTTCGGCATCCCCGCCTATCGCCTGCCGCGCGACGGGCTGCTGGCCGAGATCGCCCGCATCGAGCGCATGGGTGCGCGCATCGTGCTGAACCATCGCGTCACCGACCTCGCCGCCGAAAAGGCGGACGGGCGGTTCGACGCCGTGTTCGTGGCGATCGGCGCGCATATCTCCCGGCATGTCGACATCCCGGCGCGCGACGCCGCCCGCGTGCTCGACGCGGCGGGCTACCTGCGCGGCGTGGCGGCCGGCGCGCCGCCGCTGCTGGGCCGCCGGGTGGTGGTGTATGGCGGCGGCAACACCGCCATGGACGCCGCCCGCACCGCCCGCCGGCTCGGCGCCGACGAGACGGTGATCGTGTACCGCCGCGACCGCGCCCACATGCCGGCGCACGCCTTCGAGGCCGACGAGGCGATCGAGGAAGGGGTGAAAATCCGCTGGCTGACCACCATCAAGGATTTCGCCGGCCACACCCTGACCGTCGAGCGCATGGACCTCTCGCCCGACGGCCGCCCGGTGCCGACCGGCGAATTCGAGACGCTGGCGGCCGATGCGGTGGTGCTCGCCCTTGGCCAGGAGACCGACAGCGGATTCCTCCGCCGGCTGCACGGCGTTGAGGTGAAAGCCGACGGCACCGTCATCGTCGGCCCCGACATGATGACCGGCGCGCCCGGCGTGTTCGCCGGCGGCGACATGGTGCCGAGCGAGCGCACCGTTACCGTTGCGGTCGGCCATGGCAAGCTGGCGGCGCGGCACATCGACGGCTGGCTGCGCCGCATCCCGCACGCGCCGTCGCCGCCGCCCCGCCTGGTGACCTGGCCGATGCTGAACCTGCCGGTGTTCAGCGATGCCGAACCGACGCCGCAGAAGCGCCTTCAGGGCGCCGCGCGCGCCGCCGGCTTCGCCGAAATCGCCGCCGGGCTGTCGGAATCCGAGGCGCGGCGGGAGGCGCAGCGCTGCCTGTCCTGTGGCCGCTGCTTCGAATGCGACAACTGCTTCGCCGCCTGCCCGGAAGGCGCGATCATGAAACCCGGCCCGGGCCGCTTCTATCGGCTGGTCGCCGATCGCTGCACCGGCTGCGCGACCTGCTACGAGCAGTGCCCGTGCCATGCCATCGAAATGCAGGCGGAGGCGGAATGATGTCCGGGCAGCCCCGCCGCGCCGCCATGGACGGCAACACCGCGGTCGCCCATGTCGCCTACCGCACCACCGAGGTGTGCGCGATCTATCCGATCACCCCCAGCTCCACCATGGCCGAACTCGCCGACGAATGGGCCGCCGCGGGGCTGACCAATATCTGGGGCGGCGTGCCGGTGGTGCAGGAGATGCAGAGCGAGGGCGGTGCTGCCGGCGCGGTGCACGGTGCGCTGCAATCCGGCGCCATGACCACGACCTTCACGGCCTCGCAGGGGCTCATGCTCATGCTGCCGAACATGTACAAGATCGCCGGCGAACTCACCGCCACCGTGTTCCACGTCGCCGCCCGCGCGCTCGCCACCCAGGCGCTGTCGATCTTCGGCGACCACACCGACGTGATGGCGGCGCGCGGCACCGGCTTCGCGCTGCTCTCCTCCGGCTCGGTGCAGGAGGCGCACGATCTGGCGCTGGTGGCGCAGGCCGCCACGCTGGCCGCGCGGGTGCCGTTCCTGCACTTCTTTGATGGCTTCCGCACCAGCCACGAGGTGAACACGCTTTTCCTGCTCGATGATGCGCAGATCCGCGCCATGGTGGACGACAACCTGGTGCGCGCCCACCGCGCCCGCGCGCTCGACCCGGAGCGGCCCTTCGTGCGCGGCACCGCGCACAACCCGGACACGTTCTTCCAGGCCCGCGAGACGGTGAATGCGTTCGTGGCCGCGGTGCCCTTGCATGTGCAGACGGCGATGGACCGGCTCGCCGCGCTGACCGGCCGCCAGTACCACCTGTTCGATTACGACGGCCCCGACGACGCCGGGCGCGTGGTGGTGCTGATGGGGGCGGGCGCCGAGACCGCGCGCGAAACGGCGGCGGAATTGCGCCGGCGCGGCGAGCGCGTCGGCGTGCTGCAGGTGCATCTGTTCCGCCCGTTCGCGGCTGCTTCGTTCCTGGCAGCCTTGCCGAAATCGGTGCGTGCGCTTGCCGTGCTGGAGCAGACCAAGGAGCCGGGTGCGGCCGGCGAGCCGTTGTTTCAGGACGTGATCGCCACGCTGGCGCAGGCGGTGGCGAATGGCGCGCGGGCAACCATGCCGCGCGTGGTCGGCGGGCGCTACGGCCTGTCATCGAAGGATTTTCCGCCGCCGCTGGTCAAGGCGGTGTTCGATGAACTGCGCGAAAAGCAGCCGCGCACCGGTTTCACCCTCGGTATCACCGACGACGTGACGCACACAAATCTCGATCCCGATCCAAGCTTCCGGCTGGAAAAAACCGGTCTGGTGGAAGCGGTGTTCTATGGCCTGGGTGCCGACGGCACCGTCGGTGCCAACAAGAACACGGTTAAGATCATCGCCGAGGATACCCGGCTGCATGCCCAGGGCTACTTCGTCTATGACAGCCACAAATCGGGCGCGCAGACCGTTTCGCATCTGCGCTTCGGGCCGGACCCGATCCGCATGCCCTATCTGATCCGGCAGGCGGACTTCATCGCCTGTCACCAGTTCAACTTCACCGAACGCATGGACGTGCTGCGGCTGGCCGCTCCCGGCGCCACCTTCCTGCTGAACAGCCCGTACGGCCCGGACGAAGTGTGGGACCGGCTGCCGCGCTCGATGCAGCACCGCATCATCTATCTGGGATTGCGCGTGTTCGTCATCGACGCCGCACGGGTGGCGCAGGAGGTCGGCCTGCGCGGGCGCACCAACACCATCCTGCAGACCTGCTTCTTCGCCATCTCCGGCGTGCTGCCGAGAGCGGCGGCGATCCGCGAGATCAAGCACGCCATCGAGAAGACCTACGCCCGCAAAGGCGCCGAGGTGGTGCGCCGCAACTTCCAGGCGGTGGACGACACGCTCGCCCGTCTGCACGAGCTGCGCGTGCCCGCCGCCCCCACCAGCAGCTGGGAGCGCCAGCCGCTGGTGCCCGACAGCGCGCCGGAGTTCGTGCGCCGCGTCACCGCCCGCATGCTGGACGGCCGTGGCGACGAAATCCCGGTCAGCCTGATGCCGGTGGACGGCACCTTCCCGAGCGGCACCGCCGTCTTCGAGAAGCGCAACCTCGCCGATTTCGTGCCGGTGTGGGAACCCGGCATCTGCATCCAGTGCGGCCAGTGCGGCTTCGTCTGCCCGCACGGCGTCATCCGCGCGAAATACTATGACGAGAGCCGGCTGGAGGGCGCGCCGCGCAGCTTCCGCTCCGCGCCGATCAACGTGCGCGGCTTCCCGGAGGTACGCTTCACCCTGCAGCTCCACATCGAGGACTGCACCGGCTGTGGCCTGTGCATCGAGGCCTGCCCGGCGCACAGCGTGCTGCAACCGGAAACCAAGGCGATCAACCTGCACGACAAGCTGCCGCTGCTGGAATCCGAGCGCGACAACATCGCTTTCTTCGAGGCGCTGCCGGTGAACGACCGCGCCCGGGTGAATTTCGCCGAGGTGCGCGGCGTGCAGTTCCTGGAGCCGCTGTTCGCCTTCTCCGGTGCCTGCGGCGGCTGCGGCGAGACGCCGTATCTGAAGCTGCTGAGCCAGTTGTTCGGCGACCGCATGATGGTGGCCAACGCCACCGGCTGCAGCTCCATCTATGGCGGCAACCTGCCGGTGACGCCGTGGCTGGCCAATGGCGAGGGCCGCGGCCCGGCCTGGTCGAATTCACTGTTCGAGGACAATGCCGAATTCGGCCTGGGTTTCCGTCTTGCCGCCGACAAGCACCGGGAGACCGCCGCCCTGCTGGCGCAACGGCTGGCGCCGCAACTCGGCGAGGACCTGGTAAACGCCGTGCTGCACGCGCCACAGATACGCGAGTCGGAAATCCGCGCCCAGCGCGCCATGGTGGCCGAACTGACCCGCCGGCTGCGTGCGCTGGACGACGCCGATGCGCGGCAGTTGCTTTCGGTGGTGGACCATCTGGTCCGGCGCAGCGTGTGGATCGTCGGCGGTGACGGCTGGGCTTACGACATCGGCTATGGCGGCCTGGACCATGTGCTCTCCACCGCGCGCGACGTGAACATTCTCGTGCTGGACACGGAAGTCTATTCCAACACCGGCGGCCAGGCATCCAAGGCGACACCGCTGGGGGCGGTGGCGAAATTCGCCGCGGCGGGCAAGCGGGTGGCGCGCAAGGACCTCGCCCTGCAGGCGATTGCCTATGGCAACGTCTATGTCGCGCAGGTGGCGATGGGCGGCAATCCGCAGCAGACCCTGCTGGCCTTCCGCGAGGCCGAGGCATGGCCTGGCCCGTCGATCATTCTCGCCTATTGCCACTGCATCGCGCACGGCATCGACATGCAGCAGGGGCTGCGCCAGCAGGATCTGGCGGTGGCCACCGGCTACTGGCCGCTGTTCCGCTACAACCCCGGCATGCGCGAGGCCGGCGCCAACCCGTTCCGCCTGGACAGCCCGCGGCCGACGCTGAAGTTCCGCGACTACGCCTATAACGAGGCGCGCTACCGGACGCTGGTGCAGACCCGCCCGGACGATGCGGCGGCGCTGCTGGACGCCGCCCAGCAGGCGATCGACGAGAAATACCGGCTTTACGAAGACATGGCAGGCTGGGAGCACACCCGCTTCCACCCCGCCAAGCCAGCGTAATCAAGGAACGGGGTCCAGGGGTCCACCGACCCCTGGCGGGTCCAGGGCAGCGCCCTGGCCTTGCTGTTACTCTTCTTCCTCTTCCTCGTCGGCATCGTCCTGGTGCTCATAGTACCAGTCCAGCATGTCGTCGTGGAAATCCGGGTCCTTGAGCAGCCGCATGGCCAGCGCGAGCACGATCTCCGGTGCCGCCGACAGGTCGGTGGTATCGGTCTCGACGTCCGCGGAGGCGACCACGCGCACCGACATCGACCCGTTTTCCTCGCCGACAATCAGGGCGACCTCGCCGGTTTCAAGTTCCACCGTGGTCGGTTCCGTCTTGGGTGCCATTCGCCGCACTCCCGTTCGCGCCGCGCCATCGGCGGCCTGTTGGCGATGTTCCGCCCGATCCACGAAGAGATCAACGGCGGATATTGGTATCGGCGGCCCGCCCGATGCGTGCCGCCGGTGGTGTGCCCGGGGTTACTGCTTGGCCCGGTCGATTGCCGCCTGAACGCCGTCATAGGCCTTGTCGAAGGCGCGGCGCGCATCGGCGAGCCCATCCTGGAACGCCGCCCAGGCATCGGTGCCGGCCTGCTGCAGCTTGGCCAGCCTGGCTTTTGCCGCGTCGGCATACGACTGCAGCGCCGCGATCGCCGCGTCAATGGCAGGGCGCTGCTCGGCGGCAACCGTCGCCTCGGCATTCTTCAGCGCGGCGATGGCCTGCTGCCAATACAGTTCCTCGGCCTTCTCGCGGGCGGTAATGACGGCATTGCGCAGCGCGACCCCCGCATCGCTGCTGGTGAGATACGCATCCAGGTCGCGTTCGAATTCGCTCCACCTGGCTTCCAGGGTGGCGCGCGCCTCGGCCAGCTGGGCGTCGCTGTTCTTGCGGCCATCGGCCACGATCGCGTCGATCCTGGCACGGAAGGCGCCCTGGGTTGCCCGCAGTTTCGCCACCACATCATCCGCCCGCTTGCGCGTGTCGCTGGCGAGCGCGCGGGTTGCCACTTCCAGCGTCGTGATGGCGGCGTCGATCTCGGACAACCTGGCCTGCGCCCATGCGAGCGTCGGGTTGGTCACCGCCGTGTCGGGCTTGGCCTGGGCAAGCAGGATCGCCGCATCGGGTGCGGGGCGGGACAGCGGGAATGCGGTCGGCGCCAGCGCCGATGCGATCCCGGGCAGCATGAGCAGGCCAATGCCTGCAATCAGGACAAATACGCGCAACACCGATTACCTCCTGTAGGGCGACAATCCATCCCGGGCGTCGGGATGCGGTCCCGGCGCCCGGCGAGCCAGCGAAGTTCACGCGGGTCTTCTAGCAGCGTGCCGGACGGGGGGAAACTTGGCAAAAGGTCGGAATATTATTCCACGACAAGACGCAATGGAGCAATTTAGTAATTTCGGCACGACGTTTCATGGCTGAACATTGCGCCATGCCCAGGTGCCCCGCCCTCCGGCGCACCCCACCGATGCAGTCCCGCATTTTGCCAACCCCATGGCGGGCTGTTAGCCTCCGGCCACGCAATCGCGCGGGCGTGACCGCGCCGGCACAGCGAGCGGAGTGGACTGCATGACCGAAACCGTCCGGAAGCCGCGGGGGCGGCTGTTCTTCGCCAACCCGGGCCCGACCAACATTCCGGACTCCATCCTGCATGCGGTGGCGCATCCGAGCATCGACTACAACAGCGCCGACTTCATGGCCGTCTATCAGAACTGCGTCGCCGGCATGAAGCGGCTGCTGAAGACCCGCCAGGACGTGATTTTCTACACCGGTTCCGGCCATGCCGCCTGGGAGGCAAGCCTGGTCAACCTGTTCTCGGCCGGCGACCTGCTGCTGGTGCCGGAGATCGGCATCTTCTCCCAGGGCTGGGGCAAGATGGCCCGCGACCTCGGGCTGCGCACCCGGATACTGGAGTCCGACTGGCGGCACGGCGCGGACATCGCTGCCGTGCGGGCCGCGCTGGCCGCCGACACCGCGCATGCCATCAAGGCGGTGTGCGCGGTGCACAACGAGACCTCCACCGGGGTGATGCTGCATCCGGCCGATATCCGCGCCGCGCTGGACGACACCGGCCATCCGGCGCTGCTGCTGGTGGACACCATTTCGTCGCTCGGCTCGATCGATTTCCGCTTCGACGAATGGGGCGTGGATTGTGCCGTCGGCGGCAGCCAGAAGGGGCTGATGCTGCCGACCGGCCTGGCCTTCACCGGCGTCTCGGCCAAGGCGCTGGCGGCGCATGCGGGATCGACGCTGCCGAAATCCTACCTGCACTGGTCGAACATGCTGTCGCGGCCGCACCGCAGCTTCATCGGCACGGCGCCGACCTCGCTGTTCTACGGCCTGCGCGAATCGCTGCGGCTGCTGCTGGAGGAGGAGGGGCTCGAGCACGTCTTTGCCCGCCACGCCCGCCTGGCCGAGGCGGTGCGGGGCTGCGTGCAGCGCTGGTCGCGCAACGACGGCCCGCAGCTGTTCTGCACCAATCCGGCGCGCTGTTCCGGCTCCGTCACCGCGGTGCTGATGCCGCCGGGCCACGATGCCGAAGCCGTGCGGCGCACCGCGCTGGACCGCTACAACGTGGCGCTTGGCACCGGACTCGGGGCACTGGCGGGCCGGGTGTTCCGCATCGGCCACATGGGCGACCTCAACGAGCCAATGATCCTGGGCACGCTGGCGGTGGTGGAAATGGCGCTCCGGCGCAACGGCGTGCCGCATGGCGCGGGCGGCGTCGAGGCGGCCATGGAAGCCCTGGCCGGCGGTTGAGCCGCGCCGGGCGGTGTGCGGGCGCTGCTATACAGGTGTGTGTCATCTGGGGCATGTTCCCGTTTCAAAGGCGCGATATGACGCCCTCGGAAACGAGATCGTCCGCAGAAGGAGGGGCAGGTGGCTGCACTGAACGGAACCCGGACCGAAGCGAACCTGAAATCCGCTTTCGCCGGCAAAAGCCAGGCCAGCCGCCGCTACCTCTATTTCGCCCGGAAGGCGGATGTGGAAGGCTACAACGATGTCGCCGCGATGTTCCGCTCGACCGCGGATGGCGAGACCGGGCATGCGTTCGGACACCTGGAGTTCCTGGAGGCGGTGGGCGATCCGGCCACCGGCATGCCGTTCGGCGGGACCCGCGAAAACCTGGCGGCGGCGATCGCCGGCGAGACGCGTGAGGCCACCGAGCTGTATCCCGGCATGGCCCACACCGCCCGCCAGGAGGGCTTCGACGATATCGCCGAGTGGTTCGAAACGCTTGCCAAGGCGGAGCGCTCGCATACTGTGCGGTTCCAGCAGGCGTTGGACGAACTGAAGTAACCCGCTGGCGCCGGGCGTGCGCGTCGGCTGGCGCAAACGCACACCAGAACAATCCGCGGGTTGGTGCCGTCCGGTCAGCGCGACCGGATGCCGCCCAAACGGTCGAGGCCGGGCGCGGTCACCGACAGCAGCACCCCGCCATCGCTCAGCATAACCACCTTGTCGACGTAGCCATTGATGCGCAGCCGCTCCAGCGCGGCCAGCCGCCAGGCAGACCCTGCCTTGATGCCGACATGGCGCATGGCGGCGTCAAGGTCGGCCTGCCGGCGCTTGCTGCGCAGCGCCATCTCGGCAACGGCGGCGAGCATATCCAGCACAAAGCTGTCCGAAACCGGCGGCAGCCCCAGATCCTGCTCCAGGCCGTCATCCGCTCCAGCGACTGCCTCGGCCGCGGCCAGTCCGAATGGCTGGTGCAGTTCCTCGATGGGGTTCATGCCCTTCCTCCGGGACCGGGCAACCGCAGCCGGAAAAGCCAGTGCGGCCCGCGTTCCACGTCAAACGAAATCACATCTCCGTGATTGCGGGGACTTTGCAATCACATATCGGTGAATGTAACCTTTTGCTAAGTGCCTGTCCAGAGAACATCTTGAATTCGAATCATGTTTGATGCGCTGGCTGCGGTCCGATTCGCAGGAGGCCGCCGAAGTGGATATGGCGGGAACCGTGCTCGGCACGACCGTGGCAAGCTGCGCTACCTGAGTGACCTGACTGATCAGGAATGGACGCTGATCGAGCCGATGATTCCAGAAGCGAAGCCAGGGGGGCGAGCTTCGCTGCGCTCAGAGCTTGAAAAACAATCGAAATTTCCCTGACCAGCGCTGTATTACGGCACATCCGCAACGCTGGGATCGTAGTGCAGCAGTTCCGGCCGGTATTCGAAGTGCATCGTGTCGAAATGCGCCCACCTGCCGCCCCAGATGAAACCATGCCGTTCGAAAATGGTCACGATCTCCTGCGGGATGCGGTTGGCATAGACAGGCACGTGACCGCGGGGCCGCCGCCACAGCCAGTAATCCGAATAGGCCGGGTTGATGTCGATCGCCGCGCCGGCAGCATGCTGGCTGGGCTGACCAGTGTCGGCCACGGTCCGGCAAACATAGCTGCCGCCCAGCGGATACAGGTATTTCTTGTCCTCCGCCGGCAGGTCATCGAGTTCGCGCGAGATCGCCGCCAGCCGGCGATCCACGCCGTTCACCGTGGTGATGCTGACGGTGTGGCCCCAGGTCCGCGGCAGCCACACCACCCGCGCGAGCTTCGGGGCGACCGCGCCGGTCCAGCAATCGCCGTACATCTTGGCGAAGAACGCCCGGTTGCGAACCCGGCCCGGGTCGTCCTCGGGTGCCGGCAGCAACGCCGCGCCGGCCGGGTAGGGCAGCCGCAACTGATCGAGGATGGAACCGTCGCGCAACTGTTCCTCCGGGCTCCGCTCCGGCCGCCCGATGCCGACCGGCATATGGGTGCCGTCGCGCCAGATCAGGTCGGTACCGTCGAAGCCCGCCAGCGAATCGGGATAGGCGTGCAGCAGCGCATCCACCGGCCCCGCCGCGCGGGCACCGGCGATCGGGGCGGCAACGCCGGCCAGCAGCAGCATGGCTGCCGCGCCGCGTTTCCATCGTACGGGGGTCACTGCGCGGCGCCGGCGATCAGGGTGCCGACACGGCGGCGCAGGTCGTCGATGCCGGTGTCGCGGTGGCGCGTCGGATGCACCCGGTTGGTCAGCAGCGCCCAGGCAATCCCACGGCCGAAATCGATCCACACCCCGGTGCCGGTGAAGCCGGTGTGACCGATGGTCTCATCCGAACACGTGGTGCCGCCGGACCATCCATCATGCCGCGCCTGCCACCCCAGGGTGCGGGTGGCCGATTGCCGCGCCCGGATGCCGGCCAGCGCCGGCTCGGCGCCCTGCAGCAGGCCCTGGGCCGCGTCGAGCACGGCGTCGATGGTGCCGAACAGCCCGGCATGGCCGGCCGCGCCGCCGAGCGCGAAGGCGTTCTCGTCATGCACCTCGCCGCGCAGCACCCGGCCGCGCCAGGTGCAGCGCTCGGTCGCCGCGCAGGCGGCCGGGTCGGGACAGAACGACAGGCCGGCGGGCAAAGGCTGCGCGCCGAGCGGGTGGCCCGTCAGCCGCTCGATGGCGATGCCCAGCAGCATGAAATTGATGTCGGAATAGACCGCAGGCCCGGCCTGCCAGACCCGTTGCAGGATGAAGGCCCGCAATGTCGCCGGGTCCTGACCATAGGTGTACAGCGGCTCGACCGCCGGCAGGTGGGTCTGGTGGCTGAGGCACTGGCGAAAGGTCAGCCGGCGTTCCGGCGCCGCCGGATCGTATTGCCGCAGGTCGGGGATCGCCACCGTCAGCGCGTCATCCAGCGCGATGCGCCCATGCGCCACCAGGCGGAGGATGGCGGGGGCGGTGAACAGCACTTTGGTCAATGAGGCGAGGTCGAACCAGGTGTCGCGCCGCATCGGCGCCGCGTCCGGTTCGCGCTGCGCCAGGCCGAGCGCGTTCGCCGCGCGGTCGCCGGTTATCGTCACGACGCCGACAACTGCACCGGGGATCCGGTCGGTGGTGGCCCTGGCAACCGGATCGGTCGCGGCGGCAAGGAGGTCGGCTGCGATCACGGTGCGGGGCTCGGTCTGCGGCGGCGTTCGGGGGAGGCCGCGTATAGCCGCCCCGGCCGGGGATACCTATCGGCTTTTCGCAGACCGGCCGTAACTGCTCAGTCGGCCAGATAGTCGTGCACCACCTCGCCGAGACCGAGCGTGAGATCGGCGATCAGGTGGACCGCCGAAACCACCTCCAGCACCGGCAGGTCGGCGACCGGCGCCAGCGCATGCGGGTGCAGTTCCAGCGCGGCGGGACCGGTCCAGCCGCCCTTGAACACAAGGTCGCGCAGGTAGTAGCGGACCAGTTCGCAAATGCGCGGCGTGCCGTTCACGTGCGGGATGATCTTCAGCAGGAAGCCCGGCTCCGCCAGCGCGCGCAGGATGGTCTGTTCCGGCACCGCGCGGTGCTTGTAGCCCATCGTGCCGGTGGCGATGCGCACCGGGCCGAAATCCAGCGTGCCGACCAGCGTGTCATGCTCCACCCGCAGCACCGGGTTGGCCAGCTTCTTGGGAAAGCCCCACAATTCCCGCCCGCCGGCGATCGGCGGATCATCGTCGAGGAACATCGCATGCACATAGCCGCCGGTCTGGCCGCCGCCATGTCCGTCCGGCAGGCGCACCGGAATCACCTGGCCGGACTCGGTATAGTCGCCGAACCCGGTGCTGTCCGGCATACGGATGAACTCGTATTTCACCAGCGGCTCGACGATCTCCAGCGGCTCGGGCACCACGCGGCGCAGCGCCTCCGGGTCGGTGCGGTAGGTGATGATCATGAATTCACGATCGACGAACCGATACGGACCCGGCGGATAGGACGGGCTGGTGAGCGGCATCGCAAAGGCGGTGGCGCGGACGGTGTCGGCTTTCATGGCGGCGGACCCCTTCATGCCAGGTAGTCGTGGACGACCTCGCCGAGCTCGAGCGTCAGGTCGGCGATCACGTGCACGGCGGCGATCACCTCGCGCACCGGCAGGCCGGCAACCGGCGCCAGCGCGTGCGGGTGCAGCGCCAGCGCCGCCGGCCCGGTCCAGCCGCCCTTGAACACGAGATCGGTGAAGCGGATGCTGACCAGTTCGCAGATGCGTGGCGTGCCATCGACATGCGGAATGATCTTCAGCAGGAAGCCTGGCTGAAGCAGCCCCGCCAGCGCGGCTTCGGCGGCCAGCGCCCGGTGCTTGAACCCCATCGTGCCGGTGGCGACGCGCACTGGCCCGAAATCCAGCCGGCCCACCAGCGTGTCCCGCGCGACCGTGAGCGACGGCGCCGCCAGCTTCTGCGGGAACCCCCACAGCTCGCGTCCGCCGGCGATCGGCTGATGGGCATCGGAATACATGGCGTGGATGTAGCCGCCGACCTCGTCGCTGCCGGCGCGCCGCACCGGGATCACCTGCGCCGATCCGGCATGGTGGCCGAAGCCGGTGCTGTCGGGCATGCGCCCGAACTGAAACAGCACCGTCGCTCCGGCGGGGCGCAGCGGCTCCGGCACCACCTGTTCCAGCGCGTCAGGGTCGGTGCGGTAGGTGATGGGGAGAAACTCGCGGCCGATGAACCGGTGCGGCCCGACCGGATAGGACGGCGCGGTCAGCGGCATCGCGCTGGCGGTTCGGCGGATCTGCCCGGTTTTCATGCGGTGCGCCTCCCGAAATCCTTGCGTCCCAGGCCGCCCGGCTCAACGGCGAAGGGCCGCCCCCTCGCGATCATCAGGCCGCTGATCGTCAGGCACTGGCCATCTCCCCTTTGGGCAGCGCCTGCTCCGCCCCGCCGAAGATCGCCTCGATGCGGGCGAGGCGTTGCGTCCCTTCCGGTGTCAGATCGCCGGCAGCGCCGGCGAGGCGCCGCACCAGGGCATGTGCCGCCTGCCGCTGCGCGGGGTCACGGGCCAGCAGCGCCGGAATGGCGCCAACCGCCCGCTCCGGATCGAGCCGGAGAAACAGGAACTGCTCGCTGAACAGTTCCTTCAGCCGGGGCAGGCTGAGCCGCTGCCCGGGTGGGCGCATCTGGCGGATCGCCTGGGCGGCGACGAAGCCGCGCTCGTCGGCGCTGCGTTCGGGCAGGCGGATGTAGATCAGGGCGCGGATGGTCGCTTCGGCAAGCCCGCCGGCCTCGAACCGCGTTTCGAGTTCGGCCCGCCGCCGCGCCTCGGTCGCCTCGCGCACCAGGTCGCGCTCGATGGTGCGATTGGCCAGCGGCTGGTCGATGCCCAGACCAAGCGCCGCCTGCAGCACCGGCGCGCCGTAGGTGGTCAGGAACAGGTGCTCGGTCAGCATGTCGCGCGCCGCGCCATACGCGTCCAGCCAGGTGGTGATCCAGGACGACACCGCCTGTTCCATGCCCAGCAGCGGGTTGTTCGGCGACACCGGCTGGCGGGCCGCGCGCACGCTCTCGGCGAGCGCCGGGAGCGGCTGCATCAGCGGATTCTGGTCGGAGAACAGGGCGGTGCTCAGCCGGTTCGGATGCAGCGCGCGCATCGCCTCGGCGGCCGGTTCGGTCACCAAGGCGCGGATCGCCGGCGCCGCCAGGGTCCGGTAGAGGCCGAGATTCACTTCGGACAGCCGCGCCGCCGCGGCGAAGCGCAGATCGTCCTCGGCGTCGTTGCCGCCGAGCGCGCGGATGTCGGCCAGGCTGCGCGCTTCCAGCCGGAACAGGTAGCGCCCGTGGATCAGCTCGGGATTTGCCATGTCCGCGCTGACTTCGGTGATAACCGCCTCATAGAGGCCCGGCGGCATCAGGTCGATCATGTCCATGCAGCTGGCGAACTCGCCATGTTCCTTGATGGCGACCTTGCCGGAGACGAAGATGCCGAGATGGCCGATGCTGTGGTGCATTGTGTACACAATGGTCTGGCCATTGGCGACGATGTCGCTGTCCTCGGCATAGAGATCGGTGATCCAGCCGAGCGCCTGCTGCGGCGGGGTGATGTTGTCGCCCCAGGAGCAGAACACCACGATCGGCGAGCGGATGTTGCGCAGATCGAGCCGCACGCCGTCGGAGGCATGCAAGGCGCTGCTGGCCAGCCGGTTGCCGACGAACAGATTATCGGCGATCCATTGCATTTCCTGGGCATTCAGCAGCACCGGACTGCCGAACCAGGTTTCGAATTCCAGGTAGCGCGGGGCCTCGGTATCGACCTTCGCATAGACGTTGTACTGTTTGTTCCAAAGGGTGTTGGCCGGATCCAGCGATTCGAAGTTGGCGACCAGGTGGGCGCCGTCGAAGATGCCGTGGCCGAGATCGCCGGTCAGCGCGGTCAGCCAGGTGCCGCCGAGCACGCCGCCGAGATAGCGCATCGGGTTCCTGCCGTGCACGCCCGCCCAGTAGGACAGCGGCGTGCCGGCCAGCATGATCGGCCCGGCGAGGTCCGGCCGCATCGCCGCCATCATCATGATCTGCCAGCCGGCCTGGCAGTTGCCGATCAGCACCGGCTTGCCATCGCTGGCGGGATGGCGCGCCGCCACCGCCTCGACGAACACCGCCTCGGCGCGGCAGACATCCTCGACCGTCTGGCCCGCCACCGGATCGGGCAGGAAGCCGACGAAGTAGCACGGGTGGCCGGCCTGCAGCGCCACGCCGATCTCGCTGTCGTGCTTCATGCCGCCGATGCCCGGGCCATGCCCGGCGCGCGGGTCGAACACGATGAACGGCCGCTTGGTCGGGTCGACCGAAACGCCCGGCGGCGGCACGATCCGCACCAGGCCGTAATTGACCGGTCGCTCGAAGCAGCGTCCGTCCAACAGCACCTCGGGGGTGAAGCTGAGCACGTTCGGGACTGCACGCGCATTGTGCGCATGAATGACGTTGCCGCGCTGACGCAGCACGTCGAGGAACAGGATGGAGCGCTGCCAGGCATCGAGCCAGTATTCCTGCACCGGGCCGAAACCGCTCCAGGCTTGCATTGCCATGCCGGTATTTGGGGACCGTTCTGTCACCTGACTCTCCACCATGACTGGCGCAGGAGCATGATTGCTCTGATTTTTCATTAGTCTCGGATCAATGCTGCGGTGCAGCATTGATCCAGGTCAACGCTGACCGGCGCCGGGCCGGATCGCCCATTCAAGACTTCGTGTGGCGGCGCGGGCGCCACAAACCGGTTGAGCGCCCGGAAACAGCGCGGTATTTGAATGGGTTGCCGATGATCCGATGGACGGTTGCAACGGCTGTGCGCACCGGTCGCCGCCGCCGATCCCGCCGAAGCGATTCCAGGCCGTCCGGGCCTGACCGGCGAGGAATCCGGCGACGGCAAACTGCCCCGGGCCGGCGTCTCGACCTGTCGGGCGGCGTATCGGTGGGATGCGCGGCGGCAGGCCTTCGCCACGCCGTCGCTTGAACTGAAACAACTGGGGGCGGAAAACGCCAAACGATTCTGAATGCCAGAGCAACATCGGCCAGACCGGCGACCGCCGGCCGATAAAGTTGCTCGTCAAAACAAAGAGCTGGAGCGCGCTGAACGTTTACGGTCAGCCTGAAAGCACTCTAGTGATTGGGTGGCGTCTTTACCCAATCATAGCCATGACGGGCCTGCTGGTAGCCGTAGTCGAACAGGGCGCGCATATAGTCCTGGTCGAACGGTTCTGGCAACACCTTGGTGAAGTCGCTGCTGATAAAGGCCAGGTTAAAGCCGATGCCGTCGTTACGGGTGGTGTTGTACATGCGAACAACATCGTTGTAGCCGCTCGAGGCGATCATGGTGGAGATGGCACGGCCGGCGATGCTCAAAGTACTGCGCCGCACCATTGACCATTCGGGGTCGAGCCGGCCGTTGCGGATGACATAGGCAACTGCCGGCTGCACCATGGCGCCGCGCCGCATGGCCGCACGCCGCGGCGCGGTCAGCGAGGGGGGGTAGAGGAACGCCTGCGCGAAGGCACCGCCGTCCACATGCATTTCCTGATACGCCACCCCGTCCAGGGTCACATCGAACATGGTGGGCGGGAATGCGCCCGGGATGGCGGAGGAGGCGAGCAGGACGCGGCGGATGGTGTCCAATGCGCGGGGATGCCCGCTGCTGGCGATCGCGCCCAGGTTCCAGATCACCGGCTGCTGGGCGTCCAGGTCGGTGGTGCCTATCAGCAGCAGGCGCCCATCGGCATAACCGCGGGCGATACCCGTCAGAATCTCATCGTTCAGAAAGCGGGAGATGGTCCTGAACAGCGGCGCGTTGTCGCTCAGCGCGTCGTTGAACAAGGCAGCGGTGATGGCGCGCCGGACCAGCACCTCGGACCGGCCGATGTCGGTGTAGACGCTGCGCAGTTGCGCATCGGCGCCGGACCCGAGATAGGCGAAGGGGGCGGTAAGCGCACCGGTGCTGACGCCGGTCACCACATCGAACACCGGCCGGGTGCCATGATCAGACCAGCCGCACAGCAGGCCGGCGCCGAACGCGCCGTCCTCGCCGCCGCCGGACACCGCCAGCAACTGCATCTGGGGCAGCGGCGCATCCGCTGGCAGGCCGTGCACCCGGCGGTTGCGGACCAGGGCCGCCTGGAGTTCGTCCTGGAGCAGCGCCGGGCTGCTGAATGGAAAGAAACGCTCGTTCGGTACGCCCAGCACGCTGGCCTGGGTGGTACGCCCCATCGGCACCGCCGGCCCGCGCTCGGGGATTGCACATCCCGCCAGCACAGCCGCGACGCCGGCGCCGGCGGCGATGCTGATAACGCTTCGGCGCCCCTGCATGCCGCGCGGCCGGGACCTGGAGTTTTCCTTCTGGAGCATGATTGATTCCGGGCGTCGGTTCAGCCGGTTGACTTATCGGGCAAGATGGCGGCGGCGCCAATCCCCGGGCGCGGGCAACGCCGGACCGGCCGGCGCCGCCTTCCTGCGGTGCCGATGCCGTGCGGCGACACGATCGCGTGTTTCCGGCAACGGATGCGGCATGCTCGCCACTTCGAACGCCAACGGCATTGACTAAGCGACGCAAAGGGTTACGGTTCGGGTGGAACGGGTTCAGTGCCCGCGGCACGTGGGTCGGGAGCGCACGGTGAAGAAAGACACGACAGGAAGCAACGGCCGCAATCGCCGCCGTGTCCCGGATATGCGTGACATACTTTGGCGCCTGACAACCTGCACCTGCTGCGCCGCCCTGCTGATCGGCACCACGCCCATGCCGCTGCTGGCGCAGGCACCGATGCCCGCGTCCGCCGCGGCGGATGACAGCAGCTCGACGGCCTACACGATCGAACAGCTCGATGCGTTGCTGGCGCCGATCGCGCTGTATCCCGATCAGTTGCTGGCGCAGGTGCTCATGGCGGCCACTTTCCCGCTCGAGGTGGTGGACGCGGCCCGCTGGATCGACAATTCCGCCAACCGGGCGCTCACCGGCGACGCGCTGACGCGCGCGCTCGCGCAGCAGTCCTGGGACCCGTCGGTGAAATCGCTCGTGCCGTTCTCGCAAGTCCTGACGATGATGAACGACCACCTCGACTGGCTTCAGCAGGTCGGCTACGCGATGACGGTGCAGCAGGGGATGGTTTGGGACAGCGTCCAGCGTCTTCGCCGGCAAGCGCAGGCGAACCAGCAGTTGACCACCACGACCCAGCAGGTTGTCCGCACCGAAGGTCAGGCCATCGTGATCGAGCCGGCGCAGCCGAATGTGGTGTTTGTGCCGGCCTATAATCCGACGGTGGTGTTTGGCTCCTGGCCGTATCCCGCCTATCCGCCGGTCTTTCTGCCGCCGCCGCCTGCCTATTACCCTGGTTCGGCGCTGATGGCGGGGCTGGCGTTCGGCGCCGGCGTTGCGATCACCGCCGGCCTGTGGGGTTGGGCGCGTCCAAGCTGGGGTTACGGCGGCGGCGGCTTTGGCAACAGCTACACCAACGTGAACGTCAACCGCTTCAATACCATCAACGTCAACCGGCCACCGATCCACAATGGCAACTGGCGGCCGGGCGGCGGGGCGTACCGGCCGGGCGGCGGCGGCTTTCGTCCGCCGCAGGCGGGGCCGGTTGGCCGGCCCGGCCGGCCGGGGGGCGGCCTGCCGGCGAACGGGATCGGGCGACCAAACGTCTCGGTTCCCGGCGGCGCGGTGCGCCCGCCTGGTGGGGTCGGTCCGGGCAATCGCCCGCCGATCAACCAGGGCGGCGTCAACCGCCCCGGCGGCGGGCCAGGGGTTGGCCAGCCGGGCCGGCCGGGTGGCGGCCAGGGTGTGGGCCAGCCGGGCCGGCCGGGCGGCGGCCAGGGTGTGGGCCAGCCGGGCCGGCCGGGCGGCGGCCAGGGTGTGGGCCAGCCGGGCCGGCCAGGTGGCGGCCAGGGTATGACCCGGCCGGGCGGCGGCCAGACCAATCGTCCAAATGCGGGCCAGGGCGGCGGCCGCTCCCCGCCAGCCTTCAGCGGATCGCGCGAGGGGCGCTCCGCAGCGCAGTACGGTAACCGGGGCGCCCAGAGCAGGCAGTCCGCGGCACCGCAGCGTGGTGGTGGTGGTGGTGGCGGCGGTGTGGCCCGTGGCGGGGGTGGACGTGGCGGGGGTGGCGGCGGAGGACGTGGTGGTGGTGGCGGTGGCGGCGGCGGGCAGCACCGGCGATGAGGAAGTTCGGCATGTTCAACTCCGTTTCCCTGCGTGGTTTTCTCCCCGGCCTGCACCTCGTCGGCGCCGTCATGCTGGCCTTCGGGGTTGCCGGCGCCACCTCGGTGCAGCCGGCACGCGCCGCGGCGCCAAAGGCGGCTCAGGCACCCGCCCAGCAGGATTTCGCCAGCACCGACGAAGCGCTGGCCGCGCTGATCAAGGCGCTGGAGTCCGGCGACACCAAGGCGCTGCTCGGCATTCTCGGCCCCGGCAGCGAGAAGCTGGTGGTTTCGGGCGACCCGGTGGCCGACGAGAACGGGCGCAAGCGGTTCCTCGACTCCTATGCCGCGGCGCACACGCTGACCCCGCAGGCTGACGGCCGCGCGACTCTGGTCATCGGCGAGAACGCCTGGCCGTGGCCGATCCCGCTGGTGCAGGCCAACGACCGCTGGCACTTCGACGCGACCACCGGCGCCCAGGAAATCATCAACCGGCGGATCGGCCGCAACGAACTGGAAACCATCCGTACTTTGCTGACGGCCGTCGAAGCGGAAAAGGACTATTTCGATCGCCTGAAGCGTGGCGCTGGCACCGGCGCCTATGCGGAGCGTTTCCTCAGCACGGCCGACCTGCAGGACGGTCTCTACTGGGAGGTCGATGCGGGCGAAGCGCCCAGTCCGCTCGGACCGCTCGTCGAGCAGGCGGAGGACGAGGGCTATCCCGGCGCCGACTCGGCCAGCGGCAAGCAGGTTCCGTATCACGGCTACATGTTTCGTATCCTGAAGGCCCAGGGTCCGAACGCGCCGGGCGGAGCCAAGGACTATGTGAAGGGCGGCCAGATGACCGAGGGCTTCGCCATCGTGGCATGGCCGGCGCAGTACGAAGGCTCCGGCGTGGTCACCTTCCTGGTCGATCAGGATGGCGTCGTCTTCCAGAAGGATCTCGGTCCGGCGACGGCAAAAATCGCCGCCAGCATGACGCGGTTCGATCCCGATTTCACATGGGCGCGGGTCGACATCAAGGATTAGGCGCGATGACCGATCGGCTGCGCCAGGGTTTGCACCGTGCCAACCCTGGCGCATCGCCTTCAGTCGTTGCGGCGCGACCGGCGTGACAGCAGGTCCAGCACCGCCATGCGCACCGCCACCCCCATTTCCACCTGCTCGCGGATGACGCTGTGCGCCGGGTCATCGGCCACCGCACTGTCGATCTCCACGCCGCGGTTCATCGGGCCGGGGTGCATGACCAGCGCGTCCGGCTTCGCCCAGGCGAGCTTGGCCGCGTCCAGCCCGTAGAAGCGGAAGAACTCGCGCGCGCTCGGCACCAGGCCGCGCGCCATGCGCTCCTTCTGCAGCCGCAGCGCCATGACGATGTCGGCGCCTTCCAGCCCGCGTTGCATGTCGTGGAACACCGTCACCCCGAGCCGCTCGGCCTCCGGCGGGATCAGCGTGGGCGGGCCGATCACCCGCACCTGGCTGCCCATGGTGGTGAGCAGGTGGATGTTCGAGCGCGCCACCCGGCTGTGCAGGATGTCGCCGCAGATCGCCACCACCAGCCCCTCCAGCCGGCCGCGCCGGCGGCGGATGGTCAGCGCGTCGAGCAGCGCCTGGGTGGGGTGCTCGTGGGTGCCGTCGCCGGCGTTGATCACCGCCGCATCGACCTTCTGCGCCAGCAGCGCCGGGGCGCCGGACTGGTCGTGCCGCACCACCAGCAGGTCGCAATGCATGGCGTTCAGGGTCGCCGCGGTGTCCAGCAGCGTCTCGCCCTTGTTCACGCTGCTGGTGGAAACCGACATGTTGATGACATCGGCGCCCAGCCGCTTGCCGGCCAGTTCGAAGCTGGTGCGGGTGCGGGTTGAATCTTCGAAGAACAGATTGATCAGGGTGCGCCCGCGCAACAGGTCGCGCTGGGTCTTGCCGGACCGGTTCAGCAATACATAGCTCTCCGCCACGTTCAGCATGGCGGCGATCTGCGGCGGATGGAGGCCCTCGATCTGCAGCAGGTGGCGGGGCGGTTGATTCAAGCGGCGAGTCCCGGCTGTTTACGGGGGCGGACGTTAGCCAGCCGGGGCAGGCATGGCCAGGGGGTTGCCCAGCCTGCGTGGCCTGTGCATGCCCGCGGCGCCGCCTTGCCCGGCCGGCCGGATTGCCCTGTCGGCCCGGCGGCGATACGGTTCGGCGTGGCGGCCGCGGGGCTTCCCGGTATCGGACAATGATCGACATGACGCTGCGCGCCCACCTGGCGGCCGGCTTTCTTGCCCTTGCCCTCCTCGGGCCCGCGACCGCGCGGGCGCGCGACCTCACGGTCGCGTTGCCGGCCGGCGAACCCGGGCCGGCGCTGCGGCACGTCTTTATCGCCCCGTTCGCCGCCACCGGGGTGAAGGTCGATGCGCTTACCCGCCCGGCCGCGCCGGAGGCGCTGCGCACCGCCGCCGGCTGGGACGTGGTGGCCGTCAGCGGCGCCGACCTGCAGCCGGCCTGCCAGGCAGGGCTGCTGGAGAAGCTCGACTGGGCGGCGCTGGGCGGGCGCGACCGAATGCTGCCGCAGGGCGCCACCGAGTGCGGCCTGGGCGCCTTCGCCCGCGCCACCGTGCTTTCATGGGACCGTGGCAAGTTCCCCGGCACGCCGGGCTGGCAGGAGTTCTGGGACATCGCCCGCGTGCCGGGCAAGCGCGGCCTGCGCCGCGCGCCCCGCGGCACGCTGGAGATCGCGCTGCTCGCCGATGGCGTGGCGCCCGGCGAGGTGTATCGCGCGCTGCGCAGCGATGACGGGGTGGCGCGCGCGTTCCGCCGGCTTGACCAGCTTTCGCCCTATGTCGTCTGGTGGACCCCGGGCGCCCGCGACGGGCTGCACCTGCTTGCCTCCGGGGAGGTGCTGATGACCAGCGCGGATTCGCCGGCGGTCGTGCTGGCCGACCGCGGCGGCGGGCATAATTTCGGCGTGCAATGGGCCGGCGGGCTGGTCGAGGCGGAGTACTGGGCGATCGTGAAGGGCACGCCCAATCAGGCGGATGCGCAACGCTTCCTGGCCTTCGCGGGGGAGGCGAAGGTGCAGGCCAGGCTGCCGGAGGTCGCCGCCCTCGGCGGGCTGGCGCGGGGGGCCAATGACGGTCTGCCGCCCGAGCTGCTGGCCGCCTCGCCAACCGCCAACGCCGGCACCATCTTCGTCGATGAGGCGTTCTGGCGCGACAACGGGGAAAAACTGCAGGGTCGTTTCGATGCCTGGCTCGCACATTGACGTGACCATCCGCTGATGATCCCGGTGGACATGGCCGGCACCTTGCTGCACGCACTGGCGGCTGCCGCGCTGGCCGCGGCGGTGGCGCTGCCGCTGGGTGTTGCGCTGGCCCGGCTGCCGGCGGCAGGCGCGGCGACGCTGGCGACTTTGCTGCTGGCGGCGGGGTTGGTGCCGTTGC
The DNA here is from genome assembly GCA_903907955.1 of uncultured Acetobacteraceae bacterium. Classification (GTDB taxonomy): domain Bacteria; phylum Pseudomonadota; class Alphaproteobacteria; order Acetobacterales; family Acetobacteraceae; genus Rhodovastum. The sequence goes on along the minus strand of CAIVPZ010000057.1, from coordinate 71,396 downwards.
CCGGGCCGGGCACGCTGGCGGCCGATGCCCTGGCGCTGTTGCCGTGCGTGGCGCTGCCGCTGGGCTGGGGGCTGCGCCGCATCCCCGCCGCGACGCTGCGGATCGCCGCCAGCCTGGCCGCCCCCGCGCTGGTGGTGCGCCGGATCTGGCTGCCGCTGGCGGCGCCCTGGCTGCTGGCGGGGCTTGGGCTGGGCTTCGCCCGCGCGCTGGCCGGCGCCGGGCTGGGCTGGCTGGCGGCGTTGCTGCTGGCCGCCGCCGTCTGGCCGTTGCTGCGGGCACTGGCCGCGCAGGCGAGGTGATGACGCAGGCCGCGCCCGCCGCAAGGCTGCCGGCGGCCGTGCTCGCTGCCACCGAGCGCGGCGGGGCGCGGGTGCTGTCGGTGTCCGGCCGGCTCGACGTTGCCGCTGCCGGCCGGCTGTGGTTGGAAGCCCTGCGGCTCGCCGCGGCGTCGCCCGCCCGCAGGCTGGTGATCGACCTCGCCGGGCTGGAGAGCTGCGACACCGCCGGCGCGGCCTTGCTGCTGACCATGGCGGAGGCGCGCGCGGGTGCCGCGCTGGAGGGCGCCCGGCCGCAGGTTGCCGCCGTGCTGGCGCGGGCGCGCACCGCCCTGGTCGAGCCGCCGTGCCCGCCGCCGGTGCCGCAGCCGCCCTGGCACGTGGTGATCGGCCAGGGGCTGACGCTGGCTGGCGATGGCTTCGCCTTTCTGGGCGAGGCGGTGCTGGCGGTGCTGCATCTGCCGGCGCGGTCGCGCCAGTTCCGCATCGCCGACCTGTTGCGCACCGCCGACGAGGCCGGGGTGCGCGCGGTGCCGCTGGTGCTGCTGCTTGGCCTGCTCATCGGGCTGATCCTGGCCTTCCAGTCGCTGGTGCCGATGCAGCGCTTCGGCGCCGACGTGTATGTCGCCAACCTGGTCGCCATCAGCCTGCTGCGCGAACTGGGGCCGCTGCTGGCCTCGGTGGTGCTGGCTGGCCGCTCGGGCTCGGCCTTCGCCGCCGAGATTGGCACCATGAAGGTGAACCAGGAGGTGGACGCGCTGGTCACCATGGGCATCGACCCGATGACCATGCTGGTGCTGCCGCGCATGGCGGCGGCGGTGCTGGTAACGCCGGCGCTGACCGTGCTGATGGAACTGGCGGGACTGGTGGGCATGAGCGTGGTGCTGGTGGGGGCCGGCATCCCGATGGCGGCAATCCGCAACCAGATCGTCTACTGGGTGGTGCCGGCGGATTTCTACCAGGGCATTGCCAAGTCGGTGGCGTTCGGCGCGGTGGTGGCGGCGATCGGCTGCCGCGCCGGGCTGACCGCCGATTACGGGCCGCGCGCGGTGGGCCAGGCGGCGACCGAGGCGGTGGTCGGCGGCATCGTCGCCACCATCATGCTCGACGGGCTGTTCGCCGTGCTGCTCTACCGGCTTCACCTGTGACGGCGGAAGCCGCCGCGCTGTGTGGCCGCGGGCTGGCGCAGAGCTTCGGCGGCCGTTTGCTTTACCGTGACGTGAACTTCGACGTGGCGCACGGAGAAGTGTTCGTCATCCTGGGCGGCTCGGGCTGCGGCAAGTCCACCCTGCTGCGCCAGTGCATCGGCCTGTTGCCGCCGAGCGCGGGCAGCGTCGAATTGCTGGGCTGCGACATCACCGCCGCCGCGCCGGACGCGCTGGCGGAGGTGCTGCGCCGCATCGGCGTGATGTTCCAATCCGGCGCATTGTTCGGCAGCATGACGCTGCTGGAGAACGTGATGCTGCCCCTGGAGATGCACACCGACCTGCCGCTGGCCGCCCGCCGGCGAATTGCCCGGCTGAAGCTCGGCCTGGTCGGGCTGGCCGATTCGGTGTCGCTGCTGCCGGCCGAGGTTTCCGGCGGCATGGCCAAGCGGGCGGCGATCGCCCGGGCGCTCGCGCTCGATCCGCCGCTGCTGTTCCTCGATGAGCCCTCGGCCGGGCTGGACCCGGTTACCTCGGCGGGGCTCGATGCATTGATTCTTGAGCTTCGGCGCGACCTCGGGCTGACCTTCGTGGTGGTGACCCATGAACTGGCCTCCATCCTTGCCATCGCCGACCGCTGCCTCATGCTCGACCACGGTGCGCAGGGAGTGATCGCGTCCGGCGATCCGCGCCGGCTGCGCGACGAAAGCACCGACCCGAAGGTGCGCGGCTTCTTCCGGCGGGAGGCGGCATGAGCAGCGGACGCGGCACGTTCCTGCGGGTGGGGCTGCTGCTGGCCACCGGGGTGGCGGTGGCGGTGGCGCTGGTGCTGTTCCTGACCGGCAACCGCATCCGCAGCGGCCAGATTTTCGAGACCTATTTCAAGGAAAGCGTGCAGGGGCTGGAGAACGGCGCGCCGGTGAAGTTCCGCGGCGTTTCGCTCGGCGAGGTGACCGAGATCGGACTGGTCAGCGCGATCTACCAGAATCCCGAGGGCCAGGAAGCCGCCAACCGCCTGGTGTATGTCCGCTATGTCATCGATCTCGGCCGCACCGGCCGCCGCTCGGGGCTGGACACGGCAGTGGCCTCCGGGCTGCGCGCCCGGCTGGCCAGCCAGGGCATCACCGGACTGGCCTATATCGAACTTGATTTTGTCGATCCCGAGAAGTTCCCGGTCGCCTCGGTGCCCTGGACGCCGAAATACGACGTGATCCCCTCGGTGCCGAGCACGCTGGCCAAGGTGCAGGACGCGGCGGAGACGCTGCTGGCGCATATCAATGCGGTTGACCTGGTGGGTCTGGCCGGCTCGGCGCAGCGGCTGCTCGACGATCTGCATGGCCAGCTTGCCCAGGGCGGCGACGCGCAGCAGGCGATGGCCAGCGCGACGGTCCTGATGGTGACGGCGCGGCAGGCGGTGGAGCGCGCCGATCTGCCCGGGCTGACGGCGGAGGCGCGGGCCGCCGCCGCCGCGCTGCGCGGGCTGGTGGGCGGCCCGCAGGCGCACGAGGCGCTCGCTGCCACGGCGCGCGCCGCCGACCGGCTGGCCGACGTTGCCGGCAAGCTGCCGGCGCTGGTGGCGGCGCTGGAGGCCGCGGTGCGCCGCACCAGCGGGGGGCTGGCGGACGCGCAATCGGAGCTGGTGCCGCTGCTGCGCGATGCCCGCGCGGCGGCGGCCAATCTGCGCGAGACCACCGAGACGCTGCGCCGCTACCCGGCCGGCGTGCTGATGGGCGGGCCGCCGCCGCGGGAGGGCAATCGATGAAACGCCGTGCCATGCTCGCTGTGCCGCTGGTGCTGGCCGGTTGCGGCCTCGAAACCCGGCCCTATGCCGAGCGCCGCCAATGGCCGCTGCTGGTGCGCCGCCCGGAGGCCCTGCCGCCGCGCAGCGGCGGGGCGGTGCTGCTGGTGCGCAGCTTCGCCGCCGGTCCCGGCCTGGAGGCGCGCGGCCTGCAATCGGTGCAGCCCGACGGCAGCATCCGCACCGAATTCTACGAGGAATGGTCGGTGCCGCCGCCCCAGGCGGTGGAGCAGGCGGTGCGCGGCTGGCTCGCCGATTGCGGGCTGTTCTCCGCGGTGGTCGCGCCGGGCAGCCGGCTTGCCGCCGGGCTGGTGCTGGAAGCCGAACTCGACGCGCTGTGGACGGCGCCGGCCGCGAGGCTGGCCCGCACGGCGCTCGGGGTGACGCTGGTGGCGGAAGGCGGCGCCACGGCGCACCTGGTGCTGCAGCAGCGGGTGGAGGGGGAGGCGGCGCTGGCGGGGACCACGCCGCAGGACGCCGTCGGTGCGATGACGGCGGCGGTCGGGGCGCTGTGCGGCCGGGTTGAGGCCGCTGTCAGGACCAGAGGGTAGGGCGCGCGGTTCCCGCCGCCATCACCGGCCGGCCCAAGCTGGATCGGCCCGCAGCGCCGATATCCGGTTCGCCAGATCCGCCCCCCTGCTCGGCTTCTGCATCACCGCGAACGGGCCATTGAGCTTGCGCCCCACCCCCAGCGACGCGGCATCGCCGACATAGCCGGTCAGCAGGATCGCGGCCAGCCCGGGGTGGCGCGCCTGCGCTTCGCGGATCAGGCTGATGCCGTCAAGCCCGGCCATGGTCAGGTCGGAGATGATCGCATCGACCGTCAGGCCGGCATCGAGCAACCCCAGCGCCTGCAGCCCGCCCGGTGCGGCGGTGACCTCGAAGCCCTGGCGCCGGAGCTGGGCCGCCAGCGTCCTGAGCACCAGCGGGTTATCGTCAACCACCAGGACACGGGTTCCGCCGGCATCCGATGCGCCGGCATCGTTGCGGGTGGCCGCGCCGGCTGCCGGTCCGCGCCGCCCGGCGGCAGCCTGCGGCAGCCAGATCGTGACCGTCGTGCCCTGGCCCGACGTGCTGTCGATGGCCACGCCACCGCCGGACTGCTCGGCGAAGCCCTTCACCATCGCCAGGCCAAGCCCGGTGCCCTGTCCCGGCAGCTTGGTGGTGAAGAAGGGCTGGAAGGCGCGGGCCAGCGTCGCCGTGTCCATGCCCGCCCCGGCATCGGCAACGGCGATGCGCACGTAGCGGCCGGCGGCAAGGCCGGCCCGGTGGGCACCGCCCTGCGTCAGCACCTCCGCTGCCGCCGACAGGGTCAGCGTGCCGCCCTGCGGCATCGCGTCACGCGCGTTGACCGCCAGGTTCACCAGGGCGGTTTCCAACTGGCTCCGGTCGGCCAGCAGTTGCGGCAGACCCGCCTCGGCGCCGATCAGGATCGTCACGCCGCCGCCCAGCGTGTGTTCAAGGACTTCGCGCATGCCCTGCAGCAGCGCGACGGGATCGATCGCCTCGGCGCGCAGGTCGCCGCGGCGTGCGAAGGCGAGCAGGCGCCGGGTGACCGATGCGCCCCGGTCGGCCGCCTCCACCACGATGCGGGCGTAATCCTGCACCGCCTCGGCATCCGCGGGGCACTGCGCGATCAGGGTGCCGCTGGCGTGGACGGCCTGCAGCACGTTGTTGAAGTCGTGGGCGATGCCGCCGGCGAGTTCGCCGAGCGCCTGCATGCGTTCGGCATGGGCGGCGCGCGCCTGCGCCGCTTCGCGGGCCGCGACTTCCGCGCGCACGCGCGTTTCAAGGTCTTCGGTCAGGCGGCGCAGCGCCGTTTCGGTCGCCCGGATCGCGGTGATATCCATGTTCAGCCCGACCATGCGCAGCGGCTGTCCAGCCGCGTCACGCAACACCCTGGCCCGGGCGAGCAGCCAGCGGACCTGCCCGTCGGCCAGGATCACGCGGTACTCCGTGTCGAAAATCCGGTCCGGGTCGTCGAGCACCGCCCTTTCCTCGGCCCAGACCCGTTCGCGATCCTCGGGATGCAGGCTGCCGAGCCAGGTCGCCAGATCGGGGTTCTCCGGGCGGGGGGTGAGGCCGTGCAGCCGCCATTCCTCCTCCGACCAGATCACCACGCCGGTGACCATGTCCCATTCCCAGATGCCGAAGCCGGCCGCCTCGCGGGCGAGCTGCAGGCGGGCGTCGCTCTCCCGCAGCGCGGTCTCGATGCGTTTGCGCTCCGTGATGTCCTGCATGACGGCGATGAAGCGTTCCGGTCTGCCCTCGGCGTCGCGGAGCAGCGAGCCGGTGAGGGTGACCCAGCGGATGCCGCCATCCTTGTGCAGGTAGCGCTTCTCCTTGATGTCATCTTCGATCTCGCCCGCCAGCAGGGCCTTCATGGGTGCAATGTCGGCCGGCTGGTCGTCGGAATGGGTGATGTCCTGGAACCTGCCGGCGAGCAGGCCCTCGCGCGTGTATCCCGTGATCTCGCACAGCTTGTCGTTGACCCGCAGCCAGGTGCCGTCCAGGCCGACCTGTGCCATGCCGACCGCCGCCTGGTTGAAGGTGGCCTGGAACAGACCCTCGGTCTGGCGCAACTCGGCCGCGATGCGGCGCTCCTCGGTCACGTCGCGGTAGAACACCGTCAGGCCGTCGCGCGACGGATAGGCATGTGCCTCGAAATGGGTTTTCAGCGGGGCATAGTAGCCGCCCACCTGCGTCGGCATGCCGTGCTCCATCGCCGCGCGGTAGGCATCGGCAAAGGCCGTCCCCGCCAGGCTGGGGACCGCCTCCCAGATCACCTGGCCCAGGAGATCGCGGCCCGGCGCGAGCCGCATCTTCGCGCGCTCATTGAGGTAGGTATAGCGCCAGGAGCGGTCGAGCACGATGACGCTGTCGGTCGTGCTCTCCAATGCGGTGCGCTGCGCGTGCTCGCGGGCCTCCTGCACCACCGCCGCGGTGCGCGTGGCTTCCGCCTGCTCGCGCATGTTCTCCTGCTGCCGCACCGCCGCGCGCGCCGCGCGCGCCATTTGCCGGAAGTGCGTGGCGGCGGCCACCAGTTGCGCCACCTCATCGCTGCCGCGCCGTTCCGGCAGCTCGACATCCACGACCCCCGCGGCGAGCTGGTCGATGACCTGCGTGGTTACCCGCAATGGCCGCACCACACGCACGCGGAGATACCAGACGGAGAACGCCACCAGCGCCACCACCGCCACGAGCAGTGCGGCCGCCAGCGCTGCGGCCCCGGCCATCCGGGTTTCGTCGGCTGCCAGGGCCGCCTCGACGTCGTGGGTGGTGACGGCCTCCGCCGCCAGCAGCGCATCGATGCCCGGCGACGCCGAGCGGAACCACGCCGCCGGGGTCACCGGCCACCCGGCCTCGCCATCCCGGCTGTCCCGCCAGGCAGCCGCCAGCACCGACTCGCGCAGCGGGGCAAACTCCGTGAACCAGGCGCGTTCCGCCGCCGCTATTGCCACGCGGAGGTCCGGGGATGCGGCGACCAGTCGTTTCCGCACGCTCATCCAGGCGCCGTCGATCCGGCCTGAATAGGCGCCCAGCACGACACGTTGCGCCGGCGAGGGGTGGGCGTTGGCGGCGATCAGGCCATTGATGAACCCGCGTTCCCGGCCCGCGAACTCCGCCATCTCCGCCAGGCGGTCGCGGACGATGACCAGTTGTGAGACGTCGTTGCCGGTATCGCCGGCTCCGTCCAGCGCCCGGCGCAGGATCACCACGGCATCGATCAGCGAGGTGGCTGCGGCGAACCATTCCGCCTGGGTTGGCGCGTCGGCTGAAGCGGCCTGCATGGCGCGGTCCACACGGCCCCGCAGGCCGGCCAGCGCAGCGTGCGCGCGCTGCACAGGTGCCAGGTCGAAGCCGATCGCGCCCTGCAGTCCGGATTGCAATGCGGTTTCAGCTTCGCTGCGCAACGCGGCGGTGGTGGCTCGCATCGTCTGGTCCGCGCCCTGCACGTCCGCGAGCATGCCATTGACGTGACCGCGTTCCTTCGCCAGGGCGCCGGCAGCGGCGGCCAGTTGGCCGGCGACGGCGTTCATCTGGCGATGGCGCGCCGCCTGCTGCGACAGGGTGTGCGACTCGACGGCCAGCCACCCGGCATGCCCCGCCAGCGCCAGACCGAGCAGGCCGACGATCAGGAGAATGCGGGTTCCAAGCGACATCACCAACCCCTTCGCGCCGTTTCGCGGGCCAGCAAAAGGGGGCACGTTACTGCAGCGCCGTTATGCGCGCGAGACGTCAGCAAATACGTAATGACATCCGCGGCACCCGCTCCGCCGGGCAATGCAAAGGCGGCCTGATCGTCGCGTCGCGTTGCTCGCGCCAGCGGCGGACCGGCGCGCAGCACGGAGCCTCTCACCGCTCCTGGTCGTCCTCCAGCCGTGCGCCGTCCTGCGTGCGTCGCAACCGCTCGGCTTTGAGCACATCGGCGCGCTTCTCCGCCGCCGTCCGGCCGGATTTCACCCGGTTCTCCGCCGCCTCAGCCGCGCGCCGCGCCCGCTCCTGCCGCCTGCGCGCCTGCCGCAGATTGACGATCTCACCCACCGCCGCATCCTCACGCCTCTGGGGCAGAATCTACTTCGCTTTCAGCCGATCCGAGAACGCCTTGCGGAATTTCGCCACCTTCGGTGCCACCACCGCCTGGCAATAGCCCTGCCACGGGTTCCGGGCGAAATAGTTCTGATGGTATTCCTCGGCCGGCCAGAACACCTCCAGCGGCCTCAGTTCGGTCACCAGCCGGCCCGGCCAGATGCCTGCCGCCTCGATCTCGGCGATGACCTGCGCCGCCGCGGCGTGCTGGGCGTCGTCACGGGTGAGGATGATGGAGCGGTACTGCGGCCCGGAATCGTTGCCCTGGCGGTCCTTCGTGGTGGGGTCGTGGATGGTGAAGAATACCCGCAACAGGTCCTCATAGCTGACCTCGGCGGGGTCGAAGGTGATCTGTATCACCTCGGCATGCCCGCTGCGTTTGCCGCAGACCTGCTCGTAGGTGGGATTGGCCAGCTCCCCGCCGGCATAGCCCGATACCACCCGCGACACCCCGCGCAGGCCCAGATACACCGCCTCCAGGCACCAGAAGCACCCGCCGCCCAGTGTCGCGACCTGTTCCGTCATGGTTCTTCTCCCTCACTGCGCTAGAAGTGGCCTGCGGGGCCGGCTTGTCCAGCGCCCGGAGAAATGACGCATGACCGCGCGGATTGTGACGACGCTCGATGACCGGCCGGAAGGGCGGGTCGCCCGGATCACCGTGAGCAACCCGGCCAAACTCAACGTGCTCAATGCCGCCGCCATGGCCGCGCTTGCCGCCGCCCTGCAGGTGCTGGCCGGCGACCACCGGCTGCGCGTGGTGGTGCTGGCCGGCGACGGCGAGCGCGCCTTCATCGGCGGCGCCGACATCGCCGAGATGGCGGCGCTGGACCGGGATGGCGCGCGCGAAATCATCGCCGCCCTGCACGGCGTCTGCGACGCGATCCGCAGCCTGCCGGTGCCGGTGGTGGCCCGGCTGCAGGGCTGGACCATCGGCGCCGGACTGCTGATCGCCGCGGCCTGCGACCTGCGGGTGGCGGCCGGGGGCGCGCTGTTTGCCATGCCGGACGTGCGCATGGGCATCCCCAGCGCCGCCGAGGCGGCGCTGCTGCCGCTGCTGATCGGCTGGGGGCGCACCCGCCGCCTGCTGCTGACCGGCGAGCCGATCGATGCCGCCACCGCGCTTGCCTGGGGCCTGGTGGAGGAAGTGGTGCCGTCCGAGGAACTGACCCGTGCGGTGGCGCGCGTCGTCGGCGACGTGCTGGCCGCCGGACCGCAAGCGATCCGCCGGCAGAAGGCGCTGCTGCGGGACTGGGAGGAACTGTTGCCGGCCGGCGCGATTGCCCACGGCATCGCGGCGTTTGCCGGGGCCTGGGATACCGAGGAGCCGGGCAGCCGGATGCGGGCGTTCCTGGCGGCGCGGCGGGCGTGAAGGAAGGCCAGGGGCGCTGCCCCTGGACCCCGCCAAGGGGCAGTGGCCCCTTGGAACCCATTACTTTTCAGGGTCTTGGGGAAAGGGGGCTGAGGAGATGCATCAACATCTCCTCAGCCCCCTTTCCCCAAGACCCTCAAGTAGCGGGGTCCAGGGGTCCACTGACCCCTGGCGGGTCCAGGGCAGAGCCCTGGCCTTCCTTCCTTACGTCCGCCGCCGCAACTCCAGCAATTCGATCAGAAACGCATCCCGCCGTGCCGCGAGTTCGGCCACGCTGCGCCCGCCCACCGACTCGCGCACGCCCTCGATCAGTTTGGTCTGCAGCGCGGGGGTCACATCCGGGGTGCCCAGGTGTTCCCACCAGGACTGCATGGCGGGCAGCAGATGGTGCAGGAAATGCGTCATGCCGCCGTCGCCGCCGGCGAGGTGGAAGGTTGCGTGCGGCCCCATCAGCGCCCAGCGCAGCCCGGGACCCTCGCTGATGGCGGCATCCACATCGGCCACGCTGGCCACGCCTTCCTCCACCAGGTGCACCGCCTCGCGCCACAGTGCGGCCTGCAGCCGGTTGGCGAGATGGCCCGGCACTTCCTTGCGGATCTCGATCGGGTGCTTGCCGACCGCGCGGTAGAAGGCCATCGCGGAATCGATGGTGGCGCGCGCGGCGGTGGCGCCGCCCACCACCTCGACCAGCGGCACCAGATGCGGCGGGTTGAACGGATGGCCGATGACGCACCGCTCCGGATGTTCGCAGCCCTGCGAGAGCCGGCTGATCAGCAGGCCGGAGGAGGAGGAGGCGATCACCACCTCGGGCGGCAGCACCGCGTCGAGCTTCGGCAGCAGCGCCTTCTTGATGTCGTAGCGCTCGGGCGCGCTTTCCTGCACGAAGCCGACGCCCTCGACCGCCTGCACCGGGTTCGGCTCGAACCGCCATGCGGTCGGGTCGGCGCCGGGCACCGCGCCCAGGCGCAGCAACGCCGGCCAGGCCTGTTCGATCATGCGGCGCAGCAGGTCGGGGGCGCCGGGGGCGGGGTCGCTGACCACCACTTCCAGGCCGCGGCTGAGGAAATAGGCGGCCCAGCTTGCGCCGATGGTGCCGGCGCCGATGCAGGCGACGCGGCGGATCGCCGTTGGTGATGAAGCCATGGTGCGTCGCCTCTCCCGGGTCCGGACGGCAATCATGCGCGACCAACGGCAGGCTGGCGAGGGGGACTCACCAGGTCATGACGGTGCCAATCCTTTTTTGCTGGCCGCGCCGCTGGTCGGCGACGAAGGCATGCCATTCCTGCACCGGCATGTGGCGCGGGGCAAGAAAGCGGTAGGTGCGCTCCATCAGGAGCCACAGATCGTTGTCGGGCAGCCCGCCGGTTTCCTCCCAGTTCTGCAGCAGCGGCTCCCAGGCCAGGCTCAGCCGGTACAGCCAGTCGCGGCTGGAGCGGATCAGGCTTCGCTCGTTTTCGATGTTGCCCAGCGCGGTCATCACGTCCTGGGTGTGCGCGTCGATATCGTCGAAGCGCTTGATCAGCTGTTTCAGGGCGGTAGCGCTCAGCCTGCGGACCTGGGTGAGCATTTCCGTCCGCTTCTGGTTGATCCGTCCGCCACGGTTGAAGCGCTCGATGCGGGCAACCATGCTGTTCACGCGGTTGAGCAGCCCCTCGCGCAGCGCCTCGATATAGGAAAGCTCCTCGGCCAGGGTTTCCAGCAGGCGCACCACGTCGCCGCGGTCGGGCAGGCCGAGTTCGCGCGCGGCCTGTTCCGTGGCGGCGGCGACCTGCTGACGCATCGCCGGATCTTCGTCGAGCCGGCGCACGCTGCCGGCATCCGGCATCACCACGCCGGCCGCTTCCGGCCGCAGCCAGGCGGTGAGCTGAAGGCGCAGCCGCGCCCCCGCCACGGCGCAATGGGCGGCACCGGGCGCCCAGCTCGCCCGTCCGTCCAGCACTTCGGTCGGCAACGGGTCGCCCATCTGCAGGCCGGCGACGTAATCGAGCGATTTCGCGATCAGCCGCAGCATGCGGCCATCGGGGCTGGCCTCGGCGATGCCCAGCTCACGTTGCAGCGCGCGCAGCGGCACCGCCGCCGTGCGCTCGCCCAGCGACATGACGATCACCGGCGTGTCGTCACCTTCGGCGCGGCGGAACACCACGTTGGAGAGCGTGTGGAACAGTCGGTGCTGCAACGCACAGATGTCCGGCGCCTCGGGAGGCTCGCCCAACCTGGTATCCGGCGCTTCGGTCTCCGGTGCTTCGGTATCTGGCGCTTCGGTTTCCGGCAGCATGGTGCCACTGCCTCCTGTTGCGCGCTGGCTGGGGAAGCCTCGGCGCGGCGGGTGAAGTTTCGGCTAATGCATTCGGGGCGGGGCAGGCGTGCCCCGGCCGCTGATTAACCAAGCGGCAGGCTTTGACGCGTTATCGGTTCCGCGACCAATCGGGCGAGACAGGGTAATGCTTTCGACACCGAATCCTCCGGGCGACGACTTCGTTCCGTCACGCTTTTGCGCGCCCATCCGGCCGCGCGCCGAGGCGGCGCAGCGGCGGCGCCTGCACCGTGACCTGGCGGCGGCCGTCGAACAGCAGGAACTGGTGCTGCACTACCAGGTGCGGCGCTCGCTGGTGACCGGCGCCCGCACCGACATGGAGGCGCTGTTGCGCTGGCCCCATCCGCGCCGTGGCATGGTGCCAGCCAGCACCTTCATCCCGCTGGCCGAGGAGACCGGTCTGATCACCGCGATCGGTGGCTGGGTGCTGCTGACGGCGTGCCTGGAGGCGGCACGCTGGCCGGACCCCCTGGTGGTGTCGGTCAACGTCTCGGCCCGGCAGATCGCCGATCGGGCGCTGCTGGGCCAGGTGGCGGCGGCGCTGGACGCCTCCGGCCTCAATCCGGAACGGCTGGAGATCGAACTGTCCGAGTCGGCGGCTTTCAGCATCGACACGGATACCCTGCTCACCCTGTCGGCCATCCGCGACCTGGGCGCCGGCATCGGGCTCGATGATTTCGGCGCCAACCTTGCCAGCCTGTCCATGCTGCGGCGGCTGCCGCTGACCGCGATGAAACTCGATCGCTCGCTGGTGCGCGACCTGCCGTTCGACCGCGAGGGCGCCGCGATCGTGCACGCGGTGATCGAGGCCGCGCATGCCCTGGGCCTGACCGTGGTGGCCGAGGGGATCGAGACCGAGCCGCAGCTTGCCTTCCTGTCCGGCTGCGGCTGCGACGAGGGGCAGGGGTTCCTGTTTGGCCGCCCGGTGCCGGCGGAGGCGCTGCGGCGCGAAGCGCCTCCGCCGGCACCGGGCGGACGCTTGCGGGCCTGAAACCTGCCGCCTTGAAACTTGCGTGCACGGCGGAATGCCGCCATGTCCGCCGGCATGAATGCCATCCCCAGCGCGGCCGTTGCCGGCCCGACGACCATTGCCGTGGAGGCCGAGATCCTCCGTCTGACCACGGCGCGCGGCCCCTCCGGGTCGATCGATCCGTCCGAGGTGGCGCGCGCGCTCGTGCCCGGCGAGGGCGATCTGTGGCGCAGCAGGCTCGGCGCGGTGCGCCGCGCCGCCATCACCCTGGCCCAGGCCGGACGGATCGACATCCTGCGCAAGGGCCGGGCGGTGGACCCGGCGCAGGATATCCGCGGTGTCATCCGGCTGCGCGTCCGCCCGGGTCCCGAACTGGCGGTCGCTGAAGGGGGGCTGCCGTGATGCGTCTGCTTGCCCTGCTGCTCGGTCTCGCCCTGCCGGCGTGCTCCGGGAACGGCGCGGAGGGCGTGCCGGTGCCGCCGCCGATCGATTTCTCCGCCCTGGTCCGACCGGCCACCGCCAATACCGCGCTGGCCGCGCCGGCCGGATTCCGCCCGCCGCCGGACATCGTAACGCGGCACTACAACGTGCCGCCGCAGCAATTGTATGCGGCGGTGCGCCGGGTGGCGCTGGCGCAGCCGCGCAGCTTCGCGCACATCGCCTATGACGACCGGCTGCAGGCGCATTTCGTCGCCCGCAGCGCGGTGTTCAACTTTCCCGACCTGATCGCCGTGCAGGTGACGCCGGAATCGGACCTGATCTTGTGGTCGCGCAGCGTCTACGGCGAGTCCGACCTCGGTGTGAACCGCAAGCGCCTGCTGGCCTGGCTGGCCGCGCTCGACACCGCCCTGCCGGCGAACTGAGGACCCCGAGCATGCGCAACATCGCCGAGTTCCTGCGCGACGCCTGGCATTTGGCCAGGCCGTACTTCACCCGTTCGGAGGAACGCCGCTCGGCCTGGCTGCTGCTGCTGGCGGTGATCGCCCTGCGGCTGGTGCTGGTGGGTATGGAGGTGGTGCTCAGCTTCTGGGGCAACGCCTTCATGACCAGCCTTCAGGAGAAGGACTGGCGCAGCTTCATCGACCTGCTGCTGACCTGGAAGGTCACCGACAACGGCATCCTGCCCGGGTTCTGCGGCGTCGCCGTGGCGTATATCGTGATTGCCGTCTATCGCATCTACCTGACCCAGTGGCTGCAGATCCGCTGGCGGCGCTGGATGACGCGGTTCTTCCTGGATGAATGGCTGGCCGACCGTGCCTATTACCGCATCAGCCTGATTCCGCCCAATGACGGTGGCCGGGAACTCGGCATCGAGAACCCCGACCAGCGTATCGCCGAGGACCTGCGCGCCTTCATCGGCGACGGCGTGGCGGGGGTGCGCGGCATCCTGTTCCTCGGCATCGACCTGCTGTCCAACGTGGTGTCGCTGTTCAGCTTCATCGCCATCCTGTGGTCGCTGTCCGGGCCGCTGGAAGTGCTGGGCGTCAGCATTCCGGGCTACATGGTGTGGGTGGCGCTGATCTATGCCGTCGTCGGCACGGTGGCGACGCATTACGTTGGCCGGCCGCTGGCGCTGCTGAACTTCGCCAAGCAGCGGGTGGAGGCGGATTTCCGTTTCTCCCTGGTGCGCCTGCGGGAGAACACCGAAGGCGTGGCGCTGTACCGGGGCGAGGACGAAGAAAAGCGCGGCCTGCTGGTCCGCTTCGAGGCGCTGGCGGCGAACTGGTGGCTGCTGATGCAGCGCTACAAGATGCTGACCGCGCTGACCGCCGGCTACGGCCAGGTGGCCTCGGTGTTTCCCATCGTGGTGGCCGCACCGCGCTATTTCGCCGGGCTGGTGCCGCTGGGCGCGCTGACCCAGACCGCCGGCGCCTTCGGCCAGGTGCAGGGGGCGATGTCGTGGTTCGTCGACAGCTATGCCGACATCGCCTCCTGGCGGGCCACGGTGGAGCGGTTGTCGACCTTCCATCGCGCCATCGAGGCGGCGCGCGCGGCGGTGGGGCAGGGGGTGCATCCGGGTGCCGGCGGTGAGTCCGGCTACGCTCTGGAAGGCGCCACGCTGGCGCTGCCGGGCGGCCAGGCGTTGCTCGAGGATGCCGATCTGGTGTTGCGTCCCGGCGAGTCGGTGCTGGTCACCGGCCGGTCGGGGTCCGGCAAATCCACGCTGTTCCGCGCGCTGGCCGGCATCTGGCCGTTCGGGCGCGGTGCGGTGCGCCGCCCGCTGGGCAGCACGCTGTTCCTGCCGCAGCGGCCCTACATTCCGCTCGGCACGTTGCGCCACGCCGTTTGCTATCCGGCGCCACCCGACGCGCATGGCGACGATGCGGTGCGCGACGCGCTGGCTTCGGTGGGGCTGGCCGGGCTCGCCGGGCGGCTGGATGATGAGGACAACTGGAGCCAGCGCCTGTCCGGCGGCGAGCAGCAGCGGCTGGCGCTGGCGCGGGCGCTGCTGGCGCGGCCGGACTGGCTGTTCCTCGACGAGGCCACCGCCAGTCTGGACCCCGAGGCCGAGGAGGCGCTGTACCGGCTGCTGCACGAGCGCCTGCCCGGAACCACCATCGTCTCGATTGCGCACCGCCCGGCGGTGGGCGCGTTCCACGAACGGCACCTGGTGTTCCAGCGCGGCGCGGAGGGGCCGGGGCGGATCGTTGAGAAGGCGGCGGCATAGCCGGGGTGCGGCCAAAAAGCGCGCAGATGGACGGAAAGCAGGTTGTTATTGTCGCCCCGTCGTCATGGCCGTGCAGGGCACGGCCATGACGACAAAGATTAATTCTGTTTCATGGCATGCCGCGGCACGACCGCCATCAGTTCGCCGCGGTTTGTTCGGGCGCAGGCATGACAATGATTTCCACCCGCCGGTTCTGCGGCTCACGCACCCCAGGCCCGGTGGCGATCAGCGGTGAACGGTCGCCAAACGCCCGGATCTGGATTTCCTGCGCCGGAACACCGTCGGCGACCAGTTCATCGGCAACCGCCCTGGCGCGCCGTTGCGACAGACGCTGATTGTAGGCGGCCGGCCCGGTGAGATCGGCGTGCCCGTTGACCTGGATGCGGGCGGGCTGACCCTCGCTGATGGCTTTCGCGGCCGCCGCGATCAGCGCGCGGGCAGGTTGCGTCAAACTGAACCGATCCCAGTCGAAGAACACCAGGTAGCTCAACCGCTGCGGCGGCAGCAGGCCACACGGCGCAACGGCCAGGCCGCCGCAAGGCGCGACCGCCAGCCCGCCAAGCATGGCGACCGAGAGTCCGCCCCCCGGCCCCACCGAAAGGCCGCCACCCGGCCCCTGGGACAGCCCCCCGCCGGGGCCGACGGACAGCCCGCCCCCCGGGCCAACGGACAACCCGCCCCCCGGGCCAACGGACAACCCGCCCCCCGGCCCGACCGACAACCCGCCTCCAGGCCCTACCGACAACCCTCCACCGGGAGCCTGCGACAAGCCGTCCGCAAAGCCGACGGACTCGCCGCTGCGGTTGCCGTAATAGCGCCACCCCTGCGCCTGCGATGGTGCACACTGCAAGGCGAGGGCGGCGACTGTCAGGATTGTTGCGTACGAGATTTTCACTGGACCGCACCTCAATAACATCACCAACTCAGCACCCCACACCATGCGCCGTGCGTCTGAGGTGGGGCACATACGCACTGCCTACCGCAAGATCCCCGCGGTCCGTCCATACAGGGTCGGACAGCTGCAGGGTGCCCCCGCCGTTCCCGGCACCAGCATCGCGCACCAGGACGTGTGCACGACACAAACCAGCCCCGGCGGATGCGCCGGAATGGACTGCAGCGGCACCCCGCCCGGGATGAACGCCAGCGACAGCACCATGAGCGGGGCAAGTCTTCTGAGTGGTCTCATTGTGACGTCCTTATCTGTGCAGGGCCAGGCCGACCGGCGAGGCCGAAGCAACCGTGGGTCGCGCCCACCACAAGTTCCCGCAACCTCCGATTCCCGCTTTCGGGCAACTTCCCACTCTCCGGCACCCGGATATTGGTCGAGCCGAAGACCGCGGACCCCGGTATCGCCATTTTGCAGTCGATATCCTTGCCGTCGATATCCTTGAGCATCACTGGCTGCATATTGGCCTGCCCCGGCAAATGCTCACGCACATGTCCTTCTTTCCACGCAGCGACGGGAGTGCGGACGTGACTGCGCGGCAAGGCAAATGGGGCGGCAAAGCCCATCACTTTATGCTCCACGAAACTCCAACCGAATGATTTATATCACGCCTTGGTGAAACCGGTGCACACAAGGGCGTGTAATACAACGTGTTTTGTCCTGCGGCGCGGGGCGGCCTGATCCGACGCGGCAAGGTTCCCGCGGACGATCGGCATCCGCCGGCCGTTATCCATCCAGCGCCGCCCGAACCTGCTCAGCCAGTTCCTGGCGGCGGTAAGGCTTGCGCAGCAGCGGCGCGGGGTCCGGCTCGGTGCCGCTCGCGGCAATCCGGGCGAAGCCGGTCGTGAACAGCACCTTCAGCGACGGCCGTACCCGCCGTGCGGCCTGTGCCAGGGCAATGCCGGTCATGCTGCCGGGCATGATGATGTCGGTGAACAGCAGGTCCAGCTGGGCGTCCGACCGCACCACCTCCAGCGCGGCCGGGCCGCTATCCGCCGCGCGCACCGCATAGCCCAGCGCCGCGAGCTGGCGGGCGGCGACGTCGCGGACCGCCGGATTGTCATCGACCAGCAGCACCGTCTCGCGCCCGCGCGGCAGATTGCCGGTGCGGGCGCCCGGCACCGCCGCCGCGTCGACCGCCTCGGCGCGCGGCAACAGCAGGCGGACGCGGGTTCCGCTACCCGGCGCGCTGGCCAGCGCCAGCATGCCGCCGGATTGCCGCGCGAAGCCATAGATCATGCTGAGGCCGAGTCCGGTGCCCGCACCCGGCGGCTTGGTGGTGAAGAACGGTTCCACCGCCCGGTCCAGCACCTCTGGCGCCATGCCGGTGCCGGTGTCGGTGACGGTCAGCGCCACATAGTTGCCGGCCGGCAGGTCCGGCGTTGCATCCGCCGCCTCCGACCTCTCATCGCTGGCGGCCATGGCGATGCTGCCCATGGCGATATTGGCGGTGGTGATGGTGAGCGTGCCGCCATCCGGCATGGCGTCGCGCGCGTTCAGCGCCAGGTTGAGCAATGCATCGCCGACCTGCGAGGGATCGGCGCGCAACGGCCAGAGATCGGGCGTGAGGTCCAGTTGCACCCGGACCGCCGCACCGAGCGTGCGGCGCAACAGGCTGACGGCCTCGGTGATCGTGGCGTTCAGGTCCATCGTCCGCGGTTGCAGCGGCTGGCGGCGGGCAAAGGCGAGCAGCCGCCGGATGAGTTCCGCGCCGCTGCCGGCGGTGGCCAGGATCTCGGTGGCGAGCCGGGCGTGCTCCGGGTCGGCCGCCGTGCCCTCGGCCAGCAGTTCGGCATTCAGCGTGATGATGGCGAGCAGGTTGTTGAAGTCGTGCGCCACGCCGCCGGTGAGCTGCCCGACGGCTTCCAGGCGCTGCGCCTGGCGCAGCCGCGCCTCCATCTCGCGCTGCAGGGTGACGTCCTCGCCGATCACCAGCCGCAACGGCGGGCGGCCGGGAGCGGCCGGCAGCCAGCTGCCGGTCACGCGCATCCACACCACCTTGCCCGAGCTGGTCAGCAGCCGCGCCTCCGTCGTCGCGCGTCCAATGCCTGCCTCACGCTGTGCCACCAATCTCGGGTGATCGTCCGGATGGACGAAGTCCGGCCAGAACCTGCCCTCCATCTCATCGGCGCGGCGTCCGGCCAGCACGCAGCAGGCCGGGTTGACCTGGACGAGGTGCTCGTTTGCGGGCGAGATCAGCGCGATCGCCAGCGGGCAGTCGTTGAAGATCTGGCGGAAGCGTTCCTCCCCCAGCATGCGCGCGGTGACGTCGGTGTAGGTGCGCACCACCCCGCCGCCCTTCAGCGGCACGCTGCGCACCTCGATCACATGCCCGTTCGGACGGCGCCGCTCGTAGGTCTGCGGCCGGTCCAGGATGCCGCCGGCGCGGATGAACGCCTGCATGCCAGTCGCGGTGTCGCGGAACTCGTCGGTACTCCACTGGTAGGCGAGCACCTTGTCGAAGCTCGGGCGTGATGCCATAAGCTCCGGCGGCAGGTCGAACATCTCGAGCGCGCGCTGGTTGCAGACCGCGACCCTGTTATCGGCATCCACCATCATCAGGCCCTGGTCCATGGTGGCGAGCGTGGTTTCCAGTTCGCGCGACTTGCGCGACAGGTTTTCGTTGGCCGCTTCCAGCGAGGCCTGCGACCGTTCCAGCCGGTGGAACTGCCGCAGCAGGGCGCGCAACAGCAGCAGGATGCAGCCGGACGCCGTCAGCGCGCCGATGCCGCCCAGAACGGCCTCGTGCCGCCATCCCGCCAGGGCGGCGGTTTCGCTCACCCCGACCACGGAAACCAGCGGATAGTCGTGCAACGGCCGCACCGACATCATCCGTTCGTGGCCATCGAACACACTGGGCGCGCGGAAACGGCCGCCGCCGCGTGCCACCACGGCGTGCCAGAGGCTGTCCGGCCCCACCCGCAAGTCGCCCTGCGTCAGCGGCGGCTGGCGCAGCAGCAGGGTGCCGTCACGGCGCAGCAGCGCCACCACGCTGTCGGCGGGCAGGCGCAAACCGGCGTACAGCGATCCGAACGCGTCCAGCCGCAGGCATGCGACGACAACCCCCGCCGGCGTGCCGTCCGGCAGGGCCACCCGGCGCGCCAGGTGGACGACCCAGGGCTGCTGGCCCGGCGCTGAGGCAGGCAAGGAAAGCGGGGCGCTGACGAACAGCGCATCGCCCGGAGTGGCGGCGAAATGGCGGATGGCCGCCTCGACGACCGCTTCCAGGGTAGCCGCCGGGAGCCGTCCGGCCGCGTCGATCACCCGGCCCTGCGGATCGGCCACCAGCAGCGCCTCGATCTGCTGCAAATGGGCGACACTGCTGCGAAGCCATGACGCGAACCCCGGCCCGGCCATGGTTGCGTGCACCGCCTGCGCCGAGGCGTACCCAGCCTCGGTCGCATGCATCTGCAGGTCGCGCAGCACAATATCCACCGCCTGCACCGCGCTGGCGGTCTGCTCGGCGACCCCCAAAGCGAGGTTGTCGGCGGCCATGCGGGCCGCATCCAGCGTCGCCTGGCGGTTTGCCAGCACCAGCACAAAACAGACCACCAGCGCCGTGGCCACCAGCACCGCGCCGAGGGCGACAAGGCGGGGGCGCAGGGCGGCGATCCGCCGCCAACCCTCGCCGGCCGGGACTGGCGGCGGGTTCACCCGATTGCTTCCCGCCGGTTCCGGTCCTGCCATGCCACCCCTCGCTGGCTGGTGGCGCGCTGCCTTGCACCGCACTGCCGTGCGCCGCCCATCAAAGCGGCAAGTCGGCCGCCGGATCAAGCGCGGCGTGCGATCCGGCCGGTCAGGCGCGGCCGTCGACGAACGCGTTGAAGGTGATCAACGTGTAGGTATCCTTGACCCCCGGAAGGGTCTGCACCCGCTCGGTCACGAACAGGCCGGTGTCGTGCTCCGGGCTGAGGTAGAACTTCGCCAGCAGGTCGTACTGGCCGGAGGTGGAGTAGAGTTCGGACAACTCCTCGATGGTATCGGCCGCGATCCGGGCGACCTGGTAGCTCTGACCCATCTCGCATTTGATCATGACGAAGATCGGACGCATGATTTTGCTCGCTTTTCCGGCGGTTGGTTCAGTCGTTCCCCGGCGGTGCCGACGCCCCGCCGCACCGCGATCATGGCGCGTCCGGCACGCCCGGTGATAGCCGCGATCGCGTGCCGTGTGGAGGCCGCGGCCGGCCCGGTGCCGCCGGACCTGGACACCCGCACGTCGTCATGCGTAGGATTCTTCCACACGGGTATCGAAAGGGGAGATCGAAAATGCATCGTCGTGGTTTTCTGGCCGGACTGATGGCGTGCCCTGTCTGCGCGTCGGCCGCACGGGCCGACAGTGATGCGCCGCACTGGGGATACCAGGGCGAGCATGGTCCGGCCGAATGGGGCGAGATGGACAGCCGGTTCAAGGCGTGCGCCGTCGGTTCGCAGCAATCGCCGATCGACCTGACCAACGCCATCCGCGCCGAAGCCGACCGCATGGTGATTGCCTGGAAGCCCGAGGCATTCGAGGTCGTCAATAACGGCCACACGATCCAGGCAAATTCCAGGACCGGCGGGAAGTTGACAATCGGCAACCTTGACTACGAATTCAAGCAGTTCCATTTCCACGCTCCCAGTGAGCATGCCGTCGACGGCAAGCGCACCGCCATGGAAGCGCATTTCGTCCATGCGCAGCCCGGTGGCCGTATTGCGGTGATCGGCGCGCTTATGGTCGCGGGCGAAAGGAACAAGGGGTTTTCCGATATCATCGCCATCGCGCCCGCAGAAGAAGGGGAAGCACGTCTTCGGGTACCGCTCGATCCCGCATCACTGCTGCCGCGCGATCGCGATTTCTACCGCTATGAGGGATCGCTCACGACGCCCCCCTGTTCCGAGGTCGTGGACTGGAACGTTTTCACCCACACGGTCGAGGTGGCGCAGGCCGATATCGATGCGTTCAAGGCGATCTTCCCGATGAATGCCCGCCCGCTGCAACCGGTCAACCGGCGCTATCTGTTGCGCGGTTCGTGAAGCCTGTCCTGGTGATTACCGGCGGCGGCGCCGGCATCGGCGCCGCGACGGCCCGGCTGGGGGCCGCACGCGGCTACGCGGTGGCGCTGTCGTATCGCGGCGGACGCGAGGCGGCGGAGGCGCTGGTGGTGGCGCTTACCGCCGCCGGCGGGACGGCGATGGCAATGCACGCCGATGCCGGCGACGAAGCCGCGACCTCGGATTTCTTCACCGCCGTCGATCGCCGGCTCGGCCCGGTGACGGCGCTGGTCAACAATGCCGGCATCACCGGGCCGGTGGCCACGCTCGACGCGGTGGACGCGGCCGTGCTCGACCGCGTGTTCACCACCAACGTGACCGGCTCCTTCCTGGCGCTCAAGCAGGCGATCCGCCGCATGGCGACCGATCTGGGCGGCCCGGGCGGGGCGGTGGTGAACGTGTCCTCGCGCGCGGCGGCGCTGGGCGGGCCGAACGAGTGGGTGCACTACGCCGCCTCGAAAGGCGCCGTGGACAGCTTCACCATCGGCGCGGCCAAGGAACTGGCGCCGCGCGGCATCCGGGTGAACGCGGTGTGCCCGGGGCTGATCGACACCGACATCCATCCCAAGGCCGGCCAGCCGGACCGGCTGGAGCGGATGGCGCCCGCCATTCCCATGCAGCGGGCCGGTACGGCGGAGGAGGTGGCCCGGGTGATCCTGTGGCTGCTCTCCGACGAGGCGGCCTATGTCACCGGGGCGCTGGTGCCGGTCAGCGGGGGGCGGTAGCGCGGGCGCCGACCCGAACATGACACAAGCGCCACGAAATGCGGGCTTGAACCCGGCATCGATCCGCGCCACTTCGCCGGCATGAAGATTCATATCAGCCGCGTCCGGTCCGGCCCGCAGCTCGACATGACGCCCGATGGGCAGTTCGTTGAACCCCCCTCGGAAACCCCCTCGGAGAAACTGCTGCGCTACGGCCTGGTGGTGGCGGTGCTCGCCGGCCTGGCGGCGCTGTCCGCGCTGGCGCTGTGGGTGGCGTTCGCACTCATCCCGGTGGCCGTCGTGGCCGGGCTGATCGCCTACGGGGCGTTCCGCTGGCGGCTTTGGCGGCTTGGCCGTTCAGGTGGGGGCCAGGCCCGGCCGCCATTCGCGGAGTAAACAAGCAAGGCCAGGGGTCAGTTGACCTGCCCGAACAGGGCGTGCAGCACCGCATAGAGCACGCCGCCGACCAGGAAGCCGACGAGCGTGCCGTTGATGCGCACGTATTGCAGGTCGGGGCCGACGCTCAGTTCCAGCTTTTCCGTCACCGTCCCGGCGTCCCAGCGCGCCACCACGCCGGCGATGAACGCCGACAACTGCCCCTGGGCGGCCGGCAGCAGCGTGCCGGCAATGGCCTCCGCCGCGACCTGCAGCCGGGCGCGCGCGCCGGGATCGCTTTCCAGCAGGGCGCCAAGATTGGCCAGCGCGCCGGCGATGAAGGCGATGGTCTGCCCGTCCGGCCGGGTGGCATCCTCCTCCACTGTCGTGCGCAGCCGCGTCCACACATCGCCGAGCCAGCCGCGCATGGTCTCGTGCGCCAGCAGGCGGCTGATCGCCGCGCCGATCTCGGCGGCCCGCGCCGGGTCCTGCTCGATGCGGACGATCTCGCGGCGCACCCACTCCTCGAAGGCGGCGCGCATCTCTGACCGCTCCGGCTCCATGCGGGCCAACTCGGCGTTGATCTGGCCGATCACCCGCTGGGCCACCGCGGCGCCCACCGTCCAGCCCACCAGCAGGCCGCCCTGCTCGATCACCCGCGCCTCGATGGCGCGTTGCAGGGCATACTCGCGGCTCGCCAGCGCCGCCTTCAGGCTGCTGAGAAGGAACGAAAAAGCGTCCTGGTGCTGGCCGCCCCTGACCAGCTGGCGCAGCGCGCGGCCGATCACCCGTCCGGCGTCCCGGCCGCCCAGCATGCGCGGCAGGATCCGCCCCAGCGCCCGCCGTGCCCGGCCGTCCTCGATGGTGGCCAGGATGCGCGGCACCAGGGCGGCGAGTGCCTCGGCAGCGGGGCGGGTCGCCGCCGGATCGGACAGGAAACGGCGCAGGATGCCGGGCAGGTCCAGTTGCCCGAGGAATTGCGAAACCTCGCCGCGGGTGAACACATGCCCGGCGACGAACCGGCCGAGCGCGCGGCCCAGCCGTTCCTTCTGATTCGGGATGATGGCGGTGTGCGGAATCGGCAGGCCGAGCGGGTGGCGAAACAGCGCGGTCACCGCGAACCAGTCCGCCACGCCGCCGACGAAGCCGGCCTTGGCGGCGGCCTGCAGCAGATCGGTGGCGATGCCGGGCGGCAGGGCGTAGGTCGCCACCGTCAGCGCGCCCATCCCGCCCAGCAGGGCGGTTGCAAAGCGGCGATGGTCCCGCAAGGACCGCCGCGCGGCCAGGTCGGGATCGGGAGCAACAGGCGCGGGAGAAGGGCTCATGCGGCGCCGACCCTACCACGCCGGGTTGTTTTGCCGAAAAGGGCAGGGGACGTTATATTATTGCGATGATCGACCCGCTCTCGCCGCTCGCCGGCCTGGGGTCCCGTCTGGCGCTGGCGCTCGCGATCGTCGCGGTGATCTGGCTGGGCGTTGCCTGGGCGCTCGCCGCATGATCCCGCCACCGATCGTGCTGCACGACCTGACCTGCGTGCACGACCGCCACCCGGCGGTGCATCATCTGTCCGGGCGTTTCGCGCCGGGCAGCCTGACCGCCATCGTGGGGCCGAACGGCGCCGGCAAGACCACGCTGCTGCGGGCGCTGGCCGGGCTGCATCCGGTGCATGACGGACGCATCGACCGCGGCGGGCTGGCGCCGGACCGGATCGCTTTGCTGGCGCAGGTTGGCACGCTCGACCGCAGCTTTCCGGTTTCCTGCCGCGATGTGGTGGCGCTGGGCGCCTGGGCGCGGATGGGCGCGTTCCGTCGCCTGCCCGCCGACGCCGCCGCGCGCACCGATGCGGCGTTGCAGGAGGTCGGTCTGGCCGGGTTCGAACGGCGCCTGATCGGCACGCTGTCGGCCGGGCAGTTCCAGCGCGTGCTGTTCGCCCGCCTCGCGGTGCAGGACGCGCCGGTGCTGCTGCTGGATGAGCCGTTCAACGCGGTCGATGCGCGCACCGCCGCCGAACTGATGGCGCTGGTGCGGCTCTGGCATCAGCAGGGGCGCACCGTCATCGCCGTGACGCACGACCTCGATCTGGTGGTCCGCGAATTCCCCGAGACGCTGCTGCTGGCGCGCGCGCCGGTTGCCTGGGGGCCGACCGCCCGTGCGCTGTCGGCCGAGCACCGCCTGCGCGCCCGCCTCGCTGCCGAAGCCTGGTCGGACGCAGCGGTTCCCTGCCGGGACGCGGCGTGAGGTGAGCTTGCACTGGCTGCTTGAGCCGTTCGCGCTGGGCTTCATGCGCCGCGCGCTGGCGGGCTGCGTGGCGTTGTCGCTGGCCGGTCCGCCGCTGGGCGTGCTGCTGGTGCTGCGGCGGATGAGCCTGACCAGCGACGCCCTGCAGCACGGCATTCTGCCCGGGGTGGCGCTGGGCGCGCTGGCGGGCGGGTTTTCCCTGTGGGCGATGGGGCTGGGCGGGGTGCTGGCGGGATTTTCCGTCGCCCTGCTGGCGGGCTGGCTGGCGCGCGCCTCCGGCGGGCGCGAGGACAGCCAGTTGGCCGGGGTGTATCTGGTGGCGCTGGCCCTGGGGGTGGCGATCGTCTCCGCCACGCGCGGGGTGGACCTGGCGCATCTGCTGTTCGGCAGCGTGATGGCGGTGGATGATGCCGCCCTGTTGCTGATGGCGGGGGCGGCGAGCGTGGCGCTGCTGGGGCTGGCGGTGATCTGGCGCCCGCTGGTGCTGGAGAGTTTCGATCCCGGCTTCATGCGTGCGGTGGGCGGACGCGGCGGCGTCTGGCACCTGGGGTTCATGGGGTTGGTGGTGCTGTGCGTGGTGGGCGGGTTCGCCGCGCTCGGCACGCTGATGTCGGTGGGGCTGATGATGCTGCCGGCGGTGGCGGCGCGGCATTTCGCCGCCGAACTGGCCGGGCAGGTGCGCGCCGCGGTGGGGCTGGCGTTGGTTTCGTCGGTGGCGGGGCTGCTGCTGTCGTTCCATGCCGATGTGCCGGCGGGGCCGGCGATCGTGCTTTCGGCGGGGGCGTTGTGGGCGGCGGGACTGCTGGCGGGGCCGCGGGAGAGTCTGCGGGCACGGGTCTGGCGGCCGCATTTGCGGGGGTAGGGAGCGGCCGCGGACGAAAAGGTGCGGCTCTGGCTTCAACCGCGGCGGAGCAGGCATCTGGGGACCGGACGAATGGGCATCATCTGGAATGAGCAGACGAAGCTGCTGGCGAACTCCATCGCGACGGTTGCCAACGGCTGCATCACGATCGGTGTGCTGGCGCCACTCGCTGCTTTCATCTATTCTTCCGCCAGTCCGGTTGCCATATCCAAGGGCACGCTGATCCTCGGCTCCCTGGGGTGGGTGGCGGCGTGGGGTTTCCTGCAGTTCGCTGCGCGGCGCGTTTTGTCGGATTTGAGGGAATGACCAATCAGGTCTTGTTCACCACGGTCTATCTCGGAGCGCCCGTTGTGCTCGTGATTCTGGGCTGGAGTGCTGCCTGGTTGCACATGCGCGCCGCCCGCCGGCAGCGGGACGCCGACGCGCACAAAGGCTGAGTGACCGCCCGGGGCCAGTTCCCAGGCCGCGCCGACAAAGCTCCGCCGCCGCAGCGCTGATCCGGCGCACGTCGCCACTACCCTTGCGGCACGTTCACTGATAGCCGTCCGCGCCATGTCCATCCCGCCGCGTCACCCCACCCGACGCATCGACCGACACTGGCTGCGGGCGACCGCCTTCACCCTCGTGCTAGTGGGGCTGGTGGGCGCGGCAATGGGCGAGGACTGGCATTTTTCCGTCGCCTCCATCGGTGCCTGCGTGGCGGGGTTCGGCTTTTTTTTCCTCGTATTCCCCGGCGGGTCGCATTTCGGCGTCACCGTGGCCAACACGCTCGCCGTCTATGCCTGTGTGTTCGTGTATTTCCACGAATCCAATTTCCCCGACGCGCCGGGCAGCCTCGCGGCCATTGCGCTGGGCGTGCCGGTGGGCGGTTTCCTGCTCGGCTGCTTCCTGCGCCGCCGGCAGGTGTCCGGGCTGGTCCGGGCGCGGCGCCACCATGAACTGACCCACCTGCCGCGCATGTCGCGCTGGCTGCCGGGTCTGTTGCTGATCGGCACGCTGGCCTTCCTGGAGCCGCGGCTGAACCTGGGCGGGCTGGGGCAGGGCTTGGCGCTGCTGGCCCTGTCGCTGCTGATCGCCGCCCTGGTCGGGTGGGCGGCCCGCGACCTGGTGCTGCTGCTGATGGACATCGCCCTGGTGTTCGAGACGGTGACCGCCCGGATCGACCGGCTGATCATGCCGGTCATGGCGTTCCTGACCTTCTATTCGCTGCTGGTGGTGGTGTTCGCCTGCTTCTACCGGGTCGCCGAAATGTCGATCGGCGGCCCGCTGTTCCTGGTGCACGACCACCCGGCGCTGCTCAGCTTCAGCGAGGCGCTGTATTTCTCGGTCACCACCCTGGCCACCGTCGGCTACGGCGACATCACCCCGGTGGGGCCGGCGGTGCGGGCGCTGGCCACCCTCGAAGTGGTGGCGGGGCTGCTGCTGCTGCTGTTCGGCTTCGGCGAGATCATGCGCAGCGGCGGGCCGGATACCGAGCACCGGCGCCATCTGCGCCGCGGCACTGACGAGCCGGAGTAGCGCCGCCGGCGGAATTCCGCCACGAAGCACCGCGAGACTGCCCTGGAGGTGAAGGAGATGGTGATGGAGTGGCGCGGCCGCAGAGTACTCGTGACGGGCGGGGCCGGGTTCCTCGGCTCGAATCTCTGTCATGCGCTGTCGATGCGCGGGGCGCGGGTGGTGGCGCTGGACGGATTTCTGTTCGGCGGCGGTGCCAACCCGGCCAACCTGGAGGGCGCCGAAGTCGAACTGGTGCGCGCCGATATCCGCGAAGTGGACCTGCGTCCGATCTGCGAAGGCGCCGAGGTCATTTTCAATCTCGCCGCGCAGACCAGCCACATGGGCGGCCAGCGCGACCCGCTGGCCGACATCGCGGTGAACGCGGTGGCGCAGGTGCGGCTGATCCAGGCGGTGCGGGAAGCGGCGCCGGAGGCCGTGGTGGTGCATGCCTCCACCCGTCAGTTCTACGGCCGCCCGCTGCATCTGCCGGTGGACGAGGCGCATCCGGTGAACCCGCCCGACGCCAACGGGGTGTCGAAATTCGCCGGCGAGCAGTACTGGATGATCGAGCACCGCGCCAGCAACCGCCCGGTGGTCAGCCTGCGCCTGACCAACTGCTACGGCCCCCGCCTGCGCATCCGCGACGCCCGCCAGACCTTTCTCGGCATCTGGATACGGTCCGTGCTGGAGGGCCGCCCGTTCGAGGTCTGGGGCGGTGAGCAGCTGCGTGACCTGACCTTTGTCGAGGACGTGACCGACGCTTTCCTGCTGGCCGCGACCGTGCCGGCTTGCCACGGCCGTATCTTCAACATCGGCGGCCCGCCGCCGGCCAGCCTGAAGCAACTCGCCGACCTGGTCGTCGCCCTGGGCGGGGTGGATGCGAGCTACACCATGCGCGAATTCCCGGCTGACCGGGCGCGCATCGACATCGGCAGCTACTACGCCGACGATCGCGCCTTCCGCGCCGCCACCGGCTGGACGCCGCAGGTCGGGCTGGAGGAAGGGATCCGCCATTCGCTCGACTGGTTCCGGCCGCGCCTGGCGGATTATCTTTGAACGCCCGGCCATGAGCGCCACGCCGGTGATCATTCCCCAGGCCAATCCCGGGGCCGGCTACCGCGCCCTGCAGACCGAGATCGACGCGGCGGTGGCGCGTGTGCTGGGCTCGGGATGGTACGTGCTGGGTGCCGAGGGGCGCGGCTTCGAGGCCGAATTCGCCGGCTGGCTCGGGCGGGCGCATGCGGTTGGCTGCGGCAACGGCACCGACGCGCTGGCGCTGGCGCTGCGGGCCCTGGGCATCGGCGCCGGCTGCGCGGTGGCGACCGTGTCGCACACCGCCGTCGCCACGGTTGCCGCCATCGAGATGGCCGGCGCGGTGCCGGTGCTGATCGATATCGATCCGCTGCACTACACCATGGACCCCGCGGAACTGGAGGCCGTGCTGGCCCGCCCGCCGGTCGGTCTGCCGCCGGTGCGGGCGGTGATTCCGGTGCATCTATATGGGCAGGCGGCCGATCTTGATGCCATCGGCGCGATCTGCGCGCGCCACGGCGTGGCGCTGATCGAGGATTGCAGCCAGGCGCATGGCGCGACGTTGTCGGCCCGCAAGCTCGGTACATTCGGCCAGATTGCCTGCTTCTCCCTGTATCCGACGAAGAATCTCGGAGCACTGGGCGATGGCGGAGTGATCGCCACCGATGATGCGGCGCTGGCGGAACGGCTGGCGGCGCTGCGGCAATACGGCTGGCGGCAGCATTACGTGTCCGACGCGGTCGGCGTGAACAGCCGGCTGGACGAGGTGCAGGCCGCCATCCTGCGTGTCAGGCTGCCGCATCTGGACGCGCAGAACGCCTGCCGCGGCGCGATTGCGGCGCGCTATGACGCGGCCTTGGCGGGCGGGCGTTTTGTTCCGCCGGCGCGTCGTGCCGGTGCGGGGCATGTGTTTCACCAGTATGTGCTGCGCGTGGCGGATCGTGCCGCGGTGCAGGCCGCGTTGCGCGCGCGGGGTGTCGGCACCGGCGTGCATTATCCCGTGCCGGTGCATCTGCAACCCGCCTATTGCGGGCGGGTGGCGCTTGGTCCGTCGGCGTGCCGCGCGACCGAGCGCGCCGCGGCGGCGGTAATGAGCCTGCCGATGTATCCCGAACTGACCGAGTCCCAGGTGGCCGCGGTCTGCGAAGCCGTTCTTTCCGTGTAATGGGGTCAAGGGGGCCACTGCCCCCTGGTGAAGGGCGAAGCAAAGCCTCGCCAGCAGCGCGTCAAGGTCTCCGCATGATAGTGATATGCGCGGATTGTTCGGAAGGAACTGGCAAACCCGGCTTTTGGACGAGTCACCGAAAGTGCAGATCGGTATGACCGACGTTCAGGCCGGCGCTGAAGTCCGGCGGCGCCGGCGGAGCAGTGCGAGGCCAGCCAGACCAAAACCAACGAGGGCGATGGACGCCGGCTCGGGCACCGGCGCGAAGGCGACGCCGCGAATCAAGGTTCCGGTCGGAGCCGAATACAGCGTAACGAACTTCTCGGTGCCCGGCGTGGTTGCCGCAAGACTGTCGGTAATTTCATAAAGATAACTGGCCGACAGCTCGTTCAGGCCATAGCTGGTGGCAAACAGCTCGACATTGCCGTCGACAATCCTGCCGGTCAGGCCAAGCAGGCCGGTCACGCCGGCCGCGGTGGGCGTGTTTGAATTGGCGGTGGCGTTGTTGACCAGATTCAGGCCGGCAACGAGATCGTATTCCAGGGTCCAGCCGCTCGTGGTCATCACCCATTTCTGCAGGCCTCCCTCGCCGAGGGCGGCAGCATTGGCGTTGCCGTTCTTCGGCTGGCCGCTATCCGTCACGTAGACGACCGTCGGGCTGGCGAAGAAATAACTTTCCGGGCTCAGATAGACAAACTTGCCAAGCCTGCTGTTGTTCACTCCGTTTTCGGTCGCCGTCGTCACATTGATCGAACCGTTGTTGCCGCCGAGAGAGAACGGGCTGGCCGGCGGGATGATATGGGTGGTGATCACCCCTGTCGACGACGTCGGCAGGGCGCCGCTGGCGGTGGTGAGGCTGCTGACATTGGTAAAGTTCTGGCCGCCGCTGCCCGACGGGTTCTGGTCGCGCGAAACATAGAGGGTGTTGCCGCTGCCGGTATTGACGATCGACGCCACCCGCGTGTCGGTGCTGGTGTCGATCGGCGTCGCGGTGGTGGCGCCCAGTTTTGCATAGAACACGCCCTGCGTCGGGTCCGTCTTGCTTCCGCCCTGGCCCGAGACATAGAAGCTCGAGCCGTCCACCGTTGCAGCGCTGCGCGGGTTGTTCGTGTTGAACACCCCGGTCAGCGCCGTGGTGGTGTTGACGCTCGCATCGCCGCCGATCAGCGCGACCACGCGCGGCACCGTGGTAACGACGGTACCCGTCTGGTTGGCGGCGGTGAGGCTTTTGGTCTGGCCGAGCGCCGCCGTGCCGTAGGTGGACGGCGCCGCAGTGTTGAACGTCGTTGCGTTGACGCCATACCCCATGATCGTCAGGTACTGGCCGTTGGCGGATTGCTGCAGGATGCCTTCCGACGCCGAACCGTATTCGCCGGAAATCGCGCTGTTCGCGCCACTGCTGGTTTGCGGCAGAACGAGCGTTCCGTTGGCCGTCGCGGAGGTGCCGTTCGCATTCAACTGAAACTGGTCCAGCACGATGGGCGCCGCCGTATCGAGACCGCCGCCATTATAGGACGAGACCGTGCTGATCACGAGATCGCCCGGTGTAAAAGAACCAATTGTCGAAGCTGCGGCAGGTGTCACTGCGGTTGGCCCGACGATAACCGCCGCAGTTGCGGTAAGCAGTATGAAACGAAACGACACATGACTAATCATGGATTTTTCCGAACGGGACTGAATTTTTGCTCGGCATTTGTTAGGCGCGCATCTGGCTGAGTTCAATTCCATTCGTATGAATGTTCTGTGACAGAACAGAATTCCTGCTACGCCACCACCCGCTCCCGCGCCGCCCCCGCCGCGCTCCCCGCCAGCTGATACACCCCATGGTCCGCCCCGGACGGCACCAGGCGGTCGGTGATTCCCAGCACGGTCTCGGCCCCGCCGAGATACAGCAGCCCATCTTGTGCCATCTGCCGGGCGATCGCTTCCAGCACCCGCGTCTTGGTCGGCTGGTCGAAATAGATCAATACGTTGCGGCAGAACACCACGTCGAACTGGCCGAGCGGACGCAGGTCACCCAGCAGGTTCCATTCCCGGAAGCTGGCCATGGCGCGGATGGCGTCGGCCAGCCGCCACTGGGGGCCGTCCTTGCGGAAGTATTTCACCAGCAACTGCATCGGCAGGCCGCGCTGGATTTCGAACTGGGTGTAGATGCCCTCCCGTGCGCGGGCGAGCGGCTCGCGGGCGATGTCGGTGCCGAGGATTTCCACCTCGCGCCCGCCGAGCATCGCGCGGTTTTCGGCCACCAGCATGGCGAGCGAATACGCTTCCTGCCCCGTGCTGGCCGCCGCCGACCAGATGCGCAGCCTTGCCCCCGCCGGGCGGGCGGCATGCAGCCGCGGCAGCGCCTGGGTGCGCATGTGGGTGAACGGCCGGTCGTCGCGGAAAAAGAAGCTTTCGTTGGTGGTCATCGCCTCGACCACTTCGCGCGCCAGCAGGGTCTGCGTCGGGCTGCGCAGCCGCTCCGCCAGGGCGTCCAGCCCGGACAGATTCTCCCGCTTGACCAGCGGCGTCAGCCGGGTTTCCAGCAGATAGAGCTTGTCCGGGGTGATCGCGAGGCCCGAGCCCGCGCGCAGCAAGGTCGCGAACACGGTGAAGCTCTGCGGTGTCATGGCCGCGCCCCCGGGCTGGCGCGCAACGCGGACAGGCGCAGCATATCCAGCACGCAGGGCGCCAGCGCCGGCAGCGGCAGCACGCGATGGCACAGCCCGGCCAGCGCGATGGCGCCCGGCATGCCCCAGACCACGCTGGTTGCCTCGTCCTGGGCCAGCGCCGCGCCGCCCGCCTCGATCACCGCGCGGGTGCCCTCGCGGCCGTCATGGCCCATGCCGGTCAGCATCACCACCAGCACCCGCCCGCCGCAGGCGGCGGCGGCGCTGCGCAGCATGGGATCGACCGCGGGGCGGCAGAAATTCTCCGCCGGCGCGTCCGACAGCCGCGCCCGCAACGCCCCCGCCCGGCCTTCCACCAGCAGATGCCGGTCGCCCCGGGCCAGATGGATGCGGCCGGGTTGCAGCGCTTCGCCGTCGCACGCTTCGGCGCAGGGCAGGCCGCCCAGGCGGGTCAGATGCTCGGCCAGGATCGGGGTGAAGGTGGCGGGCATGTGCTGGGTGATCACCACCGGCACCGGCACCGCGCAGCCCAGCCCCTGCACCAGGGTGAACAGCGCCTGCGGCCCGCCGGTCGAACTGCCGACCGCCAGCAGCAACGGCGCTTCCCGCCCGGCCGGGCGGGATGGGGCCATCGGCCCGCGTGCCGGCCCGGCGGGCGCGCGTTCGCGCCGGCGCAGCCGGGCCAGTCCCTTCACCTTCGCCAGCAGTTCGCGCCGGAAACTGTCGTCGGCGATGGCAGCGACCGAGGGTTTCGGCACGTAGTCGGCCGCCCCCAGCCGCAGCGCCTGCAGGGCGATGTCGGCGCCGCGGGTGGTCAGCGTGCTGGCCATGATCACGCGCAGCCCCGGATCGGCCCGCAGCAGCAGCGGCAGCGCCGTCATGCCGTCCATCACCGGCATCTCGATGTCGAGCACGGCCACGTCGAAGCGTTCCCGCTGCACCGCCTCCAGCGCCTGCTGGCCGTTCGCCACCCTTGCCACCACCCGCACCGCCGGGTCACTGTCGAGCATGCGGCCGATGGCACCGCGGATCACCGCCGAGTCGTCGCACAGCAGCACCCGCGCCACGTCGGCCGGTGGGCCTGCCTGGGTCGGGGGGGAGGCGGGCAGGGTGGTCACAGCAGGCCGACCTGGCCGAACTTGCCCAGCAGGATTTCGTCGTCGAACGGCTTCATGATGAATTCCTGCGCCCCGCACGCGATCGCCTGTTCGACGAAACTCATCTCGGTTTCGGTGGTGCAGAACACCACCGGCGGGCTGGGGCCGAATTCCTGGCGCAGCGCCTTGAGGAACTCGATGCCGTTCATCACCGGCATGTTCCAGTCCAGCAGCACGCAATCCGGCAGGCTGGCGCGGCAGGAGGTGAGTGCCTCGCTGCCGTCCGCCGCCTCCCGCACGGCAAAGCCGTTGCCTTCCAGGATGCGGCGCGCGACCTTGCGCACCACGCGGCTGTCATCCACCACCAGGCAGGTTCGCGCCCGGTTCGCAGCGAGGGCCATGCGCTCAGCCCTCCGGCGCGAGCGCCAGCACGCGGACCACGTCCAGCACCACCATCAGGCGGTCCTCCAGCCGGTGGATGCCGACGCTGTGCGCCGCCCATTCCGGCGGCAGCGTGGGCGGATTGCGCTCGAAGGTGTCGGCCGGCAGGCTGAGCACTTCGCTGACCTGATCGACCAGCAGGGCATAGAGTTCGCTGCCCTGCTCGGCGACCACCGACATGCGCGGCGTGCCCGCCGGCGCATCCGGCAGGCCCAGCCGCCGGCGGAGGTCGATGGCGGTGACGATCCGCCCGCGCAGGTTGAGGCTGCCGGCGATTTCGCTCGGCGCCAGCGGGATGCGGGTGATCACCTGCTCGCCCAGCACGTCACGCACCGCCTGCACCGGCACGCCGCACAACTGGTCCGCGACGGTCAGCGTCACGAACACCCGCTCGTCTCCGCCGGCCGAGGCTTCCGCCGGCCGTTCCAGCACCGTGATGCCCATGCTCCCCTCCGTTCCCTACGACGCGTGCACGGCTTCGCCCAGGCACTGGCGAAGGCTCGCCAGCAGCGCCGCGCGGTCGAACTTGCCCACATAATCGGTGAAGCCGGCGCCGCGCCCGGCCGCCATCTCGGCGGCGCTGACCCGCCCGCTCAGCGCGATCACCGGCAGCCCGGCCCAGGCGCCGCCGGCGCGCAGCGTGCGGACGAATTGCAGCCCGTCCATCTCCGGCATTTCGATGTCGGACACCACGGCGTCGAACGTCACCCCGGCTTCGCGCAGGCGCAGCGCGCGCCCGGCGGAGTCGCAGGCGGTGACCTCATAGCCCTCGGCCGACAGTGCCGGCACCAGCAGGTTGCGGAAGAAGTCGCTGTCCTCGACCACCAGCAGCTGCGGCGCGCGGGCGCCGCCGGATTTCTGCCCGGCGCGGAACCAGTCCTGCGTTGCCTGGGTGAGCCAGTAGGCGGTGTCGATCACATCGGTGGCGCGCCCCGCCACCACCGCGGTGCCGAGCAGGCCCGGACGGTCGCCGGACAGTTCCACCTTCAGGCGGTCCTCGACGACGTCGAGGATTTCGTCCACCACCAGCCCCATGCAGCGATCGCGCCCCAGGCGCTGGTCCACGTCGTTGAACACCAGCACCGCCTGCCGCTCCTTCGCCGTGTCGAGCGTGCCGGACAGCGGCACCAGCGGCATCAGCCGGCCGCGGTACTGCACCACCGGCTGGCCGGCGGAGATTTCGATCCGGTCGCGTTCGATGTCCTCCAGCCGCGCCACCAGGCTGAGCGGCACCGCCTTGGGCGAGCTGCCGCCGGCGCGGAACAGCAGCATGGCAATGCGCTGTTCGGACTGCGCCACCGTCGTGGGCGGCGCGGTTTCGGCAACCCGCGATTCGCTGCCGGCGATGCCGTTGGCGCGGGCGATGCCGTTGGGGTCCAGGATCATGATCACCGACCCGTCGCCCAGGATGGTGTTGCCGCTGAACATGGTGATGTGGCGCAGGATCGGCGCCACCGGCTTGACCACGATCTCCTCGGTGTCGAACACCCGGTCGACGATGATGCCCAGCATGCTGGCGCCGACCTGGGTGACCACGATGCACTGGCTGGCTTCCTGCGCGCCGGTGTCCTGCTCGAGGCGCAGCAGCCCGGCCAGGCTGACCAGCGGCAGCAGCCGGTCGCGCAGGCGCAGCACCGGCGTGCCGTTGATGCGCTCGATCCGGCTTTCGGTGCGGTCGGCGGCTGCCGCGCCCCCGATGCCGGCGGCGCGCACCAGTTCGACCACGCTGATCTGCGGAATGGCGAAGCGCTCGCGCCCGGCCTGCACGATGAGCGCCGAAACGATGGCCAGGGTGAGCGGTATCTTGACCAGGAAGGTGGTGCCTTGCCCGGCGGCACTCTTCAGGTCGATAGTGCCGCCGATGCGCTCGATGTTGGTCTTCACCACATCCATGCCGACGCCGCGGCCCGACACCGCGGTGACCACGGCAGCGGTGGAGAAGCCGGCGCGGAAGATGAAGCGGTGCACCTGCGCGTCGGTCATGCCGGCCAGCTCGGCCTCGGTCGCCAGGCCGCGCGTCAGCACCTTGGCGCGGATGCGATCGACCGGCAGGCCGCGCCCGTCATCGGCCACCTCGATTATGATATGGCCGCCCTCGTGGAAGGCGTTCAGGGTGATCCGCCCGGTTTCCGGCTTGCCGGCGGCGCGCCGCTCGGCCGGCGTTTCCAGCCCGTGGTCGGCGGAATTGCGCACCATGTGGGTCAGCGGGTCCTTGATGAGTTCCAGCACCTGGCGGTCGAGTTCGGTCTCGGCGCCGTGCTGCACAAGCTCGATGCGCTTGTCGAGTTCGCGGGCGAGGTCGCGCACCAGCCGGGGCAGCTTGTTCCACGCATTGCCGATCGGCTGCATGCGGGTTTTCATCACCCCCTCCTGCAGGTCGGAGGTGATGTGCGACAGCCGTTGCAGCGGCACGCTGAAGCCGGAATCCTCCTGGTTGCGTGCCAGCTGCAGCAACTGGTTGCGGGTCAGCACCAGCTCGCTGACCAGGGTCATCAGGTCTTCCAGCACATCGACGCCGACCCGGATGGTCTGGCCGGCGACCGGCGCCTCGGCTGGCGCCGCGTCGGCCGGCTCGGCCGCCGGCTCGGGCGCGGCGGCGATCGGCGCGGCCGCCTGGGCGGGCACGGGCGGCGGAACCGGAACCGGAGCAGGTGGCGCGGCGGGTGTCGGCGGGGCGGCGGGGGCGGCGCGCCCCTCCGCCAGCGCATTCAGCGCGGCCACCAGCGTGGTGTCGTCACCGGCCGGCTCGCTGCCGCTGACCGCCAGCCCGGCCACGATCTCCTTGATCCGGTCGATGCCGAACAGCACCGTGCTGATGCCGTCCGGCGTCACCGCGAGCACGCCGTCGCGCACCTTCACCAGCACGTTCTCGGCAGCATGCGCCACGTGCTCCAGCCGCGGCAGCCCGAGGAACCCGCAGGTGCCCTTGATCGTGTGCACGAGGCGGAAGATCAGCGACAGCGTCGGCGCATCGTCGGGCGTGCGTTCGAGCCGCACCAGGGCGAGGTCCAGCTCCGCCAGACTTTCGTTGGTTTCGGTCAGGAAGTCGGCCAGCAGATCGTCCATCGCGCTCTCCGTCCGCCCCGGGAGGTCGAGGCTGTCGGGGCAGAGTGCGTCGCGGGAACGAAGAAACGGTAAAATCCGCCGCGCCTGGTCAGCCGGCGGGCGAGCGATCGATCAGGTGAAGTGCAACAGCAGCGGCGGCGCGGCTTCGGCGTTGGCGGCGAAGGCAAACGACAGCCGGGTGCCGCAATCATGCGCCAGCAGAGCGGTGAGGGGACCCTGCAGCCCGCGCGGCCCGGCGCTGGCAGCGGCGCGCCAGGCCGGCGCCGGATCGGCCATCCAGGCCGCCAACCCCGGCGGCCAGGCGGCGTCCTGACCACGCGGCACCACCAGGACCGCGTTCGGCCCGGCTTCGCCAAGCGTCACCACCCCGCCTTTCGGCAGGCTCTCGGCGGCCAGCAGCAGCACGTTCAGCAGGACCTGGGCGACTCCGGCGGGGAATGACTGATATGCCGGCAAGCCATTGAAATCGGCCCAGACGTGCCGCGGCAGCCCGGCGCTCAAGGCCCGCAGCACGGCGACGTCCAGCGGCTCCGCCGCCCCTGTCCAGGCCGCACGCAGCAGCCGCAACCGGGCCGCCAGGGCGCCGGCGGCGGCGGCGGCGATGTCCAGCGCCTCGGTGGCCGCGGCGGGCTCGGTGCGGGCGATTTCCACCGCGCCGGCCAGCGTGCCGGCGTGGCCGCTGACCTCGTGGCAGAGCCGGGTGGCGACCAGTTCGGCCAGCCGCAGCCCGTCGCGGGCGGTGGTCGGCAACGGGCCCGGCGCGTACCCCGGCACATCCGAAGACGGCTCGTCCTGGGACGTCCCATCCCCGGTCGTCCCCTGCGCGGACGCCTTGTTCGGACCCAAGCTGACCAATGCCGGACACCCTTTTGCGACTGCCTGCACCTTGCGCATTACGATGCCTCGGCGCCTGGAGTCGAGACGTTTGCGCTATGAAAACGGCACCGGCCTATCCGGCGGGCGGGGCGGCGGTGCGCGGGCGCTGCCGCGCCCCCCCTTTCTGGGCAGCTTGCGGGTGCGGCCGATGGCTGTCCGCGGCCTCGCCCGGCGCCGGCAAGCCGCGCGTCGATGCCGGCGCAGCGGCGCTGCCGCCGATCGAAGACTGGCAGGTTTGCTGGGGCGGCGCGCCGCCAGCGCCCCATGGCGGGCGGAGGCGAACCGCCGGCTGCCCGGTTGACCTGCCCTTGCCGAGGCAGCCCGAGGGACGACATAATGAGCACTGAGGGGGAATGGCGTCCGCCATGATCGATCCGTTCGGCCGGTCCATCACGTATCTGCGTGTCTCGGTGACCGATCGGTGTGATCTGCGTTGCGTCTACTGCATGACTGAAGACATGACCTTCCTGCCCAGGCCCGCGCTGCTCAGCCTGGAGGAACTCGACCGGCTGTGCGGCGCCTTCATCCGCCTTGGGGTGACCAGGATCCGTATCACCGGCGGCGAGCCGCTGGTGCGGCGTGGCGTCGCCACGCTGTTTCGTTCGCTGGGGGAGCGGCTGGTTGCCGGGCCGCAAGGCGGGCTGCGGGAACTCACCGTCACCACCAACGGAACCCAACTCGCCCGGCACGCCGAAGCGCTGCATCAAGCGGGTGTGCGCCGCGTGAATGTCAGCCTCGACACCCTTGATCCTAAGAAATTCTCCGCGATCACCCGCGGCGGCAGCCTGGACCGCGTGCTGCACGCCATATTCGTCGCCCGCGACGCCGGTCTGGCGGTCAGGATCAACGCGGTGGCGTTGCGTGGGGTGAACGAGGACGAACTTGACGCCCTGCTGGCCTGGTGCGGCGGGCATCGCTTCGATCTCTGCCTGATCGAAACCATGCCGATGGGCGATACCGGGCCGATGGGCGAAACCGGCGCCGACCGCACCGACCTGTATCTGCCGCTTTCGCTGGTGCGCGCACGGCTGCGGCGCCGCTGGACGCTGACCGGGAGCGGCTATTCCACCGGCGGACCGGCCCGCTATTTCGATGTCGCCGAAACCGGGACGCGCATCGGCTTCATCACGCCGATGACGCATAATTTCTGCGAGGGCTGCAACCGGGTGCGGCTGACCTGCACCGGGCAGCTGTTCATGTGCCTGGGCCGGGACGACTCCGCCGATTTCCGCAGCGTACTGCGCGCCGGTGCCGACGATGCGGCGCTGGAGGCGGCCATCCTGGCGGCGATCGCCCGCAAGCCGAAGGGCCATGACTTCGTCATCGACCGCCGCCGGGACGCCCCCGCGGTGGCGCGCCACATGAGCGTCACCGGCGGTTGAGGCGCGGTGTCCGACACGATAAACGCCTGTCCTTCGATTGAAACCAGGCCGTCGCGCTGGCAGGCGCCGGACCCGAAACGTGACGGAGACCGCCGCATGACCCTCGCCCGCCCTGGCCTGCACCGCGTCTGCGGCGTGGCCTGAGATGCAGTGGCTCACCGACCCGCAGATCTGGGCCAGCCTGGTCACCCTGACCGCGATGGAGATCGTGCTCGGCATCGACAACCTGATCTTCGTCGCCCTGCTCGCCGGGCGGCTGCCGCCGTCCCGCGCCGGCGCGGCCAGACGTCTGGGGCTGTTGCTGGCGCTCGTGCTGCGGCTCGGGCTGCTCTCCGGCATCACCCTGATCATGCGGCTGACCACCCCGGTGCTGGCGGTGTTCGGCCAGGATTTCTCCTGGCGTGACCTCATCCTGCTCGGCGGCGGATTGTTCCTGCTCTACAAGGGAACCGTCGAGATCCACGAGCGCATCGAGGGCGAGGCGGACCACCCCACCGCGGCGACGCCGCCGGCCCGGTTCGGCGCCACGGTCGCGCAGATCGTGATGATCGACCTGGTGTTCTCGATCGACAGCGTGATCACCGCGGTCGGCATGGCCGGCCAGCTTGCGGTGATGATGGCGGCGGTGACGCTTTCGGTTGCCGTGATGATGGTGGCATCCGGGCCGGTGGCCGGGTTCATCAACCGCCACCCCACGGTGAAGATGCTGGCACTCAGCTTTCTGTTGCTGATCGGGGCGATGCTGGTTGCCGACGGGTTCAGCGTGCACATGCCGCGGGGTTACGTCTACGCCGCGATCGGCTTTTCCGCCTTTGTCGAGTTGCTGAACCATTTCGCCCGGGCGCGCCGGCGGTCCAAGCCCTGATGGGTGAGGGGCGCCGTGATCCTGTCGGGGCGTTGCCCCGAACCCCACCAGGGCAGCGCCCTGGCCTTAATTCCTGCCGGTCGCCGAGCGCGCTGCCGCCACCGGCGGGGCCAGCCGGCCGTCGCGGATGGCATCGGGATCGAGCGGCAAATCGTGACGCACCACCCCTTGATTGCCCAGCGAGGCGGTCAGCTGGCCGTCGACCAGCACCTCGGTGCCGCTGGCGTTGCCGGTGCTGAGCAGCAACTGGGCGGGCAGCTTGCCCGGCGGCACCGGCCAGGTTTCGCCGGTGCGCAGCACGCGGTTCAGCAGCACCCGGCCCTGGCGGTCGCGCACCATCAGCCAGCTGTCGGCCTTCGCCCGCAGCACGATGCGGGTGCCTTCGGGCAGCGGGGGCAGCCCGGCGCCGGGCGGCACCGGGGTTGCGGACAGCGGCGGGCCGAACACGCCTGCAGCGGGGATGGCGGCGGCCGCGGCGGTCGGCGGCACCGGGGGCAACGCCGGCGGCGGCGACGGCAACTCGGCGACGATTCGCGGCGGAGTCGGCACCTGGATCGGTGCCGGCGGGGCTTTCACCAGTTCGGCCAGACGCTGCGGCACCTGGCGCACCGGCTCGTCGCCGGGCCGCGTATCCGACATGCGATACCAGCCGGCATACGCGCCGACCGCAAGCACCGCACCCAACAGCACCACGGCACCGGCCGGCACGCCGCGCTCGGGCACCGGCGCGGGGAAGGTCAGTTCGGGCTTGCGGGTCAGCTCGGCTGCCTCGGCGCGGAAGCGGCGTGCCACCTCGTCGGCATCGAGGCCGAGCGCGTTCGCATAGCTGCGCAGGAAGCCCACCACGTAGGCCCCCGACGGCAGGTCGGCGAGCCGGCCGTCCTCAATGGCACTCAGCACGGCCGGGCGTATGCGCAGCCAGGCGGCGACGGCGTCGCGCTCCCAGCCAAGCCGCTCGCGCGCGCAACGCATATCGTTGCATACCCGCAAGGTGCTGGTCGGCCCGGGCGGGTCCGCCAGCGACTGGCCGGGTTCTCCCCCGGTCGGCCAGAACAGGGCTTGTCCCTGCACGAAATCGGATCTGCGATCCTGCAGCACGGCGGCTCGTTCCCAAGCTCAGATGTTGGCGGTGGAACAGGAAACCGGCGCGCGGTACCCGTCGATCGTCGGGGATGGGTTCTAAACCGACGCGCCGTGCTTGCCAACCGCCGAGCGCGTGATCGGCCCGCCAGAATGCGTGAACCTTCCATGCCACATCTCAGCAATTCCGCCGATAGGGCGGTGGATACAAGATTTCTCTGGACCGTGTCTTTTTGATCCCAGGTTGCCGAGTCGAAGCGTCATTGCCGGATAACGTTGCCGAAAGCATCTCTATTTCTTGCATATCCGGTGCATTATCCCAGCCCACGATAGTGGCCTCGCGGCGTGGCGGGAAACGCGGCATTTCGCACGGCTGGTTGTCACCGGCCCGGTTCAGACCGGCACGTCGTGCTCGCGTGCCCAGGCGGCGATCGGTTCGCGCAGGGAAGGCTCGGCCGCGCCGGTGCGCCGCAGCGCCGTCAGCAATTCGCGGAATGCCGGCAGGTCCACGGCCGCCAGCGCCGCCTTCACCGGCAGGATGCCGGAGGCCGGCATGGACAGGGTGGCCACGCCGAGTCCGGCCAGCGTGATCGCCTCCAGCGGCCGGGATGCCGCCTCGCCGCACACCGAAAGCGGCACGCCCGCTGCCTGCGCCTGCGCCGTGAGGTCGGCGAGCAGCGACAGCATGGCGGGCGACAGCACGTCGTAGCGCCCGGCCAGCAGCGGGCTGCCGCGGTCGGCGGCGAACAGGAACTGCAACAGATCGTTGGTGCCGACGGAAATGAAGTCAGCCTCGCGCAGCAGTTCGGGGAGTTGCCACATCAGCGCCGGCACCTCCAGCATGGTGCCGATCTGCAGCGACTCGGGGGCCGGGTGGACCCGCTCGGCCTCGACCAGCAGCAGGGCGCGGGCGGTGCAGAATTCGGCCACCGTCGCCACCATCGGGAACATCACCGACAAGGGGCGCCCGGCCGCGGCCACCAGC
This sequence comes from uncultured Acetobacteraceae bacterium, assembly GCA_903907955.1. GTDB lineage: Bacteria > Pseudomonadota > Alphaproteobacteria > Acetobacterales > Acetobacteraceae > Rhodovastum. Next base: position 30,013 of record CAIVPZ010000057.1, on the reverse strand, counting down.
AGCGCCCGCAACTGGCGCCGCAGCAGGGCAGGGCGGTCGAGCCCGATGCGCAGGCTGCGCCAGCCCATGGCCGGATTTTCCTCCTCCGGCGGCGGGCTGCCGGGCAGCAGCTTGTCGCCGCCGAGGTCGAGGGTGCGGAACACCACCGGCCGCCCGGCCGCCTCGTCCAGCACACGCCCGTACACCGACGCCTGCTCCTGCACCTCGGTGATGGCGCCGCGAGCCAGCATGGCGATTTCGGTGCGGAACAGGCCGATGCCCTCGGCGCCGGTGGCCTCCAGCTGGGCGAGTTCCAGTGCCAGGCCGACATTCAGCATCAGCCGCACCCGGGTGCCGTCGCGGGTCACCGAGGGCAGCCCGCGCAGCGCCGCCCAGCCGGCCCGCCGTTCGCTGCGGGCATGCATGGCACGCTGATACGACAGCCGGACTTCCTGCTCGGGGCGCAGGATCACCTGCGCCGCCGGCCCGCCGCGCGGGGCGTCCTCGGCGTCGAGGATCGCCTCGTCGCCGGCCTCGGCGGCCTCGATGATGCCGCGCGCGCCGCCGATCGCCGGGATGCCGATCGCCCGGGCCAGGATGGCGGCATGGCCGGCCGGGCTTGCCTCCTCCACCACCAGGCCGGCGATGCCGCGGCCATGCCAGTCGAGCAGCTCGGCGGGGCCGAGTCGCCGCGCCAGCAGGATGGCGCCTTCGGGCACCGCAGCCGGCTCGCTGCCGCCGTCCAGCGAGGCCAGCAGCCGGCCGGCCATATCCTCCAGGTCGGCCATCCGCTCGCGCAGATAGGGATCGACGATCCGCCGCATGCGGTCGCGCAGTTCGCCGGCGACCCGGTGCACCGCCGCCTCGGCCGACAGGCCGCCGCGGATCGCCTCGCCGACCCGGCGCAGCCAGCCGGGGTCGGAGGCGACCAGACGGTAGGCCTCCAGCACCTCGCGGGCTTCCGGGCTGGTCTTGCCGCTGCCGGGCAGCCGGTCGGTGATCAGTTCGTCAAGCCCGCGGCGCATGCTTTCCAGCGCATGCGCCAGCCGGGCCAGCTCGGTCTCCGGGTCCTCGGCGAGCAGGCGGCGCGGTGCATGCGCGCCTGGCAGCACGATCGGCCCGAGCACCAGTCCCGGCACCAGCACCGAGCCGGTGAAACGCCGCGGCAGCGTGGCGCCCACCCCTTCCTCGCCACCATCCGAGGCGCCGGCGGCGGCCAGCGGCTCGACCAGCAGCATCGCCACCGTTTCCAGCGCCTCGACCTCGTCGGTCTCATACAGGCGGGGGGCGCGGTTCTGCACCGCCAGCACGCCGAGGGTGCGGCCGGCACGGCGCACCGGCACCGCCAGCATGGAGGCGTAGGGTTCTTCGCCGGTCTCCGGCCGGTAGGCAAAGTCGGGGTGACCCTGCGCATCGGCCAGGTTCATCGGGTGCGAGGTCGCCGCCACCAGGCCGACGATGCCCTCGCCCACGCGCAGCCGGGTCCGGCCGACCGATTCCGGGCGCAGCCCTTCGGTGGCCGCCAGTTCCAGCGTGTCACCCGGCCGCATGGCGTAGATCGAGCACACCTCGGCCACCAGTTCGGAGGCGACCAGGCGGGCGATTTCGGACAAGGGTGCGGCGCCGCGCGCCATCAGGCTGCGCAGGCGGGCAAGCAGATGGCGCGGCGTTGACATCGCCGCGGGGCTATCAGCGCCGCATGGCGATGGTGTGGCGGGCAGCCAGCGCCGAAACCGCCTGCTCGACGATTTCGGCGATGATCTCGGCCACCGGCTGCACCGCGGTGACCAGCCCGACCGACTGGCCGGCCATCACGCTGCCCTGCTCGATGTCGCCGTCCACCACCGCGCGGCGCAGGGCGCCGGCCCAGAAATGCTCGATGTTGAGCTGGGCGGCTTCCTTGGTCAGTTCGCCGGACTGGAAGCGGCGCAGCGTCTCGGCCTGGTGCTCCAGGAACCGCTTGGTGCCGTCATTGGCCAGGCCGCGCACCGGGATCACCGGGAAGCGCGGGTCAAGCTGCACCGACGGCACCGCATCGCGGGCGGAAGCGCGCACGAACGCCTCCTTGAAGCGCGGATGGGCGATGCTTTCGGTCGCGGCGGCGAAGCGGGTGCCGAGCTGTGCCCCGGCCGCGCCCATGTCCAGATAGGCCAGCACCGCCTCACCGCGGCCGAGGCCGCCGGCGACGAATATAGGCACGTCGCGCATATGCGGCAGGATTTCCTGCGCCAGCACGGTCAGCGACACCGGGCCGATATGGCCGCCGGCCTCGCTGCCCTCGATCACCAGCGCGTCGGCGCCCGAGCGTACCATCCGCTTGGCCAGCACCAGCGCCGGCGCGAAGCACACCAGCTTCGCCCCGCTGTCCTTGACCGCCCGCACGGCGGTGCCGGGCGGGATGCCGCCGGCCAGCACCACATGGCTGACCCCGGCCGCCACCGTCACCGCGATCAGATCGTCGAGCTGCGGGTGCATGGTGATCAGGTTCACGCCGAACGGGCGCTGCGTCAGCGCCTGGGTGGCGGCGATCTCGCGTTCCAGCAGGTCGGGTCCCATCGAGCCGCAGGCCAGCACACCGAAGCCGCCGGCATTGCTGATGGCGGCGGTAAGGGTGCGCTCGCTCAGCCACGACATGGCGCCGCCCATGATGGCGGCCTCGCAGCCGAGGAAGTCGCGCCCGGCGGCCCAGAGACGGTCAAGCTCGGCGCGGGCCGCGAGGCGGGCGGCGTCGCCGGAGGCGGGGGCGACGTCAGGCATCGAGGCCGTACGCCGTGTGCAGCGCCCGCACCGCGAGTTCGGTGTATTCGGCGGCGATGAGCACCGACACCTTGATCTCGCTGGTGGAGATCACCTGGATGTTGATGCCCTTGTCGGCAAGTGTTCGGAACATGGTGCTGGCAACTCCGGAATGGCTGCGCATGCCGACTCCCACCACGCTGATCTTGGCGACCTCGCGGTCGGCCAGCAGCGCGGCGAAGCCGATCCCGGCCCGGTGCTCGCCCAGCGTCTGCTCGGCGCGCGGCAGGTCGGCGCGGTTGAGGGTGAAGGTCAGGTCGGTGGTGCCGTCGGCCGAGACGTTCTGCACGATCATGTCGACGTTGATGGAGGCCGCCGAGAGCGGGCCGAAGATGGCCGCGGCAACGCCCGGCCGGTCCGGCACGCCGCGCACCGTCACCTTCGCCTCGTCGCGCGAATAGGCGATGCCCGACACGATTTCCTGTTCCACGATCTCGTCCTCGTCCACCACAAGGGTTCCGGGCAGGTCGCCACCCAGCGATGTTCCGTCATCGAAGCTCGACAGCACCTGCACCCGCACCCGCTCCTTCATGGCCAGTTCCACGCTGCGGGTCTGCAGCACCTTGGCGCCGACCGAGGCGAGCTCGAGCATCTCCTCGTAGGCGATCTTAACCAGCTTGCGGGCGCGCGCAACGATGCGCGGGTCGGTGGTGTAGATGCCGTCCACGTCGGTGTAGATGTCGCAGCGATCGGCCCGCAGCGCCGCCGCCAGCGCCACCGCCGAGGTGTCCGAGCCGCCGCGCCCGAGCGTGGTGACGCGCCGGTCCGGGCCGACGCCCTGGAACCCCGCAACCACCGGCACCTGGCCGGACTGCATGCGGCGGATCAGCTCCGCGCCCTCGATCGACTGGATGCGCGCCTTGCCGTGCGCGTCGTCGGTCGCCAGCGGAATCTGCCAGCCGAGCCACGACCGCGCCGCGACCCCCAGCGCCTGCAGCGCGATCGCCAGCAGGCCGGCGGTGACCTGCTCGCCGGTCGCCACCACGGCGTCGTATTCGCGCGCATCGTGCAGGGGGGCAAGCTGGGTGCACCAGCCGACCAGCCGGTTGGTGGTGCCGGCCATGGCGGAAACCACGACGGCGACCTCGTTGCCGGAATCCACCTCGCGTTTGACCCGCGCCGCCACGTGGCGGATGCGTTCCAGGTCGGCGACGGAGGTGCCGCCGAACTTCATGACGATGCGGGCCATACGTGACTCAGCCTGGAGTGGTGTCGGTTGGTGTGCGGCCACATCTGCCGGGTTGCACGGCGGCCGTGAGCGGGACACATAAAGGCGCGATCGGGAGCGGGCAACATGCAAGCTGGGCTGGACACGAGTGAAGCGGGCGCGAGGGGGGTCTCCCCCCAGGAGATCGCGCGATTCGACGCCCTGGCGTCGCGCTGGTGGGACCCGGACGGGCCGATGAAGCCGCTGCACCGGATGAACCCGCTGCGCATCGGCTGGATCGATTCGCGCATTCCGCCGGGCAGCCGGGTGCTGGATGTCGGCTGCGGCGCCGGGCTGGCGGCCGAGGCGCTGGCGCGGCGCGGCCACGACGTGCTGGGCATCGACGCCGCCGGCGAGGCGATCGCCGCGGCGCGCACCCATGCCGACGGGCTGGGGCTGAGGCTTGCCTACCGGGAGGCGGTGGCCGGCGACCTGCTGGCCGAGGGCGCGCGGTTCCCGGTGATCTCGGCACTGGAGGTGATCGAGCACGTGCCCGATCCGGCGGCGTTCCTGCACACGCTGGCGGCGCTGCTGGCGCCGGGCGGGGTGCTGTTCCTGTCCACCATGAACCGCACCTGGCGCAGCTATCTGGCCGCCAAGGTGGGGGCCGAATACGTGCTGCGCTGGCTGCCGGTGGGCACCCATGACTGGCGCAAGTTCATTTCGCCGACCGAAGCCGGCGGGCTGCTGCGCGACGCCGGGCTGCGCGTGGCCGACATCACCGGGCTGGAGTTCGACGCGTTCTCCATGCGCTGGAAGGCCGGGCGCGACCTGGGAGTGAACTACCTGCTGGAGGCGCGGGCCGAATAGCGCGGCTGTCCGGCGCATGGCAGGCGTGCGCCGGACGCTGTGCCGGCACGCATGGGTTGAACCCGGGCCGCTCCGCCTGCTTTGCTGTGCCGGGCAGGAGACGCGAGAGACCGCATGCACACCGCACTGACCGAGCCGACGCTGCGCTTTCCGCTTACCGAACCGCCGCCGTTCGGCGTGCCCATGGAGGTCGCGCCCGGGGTGCTCTGGCTGCGCCTGCCGCTGCCGTTCCGGCTGGACCACATCAACATCCACCTGATCGAGGACGGTGACGGCTGGGCGGTGCTGGATACCGGCATCGGCGACGCGCGCACCCAGGACATCTGGGAGGCGGTGCTGGCCGGGCCGCTGCGCGGGCGGCGGCTGACCCGCATGATCGTGACGCATTTCCACCCCGACCATGTCGGCTTGGCCGGCTGGCTGGCGCGGCGCTTCGACCTCGAGCTGTGGATGCCGCAGGCGGAATACCTGTTCAGCCTGGCGCTGCAATACGCCCCGGCCGATCTGGGAGCGGAAAGCTGGCGGCCGTTCTACCGCCGGCACGGGCTCGACGAGCTGGCAACCGAGCGGGTGCTGGACCGCGGCCACGTTTACCTCCGCATCACCACCGGGGTGCCGAGCACCTACCGGCGCATCCGGCACGGCGATTCGCTCGATATCGGCGGGCGCAGCTTCCAGGTGCTTACCGGCGGCGGGCACGCGCTGGAGCAGGCCATGCTGTTCTGCCCGGCGGAAAAGCTGTTCTTCGCCGCCGACCAGGTGATCGCGAAGATCTCCCCCAACGTCAGCGTCACCGCCATGGAGCCGGAGGAGAACGCGCTCGGCAGCTACCTGCACTCGCTGGCGCAGCTTCGCCGGGCGGTGCCGGCGGATGTGCTGGTGCTGGCCTGCCATGGCCTGCCCTTCGAGGGGCTGCATGTGCGCATCGACGAGCTGATCACCCACCACGCCGCCCGCTGTGCGCAGATCGCCGAGGCCTGCCGGGAGGTGGCGCTGTCGGCGGCAGGGATCGTGCCGGTGATTTTCCCGCGCGTGCTGGACGAACACCAGACCGGCTTCGCCTTCGGCGAGGTGCTGGCGCATGTGAACCACATGCTGGCGCGGGGCGAACTGGCGGAGGCAGCCGACCCGGAGGGCGCGCTTTGCTACCGCGCCGCCGGATGAACTACCCGTCGGCGCGCGGTACCCACGGGATGCGGGCAATCTCGATGCCTTCGTCGGCCAGCGCCTCGGCATCGGCCGGGCTGGCCTCACCGTAGATGCCGCGCCGGTCGCTTTCGCCGCGGTGGATGCGGCGGGCCTCATCGACGAATTCGCCGCCGACATAGTCGCAGTTCTTTTCCACCTCGGCACGCACGCGCTGCAGCATGGCGCGCACATGGTCGGGCATGTGCCCCGCCAGTGCGGCCGGTTCGGGGGCGCGGGCCGGGACGGGCGCTGTGGCGGCCGGGGCAGGCGCCTCGGCCGCCGGCGTTGCCATCGGGGCGATCTCGCGGCGGGCGTTGCCCTTGCGCGGCAGGGCGGGGGCCATCAGCCCGCGCTCCACCCTGGTGTCGCCGCAGATCGGGCATTCCAGCAGGCCGTCCCTGGCCTGGTCCTCGAACGACGTGCTGTTCCTGAACCAGCCGTCGAAGCCGTGGCCGTCGCTGCAACGCAGGTCGTAATGGATCATGCTTGAACTCTAAGCGAACCGGTTCGAATCAGGCTTTGACATGGATCAGCGGTGCCCCCGGCGCAAGCGACCGCCGGGGGCGCGGTTAGCTTCCCACCAGCGAATCCAGCTTGCCGGACCGTTCCAGCGCCAGCAGGTCGTCGCAGCCGCCGATGCAGGCGCCGTTGATGAAGATCTGCGGCACCGTGCCGCTGCCGGAGCGGCGGATGGCCTCCTCGCGTTCGGGGGTGCCGCGCGGTGCCGTGATCTCCCGGAACGTGATTCCCTTGCGGGCGAGCAGGTCCAGGGCGCGCGCGCAGTAGGCGCACCAGGGCTGGGTGTAGATCTCGACATCGGCCATCGCTGGTTCCTTGCGGCGTGTTGCGTTGAGGCCGGCAGATGGCCGCGCCGGTGCGTTACTGCAACCTCGGGTCGGGCACGCGGGCGGCCACCAGCACATCCACGCCGGCGGCTCCGGCGGCCAGCAGCACCCGGGTGCAGGCGGCGCAGGTGGCGCCGGAGGTCATCACGTCATCGACCAGCAGCACATGCTGCCCGGCGATGCGGCCGAGCCGGCTGGCCCGCATGGCGAATGCATCCCTGAGTGTCTCGGTGCGCGCCGCGGCGCTCAGCTCGCCCAGCGGCAGGGTGGGCCGGGTTCGCCGCAGCGCATCGGGCACCGCCGGCTTGCCCGACAGGCGCGCCAGCGCATGGGCGAGCAGGGCCGCCTGGTTGTAGCGCCGCGCGATCAGCCGGCTGCGGTGCAGCGGCACCGGCACGATCACCCCGGCCGCACGCAGCAGCGCCGCGCCGGCGCGCGCCATCAGCGGCGCCAGCGCCGCGGCGTATTCGGTGCGATCGCCATGCTTGAACGCCAGCACCACGCGGCGCGACTGGGCATCGTAGCGCAGCGCCCCGCGGGCGCGGCCCCAGGGCGGCATCTGGGCGCGGCAGCCCGGGCAGAGCCGTTCCCGTCCGCCCTGGCCGGCATGGCTGAACGGCGCGCCGCAACTGGCGCAGCAGGGTTCGGTGATGAAGCCGGCCTGGCGGAAGCAGTCCGGGCAGAACCGGCCGGGCGCGTCCACCGGCGCGTCGCAGGTCAGGCAGTGCGGCGGCAGCAGGAGGTCGAAGACGCCGCGGGCAGCAGTGGCGACGAACGACCGGAACGCGGCGCCGGTCATGCCGCCGCCGGAACCCCGAACGCCACCGTGCCCTCGCGCTCGATCGCCTGCAGCAGGTCGGTCTCTCCGGACAGATAGTCCCGCATGGCCGCCTCGACGCCGGAATTGCGGTCGTACGGACGCAGGCAGACGTCGATGCAGGCGTCGTCCGGCGGGGTCGTGCGGTCGTGCCGCAGCCCGTAGCCGGCCCGAATCCAGGCGGCTGTGCCGCCCTCCAGCACCCGCACCGGCGCCCGCGTCAACGTCTTCGCCTCCGCCACCGCCAGCCGGGCCAGCCCGCCGTCGGGCGAGGTCAGCACCACCAGCCGTGCCAGCGCCAGCTTGTCGCGCAGCGCCTCCAGCCGGGTGCGCACCCCCCACATCGCGCCGGTGATATGGCCCTCGCGGAACGCGATGCTGGGCGCCAGATCCACCACCATGGCATCCGCCGCCGCCGCCAGCGTGTCGGCGCCGATGGTCTCCGCCTTGCCCCCCGGTTCCGGTATGGCGGCTGGCCCGGAGCCGGGGGCTGTCACCGCCTCCAGCCCGCCATCCACGACGAACACCTCGCGATGCCCCATCTGGCGCAGCCACGCGGCGGTCATGCGCGCCCGCACGCCATCGTCGTCCAGCAAAGCGAGGCGGGCATTGCGCACGCCGATCCAGCCATCGGTGGCCTGCACCAGCTGCCCGCCGGGGGCCGGGACGCTGCCGGGCCGGTGGCCGGCGGCGAACTCCGCCGGATCGCGCACGTCGAGCACGTAACAGGTGCGGGCCGCGTCGGCCTCGATCCGGCGCAGCTCGTCCGGCCCGATCACCGTCACACCGCAGGAATCGGCAAACGCCCGCGCCCGCTGCAGGGCAAGGCCGGCACTTGCCGGCGGACCGGGGGAAAACCGCTCGGTGCGCCCATGCGCGAGCTTCAGCCCGGCCAGTTCCCAGCCGATCGTGCCGTCACGCAGCGCCATCACCCGGTTGGGCACGCCGGCGCGGCGCAGGCTCTCGGCGCCGAGGATGCAGCGGGTGCGGCCGGCGGAGGTGACCACGATCAGCGTGGCGGGGTCGGGCACCAGGTCGGCGATGCGGTAGGCCAGCTCCCCGCCGGGCACGCTGATGCTGGTCGGGATCGACATGCGGTGGAACTCGTCATAGGTGCGGCTGTCCAGCACCGCCACGTCGCGCCCGCCGACCAGCCAGGCCTTCAGCGCCGCGGCCTCGACGCTCTCGGTTCCGTAATGCTGCGCCACCCACCCACCGAACGTCCTGGAGGGCACATTGACGCCGGCGAACAGCGGATACCCGGCCGCCGTCCAGGCCCTGGTGCCGCCGTCGAGGACGGCGACGCCGGTGGCGCCGATGGCTTCCAGCCAGCCAGCCAGCCGCTCCGCCAGCCCGTGCCCGGCATCGACGCAGACGATGCGGGTGGAAAGCCGCGGCAGCAGGGCGCGGGCGCGGATCTCCCGGCGCGAGAGCGGGCATGGCACCGCCCAGAACAGATGGGAGGTGGCGAATTCCCCTTCCTCGCGGGCGTCGAGCAGCGCGAGCTCCCGCCCGTCGGCGATCCAGCCGCGCAGGGTGGCGGCGTCGATGCGGGTCATGGCGCGCCTGCCGGCCTCCATCTGCCTGAGCGGAGAGTAGGCCGCCGGCTGCCTTGGCAGCAACGTCCGGCAGGGGCACATGCGGGCACATGAGCATGAACGTTTTCGATCGCGCCGCCGTACGCCGCCATCGCGACCGCGCCGCCGCCACGGTGCACCAGGTGGCCGACATCCTGGCCGACGCGGCGGAGCGCCTGCTCGACCGGCTGGACGACACCACGCACCGGTTCGGCTGCGCGCTCGATGTCGGCGGGCGCGGGGTGGTGGCGCCAAGGCTGCGCGGGCGCGGCATCGCGGCGGTGAGTTGCGACCTCTCGCCGCGCATGGCGGCCCGCGCCGGCGCCCCGGCGGTGGCCGCCGACGAGGAATTCCTGCCGTTCGCCCCCGCCAGCTTCGATCTGGTGGTCGCCAGCCTGTCGCTGCACTGGGTGAACGACCTGCCCGGCGCGCTGATCCAGTTGCGCCAGGTGCTGCGGCCGGACGGGCTGCTGCTGGCCAGCCTGCCCGCCTTGGGTTCCTTCGCCGAACTGCGCACCGCGCTGACCCAGGCCGAAGCCGCGCTGACCGGCGGGGCGGCGCCGCGGGTGTCGCCGTTTCCCGACCTGCGCGACTGCGCCAGCCTGCTCCAGCGCGCCGGCTTCTTGTTCCCCGTCGCCGATGCCGAGGATATCCGCGTGCTGTACGCCGAGCCGTTGCAACTCCTGCGCGACCTGCGCGCCGCCGGCGAGGCCAACGCGATCATCGAACGCGACCGCCGCATCCCGCCGCGGGCGCTGTTTCCGGCGGCGCTGGCAATGCTGCCGGCGGAAGCGGGGCGCATGCGCGCGACGCTGCGACTGGCGGTGCTGACGGGGTGGGCGCCGGGGAAGTAAGGCCAGGGGCGCTGCCCCTGGACCCGCCAGGGGTCGGTGGACCCCTGGACCCCGCTACTTCAAGGCCCTTCGGGAGAGGGGGGTGAGGAGATGTATCAACATCTCCTCACCCCCCTCTCCCGAAGGGCCTTATGGAATGGGTTCCAAGGGGCCACTGCCCCTTGGCGGGTCCAGGGCGGAGCCCTGGCCTTCCTGCCCCGCGCCCACCACGTTTGCGCGCGAGGCGCCAAGCGGGCATGTTGCCGCGCAAACCTCCCCACCCCGGAGCCACTTTCCCATGAGCTACCGCCCGTACCAGCAAATCGAGCGCCGCCGGTCGCGGCAGATCCATGTGGGCCCCGTGGCCGTGGGCGGCGATGCGCCGATCACCGTGCAGACCATGACCAACACGCTGACCACCGATGCCGCCGCCACCATCGCCCAGATCAGGCGCGCCGAGGCCGCCGGGGTGGACATCGTCCGCGTGTCCTGTCCCGACCAGGAGAGCACCGCGGCGCTGCGCGAGATCGTGCGCGGCGTGAACGTGCCGATCATCGCCGACATTCATTTCCACTACCGCCGCGCCATCGAGGCGGCGCAGGCCGGCGCCGCCTGCCTGCGCATCAATCCGGGCAATATCGGCAGCGCCGAGCGGGTGCGCGACGTGGTGAACGCGGCGCGCGACCATGGCTGCTCCATGCGCATCGGCGTCAATGCCGGCAGCCTGGAGAAGCACCTGCTGGAAAAATACGGCGAGCCCAACCCCGAGGCCATGGTGGAAAGCGCGCTGGAGCACGCCAAGATATTGCAGGACCACGACTTTCACGAGTTCAAGATCAGCGTGAAGGCGTCCGACGTGTTCCTGGCGGTGGAGGCCTACAAGAAGCTCGCCGCCGCCTGCGACCACCCGCTGCATATCGGCATCACCGAAGCGGGCGGGCGGCGCACCGGCACGGTGAAAAGCTCGGTCGGCCTGGGCAACCTGCTGTGGTCCGGCGTCGGCGACACGGTGCGCGTGTCGCTCTCGGCCGAGCCGGAGGAGGAGGTGCGGGTCGGCTGGGAAATCCTGAAGGCGCTCGGCCTGCGCCATCGCGGGGTGAAGATCGTGTCGTGCCCGTCCTGCGCCCGGCAGGGCTACAACGTGATCGACACGGTGACGAAGCTGGAGGACCGGCTGGCGCATATCGACACGCCGCTGACGCTGTCGATCATCGGCTGCGTGGTGAACGGCCCGGGCGAGGCGCTGATGACCGATATCGGCATCACCGGCGGCGGCGGCGGGCGGCACATGGTGTATGTGGCCGGCAAGACCGACCACCAGATCGATACCGACAGCATGATCGAGCACGTGGTGGAGCTGGTGGAGAAGAAGGTGGCGGCGATCCAGGCGGAACAGTCAGCGGCGAGGCGGGCGGCCGAGTAACGTGAGCGCGCTTCAACCGGTCCGCGGCACCCGCGACCTCGTCGGCGAGGACCATCGCCGCCACCTGCATGTGATCGACACCGCGCGCCGTGTGGCGGCTTCGTACGGGCTGGAGGAATGGGCCACCCCCATCTTCGAGGATACGCGGGTGTTCTCGCGCAGCCTGGGCGATACCTCCGACGTGGTGATGAAGGAGATGTATTCCTTCGAGGACCGCGGCGGCGACAGCATCACCCTGCGCCCCGAGGGCACCGCCGGAATCTGCCGCGCCCTGGTCACCAACGGCCTCACCCAATCGTTGCCGCAGAAGGTGTTCTACGCCGGCCCGATGTTCCGCTATGAGCGCCCGCAGAAGGGGCGCTACCGGCAGTTCCACCAGATCGGCGCCGAGCTGATCGGCCCTGCCGAGCCGCTCGCCGACGCGGAAATCATCGCCTGCGGCTGGGACATCCTGCGCGCGCTCGGCATCGCCGGCGACGTGGTGCTGGAGATCAACACCCTCGGCGACCGCCCCAGCCGCGACGCCTACCGCGCCGCCCTGGTGGACTACTTCACCGCGCACCGGGCCGGCCTGTCCGAAGACAGCCTGACAAGGCTGGAACGCAACCCCCTGCGAATCCTCGATTCCAAGGATGAAGGCGACCGGCGCATCATCGCCGGCGCGCCGGACATCCACGCCCACCTGACAGCGGAGGCGGCGGCGTTCTACGACCGGCTGAAATCCTGTCTCGACGGCTTCGGCGTGCCGTTCGTCAACAACCCGCGCATAGTGCGCGGGCTCGACTATTACGGCCACACCGCCTTCGAGTTCGTCACCTCCCGGCTTGGCGCGCAGGGCACGGTGATGGCGGGCGGGCGCTATGACGGGCTGGTGGAGGAGATGGGCGGGCCGGCCACGCCCGCGGTCGGCTGGGCGGCGGGCGTGGAACGCCTTTCCATGCTGCTCACCGATATGCCCGCCGCGCCCCGGCCGGTTGCCGTGGTGCCGGTGGGCGAGGCGGCCGAGGCGGCGGCGCTGGCCGTGCTGCAGGAGCTGCGACGCGCCGGCATCCGCGCCGAGATGGCCTATCGCGGCAATCTGAAGCGCCGGCTGGAGCGTGCCAACCGCATCGGCGCCCGCGCCGCGATCATTCTCGGCGAGGCCGAGGTGGCGCGCGGCATGGCGCAGGTGAAGGATTTGTCCACCGGCACCCAGCAGGAAGTGCCGATCACGGACCTGCCCGCCAGGTTGCAATGAGTTTTTCCCTCAAGCTCGACCGCATCGGCGACCGTGCCGCCGAATTGAACGCCCTGCTGTCCGAGGCGCTGTCCGGCGAAGCTTTTGTCCGTGCCAGCCGGGAGTTGGCCGAACTTGAGCCGATCGTCGCCCGGGTGGAGGAACTGCGCGCCGCCGAGCGCGCCGCCGCCGAGGCCGAGCAGATGCTCGCCGACCCGGAGCTGCGCGAGCTGGCCGAGGCGGAACTGTTCGAACTGAAAAGCCGCATCCCGGAACTGCAGCAGTCGCTGCGCATCGCCCTGCTGCCGAAGGACGAGGCCGACGCCCGCTCCGCCATCCTGGAAGTGCGTCCCGCCGCCGGTGGTGATGAGGCAGGATTGTTCGCCACCCAACTGTTCGACATGTACCGCAAATACGCCGCCGCGCGCGGCTGGCGCTTCGAGGTGCTCGAATACGACGAGTCCGAACTCGGCGGCCTGAAGGGCGCCTCGGCGGAGGTCAACGGCACCAATGTGTTTGCCCGCCTCAAATACGAATCCGGCGTGCACCGGGTGCAGCGCGTGCCGGCCACCGAAAACCAGGGCCGCATCCACACCTCGACGGTGACGGTGGCGGTGCTGCCCGAGGCCGAGGAAGTGGACGTGCAGGTCGACGAGGGCGATCTGCGCATCGACGTCTACCGGGCCTCCGGCGCCGGCGGCCAGCATGTGAACAAGACCGAGAGCGCGGTGCGGATCACCCACCTTCCCACCGGCATCGTGGTGGCGATGCAGGAGGAGAAAAGCCAGCACAAGAACCGCGCCAAGGCGATGAAGATCCTGCGGGCGCGGATTTACGAGCAGCAGCGGGCGCAGTTGCATGCCACGCGGGCGGCGGACCGGCGCTCCCAGGTCGGCACCGGCGACCGCAGCGAGCGGATTCGCACGTATAACTTCCCGCAGGGGCGGGTGTCGGACCACCGCATCAACATGACGCTGTACAAGATCGACCGGGTCATGGCGGGCGAACTGGACGAGTTCATCGACGCGCTCACCGCCGAGGACCAGGCGGCCCGGCTGGCGGCGGAGGCGTGAGCGGCGGCGTCTCCGGGCGCGAAATTCTGCTCCGGGAAGCCACTGATGCGCTTCGGGCGGCCGGCATCGACTCGCCGCGGCGGGAAGCCCGCTGGCTGCTGGAGCACGTCGCCGGCGATGCCGATGCGTTCCGCGCCCTGGTCGCCCGCCGCGCCGCCCGCGAGCCGCTGGCCTTCCTGATCGGCCGCCAGGGGTTCTGGACGCTTGAACTCGAGGTCGGTCCGGCCACCCTGATTCCGCGTGCCGACAGCGAGGCCCTGATCACCGCGGCCCTTGCCGCCCGCCGCGACCGCCATGCGGTGGGGCGCATTCTCGACCTGGGCACCGGCACCGGCTGCCTGCTGCTGGCCGCGTTGACGGAGTTTCCGGCTGCCTTCGGGGTCGGCGTGGACTGTGCGCCTGCAGCCGCCGCGCTGGCGGCGCGCAATGCCAGCCTCACCGGGTTGCAGGCGCGCTGCGCCATGGTCTGTGCCGACTGGGCGGCACCGCTCGCCGGCCGGTTCGACCTGGTGCTGTCCAACCCGCCGTATATCGAGTCGGGAGCCATTCCCGGCCTCATGCCCGAGGTTGCGCGCCATGAACCGCGCCGGGCGCTGGATGGCGGAGCGGACGGGCTGGATGCCTACCGGGCGCTGCTGGCCGCCTTGCCGGACCTGCTTGCCCCGGCGGGGGTTGCGGTGCTTGAACTGGGGGCGGGGCAGGCGGATAGCGTGTCGGCCCTGGCCAGTGCGGCCGGGTTTCGGCTGGCTGCCCTGCAACCCGATCTGGCCGGGATTGCGCGGGCCGCGGTGCTCACGTACTCATCAGTGTAAGAAATTGTTTGGCATGCCGGGTCCGGACCGCTAGCCTGCGCTGGCGCGGCACGGAGCACCCGGGAATAGTACCCGGGAGTTCGCTTGTTTGCCCCGGCAATGGCCCGCCGCTGGAGCGTGTGCCTGACGGGCTGCTGCGCGAACCATCGGTAAGGAACGACCCAGGGACGGGTTGTGGCGCGGGACGACGGCAGCAACTGGCTGGCTGCGTCCGGCGACGGGGGCCGGGATCACGTTGCCCGCGTGGGCACCGCGGCGCCCGGCAAACGAACAGGAAAGCGCTGTGGCAAACGCATGAACATGAAACGTATGCGCGGACGCAACCATCGCGGTGGTGGGAGCGGGGGCGGAGGCGGCGGTGGTGGTGGTGGCGGCGGTCCCGTTCGCCAGGGCGGTGGCGGGGGCGGCGGAATTCCCCTCAACCGCAATCACGTGTTCGACAGCAGCGGGCCGGATATGCGAATCCGCGGCACTGCCCAGCAGTTGTTCGAGAAATACCTCCAGCTTGGCCGCGACGCCACCGGCAGTGGCGACCGGGTGATGGCGGAGAGCTACTTCCAGCATGCGGAACATTATTTCCGCATCCTGAATGCGATCAATCAGGCGACGCAGCAGGGTCCGCCGCAGCAGAACGGCCAGCAGAACCGGCGCCCGCAGACTCAGGATATGAGCGACGGCGATTCCGATGATGGCGAAGGCCAGCCTCCCGGCGTAGGCGACCAGCCCAGCCCGGGCGAATCAAGGGAAATCCCCATCGCCGCGGCCCCGCCTGAGGCTTGATGAATGGGGTGCAGGGGGCCACTGCCCCCTGCCGGGTCCAGGGCAGCGCCCTGGCCTTACTTACTTAAGCTATTCCGAGCCGTTGAAACAAATCGATCAGCACAAGATTAACATTGAACTTGAAGTCGTCGGTATCCAGCACCCGCTCCAGCACTTTGGCGACCGGCCAAAGCTCGAACGATTCGACTTCCCCGTCAGTGGCATACGGAACGAAATCCGCGGGAAGCAGCAGATCGTAGCAGATCAGCCAGTCGCGCCGCAGTCCTTCCGGCCGTTCCATGCTGTAGCTGACCAGCCCGGTTTCGACGGCGGTGGCGGCCAGCGCCGCCGGCACGCCGGCTTCCTCGGCGGCTTCCTTCACCACGGTTTGGTGCGGGGTCAGGCCGGCGGGGATGCCACCGGCCACCAGATGGTCGAGCTTGCCGGGGTCCAGTGCCTTGTCGGCGGCGCGGCGGGCGATCCACAGGTGGAGTCCGTCCGGGCGCTGCACCAGGCCGTTGACGTGCACGCCGGCGGCCAGCACGCCGAACACCGGCAGGGCGCCGCGGTCCAGGGTGGCCAGCACCGGGCCGTCGCCGCGCGCGCGCACGTCGAACGCCTCGTTGCGCCAGCGGCAGAAGCCCTGTTCGGCCAGTGCCCGGCCGATGGCATGCAGGGTGCCGGCGGCAGCCGTGGCGAGGGTGGCGCGGCGGGCGCCCACCGTCATGCCGGGGAAATCGGCGAGCGCCCGGGCCACCGCCGGCTGCACCCAGCCGACCTGGGCGGTGCCGATGGCGAAGGCGATGCGTTCGCCGGGCAGGATGGCGTTGTTGCAGGCGTCGAAATGGCGGGTCAGGCGCGGGTCCATGCCTGGCCGCATAGCCGAAACGCCCGCCGGAAGCCACCGCGGGCTTTGCTTCCGGCAGGCCGCATGCCACATGGCAGGCCATGAGAAGAAGTCTTTCGGCCCAGCCGACCCTGCCCGATTTCGCCGGCGCCCGCATCCCCGAGCGGTCCACGCTGGAAACCATCCGCTCCCTGCTGCCGTATCTGTGGCCGAAGGACAGCGCCGGCGCACGGGTGCGGGTGTCGCTGGCCATGCTGTTCCTGATCGCCGCCAAGGGCGCCACCGTGCTGGTGCCGCTGGTCTACAGCCGGGCGGTGGACGCGCTGGCGCCGCAGATGGGCGGGGTGCTGGCGGTGCCGCTGGGCCTGATCGTCGGCTACGGGCTGCTGCGCATCGCCGCCTCCGGTTTCGGCGAACTGCGCGACGCGATTTTCGCCGCCGTTCAGCAGCGCACCGTCCGCCGGGTGGCGCTGCAGACCTTTCGCCACCTGCACCGGCTGTCGCTGCGCTTTCACCTCGACCGCCAGACCGGCGGCCTCTCCCGCGCCATCGACCGCGGCACCTCCGGCATCGAGGCGGTGCTGCGGCTGGCGGTGTTCAACGTGGTGCCGACGCTGGTGGAGGTGGCGCTGGTCACCGCCATCCTGTGGAGGCTGTTCGACTGGCGCTATGCCGCGCTGACGCTGCTGGCGGTCGCCTGCTACCTGGCCTTCACCTTCGGCCTGACGACCTGGCGGGTGCGCATCCGTCGCACCATGAACGAGTCCGACAGCGACGCCAAGACCAAGGCGGTGGACAGCCTGCTGAACTACGAGACGGTGAAGTATTTCGGCAACGAGGGCCACGAAGCCGCCCGCTTCGACGAGGCGCTGTCGCGCTACGAGCGCGCCGCGGTGCGCAGCCAGGTGACGCTGAACCTGCTGAACCTGGGGCAGGCGGCCATCATCTCGACGGCGCTGGCGCTGATCATGCTGATGGCGGCGGTCGAGGTGCAGGCCGGCACGCTGACCGTCGGTCGTTTCGTGCTCGTCAACACCTACCTCATGCAGCTTTATGTGCCGCTGAACATGCTCGGTTTCGTCTATCGCGAGATCAAGCAGGGGCTGGTGGACATGGAGCAGATGTTCCGCCTGATCCGGGTGCCGGCCGAGGTGGCCGACCGCCCGGGGGCAAAGCCGCTGGTGGCGCCGGCCGGCGAGGTGGTGTTCGAGGATGTGCAGTTCGGCTACCGGCCCGACCGGCTTATTCTGCGCGGGGTGTCGTTCCGGGTGCCGCCGGGCGGGTCGGTGGCCATTGTCGGGCCGACCGGGGCCGGCAAGTCCACCATCAGCCGGCTGCTGTTCCGTTTTTATGACGTGACCGGCGGGCGCGTGCTGGTGGACGGGCAGGACATCCGCGACCTCACCCAGGACAGCCTGCGCGCCGCCATGGGCGTGGTGCCGCAGGACACCGTGCTGTTCAACGACACCATCCGCTACAACATCGCCTATGGCCGCCCCGGCGCCAGCCAGGCCGAGATCGAACAGGCCGCCAAGCTGGCGCAGGTGCATGACTTCGTGCTCCGTCTGCCCGACGGCTACGCCACCCGGGTGGGCGAGCGGGGCCTCAAGCTGTCGGGCGGCGAGAAGCAGCGGGTGGCGATCGCGCGCACCATCCTGAAGGACCCCCGCATCCTGCTGCTGGACGAAGCCACCAGCGCGCTGGATACCCGGACGGAACAGGATATCCAGGGCGCCCTGCGGACGGTGGCGTTTCATCGCACCACGCTGAGCATTGCCCACCGGCTTTCCACCGTGGTGGATGCCGACCAGATACTTGTGCTCGAGGATGGGCTGGTGGTGGAGCGCGGCACGCATGGCGAGTTGCTGGCACTCGGCGGCACCTACGCGCGGATGTGGGCGCTGCAGGCCGAGCAGCAGGAGCAGGTCGAGGCGGCGTGAACCCAACCGACCTGCCGGGGCGCAGCCCCGGACCCCGCCAGGAGGCTTTGCCTCCTGGACCTGCACCAAGGGCTTTGCCCTTGGAACCGTTTCAAATTCAGAACGGCAGCAGGATATCCAGCACCTGCTGGCCCCAGCGCGGGGTTTGCAGCGCGGTGATCTGGCCGCGCCCGCCATAGGAGATGCGTGCCTCGGCCATGCGGTCGTGCTGCACGGTGTTGTCGCTGGCGATGTCCTGCGGACGGACCACGCCGGTCACCTGCAACTGGCGCAGTTCGCTGTTCACCCGCAGCTCCTGGCTGGCCGACACCACCAGATTGCCGTTCGGCAGCACCTGGGTGATCACCCCGGCCAGCCGCAATGCGACCGTCTCGTTGCGTTTGAGCGTCGCCTTGCCGTTATTGCCGTTGCTGCTTCCGGCCGCGACCAGCTTGGAGGGGTCGCTGCCGCTCAGCAGCTTCGGGATCTGCGATTCCAGGCCGAAGAAGTTGGTCACGCCCATGGCCTCGGCGCTGTCGCGCGCGGTGGTGGTGTTGTTCTCGACGTCGGCGCTGTCGGTGGTGCTGATCACCACGGTCAGGATGTCGCCCACCTGGGCGGCGCGCTGGTCCTTGAAGAAGGCCCGGCTGCCGGCCCGCCACAGCGCGTTGGCCTGGGGCGCGGCCACCTGGGCGGCCGGCATGGGCATGGTCAGCGGTCGCCAGGCCGGGTCCTTGGTGGGGTCGGCGGTGGGGGTCATGGTCGGCGGCTTGCCGACCTCCGACAGGTTCTGCAACGAATTGCAGCCGCCCAGCAGCGCTGCCAGCAGCAGCGCCGCGCCGATCCGCCGCATCGCTGCGCGCTTCATCGGGCCGCGACCTGGTCAGGCGCGAACCGGGCCGGCTGCACCGGCGCGCTGCCCGGGGCGATGCGCACCCGCCGGGGGCCGATCACCTCGGCCTCCAGCACGGCGCGCGAAGTGGGGTTGAGCACGCGGATGCGATCGCCGGCGCCGCCGGCTTCCTGCGCCACGCCCTGACTGGTCAACGCCAGCCCCGGCGCGGACAGCTCCATCGACACCAGCGCGCCTTTCTCGACCAGGGCCGGGCGCATCAGGTCGGCCGTGCTCAGTGGCTGGCCAGCCACTGCCTGCCGCTTCAGCGCCCGCCCGACCGCATCGGCGATGGTGCGCACCGTTTCCTCGTGCAGTGCGCCGGCGCGCAGCCGCGCGGTGGTCAGATCGCCGGGCTGCAGCACGCTGCCGACCGGCAGGCGGTGTGCCAGCACCGGCAACTCGACCATCTCCTGCAGCCGCCCCGACAGGCGCATGCGCTGGATCGGCATGTCGGCGCGGATCACCCCCAGCATGGCGGTGAAGCGCCCGGAGGCGGCGTCGTAATCCACCTGCTCGATCGCCGTTTCGGTGCGGCCTTCCAGCGGCACCGTCGGCGCGGCGAAGTCGGGCAGTTCCAGGTCGCCGTCGGCCGGCGCCCCGACACCGGTGAGCGCCGCCCGCAGCGTGGCGGCCACTTCCTCGCGGGCCAGCAGCCGCCCCGGCCGGTCCAGCACCACGCGGTCGGCGGTCGAGGCGGGCCGCCAGTCGATGCCGAACTGCCGCGCGATGGCGGCCAGTTGGGCCGCCTCCACCACGATGCGCGCCCCCGGCGCCGGACCCGGCCCGAGCACGCGGTCGGCGCGCGGCCCGGCATCGTCGAACAGGTCGGACAGCCGCACCACCGGCGCCGCCAGCGTGGTGGCGAGGCGCAGCGTGGCCGCGGCGGCCGGCATGGCGGTCAGCAAACCGGCGGCGAGGGCGGGCAGGAGCGGGTTCATGGCGTGCGTCAGTGCATGTTGGTGAGGGTGGAGAGCATCTGGTCGGAGGTGGTGATCACCCGGCTGTTCATTTCGTAGGCGCGCTGGGCGCTGATCAGGTTGGTGATCTCGGTGACGACGTTGACGTTGCTGGTCTCGACGAAGCCCTGCATGACCGTGCCGAAGCCGGGCGCGCCGGGCACGCCGGTGGCGACGTTGCCGCTGGCGGCGCTTTGCAGGAACAGGTTGTTGCCCTGCGCATCCAGCCCGGCCTCGTTGGGGAAGGTGGCAAGCTGGATCGTTCCCACCGTGCTCGGCGCGGTCTGGCCGCTGAGGGTGGCCTGCACCGCGCCGGTCGCGTTGATGGTGACGGAGGTCGCGTTGGCCGGGATGGTGATGCCGGGCACCACGGTATAGCCGTCGGCGGTGACGATCTCGCCGTTGGGCGACAGGCCGAACGTGCCGTCGCGGGTGTAGGCGGTTTCGCCCGAGGGCAGCGTGACCTGGAAGTAGCCGTTGCCGCTGATCGCCAGATCGAAGGTATTGGAGGTCTGCTGGAGGTTGCCCTGTTCGTTGATGCGGTAGATCGCCGCGGTGCGCACCCCCAGGCCGACCTGCGCGCCGGCCGGCACCACCGAGCCGGAATCCGAGGTGTTCGAGCCGACCCGGCGCAGATTCTGGTAGATCAGGTCCTGGAACTCGGCCTGCCGCCGCTTGTAGCCGGTGGTGGACATGTTGGCGATGTTGTTCGAGATGACTTCGACGTTGGTCTGCTGTGCCTGCATGCCGGTGGCGGCGATGTCGAGTGAACGCATTTTTATTCTCCGGCTCGTGTTCAGGCGTGCTGCTGGGTGATCTTTTCGATGGCACTCTGTTGGCGGTCGGATTCGGCCTGCAGGAACTGCGCCAGCATCTGGAAGGTGCGCAGATCGTTCATCATGCGGGTTACTTCCGCGGTTGGCTGCACGTTGCTTTGCTCCACCGAGCCCTGGACGATGCGCGGCGTGGCGACCGGGCTGGTGGAGGTTCCGCCGGCGTTCAGCAGCCGGCTGCCCTCGGCCTGCAGCCTGTTGGGGTCGCTGGCGGCGACGATGCCGACCTTGCCGATCTGGCCGTTCTCGCTGGAGATCGTGCCGTCGCCGGCCACCGTGACGCGGGTGTCGGCGGCCGCGAGCATCAGCTTCCTGCCCTCGGGGTCGAGCAGCGCGTTGCCCTGTTCGTCGACCACCATGCCGTCCTGGCCGAGGGTGAAATGGCCGGCGCGGGTCAGCCGCGGGCCGGCCGGCGTGAGCACGGTGAAGAATCCCTCGCCGGAGATGGCGAGGTCGAGCGGGTTGGCGGTCTGGGTGAACTGGCCGGCCTGGCGGTCGCGGTAGGTGTTGCGGTCCTGGGTGTAGACGATGGTTCCGCCGCCCGGCGGCGTGCCGCCGTGCTGGCGGGCCAGCCAGTCGCTGAACAGCATCCGCTCGGCGCGGTAACCGGGGGTGGTGGTGTTCGCCAGATTGGTGGCGGTGACGTCCATCGCCCGGGACTGCGCGACCATGAAGGAGAGGGCGACGTCGCTGGCGTTGTTCATCGGCGGACTCCGGTGCGGGCTGGGCCGTGTGCCGGCCGCATGCCAGGGGTAGGCGCAACCGTAAGGGCAAGCCCCGTGCCAGCCGCGCCGGTGGCGGAAATGCCCGGTTGGCGCCGCCTCCGGGGGGTTGCCCCGGCAGCCCGTGCCGGGCGCCGGCGTCGCCACCCGGCAGGAAACGCCGTCCCTGCAAGCCTTCCTTAACCGGCGCCCGCCAGCATGGGCCGCGCCGGGCAGGGGCCTGCACGGCGCGGGAGAACGATCGGATGAGCACGGCGGCGGTTGCAGACACGGCGATGGCGCCGGCCAGGCCGGGCGGGCGTCGTCTGCTGCTGCTCGCGGTTCCGGTGCTGCTCGCCGGCACCGGCGCCGGGCTGTGGTTCAGCGGCGTGTTGCCGTCGCTGCTCGGCCTCGGCCGTCACGGCGAGGCGCATGGGGCGGATGCGGGGTCTGCCGCCGCGGCGAAGGTCGCGACCTTCCTGGACCTGCCGGAGATGGTGGCCAACCTGAATTCCGCCCCCAACCGCCGGCCGAGCTTTGTCAAGCTGCGCGCCCGCATCGAGCTTTCCAGCCCGGAGGATGCCGCCCCCGCGCAGGCCGGCATGCCGCGCCTGCTCGATCTGTTCCAGACCTATCTGCGCGAAATGCGGCCGGATGAACTGCGCGGCTCGGCCGGCAGCTGGCGCCTGCGCGAGGAGTTGATTGCCCGCGCCAACATCGCCATCGCGCCCGCCCGCGTCACCAACGTGCTGTTCACTGAAATGCTGATCCAATGAGCGGGACCGAGGCAGGCGGAGCCGGCACTTCCAGCGACGACGATCTCGCCGCCGCCTGGGGCGCGGAAACCGGGGCGGCGGAGGGTGGCGCGGCGGTGCAGCCGCAACGCGTGCTCAACCAGGCCGAGATCGACAGCCTGCTCGGCTTCGACGACGGACCGGCCGGCGGCGAGAACCGCACCGGCATGCAGAAGATCATCAGCTCCGGCCTGGTCAGCTACGAGCGGCTGCCGATGCTGGAGATCGTGTTCGACCGGCTGGTGCGCATCATGTCCACGTCGCTGCGCAACTTCACCAGCGACAACGTCGAGGTGGGCATCGACAACATCCTGTCGCTGCGCTTCGGCGACTACCTGAACTCCATTCCGCTGCCGGCGATGCTGGCGGTGTTCAAGGCCGAGGAGTGGGACAATTACGGCCTCATGGTGGTCGATTCCGCCATGATCTACTCGATCGTCGATGTGCTGCTGGGCGGGCGCCGCGGCACCGCCGCCATGCGCATCGAGGGCCGTCCCTACACCACCATCGAGCGCACCCTGGTCGAGCGGCTGATCCAGGTCGTGCTCACCGACCTCTCCGCCAGCTTCGACCCGCTCTGCCCGGTCACCTTCCGCTTCGAGCGGCTGGAAGTGAATCCCCGCTTCGCCACCATCAGCCGGCTGTCCAACGCCGCCGTGCTGGCGCGGCTGCGCATCGACATGGAGGACCGCGGCGGCCGGCTGGAACTGCTGCTGCCGTATGCAACGCTGGAACCGGTGCGCGAACTGCTGCTGCAGCAGTTCATGGGGGAGAAATTCGGCCGCGATTCGATCTGGGAAACCCATCTGGCCGAGGAACTGTGGAGCACCGACGTCGATCTGGCGGTGGTGCTCGACGAGCAGGTGATGCGGCTGTCCGAGATCATGGCGCTGACGCCGGGCAGCCGCATCGTCCTCAATTGCGGCCCGGGCGCCTCGGTGCAGTTGCGCTGCGGCGCCACGCCGCTGTTCGAGGGGCGCGTCGGGCGACGCAAGAACCACATCGCGGTGCGCATCGACCGCGAGGTGCCGCGCGTCGCGCCGGTGGAACGGTGAGCGGCATGCGCGGGCGGCTGAGCCGGAACGGGCGACAGGAAACCGACGATGGAATGGCTGCTGGAGATTGCCCTCGTCGCATTGCTGGCCGCCACGCTGTTCCATGCGATGCGGCTGGAGCGGGCGCTGGGCGTGCTGAAGCGCGATCGCGCCGCGCTGGAGGAACTGGTGGTCAGCTTCAACGGCAGCACCCGCGCGGCCGAGCATGGCATCGAGCGGCTGCACGCGGCGGCCGAGGGGGCAGGGCGGCAGGTGCAGCGCCAGGTGGAGGTGGCCGGCGGGCTGAAGGACGACCTGCTGTTCCTGATCGAGCGCGGCGAGCGGGTGGCGGACCGGCTCGACCTGCTGGTGCGGGCCGCCCGTCCGCTGGCGCAGGACGCGCCCGCCGAGCCGGCGCCGCGGCCTGCCGATCGCACGCCCCCGGATCGCATGCCGGCCGATCGCCTGCACCCCGATCGCCAGCCCATCGATCGCCTGCACCCCGACGATCACGAAGCGTCCGGTCCGCGCCTGCGCAGCCAGGCCGAGCGCGACCTGCTGCGGGCACTGCGCACGGTAAGGTAACATGAGACTCTCGCTCCCGGCCCCCCGCCTGCTGCCGCTGACCATTGTGGCCATGGCAGCGTTGCTCGTGCTCAAGTCGGCGGCGCTGGTGCGCGCCGCGGTGCCCGCCGAGGCGGCGCACGCTGCCACGGTCCCGCCGGCGGCCGCCGCACCGCGCCCCGACCCGGCGGACGCCGATCCGCCGCGCCCCGAACCGGTTCGTGCCGAACCGCTGCCGCCGCCCGGGCCGGCGGCGGCGCGGATATCGGACAGCGAGCGCGCGCTGCTGCTCGACCTGCGCAGCCGCCGCGCCGAACTGGAAGCCCAGGCCGCCGCGCTGACCACGCGTGAGGCGGCGCTCACCGCTGCCGAACGGCGTCTGGCCGGCCGCATCGGCGAACTCACCGACCTGCAGAAGCGGCTGGAAGTACTGGAAGCCGATCGCCGGGCGCATGACGAAGCCAACTGGCATGGCCTGGTGAAGCTCTATGAAAACATGAAGCCGCGCGAAGCCGCGGCGATCTTCAACGACCTTGACCTGCCGGTCCTGCTGCCCGTGCTCGACCGGATGAAGGAAAACAAGGCTGCGACGGTGCTCGCCGCCATGCAGCCCGAGCGGGCCCGGCAGGTCACTGCCGAGCTCGCCCAACTGCGCACCCGCGCGATCACCCCCGCCAGGCCCGCGCCCACCGAGGAGAAGCGATGACCATGGACAAGTCGATGAACGTGCTGATCGTCGACGACTACAAGACCATGTTGCGGATCATCCGCAACCTGCTCAAGCAGATCGACTTCAACAACGTGGAGGAGGCCACCGACGGCGCCGAGGCGTTGGGCAAGCTGCGCGCCGGCAGCTTCGGGCTGGTGATCAGCGACTGGAACATGCAGCCGATGACCGGGTTGCAATTGCTGCAGGAGGTGCGCGCCGACGCGCGGCTGAAGGCGACGCCGTTCATCATGATTACCGCCGAGAGCAAAGCCGAGAATGTCATTGCCGCGCGGCAAGCCGGCGTATCAAACTACATCGTGAAGCCTTTCAACGCCGAAACATTGCGCGACAAGATCGAGAAGGTGCTCGGGCATGCCTGACACGCCGCTGCCGGATGAAGCCGTGCTGCGGGCCCGCCTCGACCGTATCCGGATTCGCCACCCCGCGCCGGCGCCGGAAGCGGTGGCCGAAGTGGTGCGGGCGGTGCTGGCGACCATGCAGGGCGACCTGACCGCAACCGAAACGGCACTGCTCGGCGAAGTGGCCGAGCTCGGCCGCACGATCGCCGCCGCCAAGGCCGAGATCGCCGCCCTGCGGGTGGACGACATCAACGCGAGTCACATCCCCTCCGCAACCGACGAACTGGACGCCATCGTGGCCCACACCGCGGCGGCGACCGAGCTGATCCTGGAAACCTGCGAAACCCTGGATCGTGTCGCCGGCACGCTCGCGGCGGAAGGGCAGGGGGCGCTGTCGGCCCAGCTGCAGGACGCCACCACGCGCATCTATGAGGCGTGCGGCTTTCAGGACATCACCGGCCAGCGAATCACCAAGGTGGTGACCACGCTGAAGACGATCGAGGCGAAAGTGGCCCATATCATCGCCGCTTTCGGCGAGCGCCAGCCGGGTGGCGAACCGTTGCCCGAGGCGCCGCCGGTCGAGGAACTGCTGCATGGGCCGCAGCTTCCGACCAATGCCATGGACCAGACCGACATCGACAAGCTGCTGGCGAGTTTCGACTGAGAGTTTGTGAATGAATGCCCGCGACGCGCCGATCCTGCCGAAAAAGATCAATGATATCAGCGGGCGTTCATTCACAAGTTCGATTGCTTCACAAGCTCTGAGATTTGTGAATGAACGTCCGCGACGCTCCGATCTTGCCGGAAACGCTCAATGATATCAGCGGGCGTTCATGCGCAGGTTCGATTGCTTCACCAGCTCTGATGCGCGCCGGGGCCGTCCTGGTGGCGCTGGCCCTGGCATGTCCCGTGCTCGCGCGCGCCGAACAGCCGTCACCGTCTGCTCCGACGGCGCCCGCTGGCGTGCCGTCCGGTCTCCCGCGCACCATCCCCATCCGGACCGGTGACCATCCGGGTTTCGGCCGGGTGGTGTTCGATCTTCCCGCCGGGGTCGGCTCGAGCCTGGAGCAGGCGGGCGACCGGCTGACCGTGCGGTTCTCCGGCGCCGACCCGGTGGCCGGCGCCCGGCTGCCGCACAACGTGCTGGCGCTGACTGCCTCGCCCGGCATGGCCGAACTGGCCCTCGCGCCCGGGGTGCGGCTGCGGCAGGCGCAACTGGACAACCGGCTGGTGCTGGATCTGCTCGATCCGGTCGTTGCCCCCGCCGCGGCCGGTGGTGCCGCCCCGGCCCGGCGCCGGCCCGGGTCCACCGGCCCAACCGGACCGACAGCCCCGCCAGCCGTGCCGGCGCCGGTCGCCCCGGCGGAGCCGGCGGTCCGTCCGGCCCTGCCGGCGGCAAAACCCTGGGCCGCCAACATTTCGCCCCCCGCTGCGTCGCGTCCCGCCGCTTCACCTGTTCCGCTGCCGCCGGCTGCGGCCTCGGCCGCCACCCCGGTCGCGGTGCACGCGGTTCCTGTCGCACCTGCCGGCCCGGCCGCGCCGGTCGCTGCCTCCGCCGCGCCGGGACCGCCCCAGCCAGCACCTGCCACGCCAGCACCTGCCGTGCCGGTGCCCGCTGGTCCGGTCGCGCTCGCCGCCGCCCCGGCCGCCGCCGGCGAGTCCGTGCTGCTGCCGTTCGCCGCCACCACCGGGGCCGCCGCGTTCCGTCGCGGCGACGAAGCCGTGCTGGTGTTCGACGAGCGCCGCCCGATCGACACCGCCGCACTGCGCAACGACCGCGTGTTCGGCGCTGCCGAAATCCGCCTGTTGCCCGCCGCCACGGTGCTGCGCGTCGGGCTGCCCGCCGGCCGGGCGCTGCGCCTGTCACGCAGCGAGGACGGCTGGACCATCGCCGCCGGCGACGAACCCGCACTGCAACCGATCCGTCCCGCGTTCGAATCCGGCACCGATGGCCCGCGCCTGGGTCTGCCGGCGCAGCAGCCCGGGCGCAGCATCGCCGTGCCGGACCCGCTGACCGGCGGGACCCTGCTGGTCGGCACCCAGCACGCGCCCGGCCAGGGCATCGTGGTGCCGCGCAGCACCCCCGAGTTCACCCTGCTGACGACCTGGCAGGGGGTGGCGGTGGCCGCCGTCTCGGACGATCTGGTCCTGCGCGAGATGCCGGAAGGTTTCATGCTCGGCTCCGCCCAGCCGGGCCGCGGGCTGTTGCTGTCGAAGGTGGATAGCGACCTGGGCGCCCTGGACGACGCCGTGCACCTGACCCGCAGCTTTGATTTTCCCGTTCTGCCCGTGCCGGCGCTGCTGCAGCGCCTGCAGGGTGCGGCGGCGGGCAGCGGGGCGGAGCCGGCTGGCATGCGCACCGCGCCCCGCATCGCCACCGCCCAGGCCATGCTGGCGCTGGGCCTCGGCGCCGAGGCGCAGGCGGTGCTGTCGGTGGCTGCCAGCAGCGACCCGCGCGCCGCCGACGATCCCGACCTGCTCGGCCTGTCCGCCATCGCCGCCCTGCTCGCCGGCCGTCCGGAGGAAAGCGCCGCCCTGGATGACCCCCGTCTGACCGGCACCGATGAGGTGGCGCTGTGGCGCGGCCTGCGCGCCGCCAACCTGCGCGAGGGCGCCGCTGATGCCGCTGCCGTGCTCGCCGGCGAGCTCCGCCTGCTGCTCGCCTATCCGGCCCCGCTGCAATCCCGCCTGCTGCCGCTGGCGGCCGAAACCATGGCGTTGGGCGGCGAGGCGGCGGCGGCGGAACGCCTGGTCGCGCTGCGGCCGCAGGATGCCAGCCTCGACTACGCGCGCGCCCTGCTGGCCGAGAAAAGGGGCGATCGGGCGGCGGCCCTGGCGATCCTCGATCGTCTGGCACAGTCGTCCGACCGTCGCCTGCGGGCCCGTGCCGCCCCGCGCGCGGTCGAATTGCGTTTGGCGGCCCACGAACTGACGCCGGTCGCGGCGGCCGATGCGATGGACAAACTGCTGTACGCCTGGCGCGGCGATGCGCTGGAGGTGGCGATGCGCCAGCGCGCCGCCGCCCTGCGCGCCCAGGCCGGCGCGCCGCGCGCGGCACTCGTCATCCTGCGCGATGCGGTTGAGGCACTCCCCGAGGCGCGGGACACGCTCCGCCCCGGCATGCAATCGATCTTTTCCGCCGCCCTCGCGGCCGATGCCCAGACCCCGATGCCACCGCTCGAGCTGGTGGCGCTGGCCGAGGAAAACCCCGACCTGATCGGCGAGGGCGAGCCTGGGCTGGCGCTGGCGCGAACGCTGGCCGACCGCCTGGCCGCGCTGGACCTGCCGCGCCGGGCCGCGCCGGTGCTGGAGAAGCTGGTCGCCGCCACCCAGCCCGGCGTGGTCCGCGGCGAACTCGGTGGTCGCCTGGCCGCCACCAGGCTGTTGCTGGCCGATCCCGCCGGCGCGCTGTCCGCGCTCGGCGCCACTGCCGATGATCCGCTGCCGGCGCCGGTCATGGAGGCGCGCGTGCTGGTCTGGGCGCGTGCCACCGCTGCCCAGGGCGACGCCGCCCGCGCCGCTGTCGCGCTGGAGGGGCTGGACACGCCGGCCGCCATGGACCTCGCCAGCCAGTTGTTGGAGCAGACGAAGGATTGGAAGGGGGCGGACGCCGCGCTGCGCCGCTATGTCAACCGCACGCTGCCAACCGAAGGATTGCTGACCGAAGCGCAGGCCGGGACGTTGCTGCGCCTGGGGGTCGCTGCCTCGCAGGCCGGCGACCAGGCGACGCTGGCGCAATTGCGCGACCATGACCTTGTCCGCCTGCCGCAGGGGCGCACCGCCGACCTGCTCCGACTGCTCACCGCGACGCCGGTGCAACTGCCGGAGGATCTGCCACGGTCACGGCACGAAGCGGTACTGGCGGGTGGCCTGATGGGGACAGCCGCGCGGTGAGGCCGGCAACCGGTTGGAGAATTGGCAGTTGTTCAACGTGGCCGGACCGCCCGACCGCACGCCGTCTGTTGTCGCATAAGGAATATTATGGAAACTTCCGTCCATCCTGTCGCAGCCTCAAGGATGCGCCGGTCCGCTGCTGCCCATCGCCCAGGACCAGGCATAGTCGTGCAACACATAGATGATGGTGCGCGTCGCCGCGATCGCTGCGGACACTTCGAGTGACCCCGCCAGCGGCGTGCCAATCGCCAGCGTGACGCCGAAAACCCGCGCGGTGTCGAACACGCGATAAGCAAGCGCCTTGGTCACGTTGACCTTGCTGGCGTCGGTTCCGGTATCAAGCCCGGTGGCGGCCCAAAGCTCATCGAACGCAACATAGTAAGCTACGCCGGTGATCGCGTTGCCGGCCAGGAACTCCAGCTCCGACTCGATCGTGCCGGTGACGATCGCCCAATAGAGCAACTGGTCGGTGGCAATGACGATCGTCTGGTAGGTCAGCGCCTTCGGCAGGCTCCGGCGCAGCGCCGGCAACGCCCCATCCTGCCCGGCCTCGTCCTGTCCGGTGACATCCGGCGTGGTGACCCCCAGTTGCAGCGCCCAAGCGTCTGGCTCGGCCGCGCGCGCATGGACGGGCGCCAACAACACCATGGCGAGCAGTGCAGCGGCAGCAAAATGCGCTCTCATGGGATCTCTCCGACCAGACACTGCATACCGGGCGCCGGCATGAATTTCGCCATTAAGGCATCGTCGCGGCTGGGGCAATCGGGCCAACCTCGTCGCCCTGGCTCAATCTGGACCAGCGCTTCTTCGCCGGGATGGCCCGCAGGCGCCTTCGCCGCGGCGTCCTCAAGGTCGTCACCGCCCTCGAACGTTGTGGTCAATACACTGAGAACGCCGGGCCACAGTGGACAGCCGCGCCAGCCAGGTGAAAAAGGGCCGCCATGCAGCCCGACCGATCGAAGGAACCGACATGATCATCCGCCGCCTCCTGCCAGCCGCGGCACCGAAGCTGCAGCGTTGACGCCCGACTGTGCCCTCAGCCATCCCCTCATTTTTCCAAGCCATATTTCAACAGGTTACGGACGATCCCGGTAACCGGGGCAAAACCCCGGGCGAACACAGAACGGAAGCGGGTCAATCCGGGTTCGACGGCCAAAAAATGGCGGATTTCTG
>CAIVPZ010000056.1 GCA_903907955.1 uncultured Acetobacteraceae bacterium | reverse complement strand
GATCACCACCACCGCGGCGACGTTGGGATTGGCGCCGGTGCCGATCAGGGTGCGGAAATGCAGCGCCAGATCGGCGCCGAACTGCAGGCGGCCGTAGGGGTGGGGCAGCGCCAGGGTGCCCTTGATGGTGTTGGCCACCGCTTCGCTGGCGGCGTTGGAGAGGTCGTCGAGCGGCAGGATGATGACATGGTTGCGCACGCCGACGCGGCCGTTCTCGCGTCGGTATCCGTGAAAGCGCAGAGTCATTCTACCACCGCTTGGTCTTGAGATTGTGGACATGGACATGGCCGCCGCGGCGGACCGGGGCGACGGCGCGGCCGATGTCGTCGCCGTACTTGATCACCGTGTCGCCCTCCGCGATGTCGGCGAGGGCAAGTTTGTGGCCGAGCGGCACCGCGTCGAGGGCCGCCACGGCAAGGGTCCGATCGGTGTCCATCACCCAGCCGGTCAGGGTCTGGCCGGGCCGGACGGTTTCGACCACCACCACCCCGACCGTGTCGGTGGCGGCGTGGACCAGGAAGTCTGGTGCGCTCATCGTTGCATTCCCCATTTGCGG
The DNA here is from genome assembly GCA_903907955.1 of uncultured Acetobacteraceae bacterium. Lineage (GTDB taxonomy): Bacteria > Pseudomonadota > Alphaproteobacteria > Acetobacterales > Acetobacteraceae > Rhodovastum. The sequence continues at coordinate 2,052 of CAIVPZ010000056.1, read as the reverse complement.
ACGGTGCGGCGTTCCAGGGTCTGGAACACCAGGCCTTCGACCAGCAGGCCGATGATGATCACCGTGGCCAGGCCGGCGAACACGGTGGGGGTTTCCAGCCGGTTCTTGTTCTCGAAGATGAACCAGCCGAGTCCGCCCGAGCCGGCGGCCACGCCGAACACCAGCTCAGCGGCGATCAGCGTGCGCCAGGCCATCGCCCAGCCGACCTTGAGGCCGGTCAGGATCGCCGGGAAGGCGGCCGGGACCAGGATCAGGACGATGGTGCGCCAGCCGGACAGGCCGTAGTTGCGCCCGGCCATCCGCAACGTCTCCGGCACCGCGGCGAACCCGGCCGAGGCGTTGAGCGCCAGCGGCCACAGCACCGCGTGGACCAGCACGAACAGCAGCGACGGCGTGCCCAGCCCGAACCACAGCAGGGCGAGCGGCAGCAGGGCGATCGCCGGCAGCGGGTTGAACATCGCCGTCAGCGTCGCCAGCAGGTCCTCGCCGATCCGGGCCGAGGCGGCGAAGCCGGCCAGCACCAGCGCGATGACGCTGCCGATGCCGTAGCCCAACAGCAGCACCTCGATCGAGGTCCACGCCTTGCGCAGCAGGGTCCCATGGACCAGGGCATCATAGAAGGCGACGACCGTATCACTGAAGGTGGGAAACATCAGCGGATTGGCGGCGAGCCAGCCATAGAACTGCCACGCCAGCGCCAGCAGGATCAGCAGCACGCCGCGCCGGACCAGGGCCAGGTTCCAGGCGCGTGCCCAGGGCGACAGCGGCCGGATCGCGATGGCTGACGGATCTGCGGCCAGGGCCGATAGCGGCGGGAGAGTGGCGGCGTTCTGTCTCATGCCCCCGGTAGAATTGCTTCTGCACAAACTGGCAAGGGGTGATACGCGAAAATCCACCGAGCTTTGGTATAATCTTTTCGCGGCATGATACCATTATGTAATACATGTCGCGCCGCCAGCCTCAGACAATCGGCTGTCGCCGGTCCGTCGTTTCGCCATAGCGGGCGAGGGCGGGCGGCTTCAGACCCGCATAGAGAGCCTCGACCCGGTCGGCGATGGCGCGGTCCATGCCGGCGAACAGGCTGGCCCCGGCCAGGTCGCACTCGACCAGGAACGGGCCGAAATCCCTGACCTCCAGCACCCAGATCGCCTGGGCGATCCCCAGTTCCTCCAGCCAGTGGACGGCCTGGACCCGCGTCACCCCGCGTCCGAGCAGGGCGCCGGTGCCGTAGCCGACAGTGGTCAGATACACGGCGCGATGGGGAACGAAATGGCGACGGTAGTCCTCTTCGGCCATGCCGCCCTTGCCGATCATCACCCGGCAGCCCGATGCTGCGAACCAGCGCTCCAGCCAGTGCGAGAAGCGGAAGCTGGCGGTGGCGGTGACCGCGCCGATCCGTGCCGTACCGTCCGCCGCCACCGTGGCTGCCGGCGAACAATGGAAATTGGCGTTCGACAGGCTGGCCAGATCGACCGGCGGTGCGATCCCCTGGTCGAGCACGCGGCGGTACACCCCTTCGCGTCCGGTGTAGAGCTGCCCCGACAGCGTCACCACGTCGCCGGCGCGCAGCCCCGCCAGGGCATCGTCGCCGGCCGGCAGGGTCAGGGACACATGCCGCAGGGTCATTCCGCGCCCTCCCGTCGCTGATAGGGGGTGAACCAGGCCGGGTCGGTCCGCGCCTCGACCCGCCCGTCGGGATGCAGCCGCGCCACCGCCCGGCGCGACGCCAGGCAGAAGGCATGGACGCTGACCGGCATGCCGCCGGTGTGGGTGTGCGCCAGCTCGACATGGCAGTCGAGCGCCGGCGAGCCGCCCGCGAATCCCATCGGCCCGATGCCGGTGGCGCCTGCCAGGGCGAGCAACTCGTCCTCCAGGGCGGCGACCTCCGGGTCGGGGTGACGGTCGCCGACCAGGCGCAGGCAGGCGGCCTGCTTGCCGATCGCCATGCAGGTGTCCTTCGAGCCGCCGATGCCGATGCCGAAGATCGCCGGCTGGCAGGCCAGCCCCCGCCGTCCCGACTGCAGCAGGCAGTCGAGGAAGAACCGCTTGATG
>CAIVPZ010000055.1 GCA_903907955.1 uncultured Acetobacteraceae bacterium | reverse complement strand
CCGCCTTTTTTCTCTTCAGCAGTCAGAGGTCTGGTCAGACCGTCCATGAGGGGTTTGATAAGTCTGGCGGCGTCTTCGGGTCCGGGGAGTGTCCGGGAAGCGGCGGCGGCGGCCGTGGTGGTGGTGGTGGGGATGGAGGTGGACGCAGGCGATGAGGGAGATCGGCATGAGCAACATTCATCGCCTCCGGCGCTTGCCCCGCGCCGCAGTGCTGGGCGTCGTCCTGGCGGTGGGCGAACTGACGCTCGGCGCCCCGATTGCTCCGCCGCCGGCGGCGTGGGCCGCCGAGTCGGTCCAGCAGCAGACCTTCGCAAACCCCGACGAGGCGATAGCGGCCCTGGTGCAGGCTTTGCAGGCCGACGACACGCAGGCCCTGCACGAAATCTTCGGTTCGGACGGCGAAAAGCTGGTCGAATCCGGCGACTCGGTGGCCGACAAGGCAGCCCGCGAGCGCTTCGTCGCCGAGTACACGGCGGCGCATGCACTGCTGGCGCAGACCGACGCGCGACAGGTCCTGACCATCGGCGCGAACGCCTGGCCTTTGCCCATTCCGCTGGTGAAGGAAAACGATCGCTGGCGCTTCGATACTGAGGCCGGCGCTCAGGAGATCGTCGATCGGCGGATCGGCCGCAATGAACTGAAGGCGATCCAGACCCTGCTGGCCACCGTCGCGGCGGAACAGGACTATTTCGACCGGGTGCAGCGCGGCACCGGCACGGGCGCCTATGCCGCCCGGTTCCTGAGCCGGACCGACCAGCAGGACGGGCTGTATTGGGACGTGCAGAACGACGATCCGCCCAGCCCGCTCGGTCCGCTGGTGGCGCAAGCGCAAGACGAAGGCTATCCGGCTGCAGAGAGCGACGCCGGCAAGCAGATTCCCTATTATGGCTACTTCTTCCGTATCCTGAAGGCCCAGGGGCCGAACGCGCCGGGTGGCGCGCGCAGCTACCTCAAGGACGGCAGCATGGCCGGCGGCTTTGCGGTCACGGCCTGGCCAGCAGATTACGAGAACTCGGGCATCATGACCTTCGTGGTCGATCAGGACGGCGTGGTGTTCCAGAAAGACCTCGGCCCCGACACCGCAAATCTCGCCGGCACCATGCGCCTGTTTGATCCGGACCTGAGTTGGGCGCGGGTGAACATCACGGACTAGAGCGCTTTCAGGCTGACCGTAAACGGTCAGCGCGCTCTAGCTCTTTCTTTTGGCGAGCAACTTTATCGGCCGGCGGTCGCCGGTCTGGCCGATGTTGCTCTGGCAGCCTGTCGGCGTTGAGTTGCCGGTCAGTCGGGCCGTATCAGGAGATGCATGTCGATGGCGGTGCGTTCGCGCCGGCGTTCCTGTATCCGGCTGCCATGACGCGGCGGCGGCGCGCGCGCATGAAAAGCCGCCAAAAGGTCGTGCCGGCCATCGGCAGACGCTTACAGATGGCATCCCTGAACGTCAAACCACAGCCTCCTGCCACGGCGAGTGGAACTACACCATCGCTCCAGGGAAGCCGGATGGATGAAGCGGTTATGCGAACTCAGGCCCAAAATCTGAATCAGTCACGAATCAGGCGGTTTCGCGCCGGATGAACAGCCAGCAGCCGCCCCCGGTCGCCGGCTGCACCCGCACGTGCAACGCCCGCTCCGCGCTGGCGAAATCGCCGATCCAGCCGAATTCGATATCGGCCTCGCCCGCGGCGAGCGCCCGCTCGATGCGGCCGCGAAACCCCGGCGTGTCCATGCAGGGCGCGATCCGGGTGAAGAAATGCCGCCCCAGGGCCGGCCGGTCGCCATAGCCGGACAATCGCTTTTCAGACCCGCTGAACACCGTCACCTCACCCTCGGCATCCAGCCGGATCGCCCCGAACGGCAGGGCATCGAGGGCGTCGGCCGACAGGCGCTCGACCGCGGCGGCAAGGTCATCCTGGTCAAAGCGCGGCAGCTTCTCCGTCATCGGCGGGTCCTTCGGCGGGAATGTTGGTGAAAAGCGCCACTCCGGCGAGATGGGTCAGCCTGCCGCCGTCATCGGACAGCGGCAGCAGCAGGCGTTCGAACAAGGCGGGGGCCGCATCGCCGATGCGGTAGCGCGCATATTCGTAGGTCGGCAGGCCGGTGCGCGCGCAGCGGCGATAACCGTCCTCCAGCGACCCGAGCGCTTCGTCGGCGGCCGGCGAGGTGCCGTCCAGCGCCCGGCCGAGCCGGCCGGTCAACGCCGTGCCGACGGTGACGAAACAAAATCCTGGCTGCTCGGGCGTGCCGGACACCGCGACAAGGAAGGCATCGGCGGCGGCCGACAGGGCGGACAGGTTGAACGCCGCCCGTGCGGGCAACCGGCCGGGCTGCCGGGCCCGGCGCCATGCCTGGTAGGCTTCCCGCAGCTTCGGCGTGCGCAGCCGCGCGGCCAGCGGGGTTGCATCCGCGCCTTCGCCGCCGCGCCCCAGGCACGCCAGCACGTGCCGGCCCAGCTCGGCGCTGGTGAACGGCTTGGCCAGCACCGCCTCGCCCTCGAGCCGGAAGCGGTCGGCGTGGCCGGTCACGAACAGCACCGGCAGGCCCGGCCATTCGGCGCGCAGGCGGGCCGCGAGGGCAGGACCGTCGGCGCCGGGCATCACCACGTCGCTGATCACCAGGTCCACGCTGCCGGCCGCATGGGCCAGAACCTCGGCGGCCTCGGCACTCGCCGCCTCGATGACCGTGTAGCCGAGGGCGCGCAGGAAGCCGGACGTGACGGGCCGGACATGGTCGTCGTCGTCCACCACCAGCAGCACAGCGCCGCCGTGCAGGCCCGCATCGGCCGCCGGCGCCGCCGCCTCGGGCTGGACCTTGCGGGCCGCGGCGCGGGGCAGCCAGATCTCCACCCGCGTGCCCTCGCCCGGGATGCTGTGGATGTGCAGCGCACCGCCGGACTGCGCGGCAAATCCATGCACCATGGCAAGGCCGAGACCGGTTCCGCGGCCGGCTTCCTTGGTGGTGAAGAAGGGCTCGGTCGCCCGCGCCAGCACCTCGGCCGGCATGCCGGTGCCGGTGTCCTGCACCGTCAGCACGACATGCTCACCCGGCGACAGGCCGGGCGGGCGCGGCTCATCCCCGCGCACGTTGCGGGTGGCAATGCGGAGCCGGCCGCCCGCCGGCATCGCGTCGCGCGCGTTCACCGCCAGATTCAGCAGCGCCACCTCCAGTTGGCGGACATCCGCCAGCACCGGCCAGGTTTCGGGCGCCGCCTCCGGCACGCAGACAACCCGCGGGCCGGCCGCGTGGCGAATCAGCGAGGCGTTGTCCGCCAGCAGGCGGGCCGGCTCGATGATGACGGGCGTGAGATGTTCGCGCCGGGCGAAGGCGAGCAACTGGCGCACCAGCGCCTCGGCACGGCGGGCGGCCTGCTCGCCGATGCGCACGAAATGCAGCAGCCGTTCGTCGCCGATCCGGGCCGACAGCAGATCGAAGCTGCCCAGAATGGCCGCCAGCACGTTGTTGAAATCGTGCGCCACCCCGCCGGTCAGCTGGCCCAGCGCCTCCAGCTTCTGGGTCTGCAGCAGCGCCGCCTGCGCTTCCTCGCGCCGGCGCATTTCGGCCTGCAGCGCGCGTCCGGCCTCGGTCAGCGCCCGGGTGCGCTCGGCCACCCGCGCCTCCAGCTCGGCATTGATCTGCATCAGTTGCTGCTCGGCGCGTTTGCGGGCGGTGACGTCCTGGGTGACGCCGATCACCCGCAGCGGCTGGCCGGCTTCGTCGCGCACCACCTCGCCGACCGCCGACAGCCAGCGCACGCTGCCATCGGCAAGCACGGTCCGGAACGTGATATCGGACGCCACCCCCTGCGTTTCAGCCTGCGACCAGGCGGCGATGAAGCCAGGCCGGTCCTCGGGATGCACCCGCGCGAGAAACAACTCCTGCCGCAGGGCGGTGCCCGGCGCGATGTCCCAGAGCTGATACGATTCGGGGGAGGCAACGATCCGCCCGCTGCGCAGGTCGGTCTCCCAACTGCCGATGCCGGAGACGCGCTGCGCCAGGGCCAGCCGCGCCTCGCTCTCGCGCAGAGCCGACTCCACCCGCCTGCGCTCGGTGATTTCGACGGCGGCGGCACTCACCCCCGCCGTCGCCCCGCCGCCATCCCGGAGCGGCTCGACCGCCAGCTCGAAGAACCGCTCCGATCCCTGGTGCCGGACCCGCACTTCCTGGCGCAGCCCCACCCCGGTGCCGATCACGCGCCGCTTGAGCGCGGTGAGAACGGCGGCATCCTCCCCGTTCCCGAAGATATCGCCGTCGGTGCGGCCGACGAAATCCTCCGGCCGGAAGTCCAGCCCGGGATTGTCGATCCAGGTGTAGCGCAGATCGAGGTCCTGCTCGAACACGACGATCGGCGGCCCCTTCAGCGCGGCGCGGTAGCGCTGCTCGCTGACCCGCAGGGCCTCCTCGGCCTGCCGCCGGGCGGTGACGAAGGCCGAGATCAGGATGGCGCCGCCGATCGCGCCGTCGGGCAGGTGCCAGGGTGCCATTTCCCATTGCAGCCAGTCGGTTTGTCCGTCCGTGCGCGGAAACCGGTCCTGGTCGGCGGCCAGCGTCTCCCCGGCCAGGACGCGCCGGTGCACCGCGCGCCAGCGATCCGGGATTTCGGAGAACACTTCGTAATGACTGCGGCCGACCAGCGCGCCCGGCGCCAGCGCGCCCAGCCGGTAATCCGACACGTAGCGGGCGCTGGCCGCCAGATAGCGCATGCCGGTGTCGAACACGGCGATCGCCGCCGGGATGTGCTCAACGACCTGACACAGCCACGCCCGACCTGCGGCAGGCCGATCACCGGCATCGTCCCGATCCGGATGCGCCGTCGGCACAGGGAAACTTCCTCAATGCCCGGGATAATCAGCATTATATCCTCGTTAAAGTATAATCTTACGCAAGCGGGATGTCACGCATGCGATTCTTTCCGGCCTTATGCGCAAGGCCAGGGCAAGGCCCCGGCAAGACCGCGCGCGAGCTGTCCTGTGTACCTATGGGGCGTCGAGAATCCGCCGGATGCGCGCCGCCAGCTCCGCGAAGGTGAACGGCTTGGCAACAACCTGCACCCCCGCATCCAGCGGCGGCGCGGCATCGCCCGCATTCTGCGGGTAGCCCGTCGTCAACAGCACCTTCAGCCCGGCCGTGCGGCGCAGTGCCGCGTGCGCCAGTTGCCGGCCGTTCATGCCGCCGGGCAGACCGATATCGGTGAACAGCAGCCCGATCCCCGGCTGCCGGTCCAGCAGCGCCAGCGCCGCCGCGCCGTCCGCCGCCGCCAGAACCTCATAGCCGAGTTCGCGCAGCGCCTCCGCGCTGTACGACCGGACGTCATCGTTGTCCTCGACCACCAGCACCGTCTCCCCCCGGTGCGAAGCCGGCGCACCGGCAGCCGGCGTGCCGACGGTGCGCGGATGGCCCTCCCCCGGCACCAGCCGGGGCAGATAAAGTTCCACCGTCGTGCCCGCGCCCGGCTGGCTGCGCAGGGCGATGTGGCCCCTGGACTGCTTGGCGAAACCGTAGACCTGGCTCAGCCCGAGGCCGGTTCCGTAGCCCGGCGGCTTGGTCGTGAAGAAAGGCTCGAACACGCGGCCCAGCGTCGCCTGGTCCATGCCGGAGCCGGTATCCGTCACGGCGATCATCACGTAGTCGCCGGCAACCACCTCCGCCATGCCGGGGTCGGCATGGGGCGCGCCGCCCAGCGTCCGGTTGCCGGTCCCGACGGTCAGCCGGCCGCCGTTCGGCATCGCGTCGCGCGCGTTCACCGCGAGGTTCAGCACCGCGTTCTCAAGCTGGTTCGGGTCGGCCCGCGCCGGCCAGAGATCGTCGGCCAGCACGGCATCCAGCACGATGGTTTCGCCCAGGGTCCGCCGCAGCACCTCCAGCATGCCGGAGACCAGCAGGTTCACCTCCACCGGCCGCGGCTCCAGCACCTGCCGGCGCGAGAAGGCGAGCAGCCGCTGCACCAGCACCGCCGCCCGGTCCGCGCCCTGCCTGGCCAGGTCCATGCCGCGTTCGATGCGCGCCGCCGGCGGTCCGGCCGGCAGATTCGCCAGTTGCCGCCCGGCCATTTCCAGTCCGCCGATGACCACCGTCAGCAGGTTGTTGAAATCATGCGCCACGCCGCCGGTCAGCTGGCCCACCGCTTCCATCTTCTGCGCCTGATGCAGCAGGGTCTCGGCGCGTTCCCGCTCGGCGATCTCGGCGAGCAGGCGCGCATGCGCCTCGCGCAGGGCGGTCTCGGCCTGCTGCTGTTCCGTCAGGTCGGTGACGACGCCGCACAGCACCCGCGTGCCGTCGTTGACCAGTTCGGTGAGCGACAGGTGGACCGGCACCATACCGCCCTGCGCGGCCCGCAACATGAACCTGCCGCGTCCCCTGCCCTGCGCCGCCAGGCGCTCGAACGCGCCCCGGTCGCCGGCGGCGATCATCGACTGCAGGCTGCGGCCGATCATCTTCTCATGCGGCATCCGCAGCAGCGCGGCCATCCGGTTGTTGCAGTAGAGCACCACGCCATCCGGCGTCAGCGTCAGCGCCCCCTCGCCGATCTGTTCGATCAGCCGGCGATACGGCCGGTCGTCGTTCTCCAGCGTGTAGACCTGCGGCCCGGCCGGCCCTTGCACGACGATCGCATCCATGTCGCCGCCGCGGATCGCCGCGATGGTCTCCTCCGCCTCGCGCAGCCTCTCCTCGGCATCCCGCAGCCGGCACCGCACCCCGGCAAGGTCCGCCGCCTCCCCAGGGTCGGTGCCCACCCCGTCCTTCATCCGGCAGGCCCGGCCTTTGCAACGATATCGAGGCCGGCCAGCACCCGCTCGTGCTCGGAAAGATCGCCGACAAGACGGCGCAGCGGCGCGGGAAGCAGCCTGACCAGCGTCGGCACCGCGACGATCTGGTCCTGTTTCGTGGCTTCCGGGTTCTGGTAGACGTCGATCACGTCCAGCTCGTACCGGTCTTTCAGCGCGGTGTCGCAGAGCCGCCGCATGCTGGCGATGGCGCGGGCCGAACGCGCCGTCGTGCCGCTGACGTAGAGACGCAACACGTATTGCGGCAACTCCGGTCCGGACGGCGCATCCATCTCATCTCTCCTCGGCACGCAGATCGAGTCCCACCAGAACGCGCTCGGTATCGGCAAGATTGCCGATCAGCCGTTTGATCGGCGGCGGCAGGCGGCGCACCAGGGTCGGGATGGCAAGAATCTGATCGCCCGCGGCAAGCTGCGGCTGCTTCAGCAGATCGATCACCTCGATCCGGTAGCGTCCTGCCAGATGCTGCTCGCACACCGCCTTCAGGTTCGCCAGCGCCGCCGCCGACCGGGCGGTCTGCCCGGCAATGTAGAGCCGGAGATTGTAGGTCCCTGCGTCATCGCCGGTATCCGTCCCGCCGTCCGGGCCGTTCCCATCAGATTCTCCCGCGCCGTTCATGATCGCCACCTGCGTTGGACGGCCATGGCCGTGCGGTCGGCCGCCTGGTCCTGTTCGCGTGCCGTTTCCTGTTCGAGCAGCCTGGCAAGGTCGTCGTCCTCGCCCTCCAGCGCCACCTGCAGATCGCTGATCTGCCGCTCGATCATCGCCCGCCGGCGGGCGATCTCGCGGCGCCTGCGGTCGAGTTCCTGCGCATGCTGCCCGGCCGCCCGCGCCTCCGCCGCCTCCTGCGCCAGCCGCGCCGACCCGGTCAGCACCCCCGCCGGGCCGAGATAGGCATCCACCAGCCGGATGCCGTTGCCGGTCAGCAGGAACTCCCGGATCTGGTTGGAATGGTCCATGCCGCGCGACTTCAGCACATACAGGCCGCGGTTGCGCTCCCCGTTCAACTCGATGTTGGTCAGCGACAGCCAGGTGTCCATCAGCGAGGAGATGCCCCGGTCGGCATGGTTCGCCCGCTCCTCGCCGGCCACCAGATTGGTCATCAGCGCGGTGATTCCACGGGTCTTCAGCATATCCACCACGCGCAACAGCATCGCGTGCAGCTCGACCGCATCGCCCCGCAGGCTGGAAAACGGGTCGATGACCACCACGGCGGGCTGGCAGCGGTCGATGTCGTGCTGGATGCGCGCCAGATGCATCTCCAGCCCGTACAGGCTGGGCCGCGCCGCCTCGAACCGGAGCAGCCCGCGCTCGACCCAGGGCGCCAGGTCGACCCCGACCGAGCGCATGTTGCGCACGACCTGCCGCGGCGATTCCTCATAGGCGAAGTAGCAGCACCGCTCGCCACGCCGGCACGCCGCATCGACGAAATGGGCGGCCAGACTGGTCTTTCCGGTGCCGGCGGCGCCGGAGACAAGCACGCTCGAGCCGCGGTAGAAGCCGCCGCCCCCGAGCATCTCGTCCAGTCCCGCCACCCCCGTCGGCACCAGCTCGTCGAACGCCTGATGGTCAAGTCCGGCCGAGGTGATCGGCAGAACGCTGATCCCCGCGGCATCGATCAGGAACGGGTACTCATCCGCCCCGTGCAGCGAGCCGCGATACTTCACCACCCGCAGACGCCGGGTGGAAAGCTGGTTCTGCACCCGGTTGTCGAGCAGGATCACGCAATCGGAAACATATTCCTCCAGCCCGTGCCGGCTGAGCGCGCCGTTGCCCTGCTCTGCGGTGATCAGCGCGGTGACCCCCTGCGCCTTCAGCCAGCCGAACAGCCGGCGCAACTCCGCCCGCAGGACGGCGGTGTTCTTCAGCCCGGCGAACAGGGCCTCCAGCGTATCCAGCACGACCCGGGTGGCGCCGACCGAGCTGATCGCGTAGCCGAGCCGCACGAACAGGCCCTCCAGATCGTAATCCCCGGTTTCCTCGATCTCGCTGCGCTCGATCCGCACGAAATCCATGGCAAGCCGGTTGGCAGCCACCAGGCCAGGCACATCGAAGCCAAGCGAGGCCACGTTCCTGGCCAGGTCCTCGCTGGTCTCCTCGAAGCTCATGAACACGCCCGGCTGGTTGAACTCGACCGCCCCCTTGACCAGGAACGTCATCGCGAACAGCGTCTTGCCCGACCCCGCGCGGCCGCAGACCAGCGACGGCCGGCCGGCGGGCAGGCCACCGAAGGTAATGTCATCGAAACCGCGGATGCCGGTCGGTATCTTGGCGAGACTGTCCGCGGCGCACCCGGAGGCAACCGGTTTGTTATCAGCCATAACCATCATTCCCTGCTGCGGCTGCGGCGCCTGGCACAGCCGCCCGGTGCCCGCCCACCTTCGGGAAGGTCCGGGTTCAGCCGCATTGTGATAAGCGTCTGCATCGTCATGGTGATGCCCGATGAGATCGTTTCATGGCTTATGATTATCTGCTGCGGAGCGCAATATGCCCGGTGGCGCCCCGCCTGCCGCTGCCTGCTCCGCATCACGTCTTGCGGCGCCGCGGAAGTTGGCCTGCCGAACCGAAGCGGCGCCCGGCGCTGCATGCTATGCTTGGGAATACAGGTGGTTTGCGTCCAATGGATATCGGGCAACAGAACAGTTTCCTGACGGCCGGCCGCGGCGTGGCGATGCTGGTCGTTGCGCTCATGCTGGCCGGTTGCCAGACCAAGCGTCCCGACTTCACCGAGCGCAGCCGGCAGGACTGCGCGCAGGGCGACCAGGAAGCCTGCCGGATGCTGGAGGCGCTGACCGCCTCCCAGGCGGCGCCGCAGCAGCAGCGGGCCGTGCGGCCCCCGCCGCCGCGTCCCTCGCCGGTTCAGACGGATGTCCAGGCCATCATGCTGGGCATGGAGCAGGCGCGATTGTCAGCCAGGACCGGCCAGCCGGAGAACCTCCCGCCGCCGGGCGCGCCGTTCCATGACAATCCGACTCAGGCCCAACCGCCGACCGGCTCCGCGGTGCCTGAATAAACAACCCATTGCGCCTGTTACTTCAGGAATTGGATCAAGGGAGCCACTGACCCGTCGTGCCGGGGCGGGTCCAGCGACCGGCGTGGCTTTCCTGTCCTGCCTGCCCGCAGACCCTCCGTCGCCGCGCCAAGTTCCACCACCTCGGCGGTGATCGTATCCTGCCGCACCTGCCGCTCGCGCGCCTGCAGCCGCTCCAGCATGGCGGCGATATTGCTCCGGGCGGCGGCGAGCGTCTGCACCCGGGCCTCGTTCTCGGCGGCGAAGGCGTGCATGGCGGCACGGCACAGCTCGGCGTGCACATATTCCTCGGCCAGCCGCGCCAGCAGCACCGGGGCGGGCAGCGTGATCAGCGGCGCAACGCCGTTACGTATCTCCGCAAATGCGGAACGGTCCAGCGGCAGCAGCGAGCGGCGGCACAGTTCCAGCCCGTGCCCCGGCGACCAGGCGGCGAACATCATGTCGAGCCGCGCCAGCCGGTCGCGCGGCAGGCGGTCGAACAGCGCAGCGGCGACGCGGCTGGCCACCGCCGGCACGCCGTCGGCATGCGACGCCATCGGCGTCCGCCACGCCACCGCGAGCCGCCGCTGCCCGGCCAGCGCCGCGCCGCGGCTGCCGACCAGGAACACCGCGGCATCGCCGGCCACCCGGGCGGCCTCATCCAGCAGGCGGGACGTGTAGCCGCCAGCGAACCCCTGCTCGGCACAGAACAGCACCAGCCCGGCGCGCCCCGCCGGCCTGGGCGGCGGCGACGCCCCGTCCGCCAGCAGATGCAGCGCCGCGGCGATCGCCTGCGCCACCACCCCGGCATGCGCGTCCACCCCCGCCATCAGCAGGCGGCTCTGCTGCGCGCGGGCGGCGGCGATGCTGCGCATGGCGGCGATCACCGTCCCCAACTGGCGCACCCCGCGAATGCGCGCGGAGATGTCGGCCAGCCGCCCGGTCATGCCGGCGGGTCCGCATGGCGGGCGGCCAGCGCGGCCACCGCCCCCCCCAGTGCCGCCGCGATCCCCGGGCCGAGGCGACGGAGGCGGGCGACCTCCTCGACAGCGGCGCGGGCATGGCTGTCGAGCCAGTCCGGCAATTCGCGGCGCAGCGCCGCGATGGCGTCCGGCGGCACCGCATCCAGCCTGCCGTCGCGCAGCGCCAACGCCAGCGCCACCTGGTCGGCCAGCCGCAGCGGCGCGTTGCGCGGCTGCGCCAGCAGCGCCCGCAGCCGCTCGCCGCGGCGCAACTGCACGCCCACCCGCGCATCCGGCACGCCGCCGAAGCGGGTGAACATCTCCAGCTCGAGGAACTGGGCGTAGTCGAGCCGCAGCGACCCGGTGACCTCGCGCAGCGCCGGCGCCTGCGTCTTGCCGCCGACCCGGCTGACGCTGGTGCCGACATTGACCGCCGGCTTCTGGCCCTCGTTGAACAGCCGCGCATCCAGCACCAGCTGGCCGTCGGTGATCGAGATCAGGTTGGTGGGAATGTAGCCGCTGAGATTGCCGGCATCGGTTTCGGCGATCGGCAGCGCGGTCAGCGAGCCGCCGCCACACGCCGCGCCCAGCTTGCCGGCGCGCTCCAGCAGGCGGGCATGCAGGTAGAACACGTCACCGGGATAGGCTTCCCGCCCCGGCGGCTGGTGGGTCAACAACGCGATTTCGCGATGGGTGGCGGCGTGGCGGGTCAGGTCGTCGAGCACGATCAGCGCGTGCTGGCCGCGGTCGCGGAAATACTCGGCGATGGTCATGCCGGCGAACGGGGCGATCCATTGCTGCCCGGGCGCGGCGGCGGCGGTGGCGACCACGAACACGCAGCGCTGCGGCGCGCCATGCGCCCGCACGGCGGCGATGGCGCGGGCAACGGCGGCGGATTTCTGGCCGATGGCGACATACACACAAACCATGTCGCCGCCCGCCTGATTGATGATCGTATCGATGGCAATGGCGGTCTTGCCGGTCGAGCGGTCGCCGATGATCAGCTCGCGCTGGCCGCGGCCGAGCGCGAACAGCGCGTCGATCACCAGGATGCCGGTCTGCACCGGCTCGGTCACCAAAGCACGGTCAACAATCGACGGAGCCGGCCGCTCGACCGCCTCCAGCGCCGCCGCGACAACCGGCGGACCGTCATCCAGCGGGCGGCCGAGCGGGTCCACCACCCGGCCCAGCAGGCCCGGCCCCACCGGCACCCGCACCACCTCGCCGGTGCCGTGCACCGCGTCGCCCGCCTCGATGCCGCCCGGATCATCGAGCAGCACACAGCCGATGGCATCCTCGTCCAGCGTCTGGGCAAAGCCGAACTGACCGGAACCAAACCGCAGCAACTCACCCAGCCGGGCCTCCGGCAGGCCAGTGACCAGGGCAATGCCGTCACCTACCGAACGAACCCGGCCAACCAGCTCGAGACGCGGCGCCGCCAACGCCGCATCGACACGCGCCGTGGCCTCACCCAGCCAGCGCTCAAGCCGCGCCATCCCGGGCCTCCCTGGGGGCGGCAGGTGAAGGAAGGAAGGCCAGGGCGCTGCCCTGGACCCCGCTACTTGGAGGGTTGTTTTGAGAGGGGGGTGAGGAGATGTTGCAACATCTCCTCACCCCCCTCTCAAAACAACCCTCCAAGT
>CAIVPZ010000054.1 GCA_903907955.1 uncultured Acetobacteraceae bacterium | reverse complement strand
CTCATGCGCACCTGCTGGCGCCATTTCCCTGGGCGAACCCGGGTCCGTTCCCGTGAGCGCCGGCAATGCCATGTTCCCTCTTTCCGGCGGGGGTCTGGAACATTCACAAGAACATCCAGAAGCGTAACCGGCATGTCTGCAAATCCATACTTGGTTACGGCCATGGTGACACGTCTGAACCAGACAAGATCCAGCGGTTTTCTGGTAGGGCCGAGAATCGCTCTCTCCTGTCCACAACTGCAAATTCCAGAGAACCGGGCAGCCCTGACAGACTTCCCATGTCGGCACGCCATCCTGCGTGAACACCAGCAATGTGAAATCTCCAACATCGGCCCAAGCAGCGGGGACCGGCCACATGGGGGAAGGCAGCGGTTGCCATTCTGTGTGGGACATCTACTTCCCCTTGCATCGGCATCTGCTCTCGTTCGGGTATACCCAAATACGACACAAGCCGCATTACCGACCGCATCGAGGATGGGAGTAGTAACGCCCAGAGCTCAGCGATACCCGGTCGCCCGGGCGGCTAGCTCCTGGACCGTGCACAAGCAATCCGTGAACACTTTACCCCACCGGCGCATAATTCATAACTCGTTTCTGGAGGATAGTGACATCATAAGGATTCGGAAATCAAGAAACGAAAACCGATTTCGGATAGTACATCACTACCGGACCGATGCCAAAGTTTGGCAATACTTTAAGCTCTTTTATTTTGCTGAGCCGATCAAAAAAATAATGGCTGCTTTAACACGGCCTCTCTTGCACGGCGCAATCCGGAACGCGGCATGAACGTGTATCCCGAACCTACCCCTGCAAGGCAGCGCGCAGTCGTGGTGTGGCATGGTCGATGAACGCCCGCACCTTCGGTGCGACCAGACGGCTTTCCGGGTAGACCAGTTGCACCGGCACCGGCACCGGCCAGAAAGCCTCCAGCACCGGTTGCAGCCGCAAGCAGCGAATATCCTCCGCCACCATGTGCCGCAGGGCGATGGTGATGCCATCCCCCGCCACTGCGGCGCTGATGGCCGCCAGCCCGTCATTGATTTCCAGCCGTGGTTGCAGCGCCACCCGGTCCGCCGCCCGGCCAGCGCCGAACGCCCATTGCCGGTCGGGCATCAGCCCGGTGAATGCGACGATGGCGTGCAGTTTCAGCTCCGCCGGCGCCAACGGTGCGCCGCGCCGGGCAAGGTAGCCGGGGCTGGCGACCAGAATTCGCTGAACCTCGCCGACCTGACGGGCGATCAGCCCGGAGTCCGGCAACTGCCCGACCCGCAGCGCGATATCGACGCCCTCATCCACGAGATCGACGATGCGGTCGAGCAGTAGCACCCGGCCGGACACCCGCAGGTGCGCGGCGAGAAACCCGCCCATGATCGCCGGCAGCAACGACCGCCCCATCGTCACCGACGCCGTCACCGTCAACAGGCCGGTTGGGGTGCTGGCCTCGCCAGCCGCCTCTTTCTCTGCCTGATCGAGGTCGACGAGCAGGCTGCGCGCGCGCTCCAGAAAGCGCAGGCCGGCCTCGGTGAGGTGGACGCTGCGCGTGCTGCGGTTGAACAACAGGATGCCCAGCCGGTTCTCCAGCGCCGCGATGGCGCGGGTCACCGCCGGCGGTGAACTGCGCAGCCGCGCCGCCGCGCGGGCGAACCCGCCGCATTCGGCCACGGCGACGAAAGCCGCGAGTTCGTCGAAGCGATCCATCCACTATTCCTGTTTTCGGAATAATATATTCCATATTCTGCGGATTATTCCAACTGCGATGGCGGCGCATGGTCCCGGTGTTGGCCGAACAGAGCCAACCGGACCAAAGCAACCAGGAGGCCACCCAATGTCCCCCCCGACCGACCCCGCAATGACCGCAGTCTTGCACAAGACCATCGACATCGACGGCCTCAGCATCTTCTTCCGCGAGGCCGGCCGCCGCGGCGCGCCGAAGCTGGTGCTGCTGCACGGCTTCCCGGCCTCCTCGCACCAGTACCGCACCCTGATCCCCGCCCTGGCTGAACGTTTTCACGTGATCGCGCCGGACTATCCCGGCTTTGGCAACTCCGCCATGCCGGACCCCGCGAGCTTCTCCTACACCTTCGACAGGACCTCCGAGATCATCGAGGCGTTGCTGGACAAGCTCGGCTTCAGCCGCTTCGGGCTGTACATGCAGGATTATGGCGGCCCGGTCGGCATGCGCATCGTCACCCGCCGGCCCGACTGGCTGGAATGGCTGATCGTGCAGAACACCAACGCCTACGAGATCGGCTTCACCCCGGTGTGGGACGCCCTGCGCGGCGCCTATTGGCAAACCCGCAGCCCGGAGACCGAACAGCCGCTCCAGGCCTTCCTGCAACCGGACACGGTGAAGCTGATCTATACGCATGGCCACGCCGAGCCAGCCCGCATCAGCCCGGACAACTGGAACATGGACCTGCACTTTCTCGACCGGCCGAACGCACGACAGGTGCAGCTCGATTTTTTCTACGACTACCGCACCAACGTGGCGCTGTACCCGCAGTGGCAAGCGTTCCTGCGGCAACACCAGCCGAAGACCATTATCTTCTGGGGCCAGGACGATATCTTCTTCACCCCTGCCGGCGGCGAAGCCTTCCTGGCCGACCTGCCGGATGCCGAGATGCACCGGCTAAACTCCGGCCATTTCGCCGTCGAGGACTGCCTGCCGCACATTGCCGAGGCAATGCTGCGCTTTCATGCGCGCCGCGTGGCAGCCGCGCCGCTGCGGGCCACCGGCTGACCTACAACGGGCCGCCGCCCCTGGCGGCGGCCCGATCCGGCCACAGGAGATCCCCATGGGCCACCGATTTGCCGAAATCGCTTTCACGCCGGGAGTCAAGCAGGTGCAGGAAACGCTCGGCAGCCGCCGCAGCTATGCCCGGTTGGAGGGCGGCGACACGCACCACGACCAACTCGGTCCGTCCGAGGCAGCATTCATCGCCGCACGCGACAGCTTCTACCTGGCCAGCGTCAGTGAGACCGGCTGGCCTTACATCCAGCATCGCGGCGGCCCGCCGGGATTTCTGCGTGTGCTCGATGAATCGCATATCGGTTTCGCCAACCTTGCCGGCAACCGCCAGTACATCAGCGTCGGAAACCTCGCGCATAACGCCCGGGTGGCGCTGTTCCTGATGGACTACCCCAACCGGACCCGGCTGAAGCTGCTGGGCCGGGCGCGGCTGGTGGGGTCGGATGACACCGCAACGATGACGCGGCTTCGCGGCGCCGGCCAGTCCGGGCGCGTGGAACGCGGCATCGTCATTGCGGTCGCGGCGTTCGACTGGAACTGCCCGCAGCACATCACGCCACGCTTCACGCCTGCCGAGTTCGCAGCGGCGAGCACCCCGCTACGCTAGTGCCTCACGTCCTTGATTCTGCGGTGATAGTCCAACCCGTTGCGATACCGTCCGAGGCCAGCGGCTGGTTGATGCCTCCCCGCAAAGTCAAGGACGTGAAGCACTAGTGCCGCGAGTCATTCAAAGTGACGGGTAGAGGTGCTTGAGCTTCACCCGGGCGTCGGCGGTGGTGAACTGCCAGTTGGCCTTGGCATGATGGATGTTGCGATATGCCTGCTAGGCATCGACCTCGCGAATCAGGCTGGTCTTGTCTGGGATGCGGCGATCCAGGCATTGCGAGGGGCACGCCGAGTTCGGACTCTGCCATGTTTAGCCAGCTTCCGTGCTTGGGGGTGTAGTGCACCTCGAACCGCTCGACGAGGCGGCGCGCCTCGGCGGGCGGAAACGCCTCATACAGTGAGGCCATCACATGGGTGTTGAGATTATCCTGCACCAGACAGATCTTGCTGGCGTGGGGAAAGTGCCGGTCCGCAAGGTCCTTGAGTATCTGGGCATAGTCGACGGCAGTCCGCCGATCCGTCACCTCGACATGCCGCCACCCTTCCAGCGGCGCGAACAGCATGAACAGATTGGCGGTGCCATTGCGCTCGTAATCGACCCGCGCGGGCTGGCCCGACTTCATCGGCACCGGTGTGCGCGTCTCGCGGGTCAGCTGCTTGGAGGTTTCATCCAGGCACACCAACGGCCGATCCGGATCGCGCGGCCGAGTGTACACCACCAGCACATCTT
>CAIVPZ010000053.1 GCA_903907955.1 uncultured Acetobacteraceae bacterium | reverse complement strand
GATGATTGCGATCCCAGTTGCAGACAATGTGGGCCCAGTTGCGATGATTGTGGGCCAGACCCCTCAGGTCCGTTGCAATGAGCGTGGGCACGGCCCGCCATCTATTGCGATCCGAGCCGCCGATGATTGCGATCCGCTATACGTACGCCTATCTAGACGGCAGCACGCCGGCGGCCGAGCGCGAGCGCCGCGTGGCGTCGTTCCAGGCGGGCGAGGCCGACCTGTTCCTGATCAGCCTGCGCGCCGGCGGCACCGGCCTGAACCTGACCGCGGCCGATTACGTGGTGCACCTCGATCCGTGGTGGAACCCGGCGGTGGAGGACCAGGCCTCCGACCGCGCGCATCGCATCGGCCAGACGCGGCCGGTGACGATCTACCGGCTGGTCATGGCCGACAGCATTGAAGAGCGGATCGTCGATCTCCACCGCGCCAAGCGCGAACTGGCCGCCGAGTTGCTGGAGGGCGCGGACACCGCCGGCCGGCTGACTGAGCAGCAGTTGCTGGAGCTGATCGGCGGCTGAGAAGATGCTGAACGGTGATTCGCGCGGAAGGTCTGACGCGGAACATCAAGCCGTGGGTCCTCGCACGCCCTGCCAAGCCAACCGTCGAAGGCGATCACAAGCGGGCGCGGGGCGCGTTGGCCGTCGTCTTCTTGTCGCTGCCGCCCAAGAGGGCGGCGGGGATCACCCGCGACAACCATTGTCGCGGGTGACGGCCGATGGGGTTCCCCAAGGTTCTCGACGGTATAGCGGCGTTCCCGAACCGGTCGAGCAAGTGCTCCATCGCCAACGAGGCAAAGAATGAACTTAAGACGAGCGCGACATAAAAATACAGGCCTGGCAATATATCGACTGACCCGATGCCGACTCCCCTTATCGCGACAATGAAAATCGCGATGAGCATGATGTCCAGCATCGATAACTTGCCGAGGACGATTATTACCTTGTGAAGTTTCGCTGCAAGACGCACATCAAGAAAGTACCACGCGCCGGCCGAAGCGAGCATTTTGACGGCAGGAGCTACAATTCCGAAAAAGAAAACCACCAGGAACAGTAATGTATCTGCCTGATAGAGATCGTAGGCGGCCTGCACCAATATAATTTCGTGGCGTCGGATGAAAGAGATCCGGGTAACGAGCAGTGGCTCGAATAGAACATAGGCAAATAGCGCGAGGTTGACCGCGATTGCTGGTCCGATAATACGCTGCCAACCACGCGCCAAACTTGCCGCGGTTTCACGCCGCATTGTGTGGGATCCTGCTCATCACCGTTGCCTGGTTCGGATTATGCGCCAGGGCTCGCGGGCAGGGTAGTCGGGGCGAGGTCTCGTTGGGGGAAGCGGACCTTCACGGCACGGATCGGTCGAAGAGACTCGAGCGTAAGAAACATGTCCCCCGCCGATCTATGCCTCTCTGGAGGTGTACGCGCCAACGGCGGCCGAGGCTCGATCCTTGTCGATCCCAGGTCGATCCGCCGGAGTGCTTTATAGGCTGGTCGCGCCGTTTCCGCGCAAATCCAAGCCCTTGGTCGCCCGCCGCCATTCCTGAAAGGCGCAGCGCTGGCGTGGCGCCCGGTCACGAAAGGGATCAGTGTCCCACGGGGAGATGCACAAGCGCCGTGGCGGCGGTCACAGCGGCTCCCGCCAGCCACAAGCGGACGACGAGGAGCTTCCCGGCGTGAGCGAGATCCTCTTCATGGTCTGGATGCGCGGTAGCTTGGGTAATTTTGAACATAGGTCAAACATGGGACCACGTGGAGAAAAGGAGAACACCTACTAGGCACCGTCATTGTGAGAAAGTGTTACGATGGCCGACAAGTTAATCTGAGTTTCATGGAAGTTCCCGCGACAATGTCACAATTTCCGAATGCTATAATTGGGAATCGACTCTGGCCATTCCAGCTGGTGCCGTGAAGCGCTTTCCGGGCGCAGCACCGGACCGCCCGGCCGCCGACAGGCTGCCAACCGCAACCCCGCCGTCGGCGGTGCGGCAGCCGGTATGGTGCGGACCGCGGGCAGGCCAGGCGGGGTGTCGCGCGCGCATTCAGCCACGACCGGCGGGGTGATCCTGGGTTGCGTGGAGTGGCACCACTTCGTGCAACGCCGGGCGGGCCGGTGGCGCGGGTGGGGGCGGAGGATCCCGCCCGGCGATGACCCGGGCGTATTCCCGCGCCGTGGCATTGTCCGTGACCGCGGGGAATATCCGGCGCAACTCGACCGCCGCAGAGAACTCGCCCCCTTCGTCGAAGGCGCCCCGGATCGCCGCGGTCTGGGCATCGGAGACAGCGAACATGGGTCTGAACATGGGCGTCCGGGGTGTAACGGGCAAGCCTGGGCTACGATCCGCCCCGGAACCTACTCCTTGGGCTTGGTGGCCGGCTTCCTTGTCCTGGTCGCCGTCTTCCGGGGCGGCGGCCCTGGCGGCGGCTCGGCCTCCGGTGGCGGGCTCGGCGCGGGGCGGCCGATATGACTGAAAAGGTTGCCCCAGACAGGGTCTTCGTCGTCCTCGGGTGGTGATGGGGGCGGTGGCGGTGTGCGTGGCTTGGGCATGCGTGCGTCCTTGGTCGGGGGGCACCGTAGCGCAGCACGGGCTGCGCTTCACGCTCCCGCTTCGGCGCCGCCGGTTCACCGTTCGCCTACGATTTCCGATGATACGGCACGTGCCCAGCTCGGCCTTTCTGGCTGGACCGATTAGATCCTCCAGCGTCACGGACACGGCCAGCAGTCCGAGGAAACTGGAAGTGTGGCCGCCCTGCTGGATGGACGCGGCTCGCGTTGGCGCTGGCACCGTCCTATCGGCTGCCGATCTGCGGCGGCGGCGATGCAACGGCCTGACGGAGCAGGAAGGCGAGGACGACGGATGTCGCGTCGATTGCCGACGTCCGCCGGCCGACGAGGAACTCCGGGTAGCCGACATCGCTGCCGGGCCAGCCGTGTCCGGCGCCCTGGACGAACCAGCCCTCGGTGTCGCCGCCCCGGCACTGCCGGCCGATCGCGCGCTGGATGGTAACGCCCGGTTCCTGGGACTCGGCACCGGCCAGATCGAAGCCGTTGCAGCGGTTCTCGGTGGCCCAGAACGCGAGCGTCTCATTTGCCGGCAGGATGCGTTCCTCACCCGTGCCGGCGCCATTGACGGGAACGATCGGGTCGTCGGTTCCCTCGATCAGCAGGAACGGGACCGCGACACCTGGTCTGCAGCCCGCCGCCGCCGACGCGGCCAAACCCGATGCGACCACGGCGACGCCCGCCAGCCGCACACGGCCCGAGCAGGCGAGCGCCTGGGCCATGAAGCCGCCGTTCGAGAAACCGACCGCGGTGATCCGCGCTGCGTCGACCGGAATTCTGGCGGAGACGTCCGCCACCACATCCGCCAGGAAGGTCGCGTCGGTGGCGCCGCGAGGGCTGGACTGGTCGATCCCCCAGGAGCGCCAGTCGCCCTCCGGGTAGACGACGACGAAACCGAGCCTGGCGGCGGCGGACGATAGCCCCGACATCCTGGCCATCTGTTCCGGCGTGCCGAGCCAGCCGTGCAGGGCGATCACCAGCGGACGGGGCGCGCCGTCGCCTCCTGGAGGCGCGACCAGCTTGTAGGAACGCGGCTCGCCGCCGGATATGACACCGACCCGGCCCGCACTCGCGGCGCATCCGACCAGCGCCAGCAGGGCCATGGCGGCCACGAACATCCGAACGAGCATTGAACAGCCATCAGCGCCAGGTTCGTTGGCAGGCATCGCATCATCCGCCGCGCGCGCGGGCAACCCCGGTGCTGGCCGTGGCCGATCGGCCATAGCATGGTGCGGAGCGGCGGAAAACTGCTGCACTGCACAAAAATCACTTTGCCCTCCGCATCGGGCAGCCCAATATGAAGTCCGCAGCGCCGCTTCGGCGCGCTGCTTTCTTGGACGTTTCCTCCCTAAACTTGGCGGCGCCTCAACGGGCGCCGCCATCTTTTTTTCATGCCGTCGCTGACGAGTCCGCTCACCCGGGATGACGGCCGGTATCGCAAACGCACCGGCACGGCCTTCCGAGAACTGGAGTTGGATCAGGCGGCCTTGGCGGCTTTCCGCGGCCGTCCAACGGTCTTGCGCGCCACCTCGGGCACCGCGGCCGCCGGCTTGCGTCCCAGGCCGATCGACTTGGCGAGCGCCGAGCGCTTCTCGGCATAGTCCGGTGCGACCATCGGGTAGTCGCGCGGCAGATTCCAGCGCTCCCGGTACTGCTCCGGCGTCAGGTCATAGGCGGTCTTCAGATGCCGCTTCAGCATCTTCAGCTTCTTGCCGTCCTCCAGGCAGACGATGTGGTCGGGGAAGACGGACTTCTTGATCGGCACGGCCGGCTGCAGCTTCTCGGGTTCCGGGGCAGCGGTGCCAACGGTTGAGAGCGTGCTGTAGACCGACTGTATCAGCGCCGGCAGGCTTTCGACCGGCACGCTGTTGTGCGCGACATGCGCCGATACGATCTGCACGGCAAGGCTGAGAACTGGGTCGCTCATGAGTTCCAACTTGGTTCGATAGGCCACATTATATGTCGATTACGAACGATGCCAGTCGAAATCCGGCCAATGTGGTGGAAGCGGGACGCCCAATCGTGCCTCGAACAGGGTGGCGTCGAGCCAAGCGTAGTGTTACCCGATCGTAGAAAAGGTAACACCAACGGACGGGCAGGCATCATGCGCGCTGGGAAGGTCTCGTCGACAGCGACAACATCGGCCGGCCAAGGTCGGCACACGGGCAAGCGGGATCCCGAACGCGAGGGCGTGCCCGAAAGCGAAGACAGGTCAGGGCGGGGAACCGTCGCGCTGCGCATCGCGGAACATATGGGGTTGCTGACAGGCCCGAAGACCAAGCATTTCAACGCCAAGGTCTCCCCGAAGTTGTTCGATGCGGCAGCGAAGCGGCTCGGCACGAATTCGCCGGCGGCGGTGATCAACGCGGCCCTGGCCTCCCTCGCGACGGAAGACGAACTGGGTCCCTGGCTGGCGAGCCGGTGGGGCGTGCTGTCCGACATCGATCCTGAGGTGTTGAAGCAGATCGATCTCTGAGCCGACCCATTGGCACGCCAGGCGCAGATGCGGCCGGTGAGCGAGGGGTATCGCGATCGGGCGGTTCTCCCGAAGCTGGGGGTCATCGTTCCGCGCGGGCCGGTGCTGCTCGACACCAATGTTTTCATCAACGTCCTTGCCGGCCGCGGTCCGGCGGTGCTGCGCGGCTTGCTTGAAGACCTGCCGCGGATCTTTGTCACCGCCCCAACCCGGGCCGAACTCGGCTGGGTGCGTGGCAGGCTCGACCCGGGGCATCCCGGCACGCCCCGCGTGCTCGCCGAATACGAAGCGCTGTTGTCGCGCATCGACCCGACCAAGGTGCTTGTTCCGACGGATGCCGACTGGCTTGCCGCCGGTGAGTTGGCCGGGTGGGCGGCCCGGGCGATTGCCGGCGGAGGCCGCAAGATCATGACTGCCTTCGACCGCGTGGAATTGATCACCGACGCACTGACAGCGGTGGTGGCGCGCGAGGCGGACTGCACTGTGGTGACGGAAGATGCGGATTTCGATGTGCTGACCCGCCTTGCTCCGGGCCTGGAGGTGATATTTTACGACCGGGAAGCAGACTCCAGGTAGACGCCGCGTTGGGTTGGCGAGTCTGTTCCTCGATGCGGTGTGTCATGACGTCGGGGAAGGGGAGGGGG
The DNA here is from genome assembly GCA_903907955.1 of uncultured Acetobacteraceae bacterium. GTDB lineage: Bacteria > Pseudomonadota > Alphaproteobacteria > Acetobacterales > Acetobacteraceae > Rhodovastum. The sequence goes on along the minus strand of CAIVPZ010000053.1, from coordinate 290 downwards.
GACACGGCTGACGCACCAACATCGGAGGCGCTGGCCGGGCTGGTGGAGCGGGTGACGTTCCACAACCCGGAGAACGGCTTCTGCGTTCTGCGGGTGAAAGCGCGCGGGCAGAAGGATCTGATCACGGTGGTCGCGCACGCGGCGATGATCGCCGCCGGCGAGTTCGTGCAACTGGCCGGCACCTGGGTCAACGACCGCAGTGTGCCGCAGCAAGCGGCGTGAGAGATGGGGGTCGGCCCCCCGCAACCGGCTTGCAGGAGCAGGTTGCAAACCACCGTAAGCGGCGTGGG
>CAIVPZ010000052.1 GCA_903907955.1 uncultured Acetobacteraceae bacterium | reverse complement strand
TTGCCGCCGCCGCCGCCGCCACCGCGCCCGCCCGTAAGGTCGGCCGGCCAGGCGCTGTTGCCGCCACCGGCCGTGCCGGCAACGCCCGTGGCGGCGCCGCCCGTGCCGCCGCTATAGGCGGCGTTGAACCCGCCATCCTTGCCCGCCGAGAATGTGCCGGCAGACGCGCCGCCGCCGGGACCGCCGCCCGACGGCGCCGCCAACTGCGAGCCGGCTGATGGGCATACCCCCACAGCCGAGCACCCGCTGCCGGTCTGGCCAAGTATCAGGGTGGCCGACCAGTAGGTGGGGCCACTGCCAGCCCCATTTCCGCCACCGGCCGCGAAATTCCCGCTGGTGCCCCCGGTCGGGCCAACACTGGAATTTGCGGCCCCGTCCAACCCGCCCGTGGAGCCGCCGGCCGAGGCCGCCCCTTGTGCGCCCGTTCCACCGCCGCCCGGGCCGTAGGCGTAGTTCATGAGCGCCGGGGACAGCCCCCAGGCAATATACGATGATCCGCCCTGGTTGCCGTTCGCCCCCGCCGCCACCGCAGCGCCCCCGGCGCCGACCGTAACCGACGCCGACGCCGGCAGCGCGGCGGCCGCGATCGGCCCAAGCCGGCGGATGGTTCCCGACCCGCCGCCACCGCCGCCGCTGCCGCTCTGCCCCGCCGCGATTGTGCCGCCGCCGCCGCCCGACCCGCCGCCGCTGACCAGCCACGCCGTGCAGGAGGTAATGTTCGCCGGTTTGGTCCAGGTGCCGCTGCTGTTGAACATCTGCCAGTTGCTCGCGGTATAGCCGGCGGAATTCGTGACATCCGCCGTCGTCAGCACCCGCTGCGTCGGCGCGCCGCTGCTGCCCGCCGGCCCGGCCAGCACGCTTGATTGCGCAACGCTGCCCGTGAGCGACAAGGCGGGCGCAGTCAGCGTGCTGCTGATGATGCTGGTTGTACCACCGGTTTTCCCAATGCTGACAGTGGACGTGCCATTGCCAAGGTAGAGCGTGCCCGTCCCGGCCGCGTTGACGTAGAATGGTGCATTGCCCGGGGATATTGTCTCCACATAGGCGCCCCCTCCCGCTGCCGCGCCGCCCTGGAGGTAATCAGTCGAGGAAGATGTGCGGTTGCTCGCGTTGAACGCGGGGATGCCACCGGCATACAGCGATACCTTTGCGTTGCCGAATATCCCTACGTCTGTTCCATAGCCCTTCATCGCGAAGATCGTATTGGATGAGCCGACCCCAACCGTTCCCATCTTCGTTCCATTGCGCCAGAACGAGAAGATGTCCACATCTCCGGCGCCTGACGCCAGGGATTCCACGGCCAGAGCCTCCATCGGGCTGCCGTCCGCAGGGACAACCGACGTATCGCGGCTGATCCACAGCTTTTCGTGCAGATGGGATTGCACAACGTCCTGATTTGTGGACGTTCCGGTAACCCGCACCCCCAGCGTGTCGATGTTCGGCGCGTCGGCGGATGCAACCGAAAGCCACGGGTCAGGGGACGGAGAGTTGATAATGGGCGCGACGATCTTCCACTGGCCGACACCTGACTGAACCACGAACGGGGTTACCGAGTTCGTGTTGATCATCGCGTCGGTAATGGACCCCCTGCTTGCCGGCCCAAGCCGGAAGTGAGCTGTCCCGGTCCCGTCCCCGGCCATGGCCGTGATGGCATTGGCAATATGCACCATTCCGGAGGTCTGTTGCAGGTCAAACCCGATTGATGTCCCGGATGGGACAGGGGCGTCAAATGTAAGGACATTCACGGGTCCCTCCACCTTGAAGCCGGTCGTTACCGTTACCCCATCGGACGAAAAAGGTTCTGCCCAGCATCGCGTGCAGGTTGCCCCGTTGGTGGTGAAGAACGCAAAGCCTGTGTTCCACCCTGCCTCAGTGGACTGGTTGATGCTGGCGCCGTCTGCCTGCGCAAAGACGAACGCCGGTCCCGGCCGCGTAGACCCGGTCCCGGTGGTGTTACCGTAGAAAGGGATGGCGTGTATGTGGTCGAAATAGGCGGTGTCTCCGGTGAGGGACACGTTGAGGATTGTGTTGCTGTCGGCCTCGACGTCGCTGATATACGTGCGTCCCGACTGCGACAGGATCGCCGTATTGAAGCCAACGATAAGCAGGTGGTCCAGGGTGGTGCCGCCGGCGTTGGGCATGATGCGCACGCCGATGCTGCCGCCGATGGCGACATACGCCCCTTTCAGCACGGGGAAATTGATTACGGAACTGAATGTCACCGACGTGTTCGGCACAACGGCGGTTACCACGGCGCCGGGGTTCATGTTCTGCCCCCACGCCGGCATTCCGACCGTGATGCCGGTCGTGTTGGCAAACGCCAGCGTGTTGCCGGACGCCGTGGTGGCGCTCGTCTGCACGAGCGGTGCTTCGCTGGCCCACTGAGCGACGGCGGCGTTGATCTGAGCCTGCGTTGGGGATGCAAGCAATCCGGAGCGCAGGATTTTGATCCCCCGCAACACGTCGCCGCTTTGAACGATAAGCGCATGCGCCGGATCGTGGATAAGCGCCGGGCCGACAAGGAGGTTGGGAGAGCCTTCGAGTAAGCTGCCCTGCCCCTCTATCGTGAGACCGGCCGGGACGGTGATATTGCCGGAGTTGAACAGGCATTGCCTGGTCGCGGGGATAACGACTTTCGATCCAGGCGACAGTGTTGCCAGGAACGCCTGAATGGCGGAGGTGTCATCGGTGACGCCATCGCATGCGGCACCGGACGCACGGATGTCATACGAGGCGTTGGCGGCATTGAGTGGCCCGGTCACGGTGCCGCCACTGGTCGGCAGCGCTGCATTGGCTTTGGTCTGCGCGGCGGCGGCGGCGGCGGCGGCGGAAGTCTCGGCGGCGGTTGCACGCGATGTCTCAGCCGCGAGCGCGCCGCCATTCGCCGCGGTGCCGGCGGTGGTGCCATAGACGACGCCCAGATAGCCGCCGCTGCTGACCAGGCCGGTGCCGACGCCAAGCCCCGCCAGCGCGCCGGCACCCGACACGTTGCCCAGCGGGACCGTCACCGGCGGCGGGGCCGGCACCAGTTGCGCCCATGCGGCCGCCGGAAGCAACAACGCGAGCAGCGCTGCCAGGCTTCTCATGCGATTGAACGCGCAGATGGTGGCCAGGCGGGCCAACGCCGCAGGCAACAGGGCACGACCTGTGCCTCTGCTCCTGCGGCAGATCGCATGATCCATGAACCCGATCTCCGTTTGGTTGAAGAAGTGGCAAGCCCCCACAGCAAAACCGGGAGCCTGTGGCTCCCGGTCCGGCCGCATCCAGGGGGGGGAACGACGCGCCCACCAAGGCAGGACTGCCTTTCGCGGACACAGAAGTGGCTTTGGAAGCTTAGGACAATATACCTACAAACCCCGTCCGTCAAGCTGACTCTGCGACCATCCAACGCCTGGGGGAGAGCAGAACCAGAAGCTTGCCGTGGCTCCGGTCCTCGACCTGCAGAGGTGAAAGGCCCACCACGCACCAGGTGCTGGATGGTCCTGAATCCATTTGCGGCCTCGAAAAATCCACCCGCCGCGCGCTGTCGGCGTGCATTGTCTCGGCTCATGCGGCGGTGTATGCACGCTGGATCGTGACGACCAACTGTTCTTCGTCCTTCGATGTTTTGTGCCAGCAGGGACAGTTGGCGGGCAGGTTACCGGTGTCCGTAGGAGAGAATGGGTGCGAAATTCCGACAAGGAGTTTGTGGCCGACCGGGAGGCGCAGACTTTTGCCACCGACAGCTCAGCGCTGACCGCGATCGGCAGTGACTACGGTTTTGTCCATTAGACGGCCGAACGTAACATCCACCTGATGGCTTTCCTGGAGGGTAATATGGCGCGCATCGCGTGCGTGATGATGCAAAAGAATGAGGATGACTTTCTGGAGCCTTGGCTTGCCTATCACAGCTATCTTTTTGGCATTGAGAATCTGTATGTATTTGATAATGGATCGACGATGGCCAGCGTAACTGAAACTTTGCATAAATTTCGCCAAGCTGGCGCCTGGATTGATGAAGAACATAAAGAGCCGCAGGATTTTGAGAACAAGGGAGAAATACTCCGGCTGAAAATCAACGAGATTTTTGCAGGGACGAATTACGACGTTATTTTTCCAATGGATTGCGACGAGTATTTAGCCGCCTGTGGAAATAATGGCCTTTCGAGCAGCAGAGAAGATATATCGAAAAGCTTGGAAAAGGTCGCAATTGGACCAGCGGCTGTAATTAAAATCAACAAAATGATGTACAATATACCGGGATTGTTGAACCAGTATTATTGCAATACGCACCACAAAGTATTTTTCCGTCGTGGGCCGGTTGTTCACCTGGAAATGGGCTTTCATAACGGTGGCGTTGTCAGTGGGCTTGTCGAAAGAAGTTCCATGATGACGTACCTCCATTTTCACAATCGCCCACACCAATCGATGTTAAGGCAATCAAAAGAAAAGCTAAAAAGCCGCGTTGATGTTGACGATATCGAGAAACTTCGGGATTATAAAGGCCATGGTGATCACCTGATAAGAAACTTTTTCTTATCGGAAGACGAGTACGTTGACAGATTCAACGGACTTCAGGTTATTAACTTTGATGGCTTTTATAGAACCCTCTGTTGTTTGGGGGCGGATCAGGGAATTCTCCGGGCATCCACGACACAAAACGGCCGTTTGCCAGTTGTTGGAGGTGAGATATCTGCGAAATTCGATACTGAGGCATACCTGGAGGCAAACCCGGACGTCTTGTCTTCTGGCATTCCCGCGATATTGCATTATTTGCTGCATGGAAGATCAGAAGGAAGGCCGCTTAAGCGCTGATCCACCATGGCGCGCTGTGATTCGTGCGTCGCGACAGATTAGCGAACATGCCTCAATCGCAAGCGCCCATCCGGCCGCGGAACTCTACGATTCCGCCATTCTTCATGCTAGGCAGATTGCGCTCGGAATGGACCCTGGCACCCAAAATCCGTTTCCCTATCCACCAGTATTTATGCTGTTGGCATGGCCATCTGAAAATTCTTTCCTAGGACGTGACCTACATTATCTGGATATTTTTTCACTTTTGCGATTTTTGTTTGGGCCGTTGTGTCAACATGCTCCCGGCTGCCGCTTTGCGTGCTTGGCGTGCTTGGCGTGCTTGGCGTGATCGTCGCCCCCGCAAGCACGGCGTCAATTGCCGCCGGGCAGAGCGGGTTTCTTGCGGCGGCCCTGATAACGGCCGGGGTCCGGCTTGCAGGCAGCCGGCCTGTGCTTGGAGGAATCCTGCTTGGCATTCTCAGCTACACGCCACAGCTTGGCTTCCTGGTGCCCATAGCTCTCGCCGCTGCCGGGTTCTGGCCGGCTTTCCTTGCCGCAAGCGTGACGGCGATCGGGCTGGCCGTGGTCGCAACTTTTGCGTTCGGTTGGGCCATCTGGCCTGCCTGGATTTCGACGTTGCCGGTCTATGCGGAAATTTTGACTGGACGAGAGAAATGCTATATTTCAAACTCACCGTAATGGCCAATCTTGAGTTGGCGGGCCTCACACTAAAGACGGCCAAACTCGTCCAGGCCCTTGTCTCCCTTGCTGTGGCAATTCTTGTGTGGCGTTGTTTCCGGCGGCAATTCTGGGCGAATTGCCACTGCCGCACTGCTGGTCGGAACCTTCCTGGCAACCCCTCATGCAATTATCTATGATCTGCCGATAGTCGCGGCGGCTCTGGCTCTGTTCATTGAGGCGCGTACTGAATCGGGCGGCACGTTCAGCCTGGCGGAGATCATTATTCTCATTCTGGCATACATATTTCCGACGCTTATGCAGGTGAAGGATCAGCCAGTCAGTGCCGTGCCGCTTATGCTGTTTTTCGGCGTGATACTGTGGCATGCAAGGTCAGTGCCGGCCCGGCAACCGGGCTAGTCTCTCAGTGGGGGCCGCCGGCGCTCATGGCTGCGCGCGCCGGGTGGCAGCAAGAAAAGCAAGATTGGCCCGCGTGGCGCCTTCGTCGAGATCCATTCTGCTCACCGTCGCCGCGTGGTCGGAATCGCCCATCAGCCCATAGATCATCGCCATGTTTTGCCGTATCCGCGGCGTGGCGGCCGACGACCGCGCGAGCGGCGTGATCAGCGCGACGGCCTCGTCATACTGGCCCGTCAGGGCCAGCGACAGGGCCAGGTTGTTGCGCGCGGAGACGTGGCGGGATTCCACGCTCAACACCGCGCGATAGCATTGCTGCGCCTCGGCATGCCGTGTCAGCGTGTCGAGCGTAACCCCGCGATCGACCAGGACGCGGGCGTCCTGTGGCGCCAGCGCCGTTGCCTCGTCGGCATATTCGAGCGCTTTGGCAGGTTCAGCGAGGAACAGGTAGGCCCGAATCATGCCGAGCAGAGATGCCAGGCGCGCCGGGGAGCCGGTGCCGACATGGCTGTAGACGTCGATGGCGTCATCGGCGGCCCCGGATTCGAGCAGCACGTCACCGTATTCAACCACAACCTCCGCCGTCGCGCCCGTTCTTGTGGCAAGCGACCGGTAGAGTTGTATTGCCGTGTTCAAATCGCCGGCCTGCCGCGTGTCGCGCGCCAGTTGCAAAGCGGCGCCAGGATCACCTCGCGCAACCCGCACATGGGCCTCGGTCGCAAAGGGTTGAACATCGGCGGAACCGCTGTCGGCGCACCCGGCCAGCGCCAGCAGGGCGGCGATCAGGACCAGTCGCCCCGTGTGGCTCATGCGGAACGCCGCTTTCGTCGCGAACACGCCAATTCCTTTCATGCCAACCGGCGCCAAGGACCGATTCTTGCCGTCATACCCGCGCTTGTCCCGGGCATCCACCGTCTTTGCTGCGGTGCCGAAATCCTGGTTGGCCTGCCTTCGGCCGACCATGGCAAAATCAACTGTCTGTTATTAATCATAACGATCGCAGCGATGCCAGCCATTGACCTGGATCAATGCTCCAGATCAATGACGGTTTTGAACATCAGCGCATATTGTGTTGGTATCGGCGTGGGAAGCCAAATTGCCAAACGCCGGCGTATGCCCTCGAAAATAAAATCTCCAAGGAGAACACAGATGTTCAGCTTCCTTCATGCCATCGCCGCCTGGCGGCCGGTGAAGTCCGAGGCGGGCGTCACGGCAATCGAATATGGTTTGATCGCCGCCCTCATCGCGGTAGCGATCATTGCCGGAATCACGCTGCTCGGCACCCAGTTGAACACGACGTTCAGCACCATCGCATCCCGAGTCAGTGGCGCCGGGCCGTAATGCTGGCTGCTGGCGGATAAGTCCACGGCTGGTTTCCGTTCCTGATCTCATTGGAGCGATTCAGTCAGTTGTCATGCTTGTTAGATTCGCGCCTTCATTGACTCCTGTCCGGTGGAGACAGAGACTGGAGAGACGGCGATCGAATGTGGGTTGATCGCCGCTCTCGTCGTGGTGCCGATGTTTGCGGCGGTCAATCCGGTCAGCACTGATCTGGCCGCACTGTTGACCTCCCTCGCCGGCACCCTGTCCATCTGAACAGGCGTGCCGCGGTGCGGCCATTCTGGAGGGTTACGCAGCAAAACAGAGATGCCATGACGTGGACGCTGGTTTCCTGGGGCCTGGTGGCGATGATCCTGGCGGGCCTGGGGGTGGCTGCGGTCACCGATCTGGCGGATCGCATCATCCCCAACCGTGTGGTGCTGGTCGTCCTGTGCTGCGGCGTCGGGTTGCGCCTGATTTCCGGGCCCTGGCCGTTGCTGGCCAGCGTGGCGGGCGCGCTGGTGGTGCTCGCGGTGCTGAGCCTGCCGGCGTCATATGATCTTCTCGGCTGGGGTGACGTGAAGTTGATCGCAGCCGTCACGTTTGCGCAAGCGGCGGATCGCATGATCGCGCTGCTGTTGGCTGTTGCGCTCGCCGGCGGTCTGCTAAGCTGCCTGTATCTGGCTGTCCGTTTCGTGCTGCGGCGCATGGCAGCCCGGGTGGGTCCGGCCGCGCCGGAAGCCAGCCGCGGCGGGGCTGTATGCCGGCTGGCACGGCTGGAAGGCGCGAGGATGCTGGCGAACGAACCGATGCCCTATGCCATCGCGGTGCTCTTCGGCGTCGCCTATTGCCTCGCGACCGCGTAGGTCGCGGTGTTGCCGCGCACGATCCTGATGGCCATCGGCCTGCTCGCCCTGCTCGGCGGGCTGGGGTTGGCGGCCCTGTGGTTCCAGCAGGCGGGCAACCCCACGGCGCCGGGCGGGGGACTGCCGCCGGTGATTGCGACCCAGTCGGTTCTGGTTGCCGCCCACGCGATCCCGGCCGGCACCCTGTTCCGGCCCGGTGACCTTATCTGGGCCGATGTGCCCGCGACCGGGGTGGCCGAGAGCGATATCCAGCGCGGTTCCATGCCGGAAAGCGACTACCTCGGCGCGGTGGCGGGGCATTCCCTGGCGGCCCTGGAACATGTCAGGATGCCGGCGATCATCAAACCCGGTGAACGCGGGTTCCTGGTGGCCGCCCTGGCGCCAGGCCATGTCGCCGTCTCGATCCCGGTCGATGCCGTTCAAAGCACGTCGGGCCTGATGTTGCCCGGCGACCGGGTGGACGTGATCCTGACCCAGTTCTTCAATGCCCAGGCCAACGACCCCGGCCACAGATCGGTCGGCGAAACGGTGCTGCGCGACCTGCGCGTCATCGCGGTCGATCAGGTATTGGTTCCGGCTGCCAAGCCGGCAGCCGGGAGCGGGGCCGAGATGAAGGTTCCGAAGACCGTCACGCTCGAGGTGACGGAACGCCAGGCGGCGACGCTGCTCGTCGCCGAACAGCTCGGCAAGATCCAGCTCGCCCTGCGGGGCCTGCCGGATGTGGAAAGATCCCTGTCCGCCGCGCCGGGGGCAAGTCCGCCCGTCTGGGCATCCGACGTGTCGCCGGCTCTTGGCGGAGGCGCGCCGGCGCCTTCGGAGACGCCCCGCGAAGCCATCGATGTGATGCGTGGCGGCAAGACCGAGCGCCGGTGTTTCACCAAAGCCGGCCTCCTCCCCTGCCCTTGAGAGTGCAATGCAGACCCAGGCACGCACGGTTCCGCTCCGCATCTGGCTCCGCCGCATCATGCTGGCGCTGGCGGTTGCCCTGGCCGTGGCTCCGGCCCGGAGCCCTGCGCAGCCCCCCGCCAGATCGACGCCCCGGGAGAGTGCTCCGCTCACGATCGAGGTGGACAAGGCGCGGCTCATTCAACTGCCCGGGCCGGCCAAGACGGTTTTCGTCGCCAACCCGGACATCGCCGATATCCAGGTGCCGGCCCCGAACAGCTTTGTGGTCTATGGCAAGAAGGCGGGCAGTACCACGGTGTTCGCGATCACCGAATCGGGCGCCGCCACCAGCTACACCGTCAGGGTCGTCCGGCCGTCCGGCGAAATCGCCGCGGCGGTCCACAACGCGGTTCCCAAAGCGCAGGTCCGCGTGACCGCCACGGAGAACGGCGTCACCATTGCGGGATCGGTCGATTCGCCGCGTGACGCGGAACGGCTCAAGACCGCCGCCCGGCAATATCTGGGCGACAAGGAAACCATCAACTTCGAGGTGACCGTCACCGGCGAGATCCAGGTTTCGCTGCGGGTGCGGGTCGCCGAGGTGTCACGCAACATCGACAAGCAGCTTGGCGTCAACTGGCAGGGACTTTTCAACAGCGGCACGCTGGCGGTGGGGCTGCTGACCGGACGCACACCAATAACGGCGGGGTTCGGCAATTTCATTCCCGCCAACTCGCCGCAAACCTTCGGCTCGGTCGGCTTCGGCTACAAAAGCGGCAATCTGAATGTCTCGACGCTCATCGACATGCTCGACCAGGACGGGCTTGCGAGCATACTGGCGGAGCCAACCCTCACGGCGGTTTCGGGCGAGACGGCGACGTTCCTCGCCGGCGGCGAGTATCCCATTCCCGTGCCGCAAGCGCTTGGGGTGATCACGATCGACTACAAGCGCTATGGCATCAGCGTGGATTTCACCCCGACCGTGCTGGATGCCAACCGCATCAGCATCAAGGTCCGTCCGGAGGTCAGCGCGCTCACCACCGCCGGCCAGTTGACCCTGAACGGCGTTACCGTCCCGGCGCTGCTGGTCCGGCGGGCGGAGACGGTGGTCGAACTTGGCAGCGGCGAAAGTTTTGCCATCGCCGGCCTGTTCCAGAACAACACCCAGAACCAGATACAGCAACTGCCGTGGCTGGGCGACACGCCGATCCTCGGACCGTTGTTCCGCTCGTCCAGCTTCCAGCGCAATGAAAGCGAGCTGGTGATCATTGTCACCCCCTACATCGTCCGGCCCGCTGCCGGACCGGCCGATTTGCACACGCCAAATGAAGGGCTGCGCTATTCGAGTGATCTCGAGCGCATCCTGAAGGGCCGGCTCACCGCAGCGGGGCCGCAGACACCTCCCTCGCCGGCCAGACCGACAGCCGAGCCGCGTCTGCAGGGAGCGGCCGGATTCATGCTGGAATGACCACGATGACCGCATTGCTCCGCGGCTTGCGCGCTGCCGGCATGCTGCTGGCCATCCCCGGCTGTGCCGGCAACGCGCCGCCGCCGCCGGTTCCGACCGCAGAGAACCCCTGCCCGCCATGGGTGAAATTTCCCGCCGACCATTACAGCAACGCCGACTCGCCCTACCTTGGCTGTACCAGTGCGGTCAATCTCCGCGCCATGGTGGCGAACCCCGCGGATCTGGAGCGCGGCCGGCCGCTGGGACCCGCAAACGGCGAGCGCGCCGCTCTGGGCGTCGAGAACTACGAGTTGGGCAAGGTCAAGGCATTGATAGGCAGCGGCACCATGACGGCTGGTGGTGGTGGTGCCAGCGGTGGCGGTGGCGGTGGCCAATGAGCGATGCCACCACGCGCCAGGGAACCACCGCCCCGCTCGATGGTGCCACCTCGACGGCCATGGTCTACGTTCATGATCGCGATTCCGAAGGGGTCATCCGCCAGTGCCTGAGCGATCTTGCTGTCATTAAGACCGAGTTCAAGAATGGCGGAATTGACAACGCCATCACCGACCTGGCGTCGCGGCCATCCCCCCGCCTGCTGATCGTCGACGTGCAGAAGGTCGAGGACCCGGTTGCCCAGGTTCATAATCTGGCCAATGTCTGCGATCCGTCCACCGGCGTCATCATCGTCGGCGAGACCAACGATATCCGGCTCTATCGCGAACTCAAGGCGGCCGGCGTGGTGGAGTACCATGTCAAGCCGCTGGTGCGCGCCGTGTTCATGCAGGGCTGCAACGTCATCATGCAGGGCGGCGAGGCGCTGCCGGCGTCAACGCGAAACCAGATCATCTTCGTGGTGGGCGCACGCCCCGGCTCGGGGGCCACCACCATCGCGGTGGCGACGGCATGGCATCTCGCCGAACTCGAAAAGCGGCGCGTCAGCCTGCTGGATCTCGATCTCCAGTTCGGCGATGCGGCGCTGCAGCTCGATGTCACGCCAAGCCATGTCCTGATGGAAGCCCTCGAACATCCGGAGCGCATCGACGAGCTGTTCCTCGATCGCGGCATGGCGGCGGCGGCCGAACGGCTCGGGGTCATGGCCTCCCTGGAGCCGCTGGACGAAATGCTGCTGCCGAAGGAAGATGCCCTGCTGGCGCTGCTGGAACGGCTGCTGCAACGCAGCCGGTACGTGTTCGTCGATGTTCCGAATGCCGCCGTCGCCGGGCTGACGCGCGTGTTGCACCTGCCGAGCACCATCCTGCTGGTCAGCAGTGCCAGCCTCGTCTCCGCGCGCGATGTGCCCCGCCTGCGGGACAAGCTCGGTCCGAACAGCGCCGAACGAACCACCGTCCATATCCTCAACAAGACCGGCACGGCCGAAAGCCTGCCGGAGGAGGAGTTTGCCCACGCCGCCGGCGCGCCGGCGGACATCGTCATTCCCGCCGCCCGCGAGATCGCCGCCGCCTCGCGGCTGGGGATACAGGGCCTGCAGAAATGTGCCGCCCTGCAGCGGGGGCTGGCGCCGGTCTTCCGCCTGCTGATCGGCAAGGAACCAAGCGCGGTGCGGCAGCCCTGGCTGCGCGGATTGTTCAGGTAGCCATGCCACCATTCGGAAAACGCGTCAGCAGCACCCCCGTTCCGCCGCCGGTCGCGGAAGCAAACCCGCCGGCCGCACGGGCGCCGACCGAACCACCCGCGCCGGTCCGCCCCCGGGCCGTCGCCGCCGAGGCCGACAATTTCATCCGCGACCAGGTGCTGCAACGCATCGAACCCGCCGTTGCCGTACACCTGACGAATACCGACCTGGCGACCCGGATCGGCACCCTGGTGTCCGAGATTGCCAATGAAAACCGGTTCCTGCTGAACCGGCAGGAACAGCAGACGCTCGGCCACGACATCCTCGATGACATGATCGGCCTCGGCCCGATCGAGCCGCTGCTGAAGGACCCCACCGTCACCGACATCCTGATCAACGGCGCCTACGCGATCTTTGTCGAGCGCCGCGGCAAGCTGGAAGCCACCCCCCTGCAGTTCCGCAACAACGCGCATGCGCTGCATGTGGCGCAGCGCATTGCCTCCTCGATCGGGCGGCGGATCGATGAATCCAGCCCGATGCTGGACGCCAGGCTGAAGGATGGCAGCCGGGTCAACGTCGTCATCCCGCCGCTGGCGATCGCCGGCCCCTGTATTTCCATCCGCAAGTTCTTCAAGAACAACATGAGCTTTGCCAAGCTGGTGCAGCTTGGCACGGTCTCACCGGGGCTGGGCCGGGCGCTGGAGATCGCCGCGCGCTGCCGGCTGAACATGGTCATTTCCGGCGGCACCGGTTCGGGCAAGACCACGCTGCTGAATGCGCTTTCGAGCATGATCGAACCCACCGACCGGATCGTTACCATCGAGGACACCGTCGAGCTGCAGCTCCAGCAGCGCCATGTCGTCCAGTTGGAAACGCGGCCCCCCAATCTCGAGCATACCGGCGAGATCACCCAGCGCGATCTGATGCGCAACGCCCTGCGGATGCGGCCCGACCGCATCATCGTCGGCGAGGTTCGCGGCCCGGAATGCTTCGACATGATGCAGGCGATGAACACCGGCCATGATGGATCGATGTCAACGATCCACGCCAATTCGGGCCGCGACGCGCTGGCCAGAATGGAGGACATGATGATCATGGCCAGCCAGAACCTGCCACTCCAGGCGATCCGGTCGCAGATCGCCAGCGCCATCGATCTGATCGTGCAGACGGCGCGGATGCGCGATGGCGTGCGCCGCGTCACCGAACTTGTCGAAGTGGTCGGGCTCGAGGGTGAGGTCGTCTCGATGGAGACGCTGTTCCATTACGAGTTCCAGGGCGAGAATCCGGACGGCACGATGCGCGGTGTGTTCGTGTCGAGCAAGCTGCGGCCGCGATTCCTGCCGCGGCTGGAATACTTCGGACTGGCCGACGCATTCATCGCCGCGCTCAACACGCCGGGCTGAGGACGCCGCGTGAAACTCCTGCTTCCGGGCCTGCTGCTGCTCGGCGTGCTGGGCATCACCGGGACGATATTGTCGATTGTGCTGGCGCGGGTCCGCCGGCTCCGGCTTGACCAGGAGCGCCATCTTCGCCTTGCCGGCCTGGCCCGCACAAAAAAGTCAGGCGGCGGCGGGGACGAACTGGCGGAGCAGCGCGAAACCGGCGGAGCGCTCGGACGACGGTTGCGCGCGGTCTTCGCGGCCCGCGTGTCCCACAACTGGGGCATGACGGCGGGTCCGTTGCCGCTGATCATTGCCGGATGCGGCGGCGGCGGCGTCACGTGGCTGGTGCTGAAGATGGGTCTGCAGGTGTCGATCTGGATTGCCCTGACGGGGTGCATGGCGGCCTTCTTTATGGCGCCGCGCGCCCTGCTCAAGCACCAGCAGGAGGGTGCGGACCAGAAATTCATGGCGGGGTTTCCCGACACCATCGACATGGTGACCCGCATGCTGCGTGCCGGCTTGCCGATCACCTCGGCCATTCGCGAGGTCGGCCAGGAAGCGCCGGCGCCGGTGGCCCAGGTGTTCGCCAACCTCGCCGACCAGATGGCCATCGGCATTGCCTTCGAAGACGCGCTGGTCGGCGCGAGCCAGCGCATCGGCCTGGCCGATTTCCGGTTCTTCGCCGTCGCCATCTCGTTGCAGCGGGCAACGGGGGGAAACCTTGCCGCCACGCTCGACATCCTGTCGGACATCATGCGCCGGCGCCGGGCGATGCGGCTGAAGGCCCGCGCCGTGACCGGCGAGGCGCGGATGTCGGCCATCGTGCTGGGGGTGATCCCCTTCCTGGTGTTCGGCGCACTGGCGGTCACCAGCCCGGGCTATCTTGCACCGCTGTTCAGCGACCCGCGCGGCAAGGTCATCCTGGTGATCGCGGCGACGTTCCTGACGATCGGGTTTGGCATCATCCGGCACCTGATGCGCAGCGTGACCAGCGTTGGCTGAAACATCGCGGCAGGCATCATGACCCCTCCGGTGCCGGATTCGGTGCGCGTCGGCGGGATCGTCATCCTGCTGACCGCGCTGGCACTGAGCCTCGGGGGCCTGGGGTTGCTGGTGCACAGCGCGCGGATGACCCGCGAGGCCATCTCGAAGCGGGTCGAGCTGATCCGCCGGACCGGCCCCACGCGCCGCCGCCCTGTCCCCCAGGCACCGGCGCTGCGGCGCCCGAAGCCCGGCAACGCCGCGGCGGAGGGCGAACGGCGCGAAACCGAACGGCTGTTGGGGCGGTTCGGGGTTCCGGCGTCGCATGCCGCCGCGGTGCTGACCAAGGTCCGGCTGGGATTGGCCGCGGCACTGGCCACGGCCGGTTTCGTCGCGGTCTGGCTCGCATCGTCGGCTTCCAGTCCGCGTATCCTGCCGTTGCTGCTGGCAACCGTGCTCGCGCTGCTCGGCTGGCTCGTGCCGGGGATGTTCATCAGCCGGCAGGTCACGGCCCACAGCAAGGCGATCCAGTCGGGTTTGCCGGATGCGCTGGAACTGCTGGTGATCTGCGTGCAGGCCGGGCTTTCGTTCGAGGACGGCGTCGATCGGGTTGCCGGCGTGCTGGCGAAGTCGCAGCCGGCCCTGGCGGAGGAATTGACCCTGACCGCGGCCGATCTGAAAATCCTGCCGAGCCGCGAACAGGCGCTCGCCAACCTGGCCGGGCGCGTCGATATCCCGAGCGTGCAGTCGGTGGTGACGACGCTGTCGCAGACCTTGCGCTACGGGACGCCGCTTGCGCAGGCATTGCGCGTGGTTTCGGGGGAACTGCGCAATGACACCCTGATGCGGCTGGAGGAGCGCGCCAATCAGCTCCCGACGCTGATGACGGTTCCGATGATCCTGTTCATCATGCCGACGATTTTCCTGGTCGTGGCCGGGCCGGCGGCATTGCAGGTGATGAAGATAATGGGCCATTGATGGTGCCGCCCGGCACCGGCGCACCGCCTGGACGAGGCACGCAACCGTGACCCGGCAGCACCATGCGCCGCCCTCGACAACCCCGGCAGCAGCGGCTACGAATTTTTAATCATGCCGCCGCAGGCTCTGGGCCGGCGTCCGTTTCTTTCTGTCCATGGAATCAGTACGGGAGTATGGAGACTGTCTGTGGGTGGATCCCTCAGTTGATCGAACATGCCGGTCGCCACCAAGCCCATCCGCCGTTGCTGCCCCCCCTTGGAAAACCGGTCATGCCGCGCAGTGTCGCAATGATTCCCCCTCCCCTCCTGTCCGGTTTCATCGTGACCAGCGCGCGGAGCGCGTGATGTCGACGACCATGCGGGCGATACAGCCGGCAAACAGCCTGCCGCCGAGGCCGGAAACGCCGGGCCTGACTGCCGATGCGCTTGATTTTCTTGAACAATTCGGCAGCACGGTCAGGGTCCGGCAGGGGCACAAGATATACGGGGCCGGCGAACCGGCCGCATTCTGCTGGAAGCTGCTTTCCGGCTGCGCCCGCACGGTGAAGTTCATGGCCGACGGACGCCGCCAGGTCGCCGAATTCCTGTGGCCGGGCGATCTGCTCGGCCTGGACGATGTCGGGACACATTATTTCGCTGCCGAAGCCGTCACCGACACGATGCTGCGCCGCTATCCGCGCAGCGCGGTCGAGGCGCAGGCGAACCGCCACCCTGACCTCGCGCTCCGGCTGAGAAGCCTGGCGCTGGCCAATCTCCGCCGCGCACACCAGCAAATAATCCTGCTCGGCCGGGAAACCGCAAAGGAGCGGGTGGTGTCCTTTCTGCTCGACATGGACGACCACGCGGTTACAGCCGAAGGCCGGCTCATGGTATTGCCCATGAGCCGCACCGACATTGCCGACTATCTCGGCCTGTCCATTGAAACGGTCTGCCGCCACCTCGTCCGCCTTCAGCGCGAGGGCATCCTGGCGATCCGCCGAACCGGCATCGAACTGCTGGACCGCGCCGCCTTGCGCGAAATAACCTCCTGATCGCCGCGCCGCCGCCTGGTCCGGGCGATGCGTGCCTGCGATTCAGCCGAACCTGATCCGGACAACCACCGCAAGAGCAACCGCGATCAAGGCGAAGAATGCGCCAAGCAGGCCGCATTCCAGCCTGGTGAATTCTCGCGTTGCTTCCTTCTCCCACCACTCGGCCAAACCGGTGCGACCAATCATGTCCAACTCCTGCAGTATTTTGACCTGGCCTAGCGTATTTTGCAGGCTGACTTGGCCACGCCGCATGGGTTCTGTCATTGATCCACGGCAATCCCGCACCATTTTGTGAATTTAATACGCCATGCGCCGATCCGGAGCACGGAACGCCGGGCCTGCCTCGACGCCGCCCGCATCGGCACCGGAAGATGCGCCCTCTCCGGCCGGTCAACGCGACGCCAGCGGATGGACTGCCATGCTTCACCGAATCGCCCGGCAAGTTGCCAAGGCCCGCCATTCCCGCCAGGGCAGCGTCGTCATCATGCTCGCCCTCATGCTGGTTCTGCTGATCGGCTTTACCGCGCTCGGAACGGAGGTCACGTTTGCCTTGTTCAAGCAGCGCCAGATGCAATCGGCCGCGAGTGCGGCGGCACTCGGCGGCGCCGCCGCCCTGATGACCGGGCATCCGGCCGATCCCGCGACCGAGGCGCACGCCATCACCGCGACCGCCGGCTTCGTCCACGGAACCGGCGGCGTCACCGTCACCGTCAACCACCCGCCGCTGAGCGGCGCGCATATCGGCAACACGAGTGCCGTCGAAGTGATCGTCGCCCAGTCGCAAACGTTGCTGCTGTCCAGCCTGTTCCGTGCCAGATCATGGAACATCGCCGCGCGTGCCGTGGCGACCCAGGGCAACAATTCGGGCGACTGCATCTTGTCGCTCGACAGCACCACGGCCGCCATTGACGCTCTCGGCGGCAGTGCGCACCTCATCCTCAACAAATGCGGCATGGCGGTGAACGGAACCGGAACCAAGGCGCTCTCGATGACCGGCGCTTCCATCCTCACCGCTGCGTCCGTGTCGGTCAGCGGCTTGGTGTATAAATACGGCAGCCCCGTCATCACCAACGAGGCGCAAGTTCTCAAGACCTTGCAGCCGCCGGTGGCCGACCCTTATGCCAGCGTTCAGCTTCCGTCTTCTTCCGGATGCAAGTACAATAGCCTGCATCTGGCGCACAGCAACTCCGGAACACAGTATCTGTACCCAGACGGCGTATATTGTCAAGGGATCTCGCTTACAAACGATGCCGTCGTGGTGATGGCCCCAGGTGTTTACATTATCAACGGCGGCAGTTTCGCGGTTGGCGGAGCGGTAAAATTGACCGGAACTGGCGTTACCATCGTGCTTACGGGAAGTGGTGGCAGTTATGCGACGGCGACGATCACCAACGGTGCGAACGTGACGTTAACCGCGCCCACCACGGGGGCAACTTCCGGCCTCCTGTTTTTCGCGGATCGAAATTCTCCCGCCAGCCCCGGCAGCAGTTTCATCGGTGGGGCGGCAGTAAATCTGACCGGGGCGCTGTATTTTCCCAGCCAGAACGTGGCATTCTTGAATGGATTAACCACCACATCGACCTGCACGCAGTTGATTGCCTGGCAGGCAACTTTCACGGGTGCCGCGTCGTTCAACAACAATTGCGCCACTGCGGGAACCGGTGCGATCGGCACATCGCCGAGCCAGCTGGTCGAATAATGCGGGACCGGCCCATGCAACCGCCCGGCGAGTCAACCCGGGTTCTGTGCGTCGGCGCCCGTGCGCGACGGCAGGGCACCGCCGCCATCGAGTTCGGTCTGGTCTCCCCGCTGCTGCTGATACTGCTCACCGGCATCGTCGAAATCGGCATCGCCACCTATCAGGAAATCCAACTGCAAACCGCCGTCGAAGCCGGCGCGCTCTACGCCGCCGCACACGGCGCGAGCAACCTGACCGCCATCGGTCAGGCCGTCGTTGGCGCCACCGGCAACACCAACATCACGGCAATTCCCGCGCCGACAAAATTCTGCGGCTGCCCCACGGCCGCCGGCGTTGTCTCGCAGAACGCCGACTGCACCACGGTCTGTGCGGACGGCAAGGCGCCGGGCCAGTATGTGAAGGTGAACGCCAAGGTCACCCATCAGACCATCATGCCCTATCTGTCGCTGCGGCTGCCCGCCGCCCTCACCGCCAGTGTCACCGTCAGGATTCAGTAGGCGCATGGCGCGCAACAACCACGGCAACAGCGGTGCCACCCTGGTGGAACACGCCATCGTCCTGCCCGCCCTGCTGATGTTTCTGCTCGCCGTGGCCGATGCCGGCCGGCTGATGTGGAGCAACGCAACGCTCGCCAGCGCGGTCGCGGCGGCGGCTCGCTGCGGGGCGGTCAACCCGTCCGTCTGCGGGTCAACGACGGCGATCCAGTCCTACGCCGTCAGCCACGCCTGGGGAATCAAGGTCACCGCCGCCGCGTTCACGGTGACCACGCCGGCCTGTGGCACGCAGGTCAAGGGCACGCTGACCTTTTCCTTCGTGATCCCGTGGTTCTATGTCGCCGGGCCGTTCGGATCGAACAACCGGATGACCCTCAGCGCCACGTCCTGCTACCCGAAATGAACCTGCCGCCGGCACATTTCCCTCATGCCACCGGCTCCGCCGGCAAATTCATCCGCCTGACGATGGCGGTCGTGCTGAACCCCGCCTCCGGGTCGATCAGCACCACCCGCCCGCCGCCCGCCGCCACCGCATCGGCACCCACCACCTGGTCCAGCCGGTAGTCGGCGCCCTTGAACAGGAAATCCGGACGCAGCGCCTCGATCAGCTCCAGCGGCGTATCCTCGTCGAACAGCACCACCAGATCGACCGCCCCCATCGATGCCATCACCGTCGCCCGCGCCGTCTCGCTCTGCAAAGGCCGGGTGGAACCCTTGAGCCGCCTGACCGAGGCATCGGTGTTCAGCCCGACAATCAGCCGGCCGCACCGTGTCCGCGCCTTCGCCAGCAGCCGGACATGGCCCGGGTGGATCAGGTCGAAGCAGCCATTGGTGAAGCCGGTCCGTATGCCGCTCCGTCGCCATGCGGCAACCTTCTCCAGCGCCACCGCAAGCGGAACCACCTTGTCGTCGATGGCCAGCAGTTCCTGGCGGTGCAGTGCCGACACCAGTTCCGCCTGATCGACCGTCGCGGTTCCCAGCTTCCCGACCGCGATCCCGGCGGCCACGTTCGCCACCCCGGCCGCCTCGGGAAGCTCGGCACCGCAGGCCAACATGACAGCAAGGGTCGCGACCAGCGTGTCGCCGGCGCCCGAAACATCCGCCACGGCGCGCGCCTCGGTCGGCAGGTGAAGTGCCTCCCCGTCCGGCCGCACCAGGGTCAGGCCGTGCCTGGAGCGGGTCACCAGCACGGCATCGGCGCCGCTTTCGGTCAACGCGACCCTCCCGGCCGCCTCGGCCGCCGCGTTGCTGAGCACCTCGATGCCGGTGGTCTTCGCAACCTCCATCTCGTTGGGCGTCAGCACGGAGACGTTGCGATAGGCCGCGAAGGAAAGCCGCTTCGGATCGGCGATCACCGGCAAGCCGCGCGCCCGCGCGGCGGCCACGGCACGGGCCAGCACCCTGTCGGAGAGAACGCCTTTCGCATAGTCCGACAACACAACGGCATCGGCCTGCGCAAGGCAGCTCTCGAAGACGCCCAGGATTTCGTCGGCCGCGGCGTCGTCAATCGGGGCGGTGACCTCCTTGTCCAGGCGGAGGATCTGGTGCGACCCGGACATGAACCGCGTCTTGACCGTCGTCGGCCGTCCCGGAACGGTTACCGCTCGCAGCTCCGCGTTCGGTATGCCTGCCACCTGTTTCGCACCAAGACCGCTCCCGGCGACGTCGTCCCCGACCACGCCGATCAGGATTGCCCGCGCACCGAGCGCCGCTATGTTGGCCATCACGTTTCCGGCCCCGCCCAGCACGGTTCGCGCATGGGAAAAATGCAGGACCGGAATGGGAGCCTCGGGCGAAATCCGCAGAACCTGCCCCTCCACGTACTCGTCCAGCATGATATCGCCCAGAACAATCACGGTGCGCTCTGCGATCCGTGCGAGGAGCCGGGCGAGCATTGGCTGATGCCGATCATTCAAGACAGTCATCCCGTGTTTCGAAATGTACATAGCGAACATCGCCCCCGGCAGGGGGAAAGATGCTTCCGGACAGGCCATTGCACTCTTTACGTTACCAACGCATCTGTTGAACCGGCCGGCCTTTCAGGCGCCGCCAGGCATCCGCCACTCTGGAAGACGTCCATATCGTATCGGCGTCGATAACCATGATCCAAAGTCGCGTTCAGAGTGTTAACTTCAAGGCGTGTCGTGGGATTGCTGCCGTGTGGTGGAGCATGATGCGACGGTCTTGTCGGAATCCGCCGGAACGGCGGAGAATTCGCAACTCCGGCTTGCGTCCGCTATCGTTCCGCCCTACAAACCGCCAAGCTGTCATAGCCTCAATGCGGCGTGAATTGATCGGTAACAGGAAGCTAAAAATGCGATATCTCGTGCCGTTTGGTGTCATCAGGAATTCAATGAAACTAACTGCTGCGGATGACACCCTGCGCGTAGATATGACGTATGATGATATTGTGAATATCATTAAGTCTCTTCTGATCTGCGTTGATGTCGATGAGGAGTGGTACTGCCGGACCTATCCAGATGTCGGTGCGGCGATTTCCGCTGGCGATTGGTCTTCGGCGAAGGCCCATTTCATAGAAAACGGTTACTTCGAAGGCCGCCTTCCGTTCCAGGTCAAAGTCGATGACGAGTGGTACGTACGGGCATACGGCGACGTCGCTCAAGGCATTAAATCAGGCGTATTGCTATCCCCGCAGGATCATTTTGATCGACACGGATATGATGAGGGCCGCTTCCCGTTCGCGGGGCCAAGGATGGGCCGGCAGTAAGATCCAACCCGGAATCCCGTGCCGACGCACCGGGAAACCGTTGCCCCGGAAAGCGTGTGAATCACATGCCATGCCATCTGGATCGGCAAGCGCAAGCGTGCGAAAATGCACGCAGCGAATCCCCCTTTCGAACATTCTGACCTGATGGTGCGAAAGCTCTGCCAGACACCCAGATGATCCCGGACGGACCCTGAAAGGCTATCCCGGTTGCCGGGCCGGGGCCGACCTTGCATTCCACAGTATCATGCCGAAAAACAGCATAAGTGGCACCGCACTGACTGGCTGGTGCAGATATCTTGTCTGCATAAGCGCAGGAAATATGTACGCCAGAATCAGTATATCGATCTCCGCCAGGCTGAACGCAGCGCCCGATTCGACGCGGGCCGCAATGAACAGAGCCATGGCTGCCACCACCATCGGCAAATCATAGATATATGCATGCGGGGTTGCCAGGATGGTTCCAACCAGCAATGCGGCGGTGGCAATGCGCCCCGAATGTTGCCGGAAACAACGCCATACAAGAACCGCCACCGCAAGGGCAACCAGGGCCTGGACGATTTTGGCCACCGCCAGTGTGCAGCCAGCCAGCTCCAGATTGGCAATTACCGTGGGCATGAACCGCAGCGTCCCTGTCCACTGGTCGAACATTTCCGCATAGGCCGGCAACATCGAAAACCAGGCTGGCCAGACCGCCCAGCCGAATGCAAGCGTGGCAACCACGGCCAGCCCGACCGCCGTCGCGCAGGCGGCACGGAATGCCGGCCAGAACCCGGCAGAGGCGAGAGCAATCGGCACCAGGAGGCCGAGCTGCGGCTTGTAGGTGAGAATGCCGAGCAGGATTCCCCCAAGCACCGGCCGGCTGCCGGCAAGCCGGACCCCGGCCGTTATCAGGGCCGCCGCCAGAAACCCGCTCTGTCCAGAATCAATTGTCGCAATGCTTGCGGGGGCGACGATCACGCCAAGCAGGCAAAGCGGCAACCGGGAGCACGTTGCAGCAACGGCCCAGACAAACAACGCCAGAGTACCAACGATCCAAACGGGGTAGGCTGCCTCGTATGGCATAAAGCTCAGTGGCCACAGGAGCAGTATGAATATCGGTGGATAGGGGAATGGATTTTGCGTGCCCGGCGCCATTCCGAGCGCAACCTGCCGTGCGTGAAGCGTCGCGAAATCGTAGAGTTCCGTCGCTGGATGGGCGCTTGCGATTTTTGCGTACGACCAAAGCGCAAAGAATTCGTTCAGATCAGCCGATTGTCCTGGAGCCTGAGCGGTGAACGCAGCCCATATCTTCACCACGTGGAGAACCAGAACGAAAGTTCCAATTCCAAGAATGGCTGCGCACAGGTAGACCGTCTTTCGCTCTCCGGCTCTCCATTGGAGCAGCCAGGCGCCTCGACCGGACGATGTCGGGCGGGCGGGCGGACTGGCGGCGTTCACCGGGGGAATCGCCCCGGTTGGGGACACGCCCTGATGGGATGAACCGGGTGGCGCCGGGCTAAATGCTGCACATTGTCATTATCGTGCGTCAGCCGGCCGTTGTCGATGCCGGTAGGGATGTGGCGGACGGGGGGCTGTCGGCGTCCCGGCCCTGGCTGCCGCATCCTGCCAAAGCGGCCTCGATCGCCTCGATCTGAAATGGTTTCGCCAGGAAGCCATGTACCCGCCCGGTCTGCAACGCCTCGACAATCGACCGGTCATCCGGCGAATAATAGCCTGATATGACGACGATCTTCATGTTGACGCAGCGCTGGGCCATCCTGACTGCAAGTTGCAGGCCGTCCATGTCCGGCAGGCGGACATCGATGAAGGCAATCGGAAACGTGTCCCGATTGGCCAGGCGCAGAGCCTCCTGCCCGGTCTGGGCGGTGGTCACGACGTATCCGGAAAACTCCAGGGTCACCTTGAGAACCCAGCACATGTCCAGGTCGTCATCGACCACCAGCGCGGACAGTGCCGGTCGTGACGGCATTATCCGCGGCTCATGCCGAACCGGCCGGCCGCGGCGGCGACGCCTCACTCTTGGCGCGTGGCAGGCGCACCGAGAACGTGGTCCCCTCCGACAGCGACGACCGGACCGCGATGGCGCCGCCATGCTGCTGCACGATCGAATGCGAGACGAACAGGCCAAGTCCCGACCGCCGGCTGTCGTTGCGCAGAGAGAAGAAGGGGTCGAACACCTTGGACAGCTGCGCCTCGGAAATGCCCGGGCCGGTGTTGTGGATGGTGATCAGGATGTCCTGATCGGACCTGACCGTAATGGTCAGCACGCCACCATCCGCCATCGCCTGAAAAGCGTTGGTGATCAGATTGATCATGACCAGCTCAAGCAGACTCTGGACCCCCTCGGCATAGACGGCGGCCGGCAGGTCGCGGGTGTCCCACTGCACCGTGGTTCCCGGCGACGCCTCGCCCGCCACCAGCATCAGGGCGTTGCGCAGCACCTCCAGCACGTCCACCCGCGTCGTCTCCTGGATGCGGCCGGGGCGGGCGAAGCGCAACAGGCTGTCGACGATGAGCGACGCCCGGTTGATGCCGCCGATCACCTTCTGGATGCATTCCAGCAGCAATTCCGGCGTCCCGATGCCGCGCCGGAGCAACTGCGCGGCGGCGGAGCTGACGCCGAGCGGATTGCGGATCTCATGCGCGATGCCGCCGATGACCAGCCCCAGCGCCGCGAGCTTCTCGGCCTGGTGCATCTGCGCTTCCATCTCCCGCTGCTCCACCAGGTTGCGGCCGACGATCACGACCCCCGATATGCTGCCGTCGCTCCCGGTCATCGGCGAGATATGCCACGATATCGGAATGACCTTGCCGTCCGCGCAGGTCATCGGCCATTCCGCGGTCAGCCGCCGGTCGCTCCGGTGGATCTCGCGAAAGCACGCCTTGACCTCCGCCTGCTGCGGCGCGGCGATCAGCTCGGCGAGCGGGCGGCCCAGGGTTTCCCGGGGAGAATATCCGGTCGCCTCATTGGCGGCGGTATTCCAGGTCAGAATTCTGCCGCCGGCATCGGTCGATATGATCAGATCACCGGCGCTCTCGACGATGCTGGCGAGGTGCAACTGGGTTCGCCGGACCTCCTCGCTCAGGCTCAGCAGATCGGTGATGTCGTCCATCACCAGCAGAGCCGCGCGCGCCGCCTGGCCGCCGAACTGCAGCTGGCGGATGCTGTACGAATAGACCCGCAGCGCGATCCCTGGCGCACGATAGGTCATCTTCTGGCGCTGCAGCGATTTGCCGGTGCGGATCACCTCGCGTATCTGCTGATCCAGCGGCGTGTCCCTGAACGCTGACGGCAGCACCTTCTGCAGGTTCAGGCCCTGCACGGCACTCAGCGTGCCACGCGACTTTTCCAGGAAGTTGCGGTTCGCCATCACCACGGCGAGAGACTCGTCGACGATCAATATCGACGACGGGATGGTCGAGCTGAGGGCGTCGAACAGGCTTTGGTAGTCGGCGGTATTGGCCAGCGCCTGACACCACAGGGGCGGCAGGCTGCTGCTCGGATGCAGATCGCTCACGTGTCCTGTCGTTCCTCCTTTCCATCGAGCAAGGGGCGGAAGCTGTATGGCGGCCACGGCCCCGACAGCGCCGCCCCCGGATGCAGGGGGGCCGGTTCAGCCGCCAGTTCAGTCACCCGCGCGCGCAGGGCCGCCTGCTGCCCGACCGGTACGAGCAGGGCATAGGTCTCGACATACTGCTCCCCGGCCGCCCGTGCGGCGGCGGGAACCAGCGGCCGAATGGCCGTGACGAGATCGCGCAGCCGGTCGACGATGCCGGGCATCTGCCGCGCCGCCCGCTCCCTGGCGGCCTGCAGCAGGGCCGGCCGTCCCTGGCGCAACCGCAGATAACGCAGTCCCGGCGGACACGCCGACCAGCCGGGCCAAAGTTCCGCGGCCAGATCAGCGAGGGTGGCAGGATCGCCCAGTTCGGCCGTCAGCCGCAAAGACCATTCCTGTTGGCCGGTCACCTGCCTCAGGAAATCCGCAATGGTCGCCTCATGTCGCCGCATCAGGCCGGTCAGGCTGTCGAGGCTGACATACAGCGTCGCAAAGCCGGTGGGGAATACCGGCGAGCACTGCATCGCGCTTTCCACCAGGGCTTCATGGCGACAGATGCGCGGCATGAGCCAGGCCGGGTCAGCCAGGTTGCGCTCGCCGTCGATGCCGCTGAACTCTGCCGCCGGAACCTGGTGGACAATTGCGCCGATCGTACCGACCCGATGCAGCGAGAGCGCCGGCCCGGTATCGGTCAACCGCGCCAGATCGCCCAGCCGGGCGGCATCGACAAAGGCATAGACATAGACCAGCCGGTCGGTTGGCAAGGGCGCCGGCGGTGCAGCGACGGTCGCGGCATCAGGGGCATGCGAGTCCATGGCTCACCGAGGCGTCCTGTTCGATACTCTTCAGCTTCACGCGGAATGTCTTGTAATCGATGCCGAGTTGCCGGGCGGCGATGGTCTTGTTGCCGCCGGCCTGGGTCAGCGCCCGCAGGATCGCATTGCGCTCGATCTGCCTGACCTGGTCCTGCACCTGACCGCGGAGCGGCGCAGCGATTGTCGCCTGGCCGGGCATGGGAGCGACGGTCCGCGACGATGGCGGCAGGCACGCCTTGATATGTGCCGCCGTGATCCTGGACGACGTCATCAGACCGGCGCGACGGATCACGTTGCGCAGTTGCCGGACATTGCCCGGCCAGGAATAGTCGCGCAGCAGGTCGAGCGCATCCGGGGTGATATCCGCGGCCGGACGGTCGGAAACCCGCTCGGCATGACCGAGGAATCGCTGCGCCAGGAACTCGATGTCTTCCGGTCGCGTTCGCAGCGGCGGCAGCGTGATGGTGTATTCCGATAAACGGTAGAACAGATCAGGCCTGAACGCGCCGGCATCGTCGTTCTCGGCCAGGTTCACGTTGGTCGCGGCGATCAGGCGGATGTCGAGATTGATCGGTGCCGACCCGCCCACCCGGTAGATGACCCGCTCCTCGAGAACCCGCAGCAGGGCCCGCTGCCCGATTGCACAGAGATTGCCGATCTCATCGAGGAAAATCGTTCCGCCATCGGCGGCCATTTCGAAACGGCCGCGCCGTCGGTCAATGGCGCCGGTATACGAGCCGCGCTCGTGGCCGAAGAACTCGGAATCCACGAGTGATTCGACGATGGCGCCGCAATCCACCACCACGAATGGCCGTGTCGCCCGCGGCCCGTGCCGGGACAATGATTGTGCAACGACTTCCTTGCCGGTGCCGGTTTCACCAAATATGAGCACGGAATAGTCGGTATCGACGACCATCTCCATTTCCGCGATCAGGTTCTGCACCGCCGGGCCATGCCCCATCAGGCCGGTTACCGTCTCCCACAGGTTGCCGTTCGGACGCGGCAAGGCCGCGCTCTGTTGGGCGATGGCGCGGCGGACGGTGGAAACCACGGTATCGTTATCGAACGGCTTGGTCAGGTAGTCGAATGCACCGGCCCGGACGGCATCGACGGCGCCGGAGATGCTGCCATGGCCGGTGAGCATGATCACCGCAATGGAGCGGCACCGGGACTTGAGACGGGCAAGCACCTCGTCGCCGCTGAGGCCGGGCATCCGCCGGTCGAGCAGCACCGCGGCCAGGTTGGTTCGACTTGCGATTTCAAGACCGGCCTGCCCGTTATCGGCCTCGACCACGGCAAAGCCGGCACCCGAAAGAATAGTGCGCAGCGCCCAACGTATGTCGGGATCGTCATCGATGATCAGAACCGGGAATTGTGCCCTCACCGCGCCACCCAAGAAAATCATACGTTTCCAGGCAAGAACTAAAGAAAACAACACAACAATTCAAGCGCTTCAGTTTTTCATTTTTCGGAAGCGAATTCTCCCCTGCAGGCGGTATTATCATATGAGACTTCGCGGTCCCTATACAAATTAAAACACGCAAACATTTGTGAACGGATGACCGTGGCGCGATATTGCGGCCGGGACGGCGGTGCGGCGCGCAAGCCCGGTGCGATCCACGCTGCCGGACCACCAATACGTTCATACTTGCTGCCTGGCATCGCCCGCATCGCTCCGCACGCCCGGTTCAAAAGGATACTGCCGCCCTCTGCCAGAAAAGCCGACATGGCTTCAGTGGCCGATCAGCGGATTCAGGAAGATCACGCCGGCGGCGGCGCGCGCAGCATCCCGTATATGCCAGGGCCATCATCGATGGTGAAAGCCGAAGATTTCGTCTTTATTGTCATGGCATAGGCCCTTCGCCGGCGCGCCGGACCCTGCCCTCAGGCGGAGACACTCGGCAGGGTGACGACCTGAACATGGGGCAAAATTCCCCATGCTTCCACCCTCAAAAAGCCCCCCCGCAACGCTCTCTCGCCTTCGTGTCCGTGCAGGACAGCGCCCGCCGGACCGATATTGACGTCCGTTGCCGGTAAAGATGCAGACCAAACCGCCGCCTGATCTTATCCCGCCATTCGGCGGCTCAGCCGCTCCGGCGCCATGAACCGTGATCCTGCATTGCCGGGGGCGTCCGCGTCAGTTCAGGCACATTTTATATATTGCCGGCCAGACGTTGGGCCGCCACAGCGGCGTCGAAATCCTCCTGACCGATCCGCAGATCGGCGACCACGGCCACCGTCACCCCGGCGGTCGGGAACACCCGGCGAACGGCATTCATCGCCGCGCGATCGCAGACGAAGCGGACCTCGGCGGCGGACAGCCCGTCGGTCTGCTCCGCCAGCGCCGCGACGTCGACGGTTTCCTCCACCGGCTTCGAGCGCAGATGCACCGCGAGCACCGCGGCCCGGGCCGGCAGGTCCGGCTTGGGCACCTCCAGCCGGTAGTCGAGCCGGCCAGGCCGCAGCAAGGCTTCGTCGACGATGTCCGGCCGGTTGGTGGCGGCGATCACCCAGACATCCTTGAGCACCTCGATGCCGTCGAGTTCGGTCAGCAGCTGGCTGACCACCCGGTCGGTCACCGGCGAGCGGTCCTGCAGGCCGCGCTTGGGCACCAGCGAATCCACCTCGTCGAGAAACACGATGCAGGGCGCCGCCTGGCGGGCGCGGGCGAACAGCTCGCGCACCGAGCGTTCGGATTCGCCCACGTATTTCGACAGCAGCTCCGGCCCCTTGACGCTGATGAAATTGAGGTTGCTCTGCGAAGCGAGGGCCTTGACCATCAGGGTCTTGCCATTGCCTGGCGGGCCGTAGAGCAGGATGCCGCGCGGCGGCCGCACCCCGGCACGCTCGAACAGGCCAGGCTGCGCCAGCGGCCAGGTGATCGCTTCCTGCAGGGCCGCCTTGATGCTGTCGAGCCCGCCGACATCGTCCCAGCGCACGTTCGGCACCTCAACGGAGAGCTCGCGCAGACCGGACGGCTCCACCTCCCCCAATGCCACGGTGAAGTCGGCCATGTTCACCTCCAACGCCATCAGGGTCTCGTACGGCACCGGGCCTGCTCCCGGTGCGAGTATCGGCAGATGGCGGCGCAGCGAGGCCATCGCCGCCTCGCGACACAGCGCGGCAAGGTCCGCGCCGGTGAAACCATGCGTGACCTCGGCCAGGCCGGCCCGGTCGACGTCCGGCGCGATCGGCATGCTGCGTGCGTAGATTTCGAGAATCTCGCCCCGCCCCCGGATATTCGGCACGCCGATCGCGATCTCGCGGTCGAAGCGGCCGGGGCGGCGCAAGGCCGGGTCGATGCTGTCCGGCCGGTTGGTGGCGGCCATGACGATGACATCGCCGCGCGCCTTCAGGCCGTCCATCAGCGACAGCAGCTGGGCGACCACCCGCTTTTCCACCTCCCCTTCGACCCGGTCGCGCTTCGGGGCCAGGGAGTCGATCTCGTCGAAAAAGATGATGGCGGGCGCCCGCCGCGCCGCGTCCTCGAAGATCTTGCGCAGCCGCGCTTCGCTTTCGCCGTAGAACTTCTGGATGATCTCAGGCCCGCTGACATAGATGAACGCGGTGTCGGTCTCATGCGCGATGGCCCGCGCCATCAGCGTCTTGCCGCAGCCGGGCGGGCCCTGCAGCAGGACTCCCTTGGGTGGCGTGATTCCCAGCCGCTCGAAAATCTCGGGATGGGTGAGCGGCAGCTCGATCATCTCGCGGACCTTGCGCAGCTCCTGCTCCATGCCCCCCAGATCGTCGTAGGTGACGATGTCATCGGTCTGCGGCGCATCGGCCGTCTTGGCCCGCTCCACCACCAGCACCGTGTCGTGCTGGATCAGCACCGCCCCGTCCGGTTCGGTCCGGCTGACCTGGAAGTCGCGATGCGTCGCCCCGAACAAGGCCGCGCGCACCCGGTCGCCGACATGCACCGCCAGCCCATCGAGGCGGCGCGCCATGTAGTCGAGTTCGTCATCGTGGACCGGGGCGGGGCCGATCGGCACCAGCACCAGACGGCGGGCGGGATAATGGCTGCACTTGCTGACCGAAACCAGCTGCCCCAGCGCCGCCCCGGCATTGACCCGGCCCACCCCGTCCAGCTGGATGACCGCCTGGCCGCGCTGCTCCTTGAAGGTCGGCATCGCCTTGGCGACCGTGGTCCGGGTGCGTCCCTGCACCGTCAGAATGTCGCCCGGCGCCGCTTTGATCTGCCTGAGCAGGTCCGGATCGACCCGGACGATGCCGCGGCCGATATCCTCGCGCCGCGCTTCGACCACGGTGAGTCGCAGGGTTTGCTCGTCCGTGCCAGGGTCCGGCTGGTTGCTCGGCATTGGCTCCTCCAACGGCAGCCGGTGGCTGCCTGCGACTCTAATTGATCGGCACGTACTCGACAGCGATCTGCGACGGCAGATAACGCTGCACCTGATGCAGGGCGCCGATGAACAGGATGCCCAGCTCATCCGCGCCGAGGGTTCCGACGATGCGCTCGGCAATGAACCGGTCGCGCTGCTCCAGCAGGGCAGCGGCCTGCGCCTCGGTGTGATCGGGCGCCTGCAGCAGGCGATATTCCTCCAGCAGCAGATCGGGCGCCTCGCTGCCGACCAGCACCGCGCCGCGCTGCATGAGCGCGCTCAGCAGGGCGTGGTTCTCGCTGCCCTCGGCGGCCATGTGCGCCACCAGCGCCGCCTCACGGCCGCACACCGGCAGACTGTCCTGGTACAGCTTCACGTGGTGCATCGCCACGCCATGCTGTTCGATCACCCGGTCCACGCCCTCGCGGATCGCGCGCCAGATCGCGTTGTATTCTTCGCAGCGCTGATGCCATTTGTGCTCGCCGAAGCGGGCGATGAAGGCGTCCTTATAGCCGGACGCGGCCGAGCCCATGTCGGCGCTGCTGTGCACGACCGGAACGTAGAGCAGATGTGGCATGCTGCTGTGCTCGGTTTCGTGTTGCGCCCTGCGCTCTCAGCGCTTGTGAAGCAATCGAACCTGCGAATGAACGCCCGCTGATATCATTGAGCGTCTACGGCTGGATCGGAGCGTCGCGGGCATTCATTCACAAACTCTCAGGCCGCTTTCTTCAGGCGAACCTCCAGCACGCCGTTGTGCAGCCGCAGTTGCGGTGCGCCGCCGGCCAGCTTCGCCTCGATCAGCACTTCCTTGCGGTACAGCCGGCCGTCGGCCTTGGCCTCGAGCAGCAGGATATCGCCGTCCAGCAGACAGCGGATGTCCTCCCGATCGACTCCCGGCAGCTCGAACAGCAGCAAGGTCTCGTCCGGCTCGTCGAACATGTCGGTCACCGGCTCAAGCAGCTCAACCTCGCTGCGCGTTGCGGTGCGTTGCCCGGACCTGGCGCGCGGCGCCTCGGCCGGTGGCGACGGCTCCTCGCGCCCGCTGTCCAGCGTCCGTTTGCCGACCGAGTATTCCACCACCACCCCATCCTTCTCGCGGCGGCCGTGGCGCGGCAGGTTGCCGCTCTTGTCGAGATCCGTCAGCACCTTGATCAGGTCGCCAAGCCCGCCGGCAAGTTTCGAAAACCCGCCCAGCCTGTCATCATCCTTGCTCATGCGGTTACCCTCCTCTCGATTGCGGCCGGCCCGGCGGGAACGCCCACCGCCTGCTCGATCCGCGACAGCCGTTCGCCGAATGCGGCGATCGCCGATTCCTGTTGGGCGGCGTCGCGGTTCAGCCGGGCGTCGCGGCTCCACCAGTCGAGCCCAAGCTCGCGTGCCTTGTCGACCGAGCATATCACCAGCCGCAACTGGATGGTGAGCAGCTCGACCTCGACCAGCTTCACATGGATATCGCCGGCGATGACGATACCCTTGTCGAGAATGCGTTCGAGCAGATCAGCGAGATTCGTGCTCTCGGTGGCGTGGACCATTGCGTGGTCGGCCGGCATGGCAAATTCCTTCGCGTGGTTCAGCCGGAGGCCGACAGGCGAAGCGTCAGGTCCGACTCCGACAGCCCGAAGAGCTGCCGCAGCCGGGCTATCTCCATGGCCTGGGCATACAGCGCGGTGCCGACATCCTCGACCTGTGCCGGCGTCAGTGTCCCGTTGTCCATGCGGCGGACCGCCTGGCGTTCCAGCACCTCGTGCAACAGGTTCACGAGCGTGAGCACGAGCTTGATCAGGCCCTGTTGCGGCCCCTTGCCGCCGGGCGTTCCGTCCGCCGGCGCAGCGTCCTCCGGCAACAGCGACATGCGGACCGACGGTTCACCGCCGCCGGCCGGGCGCGTGGGCGGCGGGGGCGATGCAAATGGCGCAGGCGACGGCGCGGGATATGCCGGAGCGGGCGGCGCCGGCAGCGCGGCCGGGCGCGGCGGGTCCACCGGGCCGGGACAGCCGCCGAAGAAATTCCCTTCAGGGTAGACAGTGTCAACGGCGGCGAGCAACAGGCGCAGATCGAGCAGTATCAGTTCCACCCCGGCCACCCCGATCGTCACCGCGCCATCAACCACCACCCCCTTGCAGAGAATGCGGTCCAGCGCGTCGGCAAGCGAGCCGAGCCCTTCGGTGCGCACCTGCGCGCCGACCGAGGACCACACCGACGCCTTCGCTGGCGGCCCCTTGGCGACGCCCCGGCATGCCGGGTCAGGTGCCATTCGAACCGGCATCATCGCCCGGCTCTGTTCCGCGGATGTGGTCGAGCCGTGCCAGCAACCGGCTCTCCTGCGCGTCGAAGGCGTCCTCGGTGATCTCGCCATTGTCGAGCGCGCGGTGCAGCGCCGAGAGTTGGGCCATCACCGTGCGTTCCTCGGCCTCCTGCTCCGCCTCTGCCGACTTCGCGACCTCGCGCAGCACGAACATCAGTCCGCGGACGGGTGACATCAGCAGATCGTCGATCAACAGCATGGGAGTTCCTTCGACATGCGGTGCCTGCGCACCGCGCGGCAGTCAGCTGTCCAGCGCCAGCCGGACGAAATTATGCGGCGGCCACGGCCCGTTCAGCTTGAACGCCAGGTCGTCGGCAAACTTCTCCGCCGCCTCCTGGACCGCCGCCTCGAATGCCTCCACCCCGGCGCGCGGCACCAGCACGGCAAGGTTGGCGATCTGCTGGTCGCTCTGCGTCGGCAACTGCGAGATCGCGCTGCAGGCCGGCGTCAGCAGCGCCACCAGCTGCGCCGCCTGCGCCTCCTGGTAGCGGCGCAGCGCCCCCTCGCAGAGCTGACCGAGCCGGATCCGTTCCTCGTGCGTCGGCGGCTTGCGCCGTCCGAAGGTGCGGTCCCGCGCCTGCTGCAGTTCGGGCGAATGGGCAACCAGGTAGGCGATCGGATCGGGCACATCGAGATCGAGCCGCACGCCCATCTCGACCGCACCGCCGACCCGGTCGAGCTGGGCAAGCAGTGTCTCCTGATGGCGGGAAAGCAGGCTGACGACCGCGTCGGCGGTGGGCACCAGGGTGCCGAACGTCATCGGCAGCAGGTCGGTCCCGTCCTGCAAGGCCCGCAGCACGCGCTGGCTGGCGGCGATGTGCCGGCGCTCCGCGCGGATCATCGCCGCCTGGTATTCACTGACAAAGGCCGCAAGCGGCCCGGACGCGATCTGAAATACCGGCTGCCCGGCTATGCCTTCGGGCAGGTCGGTCCCCACCGCATCGGCTTGCGTAATGGCATAAACATACAGCGTCATCTCTCACCTCGTGACCGATCCACGAATCGCCGCGCAGGCACGGCCATCCGCGTCCGGTCATTCATCGCCGTCGAGCTGTTCGTAGCTGGTGACCGCGAGCGCGCGGTCCAGGTGCACGACATAGCGCTGGCGTTCGAGCACTTCCTGGGTCAGTTCCAGGCCCAGCGTCATGATTGCCATGTCCGGCACCAGGATCTCCGCTTCGGCCTCCCACACGGCATCGGCTGCGCTGGAGGCGCCGATCTTGGTGATGCGGACTTCGTGCGCCTGCAGTTCGTTGACGAAGAAGGCCCGCACGGCGTCGCTGGCGGCGACCAGGCCGCTGGCCGCCGCCGTTCTGGCCGATCGCCCGCGCGGCTGCGGCGGCGGTGGCGGCGCGCCCTTCGCCGGATGCCCCTGGGTCTCGGATTTGTTGGCTTGCATGGCTGGCTCCGGAATGGAATGCCTCGGCAAAGGCGGTGCGCATGGGCCCATGCGTCCCGCCCGGTAATCAGTAATTCACGCCGAACCGGCGCTTTCCCTGGCGCAGGGTTCGCACCGCGGCCGGCGTCGCGATCGCACTGGCACTTGGCTCGCCCGCCGCCGCCAGGATCGTCGCCTTCTCCGCCTCGATCTCCCGGCAGCGGGCGAGCATCCGTTCCACCCGGGCCTGCGCGGTGCCGATTTCCTGGCCGTGCCGGGCGCGTTCCAGCTCCAGGAAGCTGACCCGCAGATACGCCTTGTAGGCCGGCACGCGGGTTTCCGACTTGCCCGCCAGCGTGCGCAGGGCGGCGAGGCCCCGCGCCGGTATCCGTGAGCTCATGGCCGTGCCCTCCGCCGTGAACGCGGTCCGCCGGCCTGGATCGCCGCCGCCACATCGGCCGGCACATCCGCGCCGCAGACGTTGCGGATCAATCGCATGACCTGCCCGGTCGCCGCCACCTGGTCGGTCATCACAGTGTCGCCATTGGCTTCCCGGCGCAGCGCCGGACCAAGGATATCGCCGCAGGCGCCGAGGAACACCGGATCGTTCGGCTCGGCATCGGCATCGCAGTAGGCCAGCACCCGGGCGACGGCGATGCAGGCGCGGATGGTCGGATAATGCGGCTGGCGGCTTTCGTTGCGGCACAGCCGCACCAGATCGACGATCCGGGTGGCGGCGGTCAGGCTCACACCGGACCGGCTCGCGGTGATCTGGATCTCTGTTTCACGATCATAATGGCCGAGTTCGATGGTGATCACCCGGTCGAGCAACGCATCCTGGGCACGGTGGACGCCCGCATACTCGCTCGGGTTGGAGGTGAAGATCGCCCGGAACAGCGGATGGACGCTGACATAGCCTTCACCGCGCCCATGCAGGCGGGGCACGTTCAGCACGCCTTCGGACAGGATGCTCAGGAACGGGTTGTTGGCTTCCGCCTTGCTGCGGTTGAACTCGTCGTAGATGATGGTCTGGCCGAGCCGGCAGGCGGTGGTGATCCGGTTGTCGGTCCACAGCGCGCGGCCTTCCTCCTCCAGCTTGACCACCGAGGAGATGTAGTTGTCCACCACCCGCGACTTGCGATAGCCGCTCTCGCGGCCGACCAGGTCGGAGCTGCCGAACTCATGATCGCCGTGCAGCAGCACCGCCGGCCGGCCGAGCTGGGCGGCGATATGGAATGCCAGCGTGGTCTTGCCGGTGCCGGCCGGCCCGCTCAGATGCACCGCGTAGCCGGTGTGCAGATAGGCCAGCGCCCGTTCGGTGATCGCCAGGATCGCCGGCGTCACCACGAATTCCTTGCTCGGCTCCAGGGCAAGGGCATCATCCTCGGCCTCGCCGCCCGGTTGGGCGACGAGGGTTTCTTCCAGCGTGCTCAGGTCGTTCACGATGACCCTCCGCCTTCGGACGGCGCGGACGATCCGCCATGCCCGCGCGGCCCGGCATGCGACTTGCCTTCACGCGCCGGCGCTTCCGCCGGCGTGCCGCTCATTGCCTGCGGCTTCGGTGCCGGCTCGGCGGCTTTCACCGGCGGCCGGGGAGGACTGGCTGGCGGCGGCTCGGCGGGTCGCGGCGCCGGCGCGGGGCGTTGCTGACGGTCGGCGGCTGGCGCGGCATGTGCGGCAGGACGGGCGGGCGGTGCCGGCTTGCGGCCGTGCCAGGCGTCCCTGGCGCCCTGACGATCGCGCGTGGCCTCATCCAACGCGTGATGCACCGCGTCCGCCGCGGCTTTCAGCGCCGCGCGCTCGTCCTTCAGCTCGCTGCGAAACCCGGCGCGCATGCCGTCAACGCCGGCGGACAGATTGGTCGTGAAGGCAGCCAGCTCAATCCGTTGCCCGCTGCGCAGGGCCTGCAGATCGTTGCTGAAAGCATCGCGCATGGCGCCGACGCTGCTGCCCAGCGTCTTCCTGAACGACGCCAGCTGGCGGCTTTGCATCGCGGCGGAGTCGAGGTGGTGCTGGCGCATCGCCTGCCGGCCGCGCCGGTGGGACGCCAGGGTCGCGTGCATATCCTTCGACCGCTGGGTCGCTGTCGCCGATGCCGCCGCCCGGTAGGCGCGGGCTGCCGCGAGCCTTGCTTCCATGGTCGTTTTGATCTGCGACTCAACCGCCATGGCGCGGTCATTGGTTGCCTTGCGGCGCTGCATCGCCGCCTCGACCCGGTCACCGCGGAGATGTGCGATGGAATGGGCCAGGCTGCTCATGGCATCCGTCATACTCGGCATATGTTCCTCCGCCCGTTTGGCCGTGCTGCCGGGAGCAGCGCCGCGGTTCGCGGCGCCCTCCCGGCAGACCCGTGGTGAGCTGACGGTCCCGCTATGCCGGGGCCGCGGCCGACGCAGTAAGGCCGACGGCTTCCGCATACTTCAGGTACGTCTCGACCGATGCGACCACCACGCGGGCCTCGATGGTGATCAGCTCGATGCCGACCAGCGAGACTTTCACCCACGCGTCGATCACGATGCCCTTGTCGAGAATCCGGTCAACAACCTCGGCGAGGCTGGACGAGTCAGTGGACTTCTGGAGGCGTGCCATTGGGTTTCTCCTCAGATCAGATTTGTAGCGCCGGATTCCTGTCAGACGCGATCAAACCGGCGCTGGCTTCATCGCAACTTGCGTGCCACCCCCTCGCCGCGGATTGGCGACCCAGAACACCGGCCAAGCCACTGATTCAGCATGGTGCCGCGGAACACCGGCACCAGGGGTACGGGCGACGCCACCCGGGCGCCTCGCACCGCATCACGCAAAATCCCCGGCGCCCATCACGCAATGTTGAACGCCGCTTCGCCGCCTCTTTCATACCGGCATCAAATATCGCGGTAGTTCCCGTCCACATCTTCCAAGGAATCCGGTATAATAATTGGCCTGCGTCAACGACCGGCTTCCATGCAGCAGCCGATGCCGCAATCTGTCTTTCGTCCGGGCGAATGATTGCCGGAGCGCCCCGGGCAGCCCGCCACCGCCTTCGTCAATACCTTCGCCCGGACAGAACCGTTATGAGCAGCCCCCCCGAAGCCTTCGCCGCGTTCCCGCCAGGGCTGCCCAAATGCGCCACCGGCATCCGCGGCCTCGACGCCATCACCAATGGCGGCCTTCCCCGCTTCCGGCCGACGCTGGTCTGCGGCGGCGCCGGCACCGGCAAGACGCTGCTGGCCATGGAGTTCCTGGTCCGCGGCATCCGGGAGCACAATGAGAACGGCGTGTTCATCTGCTTTGAGGAACGCAGCACCGACCTCGCGCAGAATTGCGCCTCGCTTGGCTTCGACCTGCCCGCCCTGATCGCCGACCGCAAGCTCGTGATAGACACGGTGGTGATCGACGCCGAGCAGGTCACCGAAACCGGCGCCTACAATCTCGACGGCCTGTTCCTTCGCCTCGACGCCGACATCGCCGCGGTCGGCGCGACGCGCATCGTGCTCGACAGCATCGAGGCGCTGTTCGCCACCCTGTCCCGCCACCAGACGCTGCGCTGGGAATTGCGCCGCCTGTTCGCCCGGCTCAAGGATAAGGGAATCACCACCATCGTCACCGGCGAACAGGGCAATGGAACCCTCACCCGCCATGGCCTGGAGGAATATGTTTCCGACTGCGTGCTTCTGCTCGACCAGCGGGTCATCAACAATATCGCCACCCGCCGCCTGCGCATCATCAAGTATCGCGGCTCGACGCACGGCAGCAACGAGTATCCGTTCCTGATCGGCGGCCACGGCCTCACCGTGCTGCCGATCACCGACAGCGACCTGCAATACACGACGTCGCGGGACATCATTTCCACCGGCATTCCCCGGCTCGACGCCATGTTCAGCCGCCAGGGCTGTTTCCGCGGCGGCACCCTGCTGGTGACCGGCACCACCGGCACCGGCAAAACCAGTCTCGCCGCCCACTTCGCCGAAGCGGCCTGCCGGCGGGGCGAGCGTTGCCTCTATTTCGCCTTCGAGGAATCGCCGGACCAGATAGAGCGCAACATGCAGTCCATCGGCATCGACCTTGGCTGCTGGGTTGCCAAGGGGCTGCTGCGCTTCGCCGCCGCGCGGCCGGCCAGCTTCGGGCTGGAGGTGCATCTCAGCGTGATGCTCGGTCTGACGGATGCGTTCGCGCCGCAGATTGTCATCCTGGACTCGGTATCCGCGCTTGAATCGGCCGGCACGCTGCTCGACAGCAGGTTCATGCTGATGCGCATGGTTGATGTGCTGAAAAGCCGGCAGATCACCCTGTTTCTCACCAGCCTCACCAGCGCCGCGCTGCCGGCCGAACAGAGCGAAGTCGGCATTTCCTCGCTGGTCGATACCTGGCTGGTGCTGCGCAACCTGGAACAGGCGGGCGAGCGCACCCGGGCGCTGTACATCGTCAAGTCCCGCGGCCTGCGGCATTCCAACCAGGCACGCGAACTGCTGCTGACCGACCACGGCGCCGATCTGGTGGAGGTCGTCGTCGGGCCGGATGGCAAAATCCTGACCGGCTCCGCACGGACGGCGCAGGAACTGCTGGACCACGCCGCCGCCGCCAGGCTGCAACAGGACGCCGCCGGCAGACAGGCCGCCCTGCTGCGCAAGCAGAAGATCATGGAGGCACGCATTGCCGAAATGCAGGCCGAATTCGCCGCCGAAGCCGAGGCTACCGGCATGGCGCTCGCGCAGCTTGCATCCGCCACCTCCGACCTGCTGACCGGTCGCGGCCTGCTCGCGCGCCAGCGCGAGGAACCGGGTGGCGCGCCCGTTCCCGACGCTGCAAGAACCACGGAATGACCCCGGACCCGCCCCCCCCCACCGGCGAACCGCCGCCGGCCGCTGCCGGCGACCAGCCCCGCTACCGGCTGCGCCTGTTCGTCTCCGGCGTAACGCCGCGTTCGACCCTGGCGATCGCCAACATCAAGGCGATCGGCGACCGGTATCTGCATGGCCGCTACGACCTGGAAGTGATCGACGCCTTCCAGCACCCCGACCTGCTCCACGTGCAACAGGTGATCGTGCTTCCCACCCTGATCAGGCTTCTGCCGCTGCCGGTGCGGCGGCTGGTAGGCGACATGTCGGACCACACGAGCGTGCTGCTGGGCCTCGAACTGGTGGCCGATGAACCGGACGCCGCAACCACGCAAGGCAGGCCCCGATGACGACCCGCGCCCGCACCGACCCTGCCGCCCGGCAGGAAATCGCCGACCTTCAGGCCCGCCTGGCGGACGCCGAGGCGGCGCTGCATGCCATCCGCTCCGGCGCGGTGGATGCCATCACCGTCGATACCCCGGCCGGCCCGTGGATCTACACCCTGCAGGGCGCCGACCAGCCATACCGCTACATGGTCGAGTCGATGACCGAGGGCGCCCTCGCGGTCACCCCGGACGGTGTTATTCTGTATTGCAACCAGAGCTTTGCCGACCTGCTCAAGGGCGAGCTGCGGACGCTCATCGGCACGCGCCTGCCGGAGCATTTCCAGGGCGACGATGCCGCGGCGCTGGCGGCGGCCCTGCGCGCCAGCGAAACCACGGCGACCCGCCTGCCGGCGGCCTTGCTGGCATCCGATGGCAGCCGGGTGCCGGTTTCGGTCGCCGTCCACCGCCAGAGCGGCGGCGACCTGAAACGCATCGCCGTCGTGATCGCCGATCTGACGGAACAGCAACGCGCGGAGGCGGCGCGGGACCGGGCGATCCGCGAACAGCGCGCGCTGATCGCCTGCAATGCCATTCTTGCCCATGCCACCGACGAAACCAGGATGCTGGCCGACATCTGTCAGGCGATTGCGAACGCCGCCGGCTACCGGTCGGTCTGGATCGGCTATGCGGAAGATGCCGATACCGGCACGGTTCGTCCGGTCGCCGGAACGGACGAAAACGGCGATGCCGGGAACGTCGCCGGGCCGGTCGCGGCGGCGGTCCGCACCGGCCAGCCGATCATCGCGCGCAACCCCGATGCCGCGCCCGGATGCCGGCCCGGCCAGGACAGGGACTGCCGTTCGTCCGCGAGCCTGCCGCTGCGGGCCGATCACGCTTCCTTTGGTGCCCTGAGCGTCCGTTCCCCGCGGTCGGATGCGTTCGACGATCAGGAACTGCGCTTCCTCGCCGAACTGGCGGATAATCTGGCATTCGGCATCGTTGCCCTGCGCAACAGGAAGGAAAACGAGCGGCTCGCCGCCATCGTGGAATCGGCGGGCGAGGCGATCGTCGGCCGGGATCTCACCGGCACCATCTCCTCCTGGAACAAGGCCGCCGAGCGAATGTTCGGCTATACCGCCGCCGAAATCATCGGCCGGCCCTCCGAAACCCTGGTTCCCCGCGAGATCGCCGGCGAGGCGCTCTGGCTGTTTGAAAAAGTCTGCCGCGATGAAGCGGTGGAGCAGTTCGACACCATCCGCCTCACCAGGGATCGCCGCCGCATCGCCGTCTCGCTCACCTACTCGCCGATCCGCGACGCCGCCGGCAACGTCGTGGCGGCGGCCATCCTGATGCACGACAACACGCTGCGCCGCAACGCCGAGGAAGCGATGCGCTTCCGCGAGCGCCTGCTGCTGGCGGAAACCGCCAAGCTGCGCTCCATCCTGGACAGCATGGCCGAAGGCGTCATCGTCGCCGCCATCGACGGAACCATCATCGAGGTCAATCCGGCGGCGTGCCGCATGTACGGCGTCGATGTGCCGGACAAGATGGTGGACGAAACGCTGGACATCTGGGCCTCCCGGGCCGGGCTGCATGCGCCGGATGGTGGCACGCCCATGCCGCACGACCAGGTTCCGCTCGTCCGCGCCCTCCGCGGCGAGGACACCAACGACGCCGAAATCTGGATGCGACGGACCGACGGTTCCGCCTGCCTGTTGCAAACCACCGCCCGGCCGATCCATGCCGAGGACGGATCGGTTCTGGCCGGGGTCGCCGTGTTCTCCGACATCACCGAACGCCGCCGCGCCGAGGAAATCATCCGCCGGCAGGCCGATCAGTATGCCACGCTCCTGACCGCCTCGCCCGACGGCTACTGGCTGGCGGACACCGACGGCGCGCTGCTGGATGTCAACGATTCCTACTGCCGGATGAGCGGCTACACGCGCGACGAACTGCTGGCGCTGCATATCCCCGATGTTGAGGCGGCGGAGGCTCCCGAGCAGACGGCCGCGCGTATCCGGCGGGCGATGGAGGCGGGCTTCGACCAGTTCGAAAGCCGGCACCGCCGCAAGGACGGCACGGTTTTCGATATCGAGATCAGTCTGGTCGCCTGGCGCGCCACGAACCAGCTTGTGGTGTTCCTGCGCGACATTTCCGCCCGCAAAGCCACCGAAGCGGAACTGCTCCGCTACCGGCAGAATCTGGAGGGCCTGGTCGCCGCGCGCACCGCCGATCTGGAGCACGCCAATGAGGCGCTGGCGGACGCCAACAAGGAACTGGAGAGCTTCGCCTATTCGGTATCGCACGATCTGCGCGCGCCGCTGCGCGCCATCGACGGCTTCTCGCAGATTTTACTTGATGATTACGGCGACCGGCTGGACGCCGAGGGCAAGCGCCTCCTCGATGTGGTGCGCAACGGCGCCATAAGGATGGCGCAACTGATCGACGACATCCTCGCCTTCGCCCGCATCAGCCGCCGCGAACTGGCGGAGTCGGATACCGACATGGCGGCGCTGGTCGAGGAGACACTGAACGAGCTTGCCCCGGCGATCGCCGGCCGCAGCATCGACATGCAAATCGGACCACTGCCGCATGTGCACGGCGATCCGCAGATGCTGCGGCGCGTCTGGATGAACCTGCTGGACAATGCCATCAAGTTCACCGGCAGGACCGCAAACCCACGGATTGAAATCGGCGCCCGCGCCGAGGGTGACGGGATTGTGTTCTCCGTGCAGGACAACGGCGCCGGGTTCGATATGCAATATGCCGGGAAATTGTTCGGCATGTTCCAGCGCCTGCATGCTCCGGAGCAGTTCCCCGGCAACGGCATCGGGCTGGCGATCGTCAAGCGGATTGTCGTCCGGCATGGCGGCCGGATCTGGGCGGTAGGCAAGCCGGACGAAGGGGCGACATTCTCCTTTGCTCTGCCGGCAGGGGAAAGTGCGCATGTCTGAGCAGTTGCCTGCGCAGCACCGCAACGTGTCGATCCTGCTGGTGGAAGACAATCCGACCGACGCGGAACTGTGCCAGCGTGCCCTGCGTAAACACCGCCTTGCCAGCGAAATCGCCTGGGTCAGGGATGGCGCCGAAGCGCTGGACTTCCTGTTCAGCAACGGTGCCTACACCGCGGGCTATTCCATCGACCGGCTGAAGCTCATCCTGCTCGATCTGCGGATGCCGAGAGTGGATGGTCTGGAAGTGCTGCGCCAGGTGAAATCCAACGGCCACACCAAAGTGATTCCGGTGGTCGTGCTGACGTCGTCACAGGAGGACAGCGATGTGGTACGCAGCTATGAGCTGGGCGCCAACAGCTTCATCAGCAAGCCGGTGAAGTTCGAGGATTTTTCGACCACCGTTGAAAAGCTGGGGCTGTACTGGATGTTGATGAACCGGCCGCCGACTGTTTGACAGGTCAACCCCCATGCTCGCCACCGCGCCCCTGCGCCTGCTGATCCTGGAAGACGTCCCTGAGGACGCCGAACTCGAGCAGCGCGTTCTGCGCCGCG
Organism: uncultured Acetobacteraceae bacterium; assembly: GCA_903907955.1. Classification (GTDB taxonomy): domain Bacteria; phylum Pseudomonadota; class Alphaproteobacteria; order Acetobacterales; family Acetobacteraceae; genus Rhodovastum. The sequence continues at coordinate 11,331 of CAIVPZ010000052.1, read as the reverse complement.
CCGGCATCGCCGTCGAGGCGCAGACAGTCACCGGCCGGGCGGACTTCGTGGCGGCGCTGGCAACGTTCCAGCCGGACCTGATCATTGTCGATTACAACCTGCCGGACCTCGACGGCCTGACGGCGGTGAAACTGGTGCGGGAGCGCGACGCGATCGTGCCGGTCCTGCTGGTCACCGGCACCCTGGAGGACGAGGCGGCGGTGGCGGTGGTCAAGGCCGGCGCCACCGATTACGTCCGCAAGGACCGGCTGGCCCGGCTGCCGCTGGCGGCCGAAATGGCAATGGCCGGCGCCGCGGCGGCCAGGGAGCGGCGCGACGCCGAGATCGCCCGGCGTGCCACTGCCGAAGAAATCGAGGACCTCTACAACCATGCCCCCTGCGGCTACCACGCGCTGAACAGCGATGGTGTGATCGTCATGATCAACGACACCGAGCTGCGGTGGCTGGGCTACCGGCGCGAGGAAGTCGTCGGCAGGATGCACATGACGCAGTTGCTGACACCCGCCAGTGCCAGGCTGTTCCACGAGGCATTTCCGCGCTTTCTGGCGACCGGGGAAATCCACAACCTGGAATACGAGCTTGTCCGCAAGGACGGCACGACATTCCACGCGCTGTTGAATGCCACCACCGTGACCAATCCCGATGGCAGCTTCGCGCGAAGCCGGACCACCCTCAACGACATCACCCAGATCAAGCAGGCGGAACGGCGCCTCGGGGTCAGCCGCGCGATACTTCAGGCCGAGCACGATTTGTCGCCGGATGGCATTGTCATGGTGGGCGACAGCGGTGTTTTGTCGTTCAATCAGCGGTTTGCCGAAATGTGGGGCCTCCCGCCGGGCTTGCTTGACGGGGAACCGGACCGGCCGCCATCCGCTGCTTCGCTGTTCAAGGCGATGGCCGACCGCGTCGAGGACCGGGACGGCTTTATCGCGGGGAGAATGGCTCTCATCGCGGACCGGGACCAACGGCTGGACGATGAAATCCGCCTGAATGACGGCAGGTTCTTCGAGCGTCACTGCGCTCCTGTCCTGCAACCCGACGGCACCTATATCGGCCGGATCTGGTTCTATCGCGATGTCACCGACCGGGAATGCGCCGCCTGCGCGCTTGCCGCCGCCAATCTGCTGAAGACAACCGCCATCGAGGCCGCGCCCAGCGCGATTCTGTGCGTCGATGCACAGGGCCGGGTCATCCTCGCCAACACGCAGTTCCTCCGGATGATGAACATCGCCCCCGAACTGGTGGTCGCCGGGGCCGATGAACCCGTGCTGGGCGCGGTGGCCAGCCAGATGCAGGACGAGGCCGGCTTCAGGGAACGGGTCGCCTGGCTCTACGCCCACCCTGAGGAGACCAGCCATGAGGATATCGAACTCAAGGATGGCCGGATCATCGACCGCCATTCGGGACCGATGTTCGATGAAAATCACGTCTATAATGGCCGCATCTGGTTCTTCCGCGACATCTCCGAGCGCAAACATGCCGAGCAGCGTCTGCGCCAGGCCATGCTGGCAACGGTGCAGGCGCTGGCGAACACGGTGGACGTGCGCGATCCGTACACCGCCGGGCATCAGCGCAACGTCAGCAGGCTCGCCGCGGCGATTGCCCGGGAAATGGGACTGCCCAGCGACGCGGTGGAGGGAATCGAACTCGCGGCCATGGTGCACGACATCGGCAAAATCCGCGTTCCCGCGGAAATCCTCAGCAAGCCCGGCAAGCTCTCGCCACTCGAATACCAACTGGTGCAGATGCATGCGCAGGCCGGCTATGATATCGTGAAGGACATGACATTCCCCTGGCCGATCGCGCAGATGATCCTGCAGCATCACGAACGGCTGGACGGCTCGGGCTACCCGCAGGGCCTGAAAGGCGACGCGATCCTGCGGGACGCCAAAATCATCGCCGTGGCCGATGTGGTCGAGGCAATGGCATCGCACCGGCCGTATCGCCCATCGCTTGGACTGGGTCCGGCGCTGGCCGAAATCGAGCAGGGCAAGGGCCGGCTCTACGACGCCGAAGCGGCGGCTGCGTGCATCAGGGTGTTCCGCCAGAACGGCTTCACCTTCTGATGCCCCCGGACGCGCAGGCACGCCCGACCAACCCGCCGGCGGCAGCGCCGGCCAACCTCCTGCGCGTTCTGATCCTGGAGGATGAGGCCGCCGATGCGGAACTCATGCAGCGCGCCTTGCGCAGGGACGGCCTGTCGTTCGCCGCAACATGGGTCACCAGCGAGCCGGCGTTCCGCCAGGCGCTCAAGGATTTCGCCCCCGATATCGTCCTGTCGGACTATGCCCTGCCCGGATTCACCGGGCTTGCCGCCGTGCGCATGGTGCGGGAGAGCCACGCTGATCTGCCGTTCGTTCTGGTGACCGGCGTTCTGGAGGACGAGGCGGCGGTGGCGGTGGTCAAGGCCGGTGCCAACGACTATGTCCGCAAGGACCGGCTGGCATACCTGCCCGTGGCAGTGCGGCGTGCGCTGGCCGAAGCGGCCGCCCTCCGCAACCAGCGGGCGCTCGAGGCCAGGATCGCCAGCCTCGCCCGCACCGATGAACTGACCGGGCTGGCAAACCGCTCCGCCTTCCTGGAACGGCTGCATGATGATTTCGCGGCGGCAAGGCGCGACCGGTTCCGCTTCGCCGTGTTCTACCTGGACCTCGATCATTTCAAGGACATCAACGACAGCCTGGGCCATTCGGCCGGCGACCAGTTGCTGTGCGACGCGGCCAACCGGATCAGCCGCGGCGTTCGCGCCACCGACCTGGTGGCACGCTTCGGCGGCGACGAGTTTGCCGTGCTGCAGACCGACATCGCCGATCCATCGGATGCCGGCACGCTGGCGGCGAAGCTGCTCCGGATTCTGGCGGCCCCGTTCACCTTCAACGGCGCCACCATGCACGTGACGGCAAGCATCGGGATTGCGCTGTACCGGCCGGACGTCCGCCTGCCGGAGGACATGCTGACGCAGGCCGATCTTGCGCTCTATCGCGCCAAGGATGAAGGACGCGACCGGTATTGCTTCCACTCCGCCGAACTCGACGAGGCGGTTCGCAACCGGCTCCGGCTTTCCGAGGAAATGCACACGGCGCTCGAAAACAATGAGTTCGAGCTGTTCTACCAGCCGCAGATCACCCAGCCGGAGGGGCGCATCGTCGGCCTGGAGGCGCTGATCCGCTGGCACCACCCCCGGCGCGGGGTGCTGGCGGCGGACGCGTTCATCCCCGCGGCAGACCGGTCCGGCATCCTGCTGGCGGTCGGCCGCTGGGCGCTGAATGCCGCGATCAGGCAGATCGGTGCGTGGCGCGCCGCCGGAATTCCCGTCGTGACGGTCACGATCAATCCGTCAGCCGCACAGATCAGGGCGTTCCCCGGCTTCGAACAGGATCTCACCGAGGCGCTGGCGCGCTGGCAGGTCCCGCCCGAGCTGATCGGGTTGCAGTTGTCCGAGGCCGGCCTGGGCGCTACGGCGCGCGAACATGCGGTCGATCTGAAGCGTTTGCAGACGCTTGGCGTGCAGCTGGTACTCGATGAGTTCGGCGCCGGCTGGCTGTCGCTGGACCATGTCGGGATGCTTGGATTCTCCCGGCTGAAAATCGCCCGCCGTTTCGTGGCCGGCGCCGTTGCCGACCAGCGCGAGGCGGCGCTCATGCACGCAGTCATCGGACTGGCGCGCGCGCTGGACATTCAGGTCATCGCGGATGGCGTTCAGAACGCCGCACAACTGGCTTTCCTGGCCGAGGCCGGATGCATGGTGGCGCAGGGTTGCCATCTCTGCCCGCCTTTGCCGGCCGACCAGATAGCGCCACTATTGCGCGCCGGCAGGATCACCCCGGCGGCGAACAACGACCCGCCATGAGCACGGCCGGCGCGCTTTCATCCCGACCGTGAACCGCACCTCATTCTCCGCCGCCGTCACGCAATCTGATCGCGAGCCCAAGCGGCCTCGGATCGGGTGCGCCGCGGAGGTCCGACGGGCTTCGTGGCGGCGGTGTGTGCAGGGTGATATGAAGGATCATGGCGTCGTTTGCCTGAACGGTTGCGACGAGGCGGTTATCCGCGACCGAAAGGGGTTTCCGTTGCGAACCAACGGTCAGGGTGCATCGTGCGGCGAAACCCTGTTCCACCTCGATCAGGAAGGGAATCACCACCTGGATCTGGGCAACGCCTGCGGCAACGGCGGCAATCCGCCATTCAAGTTGCGGTACTCGGGTCCATCTGTAGCGACCCTGCATGGCGGTTTCGATACCGTGCCAGGCATGCGCATTCCCGGCATCGACCGCCGACGGCGCGCCGAGCACCAGACGATGCACCCATGGTCCGCTCGCATTGAGAACTGCCAATGCCGCTGGCGAGGGAACCCCTGGTACAAACGCGTGCGTGCCATGGCCCATGTAGAGACGCAGCCCCGCTGCCTCCGCGAGGCACGCCAGGGCATTTTCGGTAAAGATCGAAACATGACCATTACGCGGCCCTATGTACCACCAGCTGCAGCGTCGTTCCATGATGTCCTTTGGCTGGATGCCGGTCGAGAAAAGAATGCAACCGCCAGTGTCAAGAAAGCCCTTCATATCCTTTAACATATCGTGCGGCCTCGGCGCGTGCTCAAGCACCTCGAAGCACGTCACCACGTCGAACCTGCCTTCCGGGCGACAGGGACTCGAGAAGGGATCATAGCTTATTATATTAACCCCGGCAGAACGTAGTCGTTCCGCAAATATTCCGGCCCCCGACCCGTAATCCAATATGCGCACAGAATCGCAGCCGGCGAATCGCACTGCCCATTCTCTTGCCATCCGCTCGGGCCGGATCGACAGGTATTCCGGATCGACCCTTATATAATCTTCATTATAGATAAACTTCGAAAATTCTTCAGCCGACCAATCGTCAAAAAAACCAGTAAAAATAAAACCACAATCAGGGCATCGAAGGTATGACACAATGGTGCCGGAAAGGCCGAATTCATAAAAATTGCCGGAATTGCAGTATTTATAAAAATCCGCAATATCAAAGGCAGCCGCATGGCCGCCGCAAATTTTGCATCGGCTCTTTTCAGAATATTGGTTCGCCCTGTTCAGCGGCGGCAAAGCAGAAAAACGTGCAAGCCGGGCGGAGTCCATCGAGTCGTCACCTTATGAAATTACAATCAGGCATCCGGCTGAACACGGGATAGCATCACCCCAAAAATCTCCGGCAAACCCGATACACATCGCCTGGCCGCAACGCGTTCATGCAGGCGAACCTACGATGGCAGCTCGCCACTGTCGCCAGATAACACGGGCTGCAGCTCATCTTCCGCCGGATCGCCGCTCCCAGCGGGCCGAACGGGCCCCACTCGTTCGCATCGACCACCCCGGAGTGAACCCCCAGCGTCGGCACCCCCAGCGCCGCCGCCAGATGGTGCGGCCCGCTGTTGTTGCCCACATAGAGATCGCACGCCGCCAGAACCGTTGCCAGGTCGGGCAGGCGGGTCTTCCCGACCATGGACCACACCGCGCCGGGGTTCAGCAGATTGCCAAGCACCTCCGCGGCAACCGGGGCCTCGTCAGCCCCGCCGATCAGGATGACATTGACCGCCTCGTTCTGGATCAGCAGGTCGATCAGCGCGGCGAAATGCGGCGCCGGCCAGCGCCGCGTCTCGTTGCCCACGCCGGGATGGATGCACACCAGGCGCCGCCCCGGCAGGTGGTCGCGCAGTTCCGCAAAGGCCGGCAGGTCGGCCGCCCGGGCGCGCGCCACGTCCATCGCCGGCCGGGAAAAGCCGCCGGTGCGGTCGGTCTCGCACGAAGCCGCAATGGTATCGACCAGCAGGTTCAGGGAATCGACGACATGCCGGCGCTTGGGCACCTGTTGCTGGTCGCCTTCCCACTCGACCGCGATATCGAGCCAGCGGAAGCCGCCGCGATGATCGAACCCTGCCAGCCATCTGGCGCCGGTTACCTTCAGCACGTCGCGGGTATCCGGCTGCAGCCGCAGGTCGATCGCCAGATCGAACCGGCGTGCCGCCAGCGTCTCGCGCAGATCGCTCCATTCCTTCCGGGTGATGCGGCGCTGGCCAAGCTCGGAACGGGCGTGAAAGAAATTGAACTCGATCTTCTCGTCGATGAACGCCAGAGCATTGGCCAGCGACATGGAGGATGCGGGCAGCAGCACGGTCAGCCGGGCCGCCGGAAACCGCTGCCTGATCCGCCTCAGCGCCGGAATGCCGACGATGAAATCGCCGATATGATCCAGCTTGACCACCAGGATGTTCCGGATGCTGTCACGGCTGGCCAGCGGATGGCCGACATACAGCACCTCGGTCGGTTCGGTCTCGGGCACGTAGTCGTCATGGTCGATCGACAGGTTGGGATTCAGGAACGGGTCGCCTTGGAGGAACGTGTCCTGCCAGGCGGCTCTGAAGCGGCGGCGGTCGAACACGTCCCTGATCTGGGCGCGGCTCACCATTTCGTGGTGAATCAGCGTGGCATGCGGGGTGTACACGACGAACTGGCCCTGGCGACCGGCGCGCAGGCAGTAATCCAGATCGTTGTTGACGACCGAATGCTGCTCGTCGAACCCGCCGAGCGCCTCGAAAGCGTCTCGCCGCACCAGCATGCAGGCGCCGGTAACGCTGATCATGTCGCGCTGGGTCAGCGCCAGCCCGAAGGGTCCCGGCTCGTCGCGGGAAGAAAAGCGGAAGGCGTGCCGGGCAACCGAATGCGACAGGAACATGCCGGCATGCTGCACCTTGCCGTCGGGATAGATGAGCTGCGGCCCCACCACGCCGACCTCCGGCCGCTGGGCGTGCTCGAGCAGGGCGTGCAGCCAGTCGCCGTCGAGCACCTCGATATCATCGTTCAGGAACAGCAGGAACGTGCCGTTGGCGTGCAGCACGCCCTGGTTGTTGAAGCGCGACCAGTTGAAGGGCTCGTCCATCGCGACAACGACGTCGGCATTCTCGCGTATCCAGTCCTTCCAGAAAATATTCTCCGCGGGAACGTTATCGAGCACAACGATCTCGAAATTCCGGTAGGTCGTCCTGGCGCGGATGGAGTCGATCCCGGCCTTCACCAGGCCGCGCGCGGCCATGGTCGGGATGATGATGGAGACGAGTCCATCGACGGTGACGTCGCGTTTCGGCCGATAGATGCCCGGCAGGCAGCCGCGCCGTATCTCCGCCGCCTCGCCGCGCCGCTGCAGGGCGCGGCGGATGGCGCGCCGTTCCAGCGCCGGGGTGTCGAGGCGGCTCCTGCCGCGGGCGCAGAGCACCTTTGGCACGTGAACGATTCGGGCGGCCTGCTCGGTCGCCCGCAGAACAAGGTCGTATTCACCGTCGCGCCTGAGCGTATCGATTCGCACGCCGGTGCGGCCGAGCAACGCCGCGGATGCCGCCCAGAGGCGGCCGATATAGTTGGTCGATAGCAACAGATCCGGAGACCAGTCCGGCTTGAAGAAGGCCTTGACCTCGCCATCGCCAGGATCGATCCGCCGCTCATCCGCATAGAAGAAATCGCCGTCCTGCTGCAGCGCGCCGCCAACCGCCAGTTCCAACAGCGCATCCTCGCCAAGCACGTCACCTGGCGACAGCAGGCAAACCATCCGGCGGCGGCCGGGCATGGCATCGGCCCCGAGACCGGCAAGGTGCCGGTCCGAGGACGCCTCGATCACGTCAACCCTGCCGGCGAATTCGGGGCGCGGCGCGAGCAACAACGCGTGCAGCGACTCCTCCGCAGTGTCGGGTGGCACCACGATGGTCAGGCGCCAGTCGGGATAGACCTGGCCCAGCAGGCTATCCAACGTCAGCCTGGCGCGCTGCACGTCTTTGCCGCCGCGCCGTCGCCGGCGGACCGCCTGGCGGTATTGCAGGGAACATCCGGAACGATCGGGCCGGGAGGCTGCGGCCATCCGCCACTGCCGGTGGCGGCTTGGACCTTCCGGGGCCGATCGGCCGAGCGCAGATCCGGCATGCCCGGGAACCTTCCAGTCGGCCGAATCCCGCCGGTGTTTCCACGCCCAGCGTCGCGGCGCCATGTCGTTCAGTGCGAGGTCGCCGAGGTCGAGCAGCAGTTCGTAGCAGGGCGGCTGGCACGCCGATGCCAGCAACGCCATCTGCACATCGATCTCCGCCTGCGTCAGTTTGGTGCGCAGCGCCCATGGTCCGTGTGCGGTCGCAGCCGGCTCGGCGACCATTGAGAACCTGGCCTCGGAGGTATTGCCGGTGTTGTCGCGCAACACGACGCGCACTTCGTGTTTGCCCCGCTTCAACGCCTGCGGCGGCACGACCATGGCAAAGCCACTCAGCAGCGCGCCCTCCCAGGTCGGGAATGCCGTCTTTACGTCCTCCCGCCGCACCCCCAGAAAGGCATCTCCCAACGACACGCCATCGATGAGAACCTCGACCCCGGCGATCCCGCCCGGCGCGACCGCCCAACCGTTAAGCGACATGAATCCGCGCACCGGCGCGGTCGCGGAACCATCCCTGATGACAGGCGTATCGATATAGAACGTGATTGCGCCCGCGGCCTCGCCGTTGCCGGTCGCCGGCGCCGCTGCCGCGGCTTCCGCCAGAACGGGGTGCAGCACCGCCCGCTCCTCGCCGCCGCGACCGCGCAGCACCAGGCGCACCATGTGCTCGCCGGTGTAGAGCCGCCCCAGCCCCTTCGAGAACCGGAAGCCGGCGGCACGCGCGTTCGGCATTTGCGGGAAGTGGTTGCCAACGTCGGGGCGGTCCATACCCAGTTCGGCGGCGCCGGCAGGCTCATCGTCGATGTCGATCTGGATGGTCTCCACGCCGGCCTGACAGACGGCCCACCCCGAAATGCCAAGCTCCCCGTGACGGCTCAGCGATATATTGTCGCAATGAAAGTGAATGCTGGCATCGCCGCGCGCCGGCCGGCGGATCACTGCCGGCGCGGCCAGGGGGGCGGTGAGTTCGCGCCTGATGCCACCGCGGCAGAAAACCGTCACGCGCACGGTGCGGCCGGCAACGGCTTCATCCTCGGCCAGCGTCCGGGTCAACAGGAAGCCGGACATGGACGAGGCCGGATACCCGGGATAGCTGAGCCCCACGTCATCACGGGAAATCGCCTTCTCAGCCAGGCCAAGAACGCTGTGATCCAGTTCCACCAGGACGCGATCGATCTCGGCAAGGCCGACCGCCCAGCCGCGCACCCGCAGGACGCCATGTTCGTTGACCCGGGCCTCTTCGAGCATGGCAACCAGCGGCTCAGGAGAGTGGCGTTGCGCCGGCGGCGTTGCCGTATGGTCAGGCGACGGCGGCACGACATCGACAGGGGCGACGGCAATGGCGATGCTTGCCGAAATCCTGCCCCCGGCTGCATCAACCACCGTGGTGCGTACGGATCGCCCGCGTGCCGCGGCCGGTTCCACCCTGGCCTGGAACGTGAATCCACTCGACGCGGCTTTCGGGTAGAGAGGGAATGCAGCTGCAACATCTGCGCGGGGGAAACCCGTTTCGGCAATTCCGATCGGTTCTGTCCCAAGGAACACTTCGACCGGCGCCAGCTCGGTCGGGCCGACGGCCCAACCGCGGACATGGAGCATGCCGCCGGGATCAAGCCGCGCTTCCTCCAGCTCAATGCGGGCTGGAACGACGTTTTCCGCTAAAGGTAACGGCATGCCGGGCAGGCTGCCGATGATGATCGGCACGGCCCGGGTGATCTCGCCCGTCTGCGTTCGCACGTGGAACTGGAGGGTGGCGGCCCCCAATGCTCCGAAGGGAACAGCGGCTGAAAACGCGAAGCCGGAGTTCTCATGCCCCGGATAATCGAGGTTAAGGCCAGCCACGTCCACGCGCGGGAGACCGCAGACTGCGTCGCAGATTGGCCGGCCGTTCAGTCGAACGCGTATGGCAACTATGGGCGAACGCGACGAAACCCAACCAAAACCCCTGATGTTTTGTTCAACATGAACTATGGAATCAGGTTTTGGTTGTTCTATATTTATTATGATTTCATTCGGCTCGGCAAGAGATTTCATAATAATGCACTTTCGTCAGCAGCGCGAATATCTGAACTGCAATACGCAGGAACGTCCATGGCATCGCGGTCATGGACAATTGGATGCATGCCGCCTGTTTCCCGGCGCCTGAGCCTGGACGACGCAGCTTCCGGCCCGCCATGCCGGTGCAGCAGCACGGTCAGGCCGCCCCCCTCCTCATCATGCCTGTGATGCCATGCGCGGATGATGTTATCGTCCAGCAAAAGCCGTGCATTCGTACGCCGGGCCACACAATACATGACCGACCCGTTCCCTGCCAGTTCGGCCCTGGCGCGCGGCGGCCTGACCATGCGTATTATGCCAACCGGCAGAAGTTTCACTTATCGGCAGCGGAACGTTGTCGCGGACAACCCGACCACCTCACCCGGCTGCTGCGCCGGCGCGGGCTCCGCCCGGAACAGGCGCTCCGTGACGTTGTTGCGCCAGATCTCGGCATTGCGGATGTAGCGGCGGGCGACGTCGGCCGAACGGTGCCGGGTCTGCTCCATGATGGCGGCCAGATCGGCGCCTGCCAGCGCGGCCGAGGTCGCAAGACCCGCGCGCAGGCTGTGGCCGGAGAAATCCTTCGACGCCAGCCCGAGCAGGGTGGCGGCGTGCTTGATGGTGCGCGCGACGGTCTGGTCGGACAACCGTGCCGCGGTAACCTGACCGCCCTTGCGGATGCGGGTGAACAGCGGCCCGGCGGCATCGCCGCGGAACGCGCACCAGGCATCGAAGGCCCGTACCGGGCAGAGCTCGGGGGTGCTGGCGCGATGGATGGCCAGCAACGCGCCGTGTCCGCCCTGGTCGGTCTTCGAGCGACGCAGTGTCACTACCAGGCCCTGGGCCACCACCTCGATGTCAGCGATGTCCAGCGCCACCAGCTCGCTGCGCCGCAGGGCGGCGCCGAAGCCGATCAGCAGCAACGCCTTGTCGCGTGCGCCGGCGGCGGTGCGGCTGTCGAAGGCTGCCAGGAAGCGTGGCAGCACCTCGAACAGCAGCGGCATTGCCTGGCGGGTCGGGGTGGCGCTCTGCTCGCGCCGGAAGCCACGCAGCACGGCGATGATCAGCCGGTGGCGGGTGTCGAGTTCGATGCCGGCCACCCGGTGCGCGGCGACGATAGCAGCCAGGCGCGACCGCACGGTGGCCAACCGCTTGGTACGCGAGAGGTCGGCAAGGAAGAAAGAAACCCGTTCCGGCCTGCCGGCCAGCGGCGCATAGCTATAGCGGATCGCAATCATCGGCGGCTCGGATCGCAATAGATGGCGGGCCGTGCCCACGCTCATTGCAACGGACCTGAGGGGTCTGGCCCACAATCATCGCAACTGGGCCCACATTGTCTGCAACTGGGATCGCAAT
>CAIVPZ010000051.1 GCA_903907955.1 uncultured Acetobacteraceae bacterium | reverse complement strand
GGGGCAAAACCCCGGGCGAACACAGAACGGAAGCGGGTCAATCCGGGTTCGACGGCCAAAAAATGGCGGATTTCTGCGGCGGCCGTTCCGCAGGCGGACGCATGCTGCACCTGCTTACCCGGGGTTTTGCCCCGGTTACACCGATCGGCGCCAGGCGCCGGGCCGCAACCGGAGATCCACCTCCGCGCAACGCCATCCAGGCGGCCGATGCCGGCCGCCTGGGTCGGCGCGATCAGGGAGCCGTGTGGGGGGCCGCCTCGGTCGGTATCTTGATCCCGCGGTCGCGCAGGGCGGCGGCATGCTTCTGTGTTGTCTCCGTCAGGATTGCCTGCACCCAGCCGGCGGCCTGCTTGTTCACTTCCTGGCTCAACGCCGGCATGGTCTTGAGCAACTTCTCGCCCAGCGGACTGTTGTAGAAGTCGAGCAGCCCACGCAGGTCCTCAACGGTGAAGGCGGTCGCCCACTCATCGACGATCACGCCGGCGAGTTCGCCGGCATGGGCGGTGAAGTCCGGCATCAGCAACTCGTCCACCGCCGGCTGGATCTGCTCCGGCGACTTGTTGTTGGCGCGCGCGAGGCCGACGATGATCTGGCCACGCACGGTACCCAGAATGACTTTGACCTGGCCGACGAACTGCAGTTTCTCGTTCAATGCCAGCGCCGCCTTGCGGGCAGCATCGCTCGGCCTGGCCGGGGCCGCGACGGCGGGGGCCGGAGGGGGCGCAGTCTGGGCCACGGCCGCGAGCGGCAGCAGCAAGGCGGTTGCGAGCAGGAGAAGGCGCATGGTTCAGGTCACTCCGCTGCGGCCGCCATACCGGCGACCTGTTGCATAAAGCCGTGCATCTGCGCGGCGGCATCGCAGCCGTCAACGCAGAGGATCGTTTCGTTTGTGGCTGGCAAATACCCCCGGATCGGAGCTATCGCCCCGCCTGCCCGTTCCGGCTGCCCCCGCCCGGTCGGAACCGCCGCAAATACGCCGGCACCACCAGATCGATCGGCGTCGGCACAATGCCCAGTTCCGCCAGACCCGCCGCCTTGGGCGACACCACATTGTCCCGCCCCAGCATGCGCAATTGGTCGCGCGTGAGCAGCTTGCCGGGCAGGCGCTCCATCACCAGCGCCTGCAGCCAGGCCAGCCCGGCCGGAACCTCGACCAGCGGCCGCTCGCGCTGCGTCTCCCGCAGAATCCAGGCCAGCAGTTCACGGAAGCTGAACACCTGTGGCCCGCCGAGCTCAAGAATGCGGCCGGCCGCCTCCGGGTGGGCCAGTGCCGCCAGCACCGCATCGGCAACGTCGCCGACATAGACCGGCTGGAACCGCGTGGCGCCGGCGATCACCGGCATGAAGGGCAGCGACTGTGCCATGGCGCCGAAACGGTTGAAGAACGCGTCCTCCGGGCCGAACACGATGGAAGGGCGCAGCACCGTGGCGGTGGGGAAGGCGGCCAGCACCGCCGCCTCGCCCGCGGCCTTGGCGCGGCCATAGCCGCTCGGGCTGGCCGGGTCGGCGCCGATCGCCGAGACATGCACCAGGAAGCCGGCCCCGGCGGCAGTGGCCGCCCGCGCCACGCAGCCGGCGCCCTCGGCCATGACTCGGTGGAAATCGCCCCGCCGACGCTCCGCCAGGATGCCCACCAGGTTGACCACCACCTGGGCCCCCTCGACGGCGCGCGCCACCGCGTCCGGGCTGGTCACCGGCGCGTGCAGCGGCACGATCCGGCCGACCGAGCCCAGCGGCTTGAGCTGCGCCGCCGCCGCGGTGTCGCGCGCCGCGATGCGCACCACATAGCCCTGGCGCGCCAGGCGCTGCACAACAGGACGGCCGATGAAGCCGGAGCCGCCGAACACCGTCGCGATCTTGCGCGTCCCAACCGTCATCGCGTCCTCGCCCATCCCTGTCATGGGGCAATTCATAGGCTTGCCCCCTGCCCGCCTCAAGCGCGCGGCCCCGCAATCAGCCGCCGCGCACCACCGCCAGCACGCCCGCGCCATAGCGCCCCAGCTTGCTCGCCCCCACGCCCTTGATCTGCCCCAGCTCGTCCAGGCTGCCCGGCCGCGTCGCCGCGATGTCGCGCAGCACGCTGTCGTGAAAGATCACATATGGCGGCACGCCCTGCGCCCGCGCCTCCCCCGCCCGCCAGACCCGCAGCGCCTCGAAGCCGGGATCGTCGCCGGCCGCCGTGGTCGCCGGCTTCGCCCGCGCCACCCGGTCCGGCGAGCCGCGGCGGCGGTCGCGCGGGGGCGGAGCAACATCCTCGCGCAGGATCACCCGCTCCTCGCCGCGCAGGATCGGCCGCGCCTTGTCGCTCACCAGCGCCAGCCGGGAGAATTTCCCCTCCTCGGCATCGACCTCCACCCCCATCACGCCGCGGGCGATCAACTGGCGGATGATGCTGCGCCAGAACCCCTCCGGCCGGTCGGCGCCGACGCCGAAGGTGGGCAGCTGGTCATGCTGCCATTGCGACACCTTGTCGGTGGACCGGCCCATCAGCACGCTGACCACATGGCCGACGCCGAACCGCTGGCCGGTGCGATAGACGGCGGACAGCACCTTCTGCGCCTCGGTGGTGCCGTCGAACACGCCCACCGGGGCGCCGCAATTGTCGCAATGGCCGCAGTCGCGCCCGAGATCCTCGCCGAAGCAGGACAGCAGGGCGCGGGTGCGGCATCCGGCCGTCTCGGTCAGCGCGATCATCGCCTCCAGCCGCGCCCGCATCACCTGCTTCTGCGCCTCCGGCGCGGCGGACTGGCCGAGCCAGTGCCGCGCCCGGGCGATGTCCTCGCCGCCATACAGCAGCAGCGTGTCGGAAGGATCGCCGTCGCGGCCGGCGCGGCCGATCTGCTGGTAGTACGCCTCCGGGCTGTCCGGCATGTCGAGATGCACGACGAAGCGCACGTCCGGCCGGTCGATGCCCATGCCGAAGGCGATGGTGGCCACGATCACCACCGCCTCGCCCGAGCGGAACCGCGCCAGGCCGGCCCGCTTTTCCTCCGGCGGCAGCCCGGCGTGAAAGGCGATGGCCTGAAACCCCTTGCCCTTCAACGACGCGGTGACGCGCTCGGTCTTGGCCCGGCTGCCGCAATAGACGATGCCGGCGGCGTCCGGATGGTGCTGCAGCAGCGCCAGCAGTTGCGCCGTTTCGCCCACCTTCGGCGCACAGGCGACGTGCAGGTTGGGGCGGTGGAAACTGGCGGCGAACACGCCGGCGTCGCGCATGCCCAGCGAGGCCAGGATGTCGTCACGCGTGCGCGGGTCGGCGGTGGCGGTCAGCGCCAACCGCGGCACGCCGGGGAAACTCTCGGCCAGGCTCGCCAGCGTGCGGTATTCGGGGCGGAATTCGTGGCCCCACTGGCTGACGCAATGCGCCTCGTCGATGGCGATCAGCGCGATCTCGCGCCGCTGCAACCGCTCCAGCGTGCCGGAACTGCGCAGCCGCTCGGGCGAGACGTAGAGAAGATCGAGCCGCCCCGCATCCAGTTCACGCCCGACCCGGCGCTGCTCGTCCGGCTCAAGCTCGGAATGCAGCGCGCCGGCGGCCACGCCGAGCTGGCGCAGCGCCGCCACCTGGTCGTCCATCAGCGCGATCAGCGGGCTGACCACGATGGCGGTGCCCGGCCGGCACAGCGCCGGCACCTGGTAGCAGACGCTCTTGCCGCCGCCGGTGGGCATCAGCACCAGCGCGTCGCCGCCGGCGAGCACGTGGTCGATGACTTGCTGCTGCAGGCCGCGAAAGGCGGGGAAGCCGAAAACGCGCCGCAGAACCTCCTGCGGCGCGCCAGCTTCCCCTCCGGCGCGCATGAACGCGCCGTCAGGCAACGGCCCGTCGAGCACTCACGGGGTGCCGAGCGAGATCGTCACCCGGCGGGCTTCCTGCGAGTCCATGGCGTAGCCCACCGAGCCGGCCCCCTCGATGCGGATGCGCTGCGTGGCCACCCCGTCGGCGGCCAGCCCGTCCGCCACCACCTGCGCGCGGGTGCGCGAGAGGTCGCGGTTGGCCTTCGGCGAGCCCTCGGGGTCGGCGTAGCCGATGACGTGCACTGCTGCGGCGGGGTGGGTGTTCGCCCAGCCCGCGGCCTGCGCGACCGCGGCGCGTCCGCCATCGTCAAGCGCGGCGGACCATTCCTGGAAATACACCGGATAGCGCTGCCCCCCGGGTGACGCGGAGTCCGCGCAGGCACCCAGCGCGAGCAGCAATCCCAGGACCGTGAAACGCCGCATGACCGAATCTCCCGATGCGATGATTGACTGGTGTGCCCGTCGCTACGGGGTCGCGTCAATCCCGGTCCCGAACATGGCCAGGGCGACCGATGGATGCTGCCACCCGTCAGCGGCGCATCGCCGCTGACGGGTGGCATGAGGGGGAACGCTAATGGAACTCCAGCATGTCGGGGTTGGTGAACTTGCTGCGGCTCACCTTCTCGTTGTCGCGCCAGGACATCGCGAAATACAGCGCCGCCACCTCACCGAAATTCTCGAACGCCGCGGAGTTCTGCTGCGCCAGCCGGTGCAACCGGTCCGCCTCGGCCCGGTCGCCGCGCACCTCCTTCAGGTCGGCCCGCAGATCGGGTGCGGTGGAACTGTCGGGGCTGGCCTGCATCGCCAGCGCCAGTTGCTGGTCGGCCTCGTCATACTGGTGCAGCCCCATCAGCGCCGTTGCCAGCGTGACGTAGGCGGTGGCGAGCACCGCCTTATGGCGCGGCGGCGCCTCCGCCAGCACGGCACGCATGCGCCGGACCGCAGGCTCATACTGGTCGGCGACAAGTTCGGTGAAGGCGATGTTCATCTCCGGCACCGGCGCCCCTGGCCAGGACGCGAGGGCGGCCTCGAAATGCCCGCGGGCCGCCTTCGGGTCGCTGCGAAACAACTCGACCAGGCCAAGAATGTTCTCGTACTGCCCGCGGGTCGGGTTGACCGGCGCCGGTGACTGGCGCGCGATCGCGTTGTTGCACAGCGCCACCACGTCGCGGAAATCGCCGTCATTGGCATGGCGCTGCAGCAGATACAGCGCGGTGTTGTACGGCGCCAGCTGTGCCGCCCCCCAGTTGGCCGCGCGCTGCACGAAGTTCACCAGCGGCTCGTCCGGTGCGGAGCGGAACTCCTGGCTGAAGCTGCCGCTCGCGGCGCTGTCGCCCGACACGACGCCACTCAGCTTGCCGCGCTCCATGAACATGACGAAGCGCAGCTTGGACGAGGCATAGCCCATGACATGCTGCAGCGAGAACGCCAGCGGCTTCACCCCCGCCGCCTCGGCCAGGGTCATGCCGATGCCGTCGTCGTGGCTGGAGCGGATCTGGGGCGGATTGACCACCGACTGGGTTGAGGCGATCCGGTCAAGCTGTTCGGTGAAGGCGCTCTCCAGGATGTTCGGATCGACGATGTCGCGGAACACCACGACCGGCCCGGCAACCTCGACGGTGACACTGCCGCTGTGCAGAACGGTGTCGGTGGCAAGCAGGCCAAAAGCGACCACAAGGGCCAGGGCCAGGGTTGTCAGGTCCATGCCGGCTTTCTCCTTTGCGCACCGCCGACGCGGGGATGATGCCCGGCGGCGCACGGCGAGGGACGCGGATTCGGCCGCCGCCAGGGTGCGGAGGCAGACCGATACGGGGATGTCAGAGCCTGAAAAACAATCGAACTTGAAAAACAATACCCGCTGCCATCATTGCGTTTTTTGCCTTCGTTCGGCGGCTTGCGGGCATTCCTTTGCAAACTCTCAGTGGAATTCCAGCGCGCCCGGGTTACTGAACTTGCTGCGGCTAACCGCTTCCTTGTCGTGCCAGGACATCGCGAAATACAGCGCCGCCATTTCGCCGAAATTCTCGAACTTCTCGGAGTTCTGCAGCGCCAGCCGGCGCAGCCGGGCGGACTCGGCCTGATCGCCGCGCACCTGCTTCAGATCGGCCCACAGATCGGCCGCAGCGGAGCTGTCGGGATTGACCTGCATGGCCTGTTCCAACTGCGCATCGGCTTCGTCGTACTGGTGCAGCCCCATCAGCGCCGTTGCCAGCGTCAGGTGCGCGGTGGCGAACACCGCCGGGTGGCTCGACGGCATGTTCGCCAGCAAAGCATGCATCCGCCCGGCCGCGGCGGTGTAATCGTCGGCGGCAAGCTCGGAGAAGGCAAGGTTCAGCTGCGGCACCGGCGCCCCCGGCCAGGACGCGGCGGAAGCCTCGAACCGGCGGCGCGCCGTCGTCGGATCGTTGCGGAACAGCGCGATCAGGCCCTGCAGGTTCTCGAACTGCCCGCGCGTCGGGTTCACCGGCGCCGGCGGCTGGTGCAGGATCGCATGTTCGCACAAGGCGGCGACGTCGCGGAAGTCGCCGTCGCCGCCATGCCGCTGGAGCAGATACAGCGCGGTGTTGTACGGCGCCAGCTGTGCCGCCCCCCAGTTGGCGGCGCGCTGCACGAGGTTGAGCGTGGTCTCGTCCGGTGCCTGGGTGAAGGTCTGGCTGAAACTGGCAAGCGATTTGCTGTGGCCGGCCACCACGCCGCGCAATTCCTTGCCGTCCAGGAACAGCGCGAAGCGCAGACGGTCGGGGTCCGATCCCACCTGCCGTTGCAGCGCGATGGCAACCGGCTTCAACTTGACCGATTCGGCCAGCGTGAGGCCGATGCTCTGTTCCGAGCTGGATTTGATTTCCGGCGGATGCACCACCGAAGCCGTTGCCGCAACCTTGTCGAGCTGGGCGTTGAACATGTCCTCCAGGCTCGCCTGGTCGATGACGTCCCGATAGACGTTGGTGGGCGCGGAGACATCGATCTGCACCGCAACCGGATTCAGCATCGTATCCGTGGCGATCACGCCGAGCAGCAACAGGAAGGCGGTCAGCAGCGTCATCGGGTCCATCGTCCGGCATCCCCCCGCAGCACAATTGCCTGGCCTGGAAAATCCATGCCGATTCGTAATGGCAGCCGGGCCACGATCGGCAACCAAGAATGCTTCGCATTATTAGTTAGGCGGAACCAGCCGGTAGCGCAACCCCCCTGACACCAGAACATTTCGGATGAACAACGCGCCTGCCAGGGGGCACGGCCTGCCTCGGCAGAGCCGACGATCCGCCGGACCTGCGTTGCGTGGGGAAAAGCTTGTGCCTGCCGGGGCAATTCCCCGCTGTGGCAATGGCGAGATGTTGCGGTACCGAAATATGGCACTGCTCTATTGGGTATTCAGTTGATCCCGCCGGGGCGTTGCCCCGGACCCCACCAGGGCTTTGCCCAGGACCCACCAAGGGCCATCAGCCCTTGGAACCCATGGATAATGGGGGCCAGGGCTGCGCCTTGTAGGGCATCCACCAGGGGCCGGCGGCCCCTGGACCGATGAACGAACGGGGCCGCTTACCCCGCCGCCATCTTCTGCGCCTCGGCCACCACCTTGCCATGCGCCTCCGCGAGGTGGTCGAACTGGTGGCGGTAGGTGCCCAGCCCCATCGTCTGGCTGCGCAGCTCGATGATGAAGTCGTGCAGTTCCGCTTCCGGCACCACCGCCTCGACATCGTCCCAGCCGGACCAGCCTTCCCGCTCGGCGTAGCCAAGGATCTGGCCGCGCCGTCCGGTCAGCAGGCGCTGGGCGGTCGCCGTGTAGCTGTTCGGCACCGTCACGGTGACATGGTGCATCGGCTCCAGCAGCACCGGATCGGCCTTCGGCATCGCCTCCTGAATTGCCATGCGGGTGGCGGTGCGGAAGGCCATGTCGGAGCTGTCCACGGTGTGGAAACCGCCATCGACCAGCGTCACCGAGATGTCCACCACCGGATAGCCGAACGCCCCCTTGCGCGCGGCTTCCTCGGCCGCCTCGCCGACCGCCGGGATGTACTGCCGCGGCACCGCGCCGCCGACGATCTTGTCGATGAACAGAAAACCCTCGCCGCGCTCGCGCGGGGCGATGTCCAGCTTCACGTCGGCGAACTGCCCATGCCCGCCGGTCTGCCGCTTCAGCCGCCCGTGCTGGTGCACCGGCTGGCGGATGGTCTCGCGGAACGGGATGCGCGGGCGGTGCGCGTCCACCTTCACGCCGAAGGCGGTGGCCAGCCGCTCCATCGCCCCCTTCAGGTGCATCTCGCCCTGGCCGGACAGGATGGTCTCGCCCATGTCCGGGTCCTGGCGCAGCACCAGGCCGGGGTCCTCCTCCACCAGCTTGTGCAGTGCGCCCGACAGCCGCACATCATCCTTGCGGTCGGCGGTGGTAATGGCGACCGAATAGACCGGCTGCGACGGTGCCGGGAAAGCCAGTTCCGCATTGCCGGCATCGCCCAGCACGGCGCCGGTGGCCACCCCGTCCAGCCGGCCGAGCGCGACGATCTCGCCGGTCGCCGCCTCGGTGATCTTCAGCATGTCGCCATTGCCGGCCCGCCACATGCCGCCGATGCGGTTGCCGTCCAGCGTGGCGCCATCCTTCACCGGGCCGCGCCAGACCCGCGCCCAGGAGAGCTTGCCGCCATGGCCGGCATTCAGCGTGCGGAACACCTGCACCATGGGACCGCCCTCGGCCGCCACGCCGCGCCGTTCGGCGGTCTGCGCGGCGGTCGGGGCGTCGTGGCGCAGCGCCTTCCAAAGCCGGCGGATACCGTGATCGCGCTCGGCACAGCCCAGCAGCACCTCGGTCACATGGGCGAGCGATTCCTCGGCGCGCAGCCGCTCGAACACCTCGTCGGGGGTCGGCTTGATGTCCTCGACCACCTTTTCCAGCAGCGCGTCGTCGTGATCGGCCAGCACCTCCACCAGCGCCGCCCGCGCCTCGGACCCTGGCTCGATGACGCTGTCCGGCAACTGGATCAGCTCCGAGGCAGTACCGCGCCGGAACAGATAGGCGCGCTCGCTGACCACATCGACATAGCCGGTGATCGCCTCGCCATCGCGGATCGGCACCTCGCGCAGCACCAGCGGGCGCCGGGTCAGCTCCTGCAGGGCGGTGAGCGTGTCGCGCACCTGGCCGGTAAAGGTGTCGATGCGGTTGACGAACACCATGGCCGGCATGCCGAGTTCTTCCAGCCGGCGCAGCAGCGGGGCCACGGTAAGGGCGCGCACCGGGTCGGGGTCGCAGACCACCACGGCGATGTCGGCCACCGCCAGCGCGGCCTCGGCCTCGTGCGCCAGCTCCACCGAGCCCGGACAGTCGATCAGCGCCCAGGGCTCGTCGAGATAGGTGCAATGGGCAATGCGGGTGTTGCCGCGCGGCGCCGCGCCGCGGCGGGCAGGGCCGCCGGCGGCGGCGACCAGCGCGTCGAACAGGGTGGATTTTCCGCTGCCGTAGGGACCGACGATGGCCACGGTGCGGGGACCGGTTTGCGTGTGTGGCACGAGCGACCTCCTGGGCCGGTCCCGGGCTCTCGCCTGGCCGTTGAGGCGCCAAGCCGTGCGCCGGCTGCTGGCGGCATCATGAGCCGCATCGCGGCGGGCCGCCAAGAGGCTATTTGTTGCGCCAAACGTTGTGTTGTTGATCTAAATCAAAGACTCGAAACGGTCATGCGCGCCACCCGCGCTCACCCCGCCGCGGCCACCGCATGGCCGGCCGAGAGGCGCCAGATGCGGTCCAGCCGCTCCACCCCGGTCAGCCGGTGGGCGATCAGCACCAGCGTGCGGCCGTCCGCCACCTCGTTCAGCGTCGCCATGAAGTCGCGCTCGGTCTCGGCGTCCAGCCCCACGCAGGGTTCGTCCAGGATCAGGATGGGGGCGGCCGACAGCAGCGCGCGGGCGAGCGCCAGCCGCCGCCCCTGCCCGCCCGAAACCTTCGCCCCGGCCTCGCCCACCCAGGCATCCAGCCCGTCCGGCAGGCTGCGCACGAAGGCGGCGATGTGCGCCGATTCCAGCGCCGCCCACAGCGCCGCCTCGTCGGCATCCGGCCGGGCCAGCAGCAGGTTGTTGCGGATGGTGTCGTCGAACAGGTGGGTGGCCTGGCTC
This sequence comes from uncultured Acetobacteraceae bacterium, assembly GCA_903907955.1. Taxonomy (GTDB): domain Bacteria; phylum Pseudomonadota; class Alphaproteobacteria; order Acetobacterales; family Acetobacteraceae; genus Rhodovastum. The sequence goes on along the minus strand of CAIVPZ010000051.1, from coordinate 31,782 downwards.
AGCCAGGCGATCCGGCTGCGCACCGCGTCGCCGGACAGCGTGGCGATATCCATCCCGCCCAGCAGCACCCGGCCGGCTTGCGGCGCCGCCACCTTCAGCGCCAGCGCCGCCAGCGTGGACTTGCCGGACCCCGACGGGCCGAGCACGGCGATCCGGGTGCCGGCCGGAATGTCGAGCGAAAACGCGTCGAACACGCTGGCACGGTCGGGCTGCCAGCGAAACTGCACCGCCTCGAACCGCAGCGCGCTGCCCGCCGGCAACGGGGCGGGATGCGCCGGGTCGGGCACCGGCGGGGCGCCCTCGGCCGCCTCCAGCACACGCACCGCGGCGGCGCTGGCATGGCCGGCCTGGCTGCCGGCCAGGGTCAGCCCGGCCACCGCCTCGAACCCGGCCACCACCAGGAAGGTGGCGGCGATCGCCGCCGGCGTGTCCGGCACCCAGCGCAGCGTCGCCGCGGCCAGCACCACAAGAATGGCGGCCTGGCCGCACAGGAAAGCCGCCGCGCCGGCCCGCGCGCCGCGCGCGGACACGTCGCGCTGGGCGTCGAGCAGCGCCCCCTCGCGCGCCTGCACCAGCGCCAGCATGCGCCCCTCGGCGCCGAACGCACGCACCTCGCGCAGGCCGGAGATGGCGTCCAGCGCCGCCACCCGCAGCGCCGCGGTGGCCATGGACAGCCGGTGTCCGGCGCCGGCGGAAGCGCGCGCGGCGAGCACCGGCAGGACAAAGGCGGCGATGACGAACAGCACGGCAACCCCGGCCGCAACCCGGGGGTCGAGCCGGAGCAGCAGCAGCGGCAAGGCCACCACCAGCAGCACCGCGCAGGACAGCGGCAACAGGATGCGGATGTACAGCCCGTCCAGCGCCTCCACGTCGTTCACCAGCCGCGCCAGCACGTCGCCGGCGCGGCGGAACCCCAGGCCGCCGGCGGCGCTGCCGGCCAGCCCGCGGAAAAACCACACGCGCAGATCGGCCAGCGCGCGGAAGGTGGCATCGTGCGCGACCAGGCGCTCCAGATAGCGCAGCACCACCCGCACCGGCCCGAGCGTGCGCAGCAGCGCCGGCACGCCGAGCGCCGTCCCGGTCACCAGCCCCGCCACCAGCCCGCCCGACAACCCCATCAGGGCCATCCCCGCGGCGAGCGCGGCCATGGTGATCAAGGCGCCGGCAAGCAGCCAGACGGCGCGACCGCGCCACAGCGAGAGCACGCGCAACAGCGGCGAAGCAAGGTCTGTCATGGCCTGATCCATTGCGCCCGCTTGCGGCTGCGTCAACTCGGGTTGAAGCCCGGCCACCGCGCGCCGGAAGGATGGCATGCCGCGCACCCCCGGGCAGCCTGCCGGAGCGGGAGGCACAGCCATGCGCCGGCCGGGCTATGCGCGCGCGACCGATCTTGGTAAATTACTATAATGAGCGCTCACAAATATGACAACTTCAACGATCGACTGACCACCGCAGCGAACGCCAGGAAGGCCGCGCTGGCGCGGTTCCGTGAACAGCCCGGGCCTGACGATCCCGCCGTGCTCGAACGCCTGGCGGCGCAGAAGGCAATCGCCGAAGCCCGCGACGCCCGCATCGCCGAGCGTCAGGCCGCGCGCGCCGCCGAGGCAGCCCGCCTGGAAGCCGAGCGGGTTGCACGCGCCGCCGAGCAGGCTGCCCAGGCGCGCGAGGAAGCCGCCCGCCAGGCCCGCGCCGCCGCCCAGGCACGCGAGGCGGAAGCCGACATGCTTGCCCGCGCCGCCGCCCTGGACGAAGACAAGAAGGCGCGCGCCATCGCCCTGGCAGCCGAGCAGAAAGCCGCCCGCGACGCCCGCTACGCCGCCCGCAAGGCGCGCCGCTAGAGCGCTTTCAGGCTGACCGTAGACGGTCAGCGCGCTCTAGCTCTTTGTTTTGGCGAGCAACTTTATCGGCCGGCTGTCGCCGGTCCGGCCGATGTTGCTCTAGGCTTTCACGGGTCCCGTCATCCGGGCAAACACCTGGCGGTCCTTGTTCTCGCGCATCAGCATGGTGAAGCCTGGAATGATGTCGAGGCTGAGGCCGCGCGGCAGCCCGGTCTCAGGATCGGGCTCGATTTTCGGGTAGGCCGCGCCGGCAACTTTTTCCCATTTGCCGGCCGGCTTCTTCACTTCCAGGTTTACCACCGTCGCCTTGAGGACCATCCGCACGATGGCCTCCTTCGGCGACGACGGCTTGGTCAGGCTCGGGCAGCCGGCGATCATCTGCCAGCCATTGACCAACGCCCAGGTGGTCAGTTCGTCCTTGTCCATCGCACCAGCGCCTAGCGCCTGGCCTTGCCCCGTTGGATCTCGCGCTCAACCGCGCCCCGCTCGCTGGAGCCGACCCGGCGGATGATCTCCCGCACAATCGCCGGCGTTACGCGATAGCGCTTGGCAAGATAGGCAATGTCGTCCTCGGCCTTGGCGGCGGGAGGAGCGGCGCTTTCGGCTTTCGCCTGCGTTTGTGTCATGAAATTTCCTGTCATTCAGGCCCCGCGCAACGACGGGACTGTTGATGAGGGCTGCCAAAAACCCCTGGGACGCCAATTGCGGCCCGCATCCCTTCCACTGGACCGCGGACCGGTACGGGATCGTCGCCACGATCAGCAGCAGGCAGGCCGCGGCGGATGGCAAGAAAAGAGCGAAGCGAGCTATCGAAGATAATGCCAGGGAGGCCAGAGGGCTACGGGAGAAATATCAGGGGTGCTGCGCGCCCGGGCCGGGGGCCGCGGTGGGGTGAAGGAAGCAAGGCCAGGGGCTTTGCCCCTGGACCCCACCAAGGGGCAGTGGCCCCTTGGAACCCATTCCTTAGGTCCAGGGCAGCGCCCTGGCCTTCCTTCACGCCCGCGCGACGGCAACTTCCCGCCCAAGAGCCGCCAGCACGGTGGCCACGATATCGCGTGCGGTAAGTCCGGCATCGGCGAGTTGCTTGCTCTGGATATCCTGGTCGATGAAGCGGTCCGGCAGCACCATCGGCCGCACCCGCACCCCGCGATCGAGCAGCCCCTTCCACGCCAGGTGATGCAGCACCGCCGACCCGAAGCCGCCCGAACTGCCCTCCTCGATCGTCACCAGCACCTCATGGTGCCGCGCCAGCTGCTCGATCAGCGCCGTGTCGAGCGGCTTGGCGAAACGGGCGTCGACCACGGTGGCCGGCAGGCCGCGCTGGGCCAGTTCGTCGGCGGCGCGCAGTGCATCGTGCAGCCGGGTGCCGAGCGCCAGCAGCGCCACCCCGCCGCCCTCGCGCACAATCCGGCCGCGGCCGATCGGCATCACTTCGCCGCGCGCCGGCAGCGCCAGCCCTGCCCCCTCGCCGCGCGGATAGCGCAGCGCGCTCGGGCGATCGTCGATCGCGGCGGCCGTCGCCACCGCGTGCATCAGCTCCACCTCGTCGGACGGCGCCATCAGCACGATGCCGGGCAGGCAGCTCAGGAAGGCGATATCGAAAATGCCGGCATGCGTCGCCCCGTCCGCCCCCACCAGCCCGGCCCGGTCCATGGCGAAGCGCACCGGCAGACCCTGCAGCACCACGTCGTGCACCAGCTGGTCGTAGCCGCGCTGCAGGAAGGTCGAATAGATGGCGCAGAACGGCTTGATGCCCTCCGTCGCCAGGCCTGCCGCGAAGGTAACCGCGTGCTGCTCGGCGATACCGACGTCGAAACAGCGATCCGGGAAACGTTTGGCAAAGGCGTCCAGGCCGGTGCCGGTGGGCATCGCCGCGGTGATCGCCACGATGTCGGGATCGGCCTCGGCCTCGGCGATCAGAGCATTGCCGAACACCTTGGTATAGCTGGGCGCCCCCACCGGCCCCTTCGCCTGCTCGCCGGTGACCACATTGAAGCGGCTGACCGCGTGCAGCTTGTCCGCGCTCTCCTCGGCCGGGCCGTAGCCCTTGCCCTTCTGGGTGATCGCATGCACCAGGATCGGCCCGCCATCGGCGTCGCGCACATTGCGCAGCACCGGCAGCAGATGGTCCAGATTGTGGCCGTCGATCGGGCCGACGTAATAGAATCCCAGCTCCTCGAACAGCGTGCCGCCGCCGGTGAGGAAGCCGCGCGCGAACTCCTCTGCCCGCCGCGCCGAGCGCTCGATGCCGCTGGGGAAGCGGCGCGCCATCTTCACCGCCGCCTCGCGCAGGTTGAGGAAGCTGCGCGACGACAGCAGCCGCGACAGATAGGCGCTCATCGCCCCCACCGGCCGCGAGATCGACATGTCGTTGTCGTTGAGGATCACCACCAGCCGCGAACGCAGCGCGCCGGCGTTGTTCATCGCCTCATAGGCCATGCCGGCGCTCATCGAGCCGTCACCGATCACCGCGATGACGTGGCGGTCGTCGGCGATGCCGCGCGCCGATTTCAGGTCGCGCGCCACCGCCATGCCCAGCCCGGCCGAGATCGAGGTGGAGCTGTGCGCCGCGCCGAACGGGTCGTAGTCGCTCTCGGAGCGCTTGGTGAAGCCCGACAATCCGCCGCCCTGGCGCAGCGTGCGGATGCGGTCGCGCCGGCCGGTGAGAATCTTGTGCGGGTAGCATTGGTGGCCGACATCCCAGATCAGCCGGTCGTACGGCGTGTCGAACACCGCGTGGATGGCCACCGTCAGCTCCACCACCCCCAGGCTGGCGCCCAGATGTCCGCCGGTCACCGACACGGCGTCCACCGTCTCGGCCCGCAACTCGTCGGCCACCTGCTTGAGCTGCTCGGCTGAGAAGTTGCGCAGGTCCGCGGGGTAGCGGACGCGGTCCAGCATCGGGGTCGGCGGAGCGGCGGAGAGCGGCGCGGGGGGGATCACGGGTGCGTTCATATCTCGGTCCTCAGAGCCTGAAAAGCAATCGAACTTGAAAAAGGACGCCCGCTGATATCATTGAGTTTTCCGCCATCATTCAGCGGCTTGCGGGCATTCTTTTTCAAACTCTCAGGTCCGGCTCAGTTGCGCCGGGAAACCACGTATGCCGCCAACTGACGCAGCAGGTCGGCCTTCGCGCCGAAACTCTCCAGGTGCGCCGCAGCCTGGATTGCCAGCGCCTCGGCCTGGGCACGTGCCCGCTCCACCCCCAGAACGGACACCAGGGTGGCCTTCCCGGCGGCTTCGTCCTTGCCGGCGGTCTTGCCAGTCTCCTCCGTTGTTCCGGTCGCGTCCAGCAGATCGTCGGCGATCTGGAAGGCGGCGCCGAGATCGCGCCCATAGCCGGCCAGCAGATGGCGCTGGGCGGACGGGGCGCGGCCCAGAATGGCGCCGGCCTCGGCGCTGACCTGGATCAGCCGGCCGGTCTTGAGCGCCTGCAGCCGGGTGATCTGCTCGGCATTCAGCGCCTGGCCCTCGCTGACCATGTCGATCATCTGGCCGCCGACCATGCCGCGGGCGCCGGAGGCGAGCCCCAGCGCCAGCACCAGTTCGCAGCGCGCCTCCGGGTTGGAATGCGTGTCGGGCTCGGCCAGCACCTCGAAGGCGCGGGTCTGCAGCGCATCGCCGGCCAGGATGGCGGTGGCCTCGTCGAAGGCGCGATGGCAGGACGGCTTGCCGCGGCGCAGGTCGTCATCGTCCATGGCGGGCAGGTCGTCATGCACCAGCGAATAGGCGTGCACCATCTCGATGGCCGCCCCCACGCGGGCGGCACAGCGGCGGTCAACGCCGAACAACGCGGCGCTTTCCATCGCCAGGAAGGCGCGCAGCCGCTTGCCGCCGCCGAGCGCGGAATAGCGCATGGCCTCGATCAGGCGGGCCTCGGCGCCTTCAACCGGCGGCAGCAGGTCTTCCAGCGCGGCCTCCACCTCGGCGGCGATGCGGGTCAGCGCGGCGGCAAGGGGGGCGGCGGAGAGTGGCGTTGCGTGCATGGTTGGTCCGTCCTGGTCAGTCAGCCGGCCGCAGCGCGACGGAGCCGTCGGCGGCGGCGACAATGGCCTGCACGCGCGCCTCGGCCTCGGCCAGCTTGGCCTCACAATGGGCGCGCAGGCGGGCGCCGCGTTCGTAGGCGCCGATGGCGTCCTCCAGCTTCTGCTGGCCGCCTTCCAGACCCCGCACGATCTTCTCAAGCTCGGCCAGGGCGTCCTCGAACGACAGCGCCGCCACCGCCGGGTCGGCCGGCATGGGATCGGCCGGCGCAGGGTCGGCCGGTGCCGTTGGCTTCTGCCGCGCGGCGGGCATGCTCATGCTCCTGGTGGTCGCAAGCGTCATCGAATTGCCGCGTTCGTAGCCCGGGCCGCGGTTGACGCCAACCCCTCAGGTAACGCCATGTCTCATCCGTGCAGCAGCGCCCGCACATGGGCGGCGCTGCAGGCGGCCAGCGCGTGCAGGTCGTAGCCGCCCTCCAGCAGCGACACCAGGTGGCCGCCGCAATGCCGCCGCGCCACCTCCACCAAACGCTCGGTAACCCAGCGGAAATCCGCGGTCTCCAGGCGAAGCTGGGCGAGCGGGTCGGCCTTGTGGGCGTCAAAGCCGGCCGAGACGATCAGCAGGTCGGGCGCGAAGGCATCCAGCGCGGGCAGGATGATGTGGTCCCAGGCATCGCGGAAATCGGCGCCGGTGGCCCCCGGTGCCAGCGGCACGTTCAGGATGTTGTTGGCGCAGCCGCGCTCGTCGATCGTGCCGGTGCCCGGGAAACAGGGGAACTGATGGCTGGAGGCATAGAACAGGCCGGGATCGGCGGCGAAGATGTCCTGCGTGCCGTTGCCGTGGTGGACGTCGAAATCGACCACCGCGACGCGTTTGCGGTCCCAGCGGACCTGGCCGTGCCGGGCGGCGATGGCGGCGTTGGAAAACAGGCAGAAGCCCAGCGGCTTGGAACGCTCGGCGTGGTGGCCGGGCGGGCGGGTGGCGACGAAGGCATGGCGCGCCCAGCCCTCCATCACCGCATCGACGGCGTGCACGGCGCCGCCCGCCGAGCGCAGGGCCGCCTCGGCGCTGCCGGCGCTCATCACCGTGTCGTTGTCCAGCGGCACGGAATCACCGGGATCGGGACGGATGCCCAGGATGGCATGCACGTAGTCCGCCGGGTGGACGCGGGTGAGCTGCTCCTCGGTGGCGGCCGGCGCGAGTTCGCGCAGCAGCGGCTCGAACTCCTTGGCCTCCAGCGCCCGCAGCACGGCGCGCAGGCGGTCGGCGGATTCCGGGTGCCAGGGGCCGGTGTCGTGCTCAAGGCACGCGGGGTGGGTGATCAGGGCAACCGACACGGACGTCTCCTCGGCATCAGTCCGCCTTCCTGCGGATGACGAAGCTGAATACCCCTGCCTCCTCGCTGCACGCCAGCAGCGCGTGACCGGTCTCACGGCAGAATGCCTGAAAGTCGGCCACCGACGCCCGGTCGGTGGCCAGCACGCGCAGGTGCGCGCCGGCAGGGAGACCGCGCAGCGAGCGGTTGGCGCGCAGCACGGGCAGCGGGCAGGTCATGCCCTTCACGTCGAGGAGGGTTTCGCTCATGGCCACATCCTGCGGCGACGGCGGGGGCGCGGGCAAGCGGCTGTCCGCGGCAACGTCCTGCGGCGGCCGTCAGGCAGCGGCGGACTCACCATGCAGCACCTCGGCGGCGTGGCGGTCGAGGCCGGCTTCGGTCAGTTCATAGCGACCGTCCAGACGGACACGGGCAAGCCCCATCGCCGCCAACCGCTCCAGGCAGGGACCGTCCTTGAGGCCGGGCGGACGGCCGGGCGCGCCGGCGAGCAACAGGCGATGCAGCGCCGAGCGGCAGCAGGTTTCCAGATACGGCTGGTTCCACATGACGGCAATGTCGGGTGGGCGGTGCACCGGCGCAAGCTTTCCTTCCCGGCGGCTTTGCCGCAGGGTGCCGGCATGACCCCCGCCCTCGCCTCCGCCCTGCTGCCGCTGGTCCGCGCGGCCGGTCCCGAACGCGCGCACGGCCTTTCCATCGCGGCGCTGCGCTGGGGGCTGGCCGGGCGCGACCGCTCGCCGGACGAGCCTCGGCTGGCGGTGCGGACGCTGGGGCTGCGGTTCGCCAATCCGATCGGGCTGGCCGCCGGATTCGACAAGAACGCCGTGGCGTTGGCGCCGCTGAGCCGGCTCGGCTTCGGCTTCGTCGAGACCGGCACCGTGACGCCGCGCCCGCAGCCCGGCAATCCGCGGCCACGGCTGTTCCGGCTGGACGAGGACCGGGCGGTGATCAACCGCATGGGGTTCAACAATGCCGGGCTGGACGCCTACCTCCGCAATCTCGCCGCCGGCCGCGCGGCTGCCCGGCCGGGCGTGCCGGTGGGCGCGAATGTCGGCATCAACAAGGACGGCGCCGACCCGGAGCGCGACTACCCCGCCCTGGTGGCGGCGGTGGCACCGTTCGCCGACTACGTGGTGATCAACATATCTTCGCCGAACACCCCTGGCCTGCGCGATCTGCAGGGCGAAGCGCGGCTGCGCGCCATTCTGCAGGCGGTGCGCGCGGCGGTTCCGCTGCGTCCGCCGCTGCTGGTGAAAGTGGCGCCGGACCTGTCCGAGGCCGGGCTGGCAGCGGTGGTGGCCGCCTGCGTCGAAGGGGGCGCCGAGGGAATGATCGTCTCGAACACCACCATCGCGCGCCCGCCGGGGCTGCGCTCGCGTTGGGCGGGCGAGGCCGGGGGTCTGTCCGGGGCGCCGCTGCTGGCGCTGTCAACCGACATGCTGCGGCGGGCCGCGCGCCTCGCGGCCGGGCGGCTGGTGCTGGTGGGGGCCGGCGGGGTGGCGAGCGGGCGGGATGCGCTGGCCAAGATTCGCGCCGGCGCGTCGCTGGTGCAGCTGTATTCCGCCCTCGTCTTCGCCGGACCGGCCCTGGTGGGGCAGCTGCGCCGGGAGTTGGCGGCGGCGCTGGATGAGCAGGGGTTCGCCAGCGTGGCCGACGCGGTCGGCGCCGATCTGAGGTGATGCGATGCAGATGCTGACCGGGTTCGCGCCGCTAGCAGCGCGCTACGATGGATTCATCCTCGACCTCTGGGGGGTGATCCATGACGGGGTGTCGCCCTATCCCGGCGCGGTGGACGTGCTGAAGCGGCTGCTTGCCGCCGGCAAACCGTCCGTGCTGCTGTCCAACGCGCCGCGGCGGGCGCATGTGGCGCAGCTCGGCATGCGCGCCATGGGCATCACCGACGGGCTGTATACCGGCATCGTCACCAGCGGCGAGGTGGCGCACCGCATGCTGCGCGACCGCACCGACCCGTTCTTCGCCGCCCTCGGCAGCCGGGTCTACCATCTCGGGCCGGAGCGCGACCGCAACGTGATCGAGGGGCTTGAGCTGGAGCTTGTCCCCCGGCCCGGGCAGGCCGGTTTCGTCCTCAACACCGGGCCGGACGACGAGCGCAGCCCGACCGATCTGGCGGATTATGAGGACGAACTGCACCAGTGCCTGGCCGCCGGGCTGCCGATGCTGTGCGCCAACCCGGACCTGGAAGTGATCCGCGGCGGGCTGCGGATGATCTGCGCCGGGCTGTTGACGCAGCGCTACGAGGCACTCGGCGGCACCGCCCGCTGGGTGGGCAAGCCGGACCCGGCGGTCTATGGGCCGGTGCTGGAAATGCTGGGGCTTGCGCGGTCGCGCGTGCTGGCGGTGGGCGATTCCCTGCGCACCGACATCGCCGGGGCGGCCGGCGTGGGGATTGATTCGTGCTGGGTGCTGGGGGGCATCCACGCGGCGGAACTCGATGGCGACCCGGCGGCGGCGGAGCAGGCGGCGCGGCAGGCAGGGGTGGCGCCGGTGGCGGGGCTGCCGGCTTTCGTTTGGTAGAAAGCAGCCGGGGCAGCGCCCTGGCCTTACCTTCCGTCGCAGCGCCGTTCATTGATACGCGCCCGGTTTCCGGCTATCCCGCCCTGCCATGGATTCTTCCCCTGTTGACCCGACCTTGCTCGCGCATGGGCCGCTGCCGGCCTATCGCGCCCGTCGCAACGCCGGCGACCTCGCCCCCGATTCGTCGCAGGAACTGGCGGCGGAGCGGCTGCAGGAGCTTTGGGTAAAGCTGCGCGGCTACAATCCGGAGCCCAGGCCGGCGGCGAATGCCGGGTTGCTCAGCCGCTTCACCCGCCGCAAGCAGGCCGACTGGGCCAACGAGGACCGGCGCGGCGGGCTGTATCTCGTCGGCGAAGTCGGCCGCGGCAAGTCGATGCTGATGGACCTGTTCTTTGCCGCCGCCGTGGTGCAGCGCAAGCGGCGCATCCATTTCCACCGCTTCATGCAGGACACCCACAAGCGCATCCACGCCTGGAAGCTGGCCAACCCGAAGGGCGAAGACCCGATCCCGCCGCTCGCCGATGCGATCGCCGCCGAGGCGGCGCTGCTGTGCTTCGACGAGTTCCAGGTCAACGACATCGCCGACGCGATGATCCTCGGCCGGCTGTTCCAGGCGCTGTTCGACCGTGCCGTGGTGGTGGTGGCGACCTCCAACACCACCCCCAACGACCTGTTCAAAGGCCAGCCCGGCCGCGACGCCTTCCTGCCCTTCATCGCCATGCTGAAGCAGAACCTGGACGTGCTGGTGCTGGAGCCGGGCCGCGACTACCGGCGCGAACGCTTGCGCGGCATGCCGACCTGGTATGTGCCGGCCGATGCCAGGGCAAAGCGGGCGCTGGACGCGGCCTTCGCCGAACTCGCCGGCGATGCGCCGGTGCAGGCGCCGCATCTGGTGGTGATGGGCCGCACCTTCGAGGTGCCGGTCGCCGCCGGCGGGGTGGCGCGGTTCGACTTCCCGGGGCTGTGCGCGGCGGCGCTGGGGGCCGGCGACTACCTGGCGCTGGCGACCCATTTCCACAGCCTCGTGCTGGATGAAATACCCCGGCTGAAGTCGGAGAATTTCGACCTGGCGCGCCGCTTCATCGTGCTGATCGACACGCTGTATGACCACCGCGTCAAGCTGGTCGCCTCCGCCGAGACATCGCCGGACCAGTTGTATGAGCACGGCGAGGGAACCAAGATGTTCGAGCGGACGGCGAGCCGGCTGCAGGAGATGCAGAGCCAGGACTACCTGGCGCTGCCGCATCTGACCTGACCGTGCACGCTGCTGTGCGCTGCCGGGCCGCGGCTTGCCCCCCCTGCCCTGATGGGCTAGCAACGCCTGCCTTTCGGGACCCCCGGGTGCCCGGCGGGCGACCAACGATTTTACTTGGAACACCCAGTTCCCGTCCTCCGCTTCGGAAGGTTCTCCCGTAATGGCACGCAACAAGATCGCCCTGGTCGGCGCCGGCAATATCGGCGGCACGCTGGCCCACCTGATCGGCCTCAAGGAGCTTGGCGACGTCGTGCTGTTCGACGTGTTCGGCGGCGTCGCCGCCGGCAAGGCGCTCGACATCGCCCAGTCGAGCCCGGTCGATGGCTTCGATTGCAACCTGGCCGGCGGCTCGGACTACGCCGTCATCGAAGGCGCCGACGTGGTGATCGTCACCGCCGGCTTCCCGCGCACCCCCGGCATGAGCCGCGACGACCTGCTGACCAAGAACGCCGGCGTGATGGGTCAGGTGGCCGAGGGCATCAGGACCTATTGCCCCGGCGCCTTCGTGATCTGCATCACCAACCCGCTCGACGTCATGGTGTGGGCATTGCAGCAGAAATCCGGCCTGCCCGCCCACCGGGTGGTCGGCATGGCCGGCGTGCTGGACAGCTCGCGCTTCCGCCTGTTCCTCGCCCAGGAATTCGGCGTGTCGGTGGAGGACGTGACCGCCTTCGTGCTGGGCGGCCACGGCGACACCATGGTGCCGCTGACCCGCTATTCCGCCGTGGCCGGCATTCCGGTGCCCGACCTGATCAAGATGGGCTGGACCACCCAGGAGCGCATCGACGCCATCGTGCAGCGCACCGCCAATGGCGGCGGCGAGATCGTCAAGCTGCTGGAGCGGGGCAGCGCCTTCTACGCCCCGGCGGCGAGCGCGGTCGCCATGGCGGAAAGTTTCCTGAAAGACAAGAAGCGGGTGCTGCCGGCCGCGGTGATGCTGAACGGCGAGTACGGGCAGAGCGGTTTCTATGTCGGCGTGCCGGTGGTGCTCGGCGCCGGCGGGGTGGAGAAGATCATCGAGGTGCAGTTCACCCCGGAGGAGCAGGCGGCGTTCGACAAGTCCTGCGTGGCGGTGCGTGACCTGATCGAAGCCTTCAAGAAGCTGGGCGTCTGAACCGATGAATATCCACGAATACCAGGCCAAGGAACTGCTCCGCCACTACGGCGTCGCGGTGCTGGAAGGCCATATCGCCTGGACCGCCGAGGAAGCCGAGTCGGCGGCGCACCGGCTGCCCGGCCCGGTCTATGTGGTGAAGGCGCAGATTCACGCCGGCGGACGCGGCGCCGGCCATTTTGCCGACGATCCGGCCGGCAAGGGCGGCGTGCGGCTGGCGCGGTCGCCGGCTGAGGTGCGGACGGCGGCGGAGGCGATGATCGGCCGCACGCTGGTCACCAAGCAGACCGGACCGGCCGGCCGCAAGGTTCGCCGCGTCTATGTCGAGGCCGGCTGCGACATCGCCCGCGAGCTGTATCTGTCGTTGCTGGTGGATCGCGACACCTCGCGCGTCACCATCGTCGCCTCGACCGAGGGCGGCATCGAGATCGAGGAGGTCGCCGCCAACCATCCCGAGAAGATCCTGCGCGTATCGATCGACCCGGCCTCCGGCATCTCCGGCTTCCATGCCCGCAAGCTGGCGTTCGGGCTGGGGCTGCACGGCAGGCAGATCGGCGCCTTCAGCAGGTTCGTCACCGGCATGTACCAGGCGTTCAACGCGCTGGACTGCGCCATCGTCGAGATCAACCCGCTGGTGGTCACCGGCGGGGGCGAGGTGGTGGCGCTGGATGCCAAGGTGAGCTTCGACGACAACGCGCTGTTCCGCCAGCCGGAGGTGCAGAAACTGCACGACGAGTCCGAGGAGGACCCGAAGGAACTGGAGGCGGCCAAGCACAGCCTGAGCTACATCGCCCTCGACGGCACCATCGGCTGCATGGTGAACGGCGCCGGGCTGGCCATGGCCACCATGGACATCATCAAGCTGTACGGCGCCGCGCCGGCCAATTTCCTCGATGTCGGCGGCGGCGCGACCAAGGAACGGGTCACCGCGGCGTTCAAGATCATCCTCTCCGACCCGCAGGTGGAGGGAATTCTGGTCAACATCTTCGGCGGGATCATGCGCTGCGACGTGATCGCCGAGGGCGTGGTGGCGGCGGCGCGCGAGGTCAGCCTGAACGTGCCGCTGGTGGTGCGGCTGGAAGGCACCAACGTGGCGCTTGGCAAGGAGATCATGGCCCGCTCCGGCCTGCCCATCATTTCGGCCGACAACCTTGCCGACGCCGCCGAAAAGGTGGTCAAGGCCGTGCAGGAGGCCGCCTGATGGCCATTCTCGTTGACGCGCGTACCCGCGTCATCACCCAGGGCTTCACCGGCGCCCAGGGCACCTTCCATTCCGAGCAGGCGATCGCCTACGGCACCAAGGTCGTCGGCGGCGTCACCCCGGGCAAGGGTGGCAGCACCCATCTCGACCTGCCGGTGTTCGACACGGTGGCCGAGGCGGTGGCGAAAACCGGCGCCGATGCCTCCGCCATCTACGTGCCGCCACCGTTCGCGGCGGACGCCATCCTGGAAGCCATCGACGCCGGCGTGCGGCTGATCGTCTGCATCACCGAAGGCATTCCGGTGCTCGACATGGTGCGGGTGCGGCGCGCCCTGGACGGCTCGCATTCGCGGCTGATCGGCCCGAACTGCCCGGGCGTGATCACGCCGGACGCCTGCAAGATCGGCATCATGCCGGGCCACATCCACCGCCGCGGCAAGGTGGGCATCGTCTCGCGCTCCGGCACGCTGACCTACGAGGCGGTGGCGCAGACCACCGCGGCCGGGCTGGGCCAGTCCACCTGCGTCGGCATCGGCGGCGATCCGGTGAAGGGCACCGACTTCATCGAGGTGCTGGAGCTGTTCCTGGCCGACACCGAAACTGAGGCGATCATCATGATCGGCGAAATCGGCGGGGCGAGCGAAATCGACGCCGCCGAGTTCCTCGCCGCCAACAAGGTGAAGAAGCCCACGGTGGGCTTCATCGCCGGCGCCACCGCCCCGCCGGGGCGGCGCATGGGCCATGCCGGCGCGGTGATCAGCGGCGGGCGGGACACGGCGGCGGCAAAGTTCGAGGCGCTGCGGCTGGCCGGCGTCCATGTGGCGGACAGCCCGGCGGCGCTGGGCAGCACGATGCTTAAGGCGTTGCGGGGCTAACGAGGGCCGCTGCCGCCGCACGCTGATGCGGCGGCAGCGGAGCAGCCGGCCCCGTGCCGGCAGCCTGGGCGGCGCGGACAAAACGAGGGGAACGACATGGCCGGCGTCGATATTCTCGCCACCGCCTTCAACGGCGCCAACGCGGCCTTCATCGCCGACCTGTATGCCCGCTGGGTCGCCGACCCGCGCGCGGTCGATCCCGGCTTCGCCGAGCTGTTCGGCGCGCTGAATGACGAAAGCCGGGCCATTCTCGAGGACAATTCCGGCGCTTCCTGGGCGCCGCGCAAATGGGAATTCGGCGAGCCGGAGGCGGCGAAACCGGCCACCACCGGCGCGCCCGCCAAGGACCGCCGGGACCGTCGCGCGCCGCCGCCCACCGCCGAACAGATCACCGCCGAGCAGGTGCGCGCCGCCACCAAGGACAGCATCCGCGCGCTGATGATGATCCGCACCTACCGGGTGCGCGGCCATCTGGAAGCCAAGCTCGACCCGCTCGGCCTGCAGATCCCGGCGCCGCATCCCGAGCTCGACCCGGCCACCTACGGCTTCACCGCCGCCGACATGGACCGGCCGATCTTCATCGACCACGTGCTGGGCCTGGACGTCGCCACCCCGCGGCAAATCCTGCAGGTGCTGCGCGAAACCTATTGCGGCCCGATCGGCGTCGAGTTCATGCACATCCAGGACCCCGACCAGAAGGCCTGGATTCAGCGCCGGGTGGAAGGCGCCCCCTGGCGCACGCAATTCCAGGCCGCCGGCAAGCGGCGCATCCTGCACGACCTCACCGAGGCCGAAGGCTTCGAGGCATTCTGCCAGAAACGTTACGTGGGCACGAAACGCTTCGGCCTGGAAGGCGCCGAAGTCACCATCCCGGCGCTGCACGCCATCATCGAAGTGGGCGCCGCCAGCGGCGTGAATGAGATCGTCATCGGCATGCCGCATCGCGGCCGGCTGAACACGCTGGTGAACGTGGTGAAGAAGCCATACGCCGCGCTGTTCAGCGAGTTCGGCGGCACCAGCTTCAAGCCGGAAGACGTCCAGGGCTCGGGCGACGTGAAGTACCATCTCGGCACCTCCACCGACATCGATGTCGCCGGCCGCATGGTGCATCTGTCGCTGCAGCCGAACCCCTCGCACCTGGAGGCGGTGGACCCGGTGGTGGTGGGCAAGGTGCGGGCGCGGCAGGACACCGTCGGCGACACCCGCGGGCGGCATTCCGTCATGGGCATCCTGATGCACGGCGACGCCGCCTTCGCCGGCCAGGGGCTGGTGTATGAGACGCTGGCGATGAGCGAGCTGATCGGCTACCGCACCGGCGGCACCGTGCATGTGGTGGTCAACAACCAGATCGGCTTCACCACCGTGCCGGCGCATGCCTATTCGGGCCTGTACTGCACCGACGTCGCCAAGGCGATCCAGGCACCGATCCTGCACGTCAACGGCGACAATCCCGAAGCGACGGTGTGGTGTGCCACCACCGCCGCCGAGTTCCGCATGACCTTCGGCTGCGACATCGTGCTGGACATCGTCTGCTACCGCCGGCACGGCCACAACGAAACCGACGAGCCCGCCTTCACCCAGCCGGTGATGTACCGCGCCATCCGCGACCGCAAGACCACGCGGGCGCTGTATGCCGAGCAACTGGTCGCCGAAGGCGTGCTGACGGCGGAGGACGTCAAGGCGGACTGGGACGGCTTCGCCGCCACGCTGGAGGAATCCTATCAGGCGGCGCAGGGCTTCAAGCCGAACAAGGCGGACTGGCTGGAAGGCAACTGGGCCGGCCTGTCCAGCCCCGACACCACTGCCCACTGGACCGAGGGCGACACTGCGGTCACGCCGGAGGCGTTGCGCCAGGTCGGCCTGGCGCTGGCCCGGGTGCCGGCGGGATTCGACCTCAATCCGAAAATCGCCCGCCAGCTTGAAGCCAAGCGGGCGATGATCGAGACCGGCCAGGGCATCGACTGGTCAACCGGCGAGGCGCTGGCCTTCGGCACGCTGCTGCTGGAAGGCCATCGCGTGCGGCTGTCCGGCGAGGACTGCCAGCGCGGCACCTTCAGCCAGCGCCACGCGGTGCTGGTCGATCAGACCAACCAGAACGAATACGTGCCGCTCAACAACATCGACCCCGATCAGGCGAAGATCGAGATCTACAACTCGCTGCTCTCGGAAGCCGGCGTGCTGGGCTTCGAATATGGCTACTCGCTGGCCGACCCGCGCTCGCTGGTGCTGTGGGAGGCGCAGTTCGGCGATTTCGCCAACGGCGCGCAGGCCATCATCGACCAGTTCATCGCCGGCGGCGAAACCAAGTGGCTGCGCATGTCCGGCCTGGTGATGCTGCTGCCGCACGGCCATGAGGGCCAGGGGCCGGAGCATTCCTCGGCACGGCTGGAGCGCTACCTGCAGCTCTGCGCCGAGCGCAACATGGCGGTGGCCAACATCACCACCCCGGCCAACTACTTCCACGCCCTGCGCCGGCAACTGAAACGGGACTTCCGCAAGCCGCTGGTGCTGATGACGCCGAAAAGCCTGCTGCGGCACCGGCTGTGCGTGTCGTCGCTGGACGACATGGGGCCAGGCTCGGGGTTCCGCAGCGTCATCGGCGAGACCGACGCCATCGCCCGGCCCGAGGAGGTGAAGCGGGTCGTGCTGTGCAGCGGCAAGGTCTACTATGACCTGCTGGCGCAGCGCCGCGAACAGGGCATTGCCAACGTTGCCCTGGTGCGGCTGGAGCAGTTGTATCCGTTCCCGACCACGTCGCTGCCGAAGGCGCTGGCGGGCTACCGCAACGCGGAAGTGGTGTGGTGCCAGGAGGAGCCGGAGAACATGGGCGCCTGGAATTTCGCCGACCGCCGCATCGAGGCGGTGCTGGGCAAGCTGGGCGGGGTGGCGACGCGGCCGCGCTATGTCGGCCGCGTTGCCGCCGCCAGCCCGGCCACCGGTTTGGC
This sequence comes from uncultured Acetobacteraceae bacterium, assembly GCA_903907955.1. Lineage (GTDB taxonomy): Bacteria > Pseudomonadota > Alphaproteobacteria > Acetobacterales > Acetobacteraceae > Rhodovastum. The sequence goes on along the minus strand of CAIVPZ010000051.1, from coordinate 14,702 downwards.
CAAAATCCATGCCGCCGAGCAGGCTGCACTGGTGAACGCGGCGCTGACGCTGCCGTGAGAAAGCAAGGAAGGCCAGGGCTCTGCCCTGGACCCGCCAAGGGGCAGTGGCCCCTTGGAACCCATTCGTTAAGGGGTTCCAAGGGCCTTGGCCCTTGGTGGGGTGCAGGGGCAAAGCCCCTGCCGGGGTCCGGGGCAGCGCCCCGGCATCCGCACCAGCCCACGACCTGACAGCACTGGACCTGCCGCCATGGCAACCGAAATCAAGGTGCCCACCCTGGGCGAGAGCGTCACCTCGGCAACCGTCGCCCGCTGGCTGAAGAAAGCCGGCGACTCGGTGGCAGCGGACGAACCGCTGGTCGAGCTGGAAACCGACAAGGTCACGGTGGAGGTGAACGCCCCCGCCGCCGGCACGCTGGCCGAGATCGCCGCCGAGGAAGGCGCCGAAGTCGGCGTCGGTGCGCTGCTCGGCATGGTGACCGACTCCGGCGCCGCGCTCACCCCCGCCCGCCCGGTGTCACCAAAGCCGGTCGAGGTTGCGCGCCCCTCCGCCAACCCGGCCGCCGGAATCAACCCGCCGCCCTCCCCGCCCGGCCCGGTGGCCCGCCCGGCGACGCCCCAGGCCGACCACCCGGTGCACGCGCCGCTGCCCGCCGCCGCCAGGCTGATGGAGGAAACCGGCATCGCCCCGGCGCAACTCGGCGAGGGCACCGGCAAGGACGGGCGCATCACCAAGGGCGACGTGCTCGCCTTCCTCAGCCGCCCCGCCGCACCCGCCGCCGCGGCACCCGCCCCGCAGGCGCCGCGCCCGGCCGCCGAGGGCGAGGAACGGGTGAAGATGACCCGCCTGCGCCGCACCATCGCGGCGCGGCTGAAGGAAGCGCAGAACAACGCGGCCATGCTGACCACCTTCAACGAGGTGGACATGAGCGCCGCGATGGCTCTGCGGACCGAGTACAAGGACGCCTTCGAAAAGAAGCATGGCGGCGTGCGCCTGGGCTTCATGAGCTTCTTCGTGCGCGCCTGCGTAGCCGGACTGGCCGAGTTCCCGGCGGTGAACGCCGAGATCGACGGCGACGAAATCGTCTACAAGAACTTCGTCCACATGGGCATCGCCGTCGGCGGGCCGAGCGGGCTGGTCGTGCCGGTAATCCGCAACGTGGACCGCATGGGCTTTGCGCGGATCGAGAAATCGATCTCCGATTTCGGCCGCCGCGCCCGCGACGGCCAGCTCAAGCTGGAGGAACTGACCGGCGGCACCTTCAGCATCACCAATGGCGGCGTCTACGGCAGCCTGATGTCCACCCCCATCCTCAACCCGCCGCAATCCGCCATCCTGGGCATGCACAAAATCCAGGAACGCCCGGTCGCGATCGGCGGCAAGGTGGAAATCCGGCCGATGATGTACCTGGCATTGTCGTACGATCACCGCATCATCGACGGCAAGGAGGCGGTGTCGTTCCTGGTGCGGGTGAAGGAAGGCGTCGAGGACCCTCGCCGCCTGCTGCTGGACCTGTAGCGCCATGGCCGACGCGTTCGACGTCATCGTCATTGGGTCGGGTCCGGGCGGCTATGTCTGCGCCATCCGCGCGGCGCAACTCGGCCTGAAGGTGGCCTGCGTCGAGAAGCGCGCGACGCTCGGCGGCACCTGCCTCAATATCGGCTGCATCCCCAGCAAGGCGCTGCTGCAATCCAGCGAGAATTTCTCCGGTGTGACGCATGCCTTCGCCGACCACGGGATTCTGGTGGAAGGGATCAAACTCGATCTTGCCCGCATGCAGGCGCGCAAGGCCGAGGTGGTGGAGGCCAATGTCCGCGGCGTGGAGTTCCTGTTCAGGAAAAACAAGATCACCTGGCTGAAGGGAACCGGCCGCATCGTCGGCGCCGGCCGCGTGGCGGTGGACGGCACCGAATACACCGCGAAAAACATCGTCATCGCCACCGGCAGCGAAAGCATGCCGCTCGCCGGGGTGGAAGTGGATGAGAAGCGCATTGTCACCTCCACCGGCGCGCTGGAACTCGACCAGGTGCCCGGCCATCTGGTGGTGATCGGCGGCGGGGTGATCGGTGTTGAACTGGGCAGCGTCTGGCGGCGGCTGGGCGCGCAGGTCACGGTGATCGAGTTCCTCGACCGCCTGATCCCCGGCAATGACGGCGAAATCGCCAAACAGTTCGAGCGTCTCCTCACCAAATATGGGCTGACGTTTCGCCTCTCCACCAAGGTCACCGGCGCCCGCGCCGACGCCGATGGCGTCACCCTGACGGTGGAGCCGGCAAAAGGCGGCCCGGCGGAGGAAATTAGGGCCGATGTGGTGCTGCTGGCCATCGGCCGGCGCCCCTTCACCTTGGGTCTGGGCCTCGCGGAAGCCGGCGTCGCCCTCGACGAACGCGGCCGGGTGAAGACCGACGGTCATTTCGCCACCAACATACCCGGCATCTACGCCATTGGCGACGTCATCGCCGGGCCGATGCTGGCGCACAAGGCCGAGGACGAAGGCGTGGCGCTGGCCGAGCGCCTGGCCGGCAAGGCCGGGCACGTAAACTATGAGGCCATTCCCGCCGTGGTTTACACGTGGCCCGAAGTGGCCGGCGTCGGCCGCACCGAGGAACAGTTGAAGGCCGCTGGCATCGACTACCGGGTCGGCAAATTCCCGTTCACCGCCAACGGCCGCGCCCGCGCCATGGGCAGCACCGACGGCTTCGTGAAAATCCTCGCCGACCGCGCGACCGACCGGATTCTGGGCTGCCACATCATCGGGCCTGACGCCGGCACGCTGATCGCCGAAATCGTGACGGCCATCGAGTTCGGCGCTTCCGCCGAAGATGTGGCGCGGACTTGCCATGCGCATCCCAGCTTGAACGAGGCGGTTAAGGAGGCGGCGCTGGCTGTGGATGGCCGGGCTATTCATATATGACGGAAGGAAGGCCAGGGGCGCTGCCCCTGGACCCCGCCAAGGGGCAGTGGCCCCTTGGAACCCATTCCATAAGGCCGTTGGCGCTCACCATGGGCGACCCGGCAGGGATCGGGGGGGAGCTTACCCTTAAGGCCTGGCTGGCCCGCCGCAACGGCCACACCTTCGTTGCCCTCGACGATCCGGCGCGGCTGGAAGCGCTCGCCCGCAGCCTTGGCCTCGACGTGCCGATCCGCGTGGTCAACGCGTTCGACGCCGCCGGCGCGGTGTTCCGCGACGCCCTGCCGGTGCTGCCGGTGCCGCTGGCCGCCGTCCCGCGCCCCGGCCTGCCCGATCCCGCCAACGCCGCCGCGGTGATCGCCTCCATCGAACAGGCGACGAAACTGGCGCTGGCCGGCACCGCGGCCGGCGTGGTGACCAACCCCATCCACAAATCCTCGCTCTACGGCGCCGGCTTTCCGTATCCCGGCCATACCGAGTTCCTCGCCGCCCTGACCGGGGCGACGCTGCCGGTGATGATGCTTGCCAGCCCGGGTCTGCGGGTGGTGCCGATCACCGTGCACGCCTCGCTGCGCCGCATGCTGGACATGATCACGGTGGCGCGCATCGTCGCCGTGTGCCGCGTCACCGCGGCGGAACTGCGCAACCGGTGGAAAATCGCCGCGCCGCGGCTGGCGGTGGCAGGACTCAACCCGCATGCCGGCGAGGACGGCACCATGGGCGAGGAGGAAGCCACCATCATCGCCCCGGCAATCGCACAATTGCGCGCCGAGGGGCTGGACGTATCCGGCCCGTTCGCCGCCGACAGCATGTTCACCCCGGCGGCCCGCGCCACCTATGACGTCGCCATGGGGATGTATCACGACCAGGCGCTGATACCGCTGAAAACGCTTGACATGCTCCACGGCGTAAACGTTACGTTGGGCTTACCAGTGATCCGCACATCGCCCGATCACGGCACTGCGTTCGCCATCGCCGGGCGAGGTCTGGCCGACCCCTCCAGCCTGATCGCGGCGATCGACCTGGCGGCCGAGCTAGCCGCCCAAACAGAGGCGCGTCCATGAACCCGATCCGGCTCGGCGTGAATATCGACCATATCGCGACCGTGCGGAACGCGCGCGGCGGCGACCACCCGGACCCTCTGCGCGCCGCGCGGGCGGTGCTGGCGGCGGGCGCCGACGGCATCACCATGCATCTGCGCGAAGACCGCCGGCACATCCGCGACGCCGACGTGCACGCCGTGAAGGCCGCCATCGCCGCACCGCTGAACCTGGAAATGGCGGCGACCGGGGAGATGGTGCGCATCGCCTTGGAGGTCCGCCCGCACGCCTGCTGCCTGGTTCCGGAAAAGCGCACCGAAGTGACCACCGAGGGCGGGCTGGACGTGGTGGCGCAGCACGCAACGCTCGCGCCGGTGGTGGCGGCGCTGCGCGCGGGCGGCATCCGGGTGTCGCTGTTCATCGACCCCGACCCGAAGCAACTGGAGGCAAGTGCGGCGATCGGCGCGCCGGTGGTGGAACTGCACACCGGCGCCTATGCGCTGGGCCTGCCGGGTGAACTGGAGCGCCTGCGCGCCGCGGCAGTGTCAGCCGCGGAGTTGGGGTTGGAATGCCATGCCGGGCACGGCCTGACCTTCGCCAACACCCCGCCTGTCGCGGCCTTTCCGGAAATACGGGAGCTGAACATCGGCCATTTCCTGGTCGGCGAGGCGGTGTATGTCGGGCTGTACGCGGTGATCCGGCGGATGAAGGCAATCATGGATGCGGCGCGATTGCTGCCGCCAGGATAGCTGCTCAATAGTTTCTGGTTCACAATCAGAACGTGCAGGGCGGAAAGCCACCGCGCATGCCGCTGTCTCGGCTATGCCACCGCACAGCCTTGTGAGCAGGCGGCAAACGGCTGGAAAGCCTTTTTTCCAGGTCGTATCGTTGGTCACACTGGGCACGGCTCGGTACGGTGCCCGGACCGGATGGCTTCGACACCCGCCTGCGTTCCCGCCATGCCGCGAGCCACATGGATCAGATCCATGCCATCCCGATGAGCTCCTTCGCCATCAGCCTTCTCGTGGCTCTGTTCGTCTTCGCCGGCGGCATCCTCGGGCTGGTTCTGCACCGCTTCCTGCCGGCATCGCACCTGACGAAGGAAACCAAGGAGGTCGTCCAGCTCGGCACCGGCATGCTGGCGGTCATGGCCTCGCTGGTGCTGGGCCTGCTGATCGCCTCCGCGAAAAGCAACTACGACCGAACCGAGCACGACATCCGCAGCTACGCCGCCGAACTGATCCTGCTGAATGAAACCCTGCGCGATTACGGCGACGATGCCGCCGCGCCCCGCGCATTGCTGCGGCAATACACCGCCCAGGCACTGGAAGATAACTGGCCCAGCTCCACCGATCATCCCGTGCTGATGGAAGACCAGTCGTCCGGCATGATTCTGGAACACGTGCGCGAGGCGATCCGCGCCCTCACCCCGGTGGATGCCGGGCAGCGCTGGCTGCAGCGCCAGGCATTGCGGATCAGCGTCTCCCTGCTGCGCCAGCGCTGGCTGCTGATCGAGCAGAACGATACCAGCGTCAAACCGATCGTGGTCATCGTGGTGGTGTGCTGGATCTCGCTGATCTTCGCCAGCTTCGGCATGAACGCGCCGCGCAACGGCACGGTGGTTGGCGCGTTTCTGGTCTGCGCGCTGTCGATCGGCGCCGCGATCTTTCTCATCCTGGAGATGGACGATCCGTTCAGCGGCATCATGAAAATCCCCAGCGCGCCCATGGTGGAGGCCCTGGCCCATATGGTGCCCTGAACGCCAGCCGCGCCCTGTGGCGGCCGCCCGGCCGCCGTGCTAGCCATTCCGTCATGTCCGATGACACCGAGTCGCCCCCCGGCATCGAGGCCGGTTTCGCCGCTTTGGAGCAGCGCCTGCTCGATGCCGACCGGCGCGCCGCCAGCCTGCATGCCGCCATCCGCAAGGGCCTGCGCGCCGCCCGCGAGGGCAGCGCCGGCGCCCTGCCGGACGCGCTGGCGCAGTCGCGCCGCCATGTCGGCGACGTCGCCGCCGCGCTGGAACTGGTGGCGGAAGTGCCGGTGCCGGATGTCGCCGCCGCCTTCCGCGACGGCAGTTTCACCGCCGAACTGAAGACGCAGGCCGAAGCCCGCGGCGTCCGGCTGGTCGAGCGCGAGGGCCGGATCAGCGCCTTCCCGGTGATCGTGCGGCTGGAACCGCGCAGCCAGGCGGTGCGCTTCGGCCGCAAGCTGGAGCGGCGGGTGCGTCCGTCGTTCCTCGCCAACCTGCTGCATGCCGTGCAGCAGCGGCCCGACCGCTTCCAGGCGCGCGCCTTGCTCGACCGGCTGTTCACCGCCTACCGCCCGCTCGCCGCCGCCATCGAGCCGGGCTGGCGGGCGGAGTCCGGCGCCGGCCCGCTGGTGCCGCTGATCGACCTGCACGCCGCCCTGACCATTCTGCCGGTGGCCGCCGCCGACTACCCGGTGGAGGAATTCGCCGGCGACCTGCTCCGCCTGGACCGCGCGCCCGACTCCACCACCGGCGAAGGCCATCGCTTCGCCTTTGCCGCCGCCACCGGCACCAAGGGCCGCAAGCGCCTGACCGTGTTCGACGAGCAGGGCGGCCAGCACGAGTATTTCGCCATCCGTTTCAGCCCGGAGCCGAACGATGGAAACAGCGACCGGCGAGGCCCTGCCGCTCGCTGAGTGGCTGGGCATCCTCGCACAGGAATATCTGGCCGGGTTCATCCCGGCCGGCGGCGGTGCGGTGAAGTTCGCCATCGTCTGCCCCGAGCGCATTTCAACCGTCATCCGCCATGTCGGCGAGGCGGGCGCGCGGCACGGGCTGATCCGGGTGGAGATGAGCGCCGCCACCACCCGCGTGCACATGCTGCACGACGTGTTCTTTGCCATCGCCCGGCAACTGCCCTGGGACCGGCTGGTGCAGCACCAGGTCGAGGCGATGTTCACCCGCCACGGCTACACCTGGCCGCGCCCCGGCCATGCCGTGTCCATGCCCGAACTGGCGGCGGCGCACGGCGTCGCCCCGGCCCTGCTGGAACGCAGCCGCGACCAGTGGCTGAGCGAGGACATCTGGGAGGATGCCGCGCTGGCGCAGGATTTCCGCAGCGCGCTGATCCGGCTGTGCCTGATCCGGCTGGGTGCGGTGGAAGGCGAAGCAGGTGCGGCCGAACCGGTGATGCAATGGCTGCGCGGCGAACTGGCGGCGATCGGCGCCCTGCGCGACGTGCAGATTTTTTCGCGCATCAACCGCCACAACGCCCGCGCCCTGCTGTCCTCGGTATGCCACTGGGTGCGCAGCGCCGGCGCCGCCGGCCTGGTGGTCACGCTCGACCTGCGCCAGTTGCTGCGCGCCGGCCCGGTCGCCGATGGCGAGGTGCGCTACTCGCCTGCCGCGGTGATGGACGCCTACGAAGTGCTGCGCGAACTGGTGGACGACATCGACCGCATGCCGGGGCTGTTTGTCCTGGTGCTGGCCGATGCCGCGCTGACCGCCGGCGAGGGCAAGCGGGTGCTGGACCAGTACGCCGCCCTCAAGGCCCGCATCTGGCCGGACGTGCATCCGGGCGGACGGCAGAACCCGGTGGCGCCGCTGGTATGGGTGGCGGCATGAACCTGCCGGCACGCATTGCCATCGAGGCGCTGCGGGCGGGGGTGCCGAACCGCGAGGCAGTGCGCCTGCTCGGCACCGAACAGACCGCCATCGAGCAGGGTTTCGAGCAGGCGTTGCAGCGCGCCTGGGCCGACGGCGCCCGGCCCGGCACCGGCCTCGGCATCGCCGGCGATTTCGGCACCGGCAAGTCGCATCTGCTGGGCTGCCTCGCCGAGATCGCGCTGACCCAGGGCTTCGTGGTCAGCCGGGTGGTGGTCAGCAAGGAAACCCCGCTGTCCGACCCGGCCCGGCTGTATCAGGCGGCGTTGCGCGAGGCCGCCCTGCCCGACCGCAACGACGACCCGATGACCGCGGCACTGGCCGAACTGCGCCGCCAACCCGCCAGGCTGTCCGACCTGCAGGCGGCGGTGAGTGCCCCCGGGTCCGGGTTTGCACCGGTCTTCGGCGCCCTGCTGTTTCTGCTCGGCCGGCCCGCCACGCCGGCAGAGCGGGTGCGCCGGTTCGAGAAATTCCTCGCCGGCGGACGGCTGGCCCAGGCCGATTTGCGGCAGGCGCTGAAGGAAGCCGGGGCGGCGAAGATGTTCGAGCTGCGCGCCGTGCCGGGGGTGGAACTGGCACGGCAACTCGCCCTGTTCGCGCCGCTGCTGTTCCGCGCCGCCGGGTTCGCCGGCTGGTGCCTGCTGCTGGACGAGGCGGAGCTGATCGGCCGCTACACCCCGCTGCAACGCGCGCTGGCCTATGCCGAACTTGCCCGCTGGCTCGGGCTGGACGCGACGGCGCGGGTGCCCGGGCTGGTGGCGGTGTATGCCATCACCGACGATTTCCGCGCCGCCGTGATCGAGGCGCGCGGCGATGCCGAGAAACTGCCGGAGCGGCTGCGCCTGAAGGGCCGGACGGCACAGGCGGCGCTGGCCCAGGCCGGCATCCGCCACATCTCCGCCGCGCCGCGCCGCCTGCTGCCGCCGGGCGATACCGACCTCGCCACCTGCCATGGCAGGCTGCGGGAGTTGTACACCAGCGCCCATGACTGGCCCGCCCCGCCGGCACCGCTGGCCACCCGCACCGCCGCCGGAACAATGCGGCAATACATCAAAAGCTGGATTACCTACTGGGATGTACTGCGGCTGGAAGGCTCGGTGGCGCAGATCGTCGCCGGGACCTTGGGGATGGACTACGCCGAGAACGCTGATTTTTCGCCCGTGCCAGGGGCGGAGGAAGACAGCGCGTAATCCCAACCGGCGAGGACACTGATCGTTCCTCGCGCGGCTTTGCCCCGACGGGATCCATCGGGCGCTATCCCCACGCCAGCAAAGCCTGCGCGATCAGCAGCGCGTTCAGCGCCAGCACCACCGCCGCCGCCAGCGTCGCCGCGATCTGGGTGAGCCGGCTGTTGGCGAAGCGCCCCATCACCCGGCGGTCGCCGGTCAGCACCACCAGCGCCAGCATCGGCACCGGCAGCGCCAGGCTCAGCACCACCTGGCTCCAGACCAGCGACTGGGTGACGTTGGCGCCCAGCCCGACCAGCACGAAGGCCGGCACCATGGTGACCGCGCGGCGCAGCCAGACGGGGATGCGGAAATGGAGGAAATCCTGCATGATCGCCTGGCCGGCCATCGTGCCGACGATCGAGCTGGAAAACCCTGAGGCCATCAGCGACAGCGCGAACACCAGCGCCGCGCCGCCACCGAGCAACGGCACCAGCGTGTGGTAAGCGGCCTGGATCTCTGCCACCTCGGCGTGGCCCTGGTGGAACGCGGCGGCGGCCATCGCCACCATTGCCATGTTCACCAGCCCGGCCACCCCCAGCGCCAGCACCACCTCGATGTTGGAAAACCGCAACACCGCGCGGCGCTCTGCCGCGCTCGCCGCCGGCATGCGGTTCTGGGTCAGGCTGGAGTGCAGGTAGAGCGCATGCGGCATCACGGTGGCGCCGATGATGCCGACCGCCAGCACGACGGCATCGACACCGGGCAGCAGCGGCGTGGTCGCGCCGTGCAGGATCGCGCCCCAGTCCGGCGGTGCCACGAACAGCTCGGCCAGATAGGCCAGCCCGATCGCCCCGACGAAACCGCCGATCACCAGCTCAAGCGGCCGGAAGCCGCGATTGCCAAGCGACAGCACCGCGTAGGTGACCGCCCCGGTGGCCAGCAGACAGGGAAACAGGGCAAAGCCGGTCAGCAGCGACAGGCCGAGCGCGCCGCCGATGAACTCGGCGAGGTCGGTCGCCATCGCCGCCACCTCGCTGACGCCCCACATCGCCCAGACCACCGGACGCGGGAAACGGTCGCGGCAGGCCCGCGCCAGACTGGTGTCGGTGACGATGCCCAGCTTGGCCGACAGCGCCTGGAACAGCATGCCGACCAGGTTGGCGACCAGCACCACCCAGAGCAGCGAATAGTTGTATTTGGCGCCAGCCTGGATGTTGGTGGCGAAGTTGCCTGGGTCCATGTAGGCGATCGAGGCGATGATGGCAGGGCCGGCGAAGGGCAGGAAAGCCCGCACCCCCCGCCGCCGCCCGTCGAGGCTCTCGCGCCCCGCGGCCACGGTGCGCTCGGTCAGCGTCTGGCGCTGCATGCCGGCTCCGCTCACTGGTTTCCCCTCCGCGTTCGTCCGGCCGGTGTGCGGCGGCAGCACCGGCCGGAAAGTGTAGCCTAGGCTACACCTGCCCGACGGCATATCGGCATGGGGGTTCCTGCTGTCAACGCCGGCCCGGGTTGCCGGCAAGGTTGAAATCGCGCCCGCGCGCGGCCATGGTCCGCTGCATCCGCCTGCCCAGGGAGATTGACCACGTGGCCCGACGCCCGGTCGCCAGCCCGCATCAGGCACCCAGGATCGAACTGCCGGCCGAGCCAACCCAGGCACGCCGCTTCGGCAAGACGCGCAGCGCGCTCGCCAGCGTCGTGCTGGAGGACTACGCGGAGTTGATCGGCGACCTGCTGGCCCTCGGCGGCGCGGCGCGGCCGACCGACATCGCCCGCCGCCTCGGTGTGTCGCACGCCACCGCCATCAACAACATCGCCCGCCTCAAGCGCGCGGGCCTGGCCACCGCCCTGCCCTATCGCGGCGTGTTCCTGACCGAGGAAGGCGAGCGGCTGGCCGATCGGGTGCGCACCCGCCACCGGCTGGTGGTGGATCTGCTGCTGGCCGTCGGCGTGCCGGCCGAGGCGGCCGAACAGGATGCCGAGGGCATCGAGCACCATGTCTCGGAGGTGACGCTGGAGGCGTTCTGCCGGTTCCTGGAGCGGGACGGGGATGAGGCTGGCGGGCCGGCTGGATGATGCCGCGGGGGCGGCCCATGGTGTTGCAGGACGCCACCTGCCGGCCTGCATCGCCGCCGAAAAACGATGGTTGCGCGGTTGCCGCAACGGCGCTAGTTTCCATTGAAAGAAAACCTGCGGATCGGCATCCGGGCGCCAGTTCAATATAACTGGCCGGTCCCTCCGCGGTCGGCCACCGCGGCGCAGTCATGGACGAGGCACAAGATGGTACACAGTACCGACGACGGAGAGGATGGCTTGATGTTGGCGTTCAGAAGTCTCGGCTGGCTGGTATTTGCTGCCGCTGTCGCCGCCGCGGCGGGATGGGGCGCTTATTATAAGCTTGGCGGCATTGATACGCCGATCCAGAAAGCCGGGGTCGTTGGTGCCGCGCTGGTCGGATTCGGCGTCGCCGTCTGGGTGAACACGATCGCCCGGGTTGTCATCTGGGGACTGATCATCATCCTGCTGATCTGGGGCGGCAACTACTGGTGGCAGCACTACCATCACTGATCGGCTTTCGGTCGATCCCCAACGCCGGAACGACGTATAGCAACCCGTCAGCGTTAGGCTGACGGGTTTTTTGCTGCCGGACGGCGTGGATTGCGCCCAGGCGGGCCGCGCCGGGCTCGGCGGCCGGCGTGCCACCGGCGAACAACTGGAGCGGCAGGCGCCCGTTGCTGCCGCCGGTCATGGCGGTCCCGCACGGGTGAAGCGGGACTCACCGCCGAGGGTGCCGCGCGCGGCGCGGTCATTTCCTTTGTCACGCAGCTCGGCGCCGACGGCCCGCCGCGGGGCAAGCTGTGGCGCGTATTCCCCCCAGCAGACGCCGGCAAAGCCGATTCCAGAGGGCGCATACCGCAGAACGGGCAGGTCACCCATGCCGGGCTTCCCGCTTGCGCTTTTCATAACTATTTGATAAACAAAAGAACTCTATTTGGGAGCCGTCAACAAACGCAGCCACATCACGTCAATGTCGGCACTCGTACGCTGCCATCGGCCGTGCCTGCACCCGGCCCCGTACATTGAGGCCACCACGATGCCGTGTGTCCGGTCGCGCCCTTACGCCTCTTGGGTGGGACCGTCGCGCCGGCCCCGTTCAGCCGGCTTGCGCGGTTGCCCCGGCCGGCCCAAAGCGGTGCGCGGGAGGCAGTCTCGCCGACTCGGCGGGTGGCAGTGCGCATAGGAGAGACCCATGGACGTCCCATTTCCCGCCCGGACCAGGGTTGAAGACAGCCTCGCCCCGATCTCGCGGCAGATCTGGGATGCGAAGTATCGGCTGAAAGCCACCGATGGCACGCCGATCGACGTGACCATGGAGGACACCTGGCGCCGCGTCGCCCGCGCGCTGGCGGAGCCGGAAGCCGACCCGGCGCAGTGGGAACAGCCGTTCTATGACGCGCTGGCGGATTTCCGCTTCCTGCCGGCCGGGCGCATCCTGTCCGGCGCGGGCAGCAGCCGGCGGGTGACGCTGTTCAACTGCTTCGTCATGGGCGACATCGAGGACGACCTCGGCAGCATCTTCGTGCACCTGCGCGAGGCGGCGCTGACCATGCAGCAGGGCGGCGGCATCGGCTACGATTTCTCCTCGCTGCGCCCGAACGGCGCGCCGGTCAGGGGCGTCGGCGCCGACGCCTCGGGGCCGCTGTCGTTCATGGATGTGTGGGACGCCATGTGCCGCACCATCATGTCGGCCGGCGCCCGCCGCGGCGCGATGATGGCGACGCTGCGCTGCGACCATCCCGATATCGAGGCGTTCATCGAGGCCAAGCGCACCCCCGGCCGGCTGCGCAACTTCAATCTTTCTGTTCTCGTCACCGATGCCTTCATGGCGGCGATCGAGGCCGATAGCGACTGGCCGCTGGTGTTTGCCGGCACCACCTACCGGACCGTGCGGGCGCGCGCACTGTGGGACGGCATCACGCGGGCCACCTACGACTACGCCGAACCGGGGGTGATCTTCATCGACCGGATCAATGCCCGCAACAACCTCGCCTGGTGCGAGACCATCCACTCGACCAATCCGTGCGGCGAGCAGCCGCTGCCGCCCTACGGGGCATGCCTGCTCGGCTCGATCAACCTGGCCCGGCTGGTCCGCGCCCCCTTCACCCCGGACGCGGACATCGATGCGGGCGAACTGGCCGAGCTGGTCAGCCTCGCCGTGCGGATGATGGACAACACGATCGACGTGTCCGGCTTCCCGCTCGAGGCGCAGCGGCAGGAGGCGGTGACCAAGCGGCGGATCGGGCTCGGCATGACCGGGCTGGCCGACGCGCTGATCATGTGCGGCCTGCGCTATGGCTCGGAGGCGGCAGCCACGCGTGCCGCCGACTGGGCGCACCAGATCGAACACGCCGCCTATGTCGCCTCGGCGCATCTGGCGCGGGAGAAAGGCGCGTTCCCGCTGTTCGACCGCGACGCCTACCTGGCCGGCGAGACCGTGCGCGGGTTGGATGAAGACGTCCGCGCGCTGATCGCCGAGCACGGCATCCGCAATGCCCTGCTCACCTCGGTGGCGCCGACCGGCACGATCTCGCTGGTCGCCGACAATATCTCGAGTGGCGTGGAGCCAGTGTTTGCGCTGGCCTATACCCGCAAGGTGCTGCAACCGGACGGATCGCGCCGCGAGGAGGAAGTGTCCGACCACGCGCTGCGGATGTTCCGCGCCAGGTTCGGCGCCGATGCGGAACTGCCGGACTATTTCGTCACCGTGCAGGACCTCTCGCCTGCCGAACATGTTCGCATGCAGGCGGCGGTGCAGCGGCACGTGGACAGCGCCATTTCGAAAACCGTCAACGTGTCCGAGACGATCAGCTTCGAGTCGTTCCAGGACGTCTACCGCGATGCTTATCGCAGCGGTTGCAAGGGCTGCACCACCTACCGCCCCAACAGCATCACCGGCTCGGTGCTGGACGTGATGCCGGCAACCGCGCCGGTCGCGTCCATCCCGGCGGCGGGCGAACTGATGCGGCGCTCGGAAAAGCTCTCCGGCGCTACCTACAAGCTGCGCTGGCCGGAAGCCGAGCACGCGATGTATGTCACCATCAACGACATCGAGCAGGACGGCATCATCCGGCCCTTCGAGGTGTTCGTGAATTCGAAGAACCTGGAACATTATGCCTGGGTGGTGGCGCTGACGCGCATGATCAGCGCGGTGTTCCGTCGCGGCGGCGAAGTGGCTTTCGTCGCCGAGGAACTCAAGCAGGTGTTCGATCCGCGCGGCGGACAGTGGAGCAACGGCCGCTACGTGCCCTCGCTGGTGGCCGCGATCGGCGACGTGATCGAGCGGCATATGGTGCAGACCGGATTCCTGGTTGAGGCAGAGCCGATGGTCGGAAAGTCCGCATCGTCCGCCCCGGGCGCCGTCCGGAACACGCATGTCGGCGCGCTTTGCCCGAAATGCAGCCAGCCCGGCCTGGTCAGGGAAGCCGGGTGCCTGAGCTGCGTGCATTGCGGGTGGTCGAAATGCGGGTGAGCCAGGTCCCGCCGGTGTCGTGACCTCACGAGCTGCGCCCGCGGGAAGAACGCCAGCGCCCGCCCCCTGTGCGCGCACACCTGATCCCAGGTGCGGGCGCGTTCCGCCGTGCGCGGTCCTCATTGGCGAACTGCACGATGTAGTTCTTTACAACGACCTCATTGGCAGCTCTCACGGCTGATCTTTTCGAGGCCTCGACGATGTCCGCTTGTGCTGCGGCCCGTATGGCCCGCTGATCCCCAGAAGGGACCTTTTCCCGAAGTGCTTCAGACCATTCGTCGCCTCCTGATCCGCCCCGGGCGCTTCCGGCTGGAGCGAGAGTTGCCGGGTGGGATTTGCACCCACGACATCTGTGCACCTTGGCAAGGCACACAATGGAATCGCATCGAGCTCCGGCTGTTCGCCTTCATCACCATGAACTGGCGCGCC
>CAIVPZ010000050.1 GCA_903907955.1 uncultured Acetobacteraceae bacterium | reverse complement strand
CGCCGCGACCTCGGCTTCCAGCTCGGCGCGCGACAGATCGGAGGGGGCTTTGGGTGGTGACATGGCCAGAGGGAATCGTACTCGACCGCGTCGGGGCAAGCGGCAAATGCCGCGTCGCCCGGGGTTTTGCCCCGGTTACCAGGAACGGGTCCAACGCGGTGGCGCGGACGTATTGCCGCCCTGTTTCGCGATCTGGCCGTGCTTCGGCTCGCTGGAGCCGGGTGCGGGACGGCGCCCGGACTTTGCCCGGCTGGCGGGCGCGCTCCCTGGCGGAATCGAGACGGTTGACGGCTTCCAGGGCCGCAAACGGATCGATGCCGGCGGCCTGTGCCGTCCGGACGGCGACAGGCTTGCGCAGGTCTTCGGGCACGCCCACGAGTTGAGCGCGGACCCATTCATCCAGGTCGTGATTAAGGTTCATCGGTCGTCATCTCCTGACGCCGACGCCCCTGGGGAGGCTGCCGAGAGGCCAGACTTCAGCGTTCCCCGTTTCAGGGGTTGCACGAAGCCCGCCGATGTTGGATGATCAGAACTGCGAAGTTTCAGACCATCTTGCTTGTCCGGCGCCCCTCCCGCAGGGGCGTTCGGCGTTTTATGGCGGCATTGCCCGCCTCCGTGGACCGCCGACAGGATGCCGGTGGTTCGTTACGATAGAGCGCTCTCGCCCGGCCGACCGGCCGGTCGCGTAGAGGGTGGCTGCAACCCGTTGATTTGGATTGTGACGGCGGTTGGGCGGCGTCGCATGCCTGCCGGCACGGTCATCTGTGGGTGTGCGGCAACGTGACCGCGACGGCGATACATGCCCCTTCCTCGCGGACGTCTTCACCGGACCAGAACACCGCGCCGCCACCGCCCGGATGGTTGAGACGGCATGCGGAAGCTTTCGGCGAAGGCTCTGCTCTGCCGGGTTCCTGGGATGGTCACCCAGGACGGTCGTAGACTGTTTGATCGACCAGCCGGCCTCCAGATCGACGGTGATCTCTTGCAGGTTGGCGTTGAACGCGCGGCTGCCGAGGCCTTTGACGCACCTGCGGCCAGGCGGTGTGGTTTGAACGGGCAACGCTGGCGGCTACCAGGATTTCCCAAAGGCCGCACTATTGTGGCCCTCCCGCATCGGACAGGAAGAATCTCGGCTCCGTTACGTCGATGCCGGACGAGGAGATGAGATCACGCGTCGGCTGATCCTGCATTTCGTGCGAAGCGCCCCCCGGTACGGGATCGTCAGGCAGCTCCGGCACGAAGCCCGGCGGCGGGCCAACCCACGGGAAGGCCTGCGGCACGGCGATCTGCCCGCTCTTACTGAGCGCGTTGATAACACGAAACATTTTATTCTCGCGCTCCAGCGACACCACGGCAAGTCCGGGCTGGGCCAGCGCGGCACCAATGCGTGGAGCGGCAGGCGCCTCGAAACCGCCATTCAGCCGCACGCGCCCATTCTCAAACCGGACGTAGGACGCGATCACCACCTGATGCACGGCAGGACCAAAATAGGCAGGCGGGTCAGAGGCCAGCAGGTCGGGTGACAGCGCCTCGACCAGCAACGCATCCTCAACATAGTGGCCCGAGACGACGACCTGCGCACCAACCGACGCCGCCTGGCCAGGCGGCAGACGCAGCGTCAGGGTGCCAATGCGCCACGTGCCGTTGTCGCCGCCGGCCAGCACGCCATGCACCGTGACCTGGCCGGGACCGCGCTGATCAACGCGTGTCGCAGCGATAGTACCGTCGGGGGTGCGCAGCCCGCTGATGGCGACCCACTCTCCTGGCAGGATGTCAGTGTGCCCAAGCGTCGAGGGCAGCACGGCCACGCGCTGCCCGGCGACGGTCAGGCTGTCATTGCCTGTCTCGACCCGGCCGGAGACCTCGTGGCGCACGGCGATGCTGCGGGCGCGCAATCCTGCCCCGGTCCCGTCCGCCCCGATCGCGACCACTTCGCCGGCGCGCAACATTGTTCCGGCGGTGGGGGTGCCGTCGACCACAACCTGCAACGCGCCATTCAACGCCACCTCCAGCCGGTTGACGCAGACGCTGCCGAAGCCGGTGATAACGCCGACAATACCGGTGCCACCGATGCCCCGGTCGGCGGTTCGCTGGCCAGCGGGTGCGATGCCGGTGCCGCCAATGCCCCGATCGGCGGTTCGTTGGCCGGCGGGTGCGATGCCAGTGCCGCCGATACCGCGGTCGACCACCTGCGCACTGCTGTCCGATCCGGGGCCGCAGAAACGGGGCACGACTTTGGCATCTGCCGGGGAAGAATGGTGCGCCGCCGGGGGCAACGGGGGGACAGGGAGGACCTCAGGCGGTTGCGATGCGCAAGACGGCGCCAGCGCGAGCAGCAGCAGCGGCACCGCACGTCGCATCATGCCGGCGTCTCCTTCCTGCCGGCCTCGTCCTCGACATAAACGTAAACGCCGAAATTCACCCGCAGCGTGGCGGGGATACCGGCATCCGGCGTCTTGCCCTCGACCAGACCGAGAGCCACGCTGTTGACCTCGACCAGGATGCGCTGCGCCGCTTTGCGCGCCGACGCCTCCAACGCAGCAGCAGCCTGCGGATCCAGTCCGTCGTAGTGGACACAGCGATCGACAAACGGCGCCGGCCCGGCGCCGACGATGTTGGCCGCCGCCGCCGCAATGTGGTCGTGCAGGTTACGCCCGAAATAGAATATCTGCTCCGCGCTGCCGGGCCGGGGAATAAACGCCGCCATGTTCAGCCGCACCCGTTCGTCAGCGTCCAGCGTCACGAGGCCCTGGTCGAGCCAGTCGACCAGCACCGTGCGAGGACGGAAATCTGTCGTTATCGATTCGACCAGCGCATCGAAGGATATCCCAGGTGCGTCAGGGGAGGCGACGCGCGGCAACGGCAGCGGCTGGCCGTCGGTATCCAGATAGGACGGCGTGCCGAGCCAGCGGGCTATCATTTGACTGCTCAGGGTCACGATCGGCGGAATCGCGTCGGGATCGCTCTCCTGCTGCCGTTGCCGGCGGATTTCCCTGCGTTGCAAGCCGGTCAGCAGGTTCACCCGGCTGTCGGTCTGCTCTCTTTCGTCGGTCAGCAGGTCGGTCAGCGCGACCTCGACGAACAGCATGCGCAACAGATCGGCCAGCACCGGGAAGGTGATGCCGCTTTGCATCAGCATCCGCACCAGCGGGCGCAGCAGGCGCTTGGTTGCACGCAGCAGCGCGGTGGCTGGCAGGGCGGCGGGGCGCTCGGGCGAGGACATGGGGACGCACCTAGTTCGTTCGGGACGGGTTCGGCTTTCCATCCGCCACAACTGAACGCGTGTCAACAACCCACAATATTAACGTTTCTCGTTGACGTGTGGAACTGCCACACCTATCTGTCTGGTCAGACACGTCCTGCCGTGTTCAACAGGCCAGGAAGGCACGAACGTGACGCAGCAGAGACAACACGAATTCCCGACCGACGGCCTTGCGCCGGAGCATCCCGCCTTGCCAGTTCGCCACCCCGGCCGCACCTGCGCGCTCGGTGCGAGCACGGGCCGGCTTCTCGCGGGCGGTGGCGGCATGAGCGATCTGACCTCCGTCGGCTGGTTGGGTGCGCGTCCCGACCGTTCCGAGCTGGTGCTATGGCTTACGGTCAACGTTGGGCGCGGCGGGGCGTTGCTGTTTCAGGCGCTCGCGGACCTGCTCGATCGTGGTTTTCTGAGCGATGCACAGGAGGCGGCGGTTCGCCGCTGTCGTGCGCGTGCTCTCGTGTGGCGCGCTCGATCCTGGCCTTATCCGCGAAGGCGGAACGACCGCACATGAGCGCGCTCGCCGTCGCTGCCATCATCGGTCTTGCCGTCCTGCCGGAGTGCGGTGCCGGGCAGGGGGTCACGGCGGAACGCATGGCTGCGGTCGCCATGGTTGAGAGCGACGGCGATCCGCTGGCGCTTGGTGTCAACGGATCGTCTCCCGTGACGCTGCATCCCGCGACGAAAGATGAGGCGGTGGCAACGGCACGCGCGCTGCTCGCGCAAGGCAAGTCGCTTGATCTGGGCCTGGCCCAGATCAACAGCGCGAACCTGGCGCATGACGGGCTGACCATCGAGACGGCCTTTGACGCATGCACGTCGTTGCGTGCCGGGGCGGCACATCTGGCCGCGGATTTCGAGGCCGCATGGCGCGCGGCGCACTCCCGCTACAACACCGGCGATGCCCAGCGCGGCTTTGCCAACGGCTACGTCCACAAGGTGGAGCTGGCCGCCCGGCATGTCGTTCCCGCCATTGATGTGGGCGCGGCGCCGGCCGTGATCGACAGCCAGCCGGCGCCTGCGCCTGCATCCGCCGCTGCCGTGGACCCGAATGCGCCACCGTCGTGGGACGTGTGGCCATCTTACGAGTACGCCGCCGCTCGCCACCATGAGGTTCAGCCTCCGGCCGCGCCGACCTCGGCGGCGGGTCCGGCTCTGTCTGCCGCTGCGGGAGGAGGACCGGCCGCAGCGGTCACTGTCTCTGGTCCAGCCGTTGAAAGGTGACGAATGACGAAGCGTGTTCTCCTGGCTGCCGAGCGCCGCATGACCGAAGCCTACGGGAAGGGGCTGCTCATCCTCGACCGGCACAACCCTGCACAGATCGTAGGTGTGCTGGCGCTGGGGGCTGTGGTGGCCTTTCCGGTGCTGGCGCATGCCCAGACCGTGACGGGCGGCGCGTCGCCGGCGACGATGATCAACAACATCTGCACCTTCATCCTCGGTCCGTTCGGCCAGTCGCTCGCGGTGCTCGGCATTATCGCCTTCGGTCTGTCGTGGATGTTCGGCCGCGTCTCGCTCGGCCTGATTGCCGGCGTGATCGGCGGCATCGTCATCATGTTCGGTGCGTCCTACCTCGGTTCCACCCTCACCGGCGGGGCTGGCGGCTAATGGCCGAGCGGCTGGAGGAGGACACGCTGTATCTGGCGGCAACGCGGCCCGCGCTGTTCGCCGGCGTGCCTCTTCCGGTCGCGGGGGCGTTCCTGATGCTGGCCGGATTCGTCATCGTCATTCTGCAGAACCCGTTATACGAGCTGGTCATGCTGCCCTTGTGGTTCGGCGCGCGCGTGGTCGTCTCCCGCGACTACAACGCGGTCAACGTCGTCTACCTCTACCTCCTGACAGCGGCGCGTGGGGTGGATGGCGCGGCCTGGGGCGGGGCATCGGTCAGCCCCAACCCGATCCGGGTCCCGGCGCGCGGCCGGGGGATGATCTGATGCTCGGCGACAGCGGCTACAGCGAGCGGTCGGGCGAAATCTATCTGCCCTATGTCGGGCACGTCACACACCAGGTCGTTCTTCTCCGGGACGGCTCCCTCATGGCGATGGGCCATGTCGGCGGCATGGCCTTCGAGCTGGAGGAGCCGGAGATGCGCAATGCGCGTCTGCGGAACCTCAACACGCTGTTCCGCAATATCGCCGACGACAACGTGAACGTCTGCACCCACCTGATCCGTCATCCCGACGTGCCGGAACTGCCGCAGGCCGCCTTCCGGTCCGGCTTCGCGGCCGGGCTCGACCGGACCTATCGGGATCGGGTGCTGAACGGCAGGCTGTTCCGCAACGACTACTTTTTCTCGCTGATCGTCACCCCGCGCAATCTGCTCGGCAAGGCCGGCAGCAAGATCGCGCGGTTCCGCAAAGGCCCGGCGTCGGACGGCGACGCCGGCGTGCTGCGGACGCTTGAGGACCTTTGGCACGTTCTGGCGAACGGCCTGGAAGCCTATGGCATCCGCCGCCTCGGCCTCCGCGAGAAGGGCGAGGTGGTGTTTACCGAGATCGGCGAGGCGCTGCGCCTGATCATCACCTGCCGCTGGATGCCCGTCCCGGTGGTGAGCGGATCGCTGGGGGCGTCGATCTACACCGACCGGGTCATCTGCGGGAAACGCGGCTTCGAAATCCGCGCTCCGGGCGAGAGCTACGTAGGCACGATCTTCTCGTTCCGCGAATACCCGGCCAAGACGCGGCCCGGCATGCTCAACACCCTGCTGAGCGCGGAGTTCCCGCTGGTGCTCAGCCAGTCGTACTCCTTCCTGACCCGCGCGCAGGCGCATGGCCGCCTGGCGATGAAGTCGAGCCAGATGGCGAGCGCCGGCGACAAGGCGCTGAGCCAGATCGAGGGGCTGGCGGAGGATGCGCTGGCATCCAACGAATTCGTCATGGGGTCGCACCATCTGAGCCTGGCGGTCTATGCCGACGACCTGAAGCAGCTCGGTGACCGCGGCGCGCGGGCGCGCGCCCGGCTCACCGACACCGGGTCGGTCGTGGTGCAGGAAGGCATCGGCATGGAGGCGGCGTTCTGGTCGCAGCTGCCCGGGAATATCGAGTGGCGCACCCGGCCGGGGGCGATCAACTCGCGCAACTTCGCCGGGTTTTCCAGCTTGGACAACTTCCCTGCGGGCAAAGCCCAAGGCCATTGGGGGCCGGCGCTGGCCCGGTTCCGGACCGATGGCGGCACGCCCTATGACTACGTGCCCCACGTCGATGACGTGGGCATGACGGCCATCTTCGGCCCGATCGGCTCGGGCAAGACCACCTTCCTCATGTTCCTGCTGGCGATGCTCGAGCAGGCGATGGTCGAGCGGGGCGGGGCGGTGATCTTCTTCGACAAGGACCGTGGCGGTGAGCTGCTGGTCCGCGCGACGGGCGGCACCTACCTTGTACTGCGCCGTGGCGAGCCGAGCGGCCTGGAAGACACACCGGCCGCGCGGGACTTCCTGCGCGAATGGGTCACCGGCCTGATCGAGGGGGATGGGAAGGGGAGTATCTCGTCTGAGGAAGCGCGGCGTCTTGAGCGCGGCATCGCCCGCCAGCTTTCCTACGAGCCTGACATGCGGTCGCTGGCCGGGCTGCGTGAGTTCCTGCTGCACGGCCCAGCCGAAGGCGCCAGTGCGCGACTGGAACGCTGGTGCCGCGGCAACGCGCTCGGCTGGGCGTTCGATGGTGACGCCGATGAGGTACGCCTGGACGCATCCATCGTCGGTTTCGACATGACCCATTTGCTTGACTACGAGGAGGTCTGCGCGCCGGCTGCCGCATATCTACTGCATCGCGTCGGGTCGGTGGTGGACGGGCGCCGCTTTGTCATGTCGTGCGACGAGTTCCGCGCCTATCTGCTCAACCCGATGTTCGCCGCGGTGGTGGACAAGTTCCTGCTGACGGTGCGCAAGAACAACGGGATGCTGATCCTGGCGACCCAGCAGCCGGAGCACGTACTGGAATCCAAGCTCGGCTCGTCCCTGGTCGCGCAGTGCATGACCAAGATCCTCTACCCATCGCCCACGGCGGATCGCGAAGCCTACATCGACGGCCTGAAATGCACCGAAGGCGAGTTCAAGGCTGTCCGCGAGGACATGGCACTCGGCAAACGCCGCTTTCTGCTCAAGCGGGAGTCCGGCAGCGTCATCTGCGAGTTCGACCTGGGTGACATGCGCGAATACGTCGCCGTGCTGTCAGGTCGCGCGAACACGGTGCGGTTTGCCGAGCGGCTGCGCCGTGAGCTGGGCGAGGAGCCCGCTGCCTGGCTGGGGCCGTTCATGGCCCGCTACCACGAAGCCCGAGACTGAACCAAAGGGACCAGACCGATGAAAAGGACTCTCCTGGCAACGGCGGCGGTGGCCGCCTGCCTGACGCTGAGCCATGGCGCGCAGGCGCAAATGGCAGTCTTTGACGCGAACAATTTTGCCAACACCTTGAAGGAGGTTGTGACGGCCGGGAAGGAGCTCGCGCAGTTGCAACAGCAGCTGCAGCAGCTTGAGCAGACCTACCGGATGTTCACCAACCCAACGAACATCATGGGGATGCTCCCCGCCCTGAACCAGCCATCCCTGCAGAACTCGATGCCGCCGGCGAGTTCAATGCCGGGCCAGATCGTCGGGTCTGCCAACACGCTGTCGAGCCAGGGGCAGGCATTCTTTAATCTGAACCACGTCTTCACGGCGACGGGCAACGATCCGCAGGCCGCCCTGCTCAACCGCTCCGCCATCTCCATGGCGAATATCCTGGGGATCGCAGCGGCCAATCTGGCGTCGATCGAGCAGCGCCAGGCGAATCTGACCGCGATGCAGGCCGAATTGCAGGGTGCGACCGACATCAAGCAGGTGACGGCGATCAACGGCCGCATCGCGATCGAAAGCAACGCGATCCAGGGACAGCAGGCCCAGGCACAGAACCTCCAGGCCATGGTGACGGCGCAAGCGCAAGCCGATCAGCAGGCGGCACTTCAAGCCATCCGGCAGAGCCACGAACAGGCAGCCGCCATGTTCACCGGAACGCTCAATTGAGGTGCGTCCGCGCTGTCGGGGTGGTTGCGTTTCTGGCAGTGACAGCGACCCCTGCGTTCGCGCTTGAGCGCGCGCAGCATACCGTTGACTGGTACCAGACTCATCAGGCGGAACGTGAGAGCGTCCTGAAGATATGCCAGAATGATCATAGCTACGACAACTCGGCCGATTGCCGGAACGCCACCAGCGCCATGCATGGCGCATTGGCCGACAGCCTTGCAAAGCCAACGGGGCCTGACCCCGAGGCCAACCCCGCCTATTACGCGCACAACCCAGGGGTTCTCGCCATGACACTCTCGCAATGCTCGCACCACCAGGCCCCGCCCACCTGGTGCCAAGCTGCTCAATTGGCCTCGGCAAACGCAAAACGATAGCCGATGGACCAAACCCCATTTGCCAACATGGCGGCGGATTTCGGTGACGCGTTCGGCACAGGAATCCAGTCGTCCATCACTGCCTTGCTCGCGGCGGTGGCGACGCCGCTGATGGCGTGCGTCACGCTCTGGATCATCATCCAGGGAATCCTGGTAATGCGCGGCGACATGGACGCGAGAGGGGGCATCACCCGGATCATCAAGGTTGCCCTGGTCGTCGGCATCCTCACGTCTTCTGGTCTGTTTACATCCTACGTGCAAACCCTGTTCATGACGACGATTCCGAACTGGTTTGCCACGGCGGCGGGTGGAACCCAAGCGGCCATCGCCAGCACCCCCGCCACGTTCGACAACATGTGGCAGGTGACGGAGCACACGGTTGAAACCGTCGGCCAGCAGATTGCGATCTATGACATCATCGATGCGGTGAGCCTCGTGCTGATCGAGCTTGTCCTGATGGTTCTGCTGATCGTCACGTTCGCGATCTACGAGTTCGCTATCATCGTCACCGGGATCATTGTCGCGATCGGCCCTGTCGTGATCGTCGGCTATCTGTTCGAGGCGACGAAGGCGGTGACGCACCGGTGGATCGGGATGCTGATTTCCTACAGTCTCCTGACCCTGCTGATCAACGTCACGCTTGCCATCGTGCTGGCGGGCGAGAAGAACTACATGCGGTCTATCCTGATGCAGCAGGCGTCGGGGCTGGCGGCGGTGTCGGTTGAACTCAAGATTCTGATCGAGCTGGCGATGTTCTTCGCCATGGGCGCGTTCATCATCATCTCCCTGCCGGCAATCGCCGCGACGATCGGCGGCGGCCTGGGCACCAGCCCTGGTGCCGCGATCATGAACGCGTTCACCAGCCTTGCCTCGAGCGGTGCGTCGAAGGCGGTCAGCATGGCCACGCGAAAGCCGACGTAGAGCCGCGTTACCCAACGCTCCCCCCAACTGAAAACACGAGAAGGAGAACGTGGGTGCGAACCCTTGTGACTCTCGCTGCGCTGATCGGCCTGGCCGCGTGCAGCCACACCGAGGTGCTGGCAACCCCGACGGGGCCGGTCTTCGCGCTGAACACCGGCCACTGGCAGCCTGGTCCGGCTGACCTTCAGCTACCGCATTCCGGCGATACCGAATGAACGCCGAGAGCCTTGCGCTGCCAGTCGGCCGGACGGGCCTGAGTGAGCATTACAAGCAGGTCGAGTCCTTCCAGAGAGACCGCACCAACGCGGTGAAGCGCACGTCGAAAGCGCTTGCCGTCGTTGCCGGCATCGCCATCCTGGCTGATCTGGGGCAGGCCTGGACGATAGCCTCCCTGCTGCCGCTGACGAAGGTCGTGCCGGTCTATCTGTGGGTACGCCCGGACGGGACGGTGGACAGTTCGGTCGCCCTCTCCCGGCTGCCCGCGACGCAGAGCCAGGCGGTCATGACAGCGGCGCTGTGGGAGTACGTGCGGCTGCGCGAGGGCTACAGCTATGACACCGCGCAATACGGCTATGATGCCGTGTCCGGCATGAGCGCGGACGTGCCGCGCACCCAGTACCAGGGTTGGTTCAACTACCCCAACGCGGCGTCGCCGCAGATGACCGTCGGGAAGAAGGGCGTGATCGAGATCCAGCACATCTCGTCGGCGAACATCGCCGCGGATGTGCAGCAGATTCGCTACCGCCGCGTGCTCACCATCACCGGACAGCAGCCCGTTGCGACGACGTGGACGGCGACCCTGCAATTCGGAACCGTGGCCACGTTGCCAATTGCGCTGCGTCTCAAGAATCCTGGCGGGGTGATCGTCATGTCCTATCAGGCCGCGGAGGACAGCGCCCAATGAGGCCGATCGCGTTGGCGTTGCTCTGCGCGTCCATCATGTCATCGCCCGCCTGGGCGGAAGAGCATCCGGTCCCTGGCCGGCAGGACGCGCGCATGCGCTACCTCGCCTACAACCCCGGGCAGGTGGTCCATCTTTCGACCGCCGTAGGCGCGACGCTCGTGGTCGCCTTCGGTCCCAGGGAGACGGTCACGGCCGTTGCCGTGACCGACAGCAAGAACCTCAAGGCGATGCCGAAGGGCAACTTCCTGTTCCTCAAGTCGCAGGAAGCCTTGCCGTTGCAGCCGGCCATCGTCCTGACCTCGACCGAGGGCGGCGAGATGCGCCGCTATGTCTTCGAGATCACGACCGTACCGGCCGAGACCCTCGGCGTGAACGCACCAGGGATCTACTATAGCGTCCAGTTCACCTATCCGGCCGACGACGCCGCGCGCCAGAGTGCGGCGGCGGCGGCGCAAGCCGCCAAGGACCTGGCCGAGGCTCAAGCCAGGGCCGCGCAATACCAGTTGCAGCTCGCGCATCAGCAGATGGAGCAAAGGGCGAGGTATCCGTTCTCGGGTGACCGGAACTGGCACTACGTCGCCCAGGGCAACCGCACCTTGCTGCCGTTGGAGGTGTTCGACAACGGCTACAGCACCGTGTTCCGTTTCCCGGGCAACGTCCGCATCCCATCGGTCTTCGTCATCAACCCCGACGGCAAGGAAGCCACGCCGAACTATGCGGTGAAAGGCGACCTCGTGCAGGTGGACTCGGTAGCGCGCGGCTGGCGGCTGCGGGACGGGCAGACGGTGCTTGCCATCTGGAACCAGGCGTTCGATCCGGTGGGCAGGAACCCCGAAACTGAAACCACCAGCCCGAACGTGCAGCGGGTCATCAAGGACGCGCCACAATGAGCGGCAGCGGGAACAATGGCATGCCGGGAGGCGTCAACGCCTCGGGGTCGATCGTCTCGGGTGCGCCGGGCCGCCAGCTTACCGCCGTGCAGAAGATCGGCGTCGCTGGCCTGGTGCTGGTGGTGTTCCTCTCCTTCATCTGGATCAGTCACCTCACCAAGGCTACCCAGGAGGTGAAGCAGCAAACAGATCTGGCGGCCTGGACCGGCGCGGCATTTCATCCTGCACCGTTGCAGTCACCCCCCGCCACCGCTGCGCCCGGCGCGTTGCCCATGCCGGCGGCGGCGCCGGCGGCCGCGATGTTCGCGCCGCCGCGGCAGCACGAGATGACCCCGGCGGAAAGCCCGATCTTTGCATTCTCCGGCGGCGGGGGCGTGGTGGAGCCCGCGGCGGCGCTGCCGTCTCCTGCCGGCCTGGTGACCGGCGCCCAGGCAAGCCTGGCCGCCGCGCAACCGTCGGCGCTGGCGAACATGCTCAAGCCGACGGTGCTGAGCGGCTCCAAGGCCCGGCTGCTGCCGCATCCCGACATGATGGTGACGATGGGGACGATGATTCCCTGCACCCTGCAAACGGCGATCGACAGCCAGCTCGCCGGCTACGTGAAATGCGTGCTGCCGCAGGACGTGCGCAGCACGACGGGCAACGTCGTGCTG